>JANMMZ010000100.1:0-63455 GCA_031373665.1 Saprospiraceae bacterium | reverse complement strand
CTCGTTATTCCCTTATCTCCTAAGCGGCCGCAAAGGTACTACCACACCTTCTTTTATTCCAAACTTTTATTAAAGTTTTTTCGTTTTTTTTGCTTAATTCTTTTTGATGACCACTTCGCAATCTTTTGTTTGGTGATTGGGCCGGTTTGGGAGATGTAGAATGCAAAATTAATGTGGCAATTTCAAGAATGCCTTTATTTTTGCGGAATGAAACTATTCGATCAAATACAAGAAGCGATAACCTTTATCCGCACACACTCCAATTTCAAACCTCAAACGGGTATTATACTTGGTACCGGACTCGGTAACTTAACGGATGACCTTGAAATTGTGGCAGACATACCATATTATAGTATCCCTCATTTTGCACAGAGCACTGTCGAGACCCACAAAGGGCGTTTGTTGTTCGGCTACCTTGATCAACACCCGGTAGTGGTGATGGCTGGGCGTTTTCATTATTATGAAGGCTGGAGTATGCAACAGGTGACATTCCCGGTTAGGGTATTAAAATTTTTGGGTATTGAGCGGATCATTATTACCAATGTATCAGGGGGGGTAAATCCTCATTTAAAAAATGGCGACCTAGTAGTGGTCAGAGACCATATTAATATGTTGCCAGAAAATCCATTGCGCGGAGAGCATGATGAGCGGCTGGGGGTTCGGTTTCCTGACTTATCCAAACCTTATGATGCCGCTTTGCGCCAAATAGTGATGCAGTTAGCCAAGAAGCATGGAATCAGGGCGATAGAAGGAGTTTACTCTGCTTTGCAAGGGCCTAACTTAGAAACACCTGCGGAGTATGAGATGCTGCACCGGTGGGGCAGCGACTGTACTGGTATGTCGTCGGTACCAGAAGTGCTGGTAGCCCGCCATATGGGATTGGCGGTGTTGATGATTTCGTTGGTTAGTAATGTGGCTTATCCACCTAGCCTAATCAAGGAAACGACCCTAGAAGAAGTGATTGCGACGGCTCAAGCAGCAGAACCTAAAATGAGGTTATTGATCAAAGCCTTGTGCGCGCAACTATAAGGAGCAGGTAAGCACAAACTTATTCGATATCAAATACCAACCTAATCTATTTCCATTGCGTCTTTAGGGTATTGTATCACAAATAAAACTTGACTTGAACATGAAAAATATTCAACTATTGCTACTCGTAGGCTTGCTATATTCCTTTACTGCCTGCAAATCAGATGATAAAGACCCCGTATGTGATGGCGATTGTATTTTTAGCCTTAATGATGCCAGCGGTACTATTGTCAATATGGCCTGCTTTGGCAAATATGGGATCAAAACATTAAAGCCCGGGGGCGACTCTACCTATATATATGGTATCCCCGATGCAATGGATGTTACATTCGCTGAAGATGGTAAAGCTGTCACTTTTAGTGGAACCTTTAGAGCCAACACCTTAGAGATCCTTTTCCCTGATCCAGGTTTAGACCTCAATGCTGTGTTTCAAATGAAGATTAGTGATATTGACTAAGAGCCTATTTTTCAGGAAATAGAAACGCCCTACACAATGACATGTGCAGGGCGTTTTTAATTTATGAAATCTTATGAACTAATACTTGAAATTCAGCGGGCGAGTCAGAATGTTAGTATTCATAGAATCTACCGTTACACTCCCTAAAAATACATTGGTTAGACTGGTAACATTTTTTCCAGTCAAAATTCCAAAACCTTCCGATATATTAGTGTAGGCATTGGATGCTTCAGAACCCGTGATGCCGGCATTGATATTGTTAGAGATTACCAATTGCTCTATTTCCAACCCACCACCTTCTAAAATCATATCCATCCGCTCAAAATAACGGAATTCGCCAATAGATGCTGGTATATTTTGGGTTAAAAAATCAAAAAATGCCGCACCAGTCAAAGTAGCATCGGCATTATAAAGGCCATTTGTCTGTTTGACATTGCTTCTACGAGTATTTTTCAAAGCGGGCCAAATCAACTCATGACGGGCTAAGGTATTGCCCATTGCATCTTCATCGCGGTAGCGAACGATTAAGGTTATATTGAAATATACGCCAGATTCTGTGGTTCTCCATGAAATATCCTGAAAGCCATTTTTAGAGAAATTTATTCTAGCCGGCAAAGCCTGCGGGTTGGGAACCTGAAATATGAAATTACCCGGAATCGTAGTTTCTGCGGTAATGTCAGGCTTTCCATCAGTACGTTTGATGATGAGGCTGTACTTTTTATCAGGCTTAATGTAAGGAGTAGTACCTATATTTTTGTACTTGTACAACCAATTGGGTTGAGTAGCAAAAATGCCTTCTGCCCGTGTAATACCTTCTTTTACGCCATCCACGCGGCTCAATTGTACTTTGGTAGAAGCATTGCCTTTCTCTTCTAAAAACACGGTGATGGCTCCTTCTGGATAGTAGAGTGAATCTGCTATTCGAGCAATTTCTAAGGCCGAAACATTCTCATCTAAGAATGCCTTTTCGATACGGATATAATGCGCGGTGTCTTTAGGCGACAAAATACCATAGACCACAGGGACTTCTTTCCAAGGTGCTGAAACGTCAAAATCGTTGGAGCATTGAGCCATCACAAATCCAACAAAGGCTAACAATAATAATTTTTTCATGTTTAATATATTTTAAATTTCAAGTGATTTTAGAATTGAAAAGTAGCACTGAGTGTGGGCAAAATCGGCAATTGATTGACACGGGTATTGCGAACACGGTCAAAGTAGAAGATATTGGGGCGATTATACATATTGGTACAAGAGGCCGTTACTTCTAAATTACTGAATTTAGAGAACTTGATTATTTTTTTCAAAGACACATCCAAGCGATGGTAATATGGTAAACGTCCACCGTTGCGTTCTGCTGCGTAAACAATACCTAAATCAGGATTACCTCCCGGAATATCTTCACCAATACCGCCATTAAACTGATAATTGGAGTAAAAGCCCTGGGTTTGTGAGAATGGGAAACCAGAACCAAGGTTCCAACGTGCACCCAATTCCCAAGATTCGTTTTTACCAAACTGATAGGTGCTTACGATATTCATGTTGTGGCGGCGATCAAATACGGGAGGGTATGTTTGTTTGCCATCGTAACGGTTTACATAACCTAATGAATAAGCCAACCATATATAGGCGTGTTTCATCTCCATTTTGCCAGATATATCAATACCATACGCTTTGCCTGTTTCGACAAAATAATCGGGATCGTCTTGTTTTTCTTTAAACCTATTGAGTGAAATAAGTTGGCTGTAGTCCTTAATATAGGTTTCTACATTCAGGTCTATATTCTTGGCCACATCTATCTCGATACCGGCCACAGCATGACGCGATTTTTGAAGGCGGTCTTTGGTAGATACCGTATTGTTGGTACCTGGCTCATATACACGATCGGGTGCGGAAAGGAAACCTACAAATAGATTGACCACATCGCGCTCATTGACGGTGGAAAGCAGGTTTTGAGAGTAGAGGCCGCCTGCGGCTTTGAGGCGGATCTTGTCTGTAACGTTGTACTTGATACCGATACGAGGCTCTGGAGAGACATCATTGAGGGAGTTATAGTACTGCAAACGGAAGCCTGGCTCTATGACCAAAGGGCCAATTTTGCGCTTCCAACGGATGTAGGAATTGATCTCAGAAGTATATTCGTCTTGTTTAATGACAAAATTCTTGAAATTGACAAACTGAAACTTGGTTCCAAATCCATTGATTTCGATACCGTACTTGATTTCGTCATTACGGCCATAATTACTAAAATTAAATGCCGCATAGAAGCCATTGATTCCGCTCGTACGCTCTAAGCGATCGGCCTCTTCTATCCTTGAATCATAGCCAGAATAAGTAAATACTCCGCTCATAATGGTATTGGAGTTATTGGGCACTAGCGTAAAATCCATGCCACCGCCTGTACTTTTCCATCCAAAATCAGCAATCGGGAAATCAACGCCATCTTCGTAGTTGAAGCCGAAAAGATTGATTTTACTACCATTCCCGGTAGTAAACGATAGTTTGCCATATACGTCTTGGAAATCGAAAGGGATACCTACAGAATCGTTTACGTATTCGTAGAGTTTGGGTGCCGTTTGGCTAATGATGCCTTTTTTGGCAGTCAACACAAATGAAACGCTGCCATCGTTGTCGTCGCGAAGTTTCACAATGGGGCCTTCTATGACCGCTTTGGCTAAGAAAGGGCTGGAAGAAACCAATCCCGACATACGCTTGCGGTTGCCCTCGCGGGTTTTCACATCCACGATAGCCGAAATACGGCCTCCATAATCGGCATTGAAACCACCCGTCAATACATCCACATTGCGGATGAGTTCGGTTTCAAAAACAGAATAGAAACCAATACTGTGGAAGGGGTTGTAGATGGTCATACCATCAAGCATGATCCGATTTTGAACCGGAGAGCCGCCCCTGATGTACAATTGGCCACCTTGGTCACCAGTAAATACTACCCCAGGCAATACCGTCAGGTATTGTGCAATATCTGCTTGACCACCAGCCGAAGGCAGGGAGCGTATCTGTTTGGGCGTGACCACCAATTTGGAAATCTGAACTTCGCCCTTGGCTTGTTCTTTTTTGCCACTGATGACCAATTCGCCCAACTGGGCACCACTTTCAGAGATGTATATATTTTGGAAAATGATTTCTCCTTTCTTGACCTCAATCTCAAGATTAAAGTCGGTGTATCCAAAATAATTGGCCACCAACTTGTATTGGCCTGTAGGTACATTGGTGATTGTAAAAAAACCATTGATATCGGTATTGGCTCCGAAATTCGCTCCGTCTAACTTCACCGTAGCAAAGCCAATGGGCTGAGCCGTTGCCTTATCATACACATAGCCGCGTACCGAGCCTTTGTCCCCTTTTTGCCCAATGGCCAAGGTGTGGCTGAACAACGTCAGCAAAAAAATAGAATAAAAATATTTCATAAGTCTAGCATATTATCGCGCTTTTATAGCGCAATCAGGCGCAAAGATAGGCGTACTCTACACTTTATACACTATGAAAAAAGATTGTAACGGACAAAGTGCAATACTTAACTACCTTTGAGGGTATAAAAATGAAACTAGATCTCACATATCGCCAGATTTGGCAAATTTCGGCTCCAATTATGTTGGGATCGGCTGCCCAGAATGTCATTGCCCTCAGTGATGCTGTATTATTATACCATTTAGGTGAAGTTGAATTTGCGGCCATTGGGTTCGTAGGGGTATTTTACATTACGATGGCAGCCATAGGCTATTCTTTTTCAAGGGGAGGCCAAATCATGATTGCCCGACGCATGGGAGAAGGGAATAAAGAGGCCGTAGGCCATATATTCCATACGATGCTCCTATTTGAGTTGTGCTTAGCATTGCTGATGTGGTTTTTTATGCGCTTTGGTTCGGCATGGTTTTTCCAACTTTTCCTTGAAAACTCGCCCAAAGTATATGAAAAATGCTTGGAGTACATCCATTACCGATCCTACGGTATATTTTTTAGTTATGCGGGAGTAGCCTTTATTTCTTTATATACAGGTATAGCGCGACCGGGTATTATTTTGTTTGATACGATTGTGCTGGCCGTGGTCAACTTGATTTTAAACTATGGCCTTATTTTTGGAGAATTTGGCCTTCCTAAAATGGGGATTGGCGGTTCGGGATTGGCGAGTAGCATAGCGGAAGGGATCGCTTTCGGGGTATTTGTGATATTTATGGTGATGGATCGAAAAAATCGCCCCCTGAAAATATTCACCATCCCTGAACTGGATTGGCGATTGACTGAACAACAATTGCGGCTTGCATTGCCTGTAGTATTGCAGGCCGCTATCGGGCAGGGGAGTTGGATATTTTTCTTTGGGATGGTCGAAAATCTTGGGGAACGCTCCTTGGCTATTTCCAATCTGGCTCGTACTGTCTATTTATTGCTGTCTATCCCGCTTTGGGGATTCTCCTCGGGCGTTAATACTTTGGTTAGCAATCTTATCGGTCAAAATCGCCGATCTGATGTCATGCCAGCAGCATGGAAAACAGGACAATTATGCTGGGCGGTCACGATGGTTCTGGCGATCCCTATCCTTCTTTTTCCTAGTCAAGTATTGTATCCCTTGCTTGGAAAATCGGATATGTCGCTCATCGGAGAGACCCAGCCTATTTTCTACTTAATGTTGGTCTTACTGACCTTAGCCACTTTTGGATCGGTGCTTATGAACGCCCTTTCTGGCACTGGTGCCACACTGTTGGGTCTCCGTTTGCAATTTATCACAGTGGCTGTTTATTTAAGTTACCTTTACATTGTTACCAATTACACCCACCTTGGTCTAATCTGGGTTTGGGGGGCAGAAATTAGTTATTGGATCGTGTTGCTCTCTATGGTTATTTTGTACCTGCGTTCCAATAAGTGGCATGAGGTACATTTTTAGATTCGTATATTTAGAATTTTCTGTAATACTAATACACATAGCATTATGAAAAAAGCACTTCTTCTAGGGTTTATATGCCTGAGTTTATATGCTTCGGCACAGCCCTCACGCCCGGTTTCGCTCGCTGAAAGTATCGAAATGGCCCTGGAAAACAGTGGTACGCTTCGCAAATCCAAGTTGGAGCGCGAAGCATTGGAACTGCGCTTAAAAGAAGGCCGCAGTGCCATGTACCCACAGATCAATGCCACGTTGGGTATGGAGTACTACCCTATTTTGCCTACTCAGTTGCTACCCGGAGAGCGATTTGGACAGCCTGACGGCACTTACGTACCTCTACAAATAGGCCGCCCTTGGCAAATGGGTGCTGGTGTTGTGATGGAGCAGCAACTGATGAATGAATCGCTGCGCCGCGCTGTACCTGCCATGAATACAACCCGCGCTATTTATGATTTATTGACCCAAAAAACAGAGGAAGAACTTATATTTACAACAGCCACCATTTATTACCAGACCTTGCAAACGGAGCAATTGTTGAGGGCGATCAATGCTAATTTAGATAAATTGGAGGCTTTGGAGCGGATGGCACAGTTGCAATTGGCCAATGGGTATGCTATACCGACGGATGTAAAACGAATCAAGGTGGCGCGTACTAATTTGCAGACCCAACGCCAAAACTTATACACGGCCATCAGTTCGCTGAAACAAACGCTTAAATTTATATGCGGGGTCGCTTTTGAAGCCCCTTTAGAACCTTTTGAAGCCTTGGAGAACCCATTGGCGGACTCCCTGCGCTGGAAAAGCATAGGACTGGAAACAGAAACTACCACGGAACACCGACTGGTGCTGCGAAATATTGAACTGAATCGGATCCAGATATATAGCAACAAAGCCTTCAATTTTCCGAGCCTTGGCACCTATGTGTCGGCTCAAGCACAGACCTTCCGTTCTGATGCTAATTTTGTGGATCCCGGATCGCGGTGGTATGGAATAGCGGTGATAGGTTTGAGGCTAAAAATTCCGGTATTTGACGGATTTCGTCGGTTTCGAAAGGCGAATTTGTTGCGATTAGAGGGTTCAAAACTTGAAGAAGACCTTCAACAATTGACCCAATTAAAGACCTTGGAGTTTTTACAGGCTCGCGAACAATTGACCAATGCCCAGCAAGCGGTCACTACCCAAACCGATAATGTGACCCTCGCTCGCGAAATATGCGATAAACTTACCCTCCAATACCGAGAAGGCGTGGTGTCACTCACGGATCTACTCAATGCTCAAACAGCCCTTTCAGAAGCCGATACTAATTTTTGGCAACAGGTATTTGCGTATAAACTGGCCTATTTGAAATTGATGAAGACTGCGGGGCGATTAGAAGAGTTGAGGGCTTAGTAGTGGGTTGGATTACAGGGGATGAAGGAGTAGCCTAGCAAAGGCGGGTACTGTCAATAATTTCCAAAACTATTTGTTGAGCAAATATATTTGGGAAAACACGGTCGCTGTGTTTGTTCAAATCCTCTTGTTCAGCAAGAATTGCGTACACTTTGTCGTACTCTTTTGCACGGTCGTTATAATTTTGATTTACTATCATAATGTTTTTTTTGTTATGTATTGTCGCTCCCACTTCAGACAACTAATTGGCAAACTAAATTTACAACATATAGGTTGTCCATCTTTTTTCCCTGCTGTCCAGCCGGTCATTGTCAAAAGTTTTTTCTCTAAATCAACTTTACAAAGTGGGGTCAAATTACATCTTGGAAATGTTACTTCAATTACTTTACCATTGTTGTCAATAGTCAAGATAATGTACAAATTAGTAGTTATCTCTGCGTCTTGCTTTAGACAAGTACCAATAATTGGAACCAATTCCTTCGTGAGGTAGTCGGAGAAGCCTTTGAATTCATTGTCATACTTAGGCATTGTCTCAGAATTGCTATAAACCGTGTCACAAACGCTAGTCTGTCCGTAGGATTTTGTAACAGTCAAGAAAAGGATAAATGTTACTATTTTAAACATGTGTCTTAGGTTATTATTTTTTTTTGGTCTGAAATTGGCAAACCTCTTCGATACTTCGTATTCAAGAAACACACAAAATTCGTTGTCCAGCATTGTAAATTATTTTTTGTAAATTTCTATTTTCCGTTCGTCGGGGGGTGTAACTTTTTAGGATGAATTTGAATTCTTTTCACGACAAATGTACATGGTTTCAAACATCTATAACCCGTTTTTGCTTAATCCCTTTTATGGAGACTGGTAAATTATCATAAATGGCCGCCTTTAAGACGGCAATCAGCCTTTTTTTTGCTAAACTTCGATGGGTCACCAGACTGATTTCGCGCACAGGGGCGGGTGGCTTGAAGAAACGAACATATTCGATTTGATCTTCAGTCATATCCAGCACGGCTAAATGGGGAAGGATCGTGATACCCGAATGCGTTTCCACCAATCGCTTCAAGGTTTCGAGGCTGCCCGCTTCGTAGGTAATATTGCTGAGTGAACTTTGCGTTTTTTGCAAAGCACAGAGGTTGATCACTTGCGACCGCATACAATGTCCTTCTTCCAAAAGCATCAACCGATGGGCATCAATATCTTCGGCAAGCACATAATGTTTTTGGAGTACCGCGTTTTCATTGGGCGCATAGACTACAAATTCTTCGTAAAAAATAGGGTCTTCAAACAGTTGATTGTCTTTTGATGGCGTTGCCATGATCCCCACATCTAAGATTCCTTTTTTTAAATGGGCGATGATATTTTCAGTTGTTAGTTCCGTGATACGAAGTTTCAAATCACTGAATTTTTCTGAAAAATCCTTTAAAAACAAGGGTAAAAGATAGGGGGCTAAGGTGGGAATAATGCCCAGCCGCAATTCACCACTCACGGTTTCCATCCGGTCTTTCACCATTTGTTTTAGATTTTCGGACTCATTTAAGATCAAGCGGGCTTGCGCAATGATCTCAATGCCAATCTCCGTCGGTAGGATCGGTTGCTTGCTCCGGTCAAAGATTTTTACGCCCAATTCGTCTTCCAATTTCTGAATCATAGCACTCAAAGAGGGCTGCGTAATGAAGCATTTTTCAGCAGCCGTCGAGAACTGCTTGTAGGCATCCACTGCCAATATGTATTCTAATTGCTGCAAAGTCATAACTATAGTCTTAAACTATACAAGTATAGAAATTATTATTTAGAACTATGGTTTTATTCCATTAATTTTGTGCCACAAACAAAATCATTTATTTTATCAATCTATAAAAAATGGAAAATAACACATCTTCGGGTACGCCTTCGTACAGTGTAAACGGTGAAGGCAAATGCCCTTTTTCTGGTGGTGCACTCAAGCAAAGCGCAGGCGGTGGTACTAGAAACCGTGACTGGTGGCCCAATCAGTTGAAACTGAGTGTACTTCGCCAAAACTCTGCCCTGTCCAATCCGATGGGTGAGACGTTCAACTACGCGGAGGCATTCAATGCCCTTGACCTGAGTGCTGTCAAGAATGACATATTTGATCTGATGACTACCTCTCAAGATTGGTGGCCAGCCGACTACGGTCACTACGGAGGATTCTTCATTCGGATGGCTTGGCACAGTGCTGGTACTTACCGGATCGCTGACGGTCGTGGTGGTGGTGGCTCTGGCACTCAGAGATTTGCGCCGCTCAACAGTTGGCCTGACAATGCTAACCTCGATAAGGCTCGTTTGCTGCTGTGGCCAATCAAACAGAAATATGGCAAGAACATTTCATGGGCCGACCTGATGATCCTTGCTGGCAACTGTGCGCTGGAGTCAATGGATTTCAAGACCTTCGGCTTTGCTGGCGGACGAGAAGATGTTTGGGAACCTGCAGAAGACATTTATTGGGGCTCTGAACGCGAGTGGTTGGATGACAAACGTTACACTGGTGACCGCAACCTGGAGAATCCATTGGCTGCTGTTCAGATGGGACTAATTTATGTGAATCCAGAAGGCCCTAACGGAAATCCTGATCCGCTCGCATCGGCTCGTGATATACGCGAAACTTTTGGACGTATGGCTATGAATGACGAAGAAACGGTCGCACTGATTGCTGGTGGACATACCTTCGGAAAAACCCACGGTGCCGCTGATCCAAGCAAGTATGTGGGTTCAGAACCTGCTGCAGCAAGCATAGAGGAGCAGAGCCAAGGCTGGAAAAATACATTCGGCACTGGTCACGGTATTGATACGATTACTAGCGGCCTTGAGGGTGCATGGACTACCACTCCAACCAAATGGAGCAACAACTACTTCGAAAACCTATTTGGGTATGAGTGGGAACTAACCAAAAGCCCCGCCGGTGCGCAACAGTGGACACCCAAGGACGGTGCTGGTGCTGGCACGGTGCCAGATGCCCACGACGCAACAAGGCGTCATGCGCCCATAATGCTTACGACCGACCTCGCTTTGAGGGTGGATCCTGCTTACGAAAAAATTTCAAGGCATTTTTTCGAGAATCCTGATCAGTTTGCAGACGCATTTGCTCGTGCTTGGTTTAAATTGACCCACCGCGATATGGGGCCAATTGCGCGTTACCTAGGCCCAGAAGTGCCTACGGAAGTGTTGATCTGGCAAGATCCTACTCCAGCCATTACGTATCAACCGATTGATGATACCGATGTCGCTGCATTGAAGGCCAAAATACTTGATTCAGGGCTGACAGTGTCTCAATTGGTGTCAACTGCTTGGGCTTCAGCATCTACATTCCGTGGATCTGACAAGCGCGGCGGTGCCAACGGTGCACGTATTCGATTGGCTCCTCAAAAATCTTGGGAAATCAATCATCCGTCTCAATTAGCCAAGGTACTGGATACATTGGAGGCTATTCAAACGGGGTTCAATAGTGCTCAGTCTGGCGGCAAACAGGTTTCGATGGCCGACTTGATCGTATTAGCCGGATGTGTAGGCGTAGAAAAGGCTGCGAAAAGTGGTGGCCATGAAGTAAAGGTTCCTTTCACTCCGGGACGGGCTGATACCACACAGGCATACACTGATGTGGATTCATTCGCTGTCATGGAGCCTGCGGCAGACGGATTCCGCAATTACTTTAAGCCTAAGCACAAAACATCAGCAGAGGAAATGCTGGTTGATAAGGCGCAATTGATGACACTGACTGCACCGGAAATGACTGCTTTGGTGGGTGGTATGCGGGTGCTTAATACGAATTTTGGATTCACGATGCACGGTGTATTCACGAAGCGTCCAGAGACGCTTTCCAATGACTTTTTCGTGAATCTACTCGATTTTGGTACTACTTGGAAAGCGAACTCAGAATCGCAGGATGTGTTTGAGGGACGTGACCGTAAAACGGGCGAAATCAAATGGACTGGTACTCGCGCAGACCTTATATTTGGCTCTAACTCCGAACTCCGCGCCATTGCAGAGGTATATGGCTGTGCGGATGGTCAAGCGAAGTTTGTCAAAGATTTTGTGGCAGCGTGGGCTAAGGTGATGAATCTTGATCGCTTTGATTTGGGTTAGTGTGATGCTGAAATTGATGCTTCAAATATAAAGAGGTGGTCTGGGAACAGGCCATCTCTTTTGTTTTGGGCTACTACTACTGACTCGAATTTTACAAGCCCTAAGTATGCAATCTTAATTAAAATCAACTTCCGTAGTTTCTAATTCTGTTAGCAAATCCTCATAAAGTGCCACTACATCATTCTCTTTTCCGCTTTTTTCAAGGAGTTCAATAATTCTAAATCTGTCAATTAAAATAGCAGAATGAAGTTTCATACTGTTCAACCATTTATGATCTAATTCACGGTATGACTTTGGAATAAAGTGAAATATTTGGTAGTCATAGCCGAATAAAATATACTGCCCCCACTTTGATTTATTAGCGTCAAATAATTTATCTTCCCAATCATTTCCACAAGCACATTGAGCAAAATATGTTGGAAGCATGTGTAGATTATCGGCAAAAGAAATCCATGCCACCCAGTCTAAACCACCATCGCCAACATTGTGAACCCCTGCTGAATCACGAGTGAAATCAGGATGTAAATGTAATCGCAAATTCTTAGCCAAAGCATTTACTTTATCATAAAATAATTGCCCTGATAGTTGCCCTGTTTCATTTGCAAATTCACCACCAGCGCCAAAAAAATTTTTAGTTGCTATTTGAGGAATCAATAGACCAAATGGGTATTCACATAAATGCTCAAATCTATGTGTTATTCTGTATGAAAATCCGTCTGCTCGATTGATTACTCTAATCAAGGATGAAATTAATAGTATGGTGTAAATTTTATTTTTATCAGTCAATCCGTCCTTTAAAGAAACAGAATATCGACTGTCAATTTCAAATGGGTAATAATTACTTACAATTGTTTTTCTACATTTCATATAATCTAATACACCAATAATTGCAGTTTTTATTCTTTGTTCATCTTCGGGGTCGGTATCGCCCTCAAATTGGTCATCTGCAATTCTGTCAATGTCGGGAGTAAGGACTCTCCTACTCATTGCAGTTATTTGACTCAATGCTTTTCTATTATCACCATCATTTTCGTCCAACAATCTATCTTTAATCGCTTCAACACTGAGTTTTCTATCAGGATGCAGCATAGCAAGTAATTCAATGTAATCTGCCCAAACATTATAATCTGTTTCCTGCTTAGGCAATTCAATTCTGCTTATATCTAAGTAGGGCATATTATTCTTCGATTGCTTGGGGTTTAAATTTATTTTGTCTTATTGTTTTTTTCAAGTGGGCAGTAATCAGCTCGGCGGAGCTAATAATTTCCTCTAAAAGGTCTTCATCTTTTTTTACCGGATATTTTGCCTTATGAATTAACTTTTGGGCTTCGTTTAAGTTTGCGTTTGCTTCGTTTAGGTAATAGCGTATGTTATCATCTGATAAATCGGTGAGCTCAGCAGCCTCTGTAATAGACTTGCCATCTTCAATAAATGCTTTTTTGGCTTCCTCATTTTGTAGGATTTTGTTGAGTAGTCTAAGGTTTCTATTATCGCCAATTCTTGTTCTTCCTGTTTCTGTAATTTGATACAACCACTTTATTAATTGTTCGAAATTTTCGTCATTAATTTTGTCAAAGGGTTTCTCACTGCTTACATCAACTCCTGCAAACTTTGCTACAATAGATTGTCCATTTAAAACCTCTGAGATAAGTGACAAATCGAATGACTCTTCATTCAAGTACTCTCCCATGCCCAACCAGTTTCTTTTTCGCACTATTTGAAATGCTTGATAACCAATTAGGAGTTTTCTTACATAATTGCCCTTGCTTCCAATTTCTTTTGCTATTTCGGTATAGACTTCATATTCGAATCTATTTTTCTTCTGAAATAAGTCATATAAATATCTGGCTTTTGAAACCAACGGCCATTGTTTTACGCCTGAAACATGTCTAAATCCTAAGTAATTCCTAACTTCATTTCTATCAACACACCTGTAAACCCAAATTTCAGTTGGAATATTATTTTTTGTAATTGCCGATTCAGAAATTGCTCGAATCGTTTTTGGGCTTTCCGTTGCTAACTCAGGATTCGCCAAAAGTTTTATGGAGGCAAGTCGCCTGTTTCCTTCTACAACTACATACTTTCCTCCTTCTTCAACAACGAGAATGGGTTCTCCATTAAAAAAACCATTTTCTGCTATTGAAGCCATCAAATCCACAAGCGTTGCATCCGATAACATCCAATTTAAAACATCTTTTTCAGAGCCTTTTATTAGCCTTTCGGGTAGCCTCGGGTTTTGGGGATCTAAAGATAGGTCATCAACCTTTATTGGTATAAATTGATTACTTGCCATGCTTGAATTTATATATTTGAACTTTTCGCTTGCAAAAATTACATACGACCTACAAAGATAGCGAAAATATCTAACGCCACAACAGTAGCGTATAAAAGATTTTCATGTACTTGATAACAAGCGAATGATGGGTGATGTAATGACACAGCGATACCTCCGCTGATGAGATCATCAAACGGGATACCAATAACATCAAAAAAGCAAAGAAAATCTCCCTATCTCAAAAACTCTGGGCAACGAATATATCCAAAATAATATTGGATACCGACCCCCATCATGACGTAGGCATCGTTCTTTTTACCATTGCCACGCTGCCGGCCAGGTAGCCCTATAGGTGGCTCTCCCGAACGGTCGGCCAAAGCAGCACCGACCAACCCGCGTTGAGAGCGTACATCGCGAATATCGGCATATACGCCGCTTACATCGTCAAGGTAATCTGTGAATATTTTACGGGCGCTCAATTCCATATTGAGGCTCCACCGGTATGACAAGTCTATTTTGAAACCAACCCCATAAGCGATAGCGCCTTGGGAGGTTTTGTATTCTTCACCCCTGAATTGGCCTTCTGTGCCATACTCACGGAGGTTGTACGAAGTACCATCTAGTTCTGCTTTAGGATTGAAGAAA
Organism: Saprospiraceae bacterium; assembly: GCA_031373665.1. GTDB lineage: Bacteria > Bacteroidota > Bacteroidia > Chitinophagales > Saprospiraceae > M3007. Next base: position 48,665 of record JANMMZ010000100.1, on the reverse strand, counting down.
AAGAAAGACGGGCCTGCAAATAAGTAGGGGGTGTAATAGTATTCGCGGTGTCCATGTACGTAGGGCATAAAATTGAATTCAAATTGTGCCGTGATATCAGCCAATTGACTCTTAAAATGTAGGTTTCGGCGTTGTTCGTACACGTTTTTCGAGTCAGAATCGTAGCCGCTAATAGCGCCATAGTTCCCACCAAAACGAACGCAAAGACGGTCGTTGAAATTGTAACGCGCACCGATGCCGCCCGCTATGTGGGTGCGATTGACGCGCCAACTGGTGTTGAGATCGCCAAAATAATTGGAGCCACCGACCCAGCCGCCGAGTTCCCAGCCCTTCATTTGAGCGTGGGCTTGTGTTTGAAAAAGTGTCACCACACAGGTGAACAATATATATAAGCGTATTTGCTTCATCAGTTAACAGTAATCGGTGAAAAGTAATCAGTATTTCGAAGGAAAGGCAATTTTGATTGTCTTTAGTTAAGTTTTAAATATCAGAATGGCTGCATAATCCACTGCTCATTAAACCGTGTCACAAACGCTTGAAACACGGTTTTGTTATTGGTGCGTTTTAAATTAATAGGGTTGTACGTACAAATGGATTCATTTTGGAACAGTAATACCAGCAATTACTTTGCCATATTCTTCAATTTTTCTTGTATTTCCTTCAAGCGCACTTGTTTTACCGAATCTATGAGGCGAGGCATATTAACCATCCGATCCAATTTGCATAGGCTGTCCATTTCGATTTGAAGTTTTACGATTTGGGCATTCGAAATAGAGTCTATGGTCTGGCGGGTATTAGCACTCATGGGTTTGCTACTGTCGAAACAGGAATTCAATAAAGTGCAAAAAATCATGCCTGCAAGAAGGTATTTCATACTATTTACACTGTTTTTAAGAGCATTAGTGCCAATATAATGTTTTCTTCTGAATTATTTAACGTGCGCAACAGGGTGAATGCCCTTGGGTTAGGCCCGTCTGAACGGGCTGGATTGTTGATCGCTGCTCCGGTTTTGTCTTCCAAAACCACGGGCCAAAGGGCTTCTTCGGGAGCGGCTTCAAACCGGGCCAATAATCGTCCAGTAGTGCCTGCCGCCAGCAAAACCCCATCTATAAATAGGGCAAATGGCTTTCCGTCCACCCAAATTTCAGTTTCCTTTATTTTTTGCCTCAGGATCAGTTCTCTATCACTGGTATGGGCTATAATAACCCGATCTTTGCCGCTCTGCTGAGATATGTATGACAATATGGGTTCTTGATATACGGTGGTGAATACCCCCGATGAAACGGATCTGAAAAAACCTGGCTTCCTCAGGTCTGTACGATTCAGTGACAATAGGGACAGCATTTCACCATCCCAAGGCACCAAAGTGCCTGATTGCGCTTTGAGTTGGGTACGCAGCAGCTCTACCATCCGTTTCCAAGCATTGGAGTCGGGATTGAAAGTAATGCCCATCAAGGCTTTGGCTATCAAGTAAAAAACACCGACTACCATAATGGCCGGTATGATGAACATCATTAATAATGAAAAAAAAATCCTCATGCCTTTATTTTTGTGTAACAGATCCAAGTGTAATCACCAGATTCCGAGTCAAATAAATATTCTGTTGGGCTTGCTGCGGCTCCGGTTAGTATAGGGCTGGGAGTCGGGATAGCATCGTTGCTCCAAGGAGCCCCCCAACGGGTATATGCTTTTTGGTAAACGGGCGGAAACTCGTAATAAGTGTCCAATACCGATACCAAATAATCCATGTCTTGTTTGTTCGGAATGACTGCTGCGCTTTGTTTTTCTAATCCAAATATGCGTTTCACCTGCGATTTCCAGTCTTTCAAAACAATAGGCGTATGTCCGGCCTGCATCAATACTTTTTTTAGGGAGTAACAATCGCCCGTATTTGCGGGGTAATTATCTTCAAAAATCAGGTGTTTGAATCCATAATAGATGGCTTGAGGAATGCGATCAAAAGCACTTTGGTGGTCATCGAAAAACAGGACTGTATTTTCGCGGTTGGCTATTTCCTCTTGCCATTGAATGGTCGAAAAATCCTTATCAAAATATACGGCTCGTTTGGATCGGTACTGAAGGTTTTTAAAATTGATGTCAATACAAAAAATACGAGCATCCGGCACGGCTTGCTCTATCAACCAAGTACTTTGTCCTTTCCATACACCGCTCTCTACCACGCAGTCGGGTTGTAGGCGGCGCAACATAAACCATAGTGCAAACGCATGGGGCGATTTCATGCCTCCATCGTTGTGAGACACTGGTTTTTTGGCATAAACTTTTGCAAAAGTATCCAATTCTGCCTTGATATCGGCGTTGCTCCAATCTGTGTGTCCTATCGCTCTGATGTATTGCTGCATGTATCGTGTGCCATAATGTGGGGCGGCGCAAAGAAACGTAGATTATGTGACCTAACGTGTACCAATTGGAGGTTTTTATTGTTTTTTCATCAAAAATTACTTAGTTGTGATATATTTGCCGGCTCAAAATCTAATGGATACAGGTTTTAAAATTGTTTTAATCTTTGCTCACTATGCCAACTACACTTTTTTTAGACCGCGATGGGGTACTCAATGAACGGATACCGGGGGGCTATGTTCGAACTCCTGAAGAATGGGTACCAGTACCCGGCCTTGGTACGGCTATTGCTATGCTCAATCAAATATTTGATCCGGTTTTGGTGGTGACCAATCAAGCAGGTATTGGCAAAGGGCTGATGACTGAAGATGACCTAGGCCGAGTGCACCAAAAAATGATTCAAACCATTGAAATGGAAGGCGGTAAGATTGATCAAATATTTTACTGTAAACACTTGAAGGAGGCCGAATGCCCTTGTCGGAAACCCGCCACTGGTATGGGCTGGCAGGCTTTGGCCGCTTTTCCTGATATTGACTTGGAGGGTGCTTGGATGGTGGGTGATTCTGTGTCAGATATGGCTTTTGGCCAAGCCTTGGGTATGCGGTTGGTACTGATAAATGGCAAAATGGAAGATTCGGAGGCCTTAAAAAATATGAAAATTGATTTTCGGTTTGATTCTGTTTTGGCGTTTGCTCGATTTGTATTTACCGACAAGTCATAGCATTCTTTTTAAGAAGCATGGCATGATCTATTGCTTTTTGAGCAAATACTTGCACTTGCGGCCACTCTTTGGAGGCTAGCGCATCAGCACAGGCCAACAGGCCATCTCTGGAGGCGCTCAGTACGGGAGTGCAATTGCTTAGTTTTTGAGCAAGCACCTCGGTATCGTGAAAAACACGCTCTGCGTGTTCTATTTTTTGAGCCATTATGTGAAAATCATTAGAAGCCAGACCATCGGATAAATCATGCTCAATAGCATCAGCATTGGAGGTGATCATAGAAGCAAAGGTCAATGTTTTGGTGGACAGCGGTTGTTCTTCTTTCCTGTTCATTAAGCAATTGGTCACTGCATCGCGCATTTTATAGGCTTGTAATCTTGCTTCCTGCGCACGAACAGTGAGGGAAGAAACATCTTTTTCTTTGATGAAATTTATCCAATTACATTGGTTGCGGCCTTGCTCAGCAGCGATACGCGCATCATGGCAATATAAACCCATCATAGCAATGGCATCGAAATCTTCATAACACTCCATTAGTTTGATCAATAGATTGGCAGCATCGGGGTAGGTCACTGCATCATTGAGTCTTGATTCTAGGCTCATGGATATTTTTTGCACCCATTCCAGTACCTCGGGACTATCATTGGCTGTGACTTTAGATAAAGAGGATAGGGTGAAAAAAAAGAGAATGATGTACTTCATAAATGGTATTTTATTATGCGACTAAATGGTTAAATGTCAATACTTTATACTTGATACTAATGTTTGGATGGTGGAAGATCCTCCAACAAAAAACTAAAAATCAAACAATGTATCTAGTAGTGATTTCTTCTTTTTTTGACGATGGTTATATTCCTCATTCTGACCAAATACTTGAGGCGATTGACTAGAGCGACTGTCAAAGACGTCGTCATCTTCATGATGAATTTTTTTCTGCGCCCTCAAGAATTGATCATCTTGTTCAATAATCTTTTCTAGTTCACCCCGATCAAGCCATACTCCACGGCAATCAGGGCAGTAGTCAATTTCGATACCCCTTCGATGGGAAAGTACCAAAAAGATATTACACTTTGGACATTTCATAGTGAATTAGATTGAATTTTTGAAAAAAGAAGAAGACTACCGGACGCAAGTACTGCGCCCGGTAGTAAATCAAAACGTTATAAGTGACTATATATGAAGTACATTACTCTAATTTCCTTCGCCTCCCAAGATGTTCACCATAGGCGTTTTGCCATCTGTAACGATCGTTTTGGCATTGGGGGAGGCCGAAAGTTTCTGAAAGGCTTCGATCTGTTTAAATTTCAAAACATTCAGTGTAAGGCTGGTGCTAATCATTTCATTGGCATTTTTGATACCTAGGGCTTCAATTTCGTTGCTCCTTGCTTTGGCTTCTGATTCAAGTATCGCAGCATTTTTCTTGCCTTCTGCCTGAATACGGGCAATCTCTTTAGCACCTTCCGCATCAATGATTTGACGTTGAGCCTCTTGCCGCTGCCGATCCAGTACAAATTGCATCCTTAGGGCATCTTGCTCTGCTTCTAACTTGGCTTCTATGGATTTAGACAGACCTCCTGGCAACGTTATACTTTTCAATAGAACGGATTCAATAATAAATCCTTTGGGCTCACAAACTTCAATCAACCTTTTTTTGATTTCTTCTTCTATGACTGCGCGTTTGGCACTGTGCATGTCTTTGGCATCAAATTTAGAGCAAATATCAGAAGCAGCAGATCTAAATACGGGGAGGATAAGCATGTCTTCAAACTCCATCCCTGTCTCTTTCAAAATCTGGGGAACAGCCTTAGGCTTTATTCGGTAAAGTATAGAACTTTCTGAGCGGATGGTCAACCCTTCTTTGGAAGGAAGATTTTCAGTAATGGCAAGATTCATGGTTCTGATAGGTACCTTAACCACTCTCGTTGAAAAAGGATTGAAACTAACAATACCCGGTTGGCGTACATTATCGTGGATACGTCCGAAGGTTCTTTTTACACCTACTTGGTCTGGCATCACTGTAGCACAGCTGCTCATGATTAACATTATCATCAATGCAGCAAAATTCATTTTTGTGTGTAGCATAATTTAGTATAATTGTTTAATTATGATGCAAAGGTGTAGGTAGATGAATTAAGATATAATAAGAATGATATTAGAATATAATTAGACTTTACGATTGGGTTGGCAATTTGAATAAAACCGTTGTGCCATGGGTGATTTTTGATTCAATATGGATACTACCTCCGTATTTTTCAGCAATGCTTTTTACTAAGGAGAGGCCAATACCGCTTCCAGGTAAGTTGCTATGGATTTCACAGCGGTAAAAGGGTTCAAACAAATGGGTTAGTTCTTCTGGCTTAATACCCAGACCATAGTCTGTCACTTGAAGGCTGACATACTGATCCAATATAAATAAACGAACATTTACTTTTTGTTTATTCCCATATTTAATCGCATTATCTAATATGTTATGATAAGCAGCCTCCAAAATAGCAGGATCGCAACGCACTAAAAACATAGAAGCATCAGCGGCCTCTAATTGTAGTCTAATGTGTTGGTGGGCTTCTGGGTATTTGACTTGTAAGGTTCTCAAGGCCGACATCAGTACTTCATCGGCAGCAGTAGTGAGTTGGTCAGAAGATTGGTGATTTGTTTCCACTTTGGCCATGAGCAGCAGTTGAGCCACCAAGTCATTCAGGTTTTCGGCTTTAAGGCGTACGTTTTCTAGTATATTTTGGTATTGATCGGGCGTTCGGCTTTGTTGTAGTGCCAAATCTGTTTCTACAGTGATGGCGGTAAGGGGCGTTCGCATTTCATGTGAGGCATTTCGTATGAATTGTTGCTGCGAACGAAATCCTTTTTCAATACGCTCTAGCATTTCATTGAATGTAAGTGCTAGTTGCCCCAACTCATCGTGATTGTTTTTTACGTCCAACCTTAAATTAAGGCTTTTGGCCCCAATATTTTGTGCTTTTTTGATTTTATCAGATATGGGCTGTAGCATTTTTTTAACCCAAAACCAACTAGCGATGGTGAGCAGTAAGACTCCAAGCAAGATGCCTAAGATGATGCCATATTTCAGGTTTTTCATTTTGCTTTGGCCGTAGCGATCTACGGCAGAAACCACTAATGTGCTGTGTGTTGTATGGTCGTGCCTGATGCCATAATCTCGTTGGCCCACATGTGCAAAACAGAAATTGCAGGAGTGAAACTGTGAGGTATCCACCAGTTGCGACAGTGCACCGTCGCCATTGGGCAGTATGATCTGACGTGGATCAGTACCATAAAATATTTTTTCGTCAGGAAGGTTTCCACCAGACAAACCCTTGATCACATCAAACGGATGTTCTCGATCTTGGGCAATCATGGAATCGGCTTCTGTAAGTCGCTGCTGCAATCGGTCGCGGAACTCATGTTCGCAAAAGCGCACAGAATATTGGTAAATAAAATAACCCTCTAGCAACAGTACGAACAGTGCGGAAAGCGAAATAAACAATGGGAGTCGCTGACGGATGGTGAGTTGTAAGACCTGATTCATCGCGTTAGGCTTTAAGGATGAACCCCAACCCTACTTTGGTGTGGAGCAATTTTTTTTCATAGGGTTTGTCCATTTTATTGCGCAGATAGTTGATATACACATCTACTACATTGGTGCCTGGATCATTGTGTAGTCCCCAGACTTCTTCCAATATTTCCATCCTGTTTTTGAGTTTTCCTTTGTGTTGGATCAAGTATTCGAGCAATCGGAATTCAGTAGCCGTGAGGGTGATGAGGTCTTGGTTTCGGAACACCTCTTTCGTCTCATGATTAAGAACCAAATCTTCCAAAGTACTGACTTGATGCGTTTCTACTTGTTCTGCACGGCGTAGTATGGCGCGTACCCGCGCAAGCAATTCAGGCACTCGAAATGGCTTAACAAGGTAATCGTCGGCACCTGCATCCAGCCCCTGTACTACATCTTCTGTACTGCTCAGTGCGGTGAGCATAATGATTGGAATACTGCTTTTTTGCTCCCGGATATACCGGCAGAGTTCTCGGCCATCCATCTCTGGCATAATGAGGTCGGTGATCACTAATTGAGGCCGGATGATGTCAAATAAAGATACCCCAATCTTGCCATTGGGAGCGATGAAGGTTTCGTAGCCGCCTTCGCGTAGGGCGCGACTAATCAAGTCGGCGATACTAGGCTCATCTTCTACTATTAATATCTTAGATTGTGTCATGAATCTTTCTGTTACGTTTATTATTGCGATGAGCGGCGGTTAGTCCCCTCATGGCAACAAGTTTAGTAACAAAAAGGATTTTACTTTGTTTTGGATATAGGCATTATCAATGGATGACACCCTTTTCATTAGGAACGGCACCTAAATAAAGTACCGCTCCTAATGGATTAATTTTTTTCTAATTTTAAGTGTCAGAAACAGCGTTACCCTTCCTCTGGGTCGTCGCTTTTTTTGAATTGAAAATACCCTAGTACAAGCCCACCTACCAATAAAAGAATACCAGCAGGAAGCCCCCAGATAGCCTTTAGCAGTGATTTGAGCAGTGCGTTTCTACCATGCACTTCATTGCCATCCATTGCTGTAGGATCTGAGATCATGAAGATGCCTATTCCGATCAATACAACAATACCGATCCACGGCCGAATTTTAGTTTTGTAAAATTCCATAATTTTAAATTAGTTGGTTGTCCGCACGAGTGTTTCGATACGGGGGTGATTGAATTATTGATAAGCAAAGATAGTGCTTTTTATTCAAATAAGCACTATACCATCGGATAAATAATACTCAATCACAATTACCCAATCTAACTAAAAAGCGCATTTATTGTTTCACCGTTCCCTTGTAAAAAGCCGCCGTTTTCCGAATTCCTTCCAAATAAGGAACGGGCACAATATCTCCGAAAACACGGTCATACTTCTCAGAACTAAAGCGATAATCGTGGTTGTATTGGTACATCATTTCACGCACTTCTTTTAAGATAGGGATAAAAAGACCCAAGCAAGATACCATGAAATTGCCCATGGTCATCAAGCGGGTCGGTTGCCCCATGGCTTGGCTGATAGCCGCTACCATTTCCTTGCCGGTGAGTGGATTAGGGCTGGTAGGCAGGTGCCATACTTGGCCATCTGCACGACTGTCAAGACCTAGTGTGGCCATTGATTTGGCAATATCTTCCGTGAAAGTAAAGGCGTGTACTTTGTCGGCATTGCCGAGTAACTGGGCTGATTTGCCTTTGGCAATATTTTCAAATACCGTGGCGGTCAACATGCTTTTTTCGCAATCAGGGCCGTAAAAATCGGCGGAACGAGCAATGCACCCACGCAATCCCCTATTTTGGAATGCATCCAATAGTTTTTCGGCCATCGCCTTACGCACTTGACCTTTTTTGCTATTGGGATTCATGGGTGTTTCTTCGGTCATGGTGCCTTCTACTAGGCCGTACATATAGACATTGTCGAGAAACACTAATTTTGAGCCATGGGCTATGCACGACTCCATAACGCGCTCAATCAATGGGAGCCAATCCCGTTCCCAAACTTTGATATTGTACTCCAATCCCACGCAAAAATAGACTACATCTGAGCCTTTTAGGGCAGAGTGGAGTTGGGCAGGATCCATGACATCGGCGGCTACGTGTTGCCATGCTCCCGGAAAAGGGCGGCGGCTAACACCGCGTACGGAGTGACCACGTTGGATGAGTTCTGCTGCGAGCAATTTGCCCGTGATACCGTTGATACCTAATATAGTGTGCATAATGTAATTGTTTATGCTGCAAAGGTGGGGGTATCGCTTAGGCTAAAACGATAACAAAAGATAAGAAAACATGATGCCCTAAGAAAAAATAGGAGCAGGCTTGTCTTGTCGCGCAATGCGAGCGCGAATACGGCTCAAGGAAACGGGCGTAATACCCAAATAAGATGCTATATAATGTTGGGGTACTCGAGTAAGGATCTGTTGGCTGTCGTGGTGGTTCAAAAACTTGAGATACCGCTCTTCTGGTGAATTGAGGAGGAATGTTTTAAGCCGCTCCATGGCACAGAGATATACGTTTTCTGCAATCAAGCGGCCAAAAATTTCATATTTTGGATATAAGCGATAGAGGCGTTCTAGGGTTTCGACACTGAAACAAAGCAGTTCGCTGTCTTCCATGGCTTCTATGACGAGGTCGCTGGGTGCACGGAGCAAAACACTTTCGTAATTGCAAACGAAGTGGTTTTCAAAGTAGAAAAAAGTTGTTTTTTCTTCGCCATCTATGACGTGGTATTGGCGGAATGCGCCTTTCATCAATACTGAAATCTCGGTGCAAGTCTGGCCTTCCCGCACGATTTGTTCGCGCTTTTTCACTGTTTTAGTGGAAATGTATGGCTCAAAGGCTTCCCATTCATCTTGGGCGATGGGGATGGTCTGACTCATTACTTGTCGCAATATTTCTTTCATACTTGTTTTTGTTTGGGCAAAAGTACGGCTTACTAGTCAACTATTTTATATACCTTTGTTGGGGCGTTCTGGGAAGGAGGTCTAATTATTAGTTGGTGGCACGTTTAAAACGACAGAATGAAAGAGACATTTGAATATAAATTTGACGACCTTTTCAACCCGACCTTGATAGCATTACAAAATCTAGGTGGTTCAGGTTCAGTTCCGGAAATCGAAGAACAGGTTTCGATAATTCTCAAACTGACAGAAGAACAAATAAACGAAATTCATCGAGGGAACACGAGTAAGTTTACGTATCGACTTGCATGGGCAAGGAACTATTTAAAACGTTATGGACTTTTAGAAAACTCATCCCGTGGTATTTGGGCATTGACAGAAGAAGGTATTAAGTCTAAATCTGTTGACAAAGAAGTTGTAAAACGAAAAGTTGTTGTTGACGACAAGCAAGAAAGATTAATAAAAGAAAAAACAAAGACAACAGAAATCATCGAAGGACAGGACGATGATGAAGAGATCCAAAAATTTAGTTGGCAAGAACAAATAATTGAGGAATTGCAAAGCATTTCACCGAGTGCTTTTGAAAGACTTTGCCAAAGACTTCTGCGAGAATTAGGTTTTCAAAATGTTGAAGTGACAGGACAAACAAATGATGGTGGTATTGACGGTAAAGGTATGCTTAGACTTGGAGGGGTTCTTTCATTCCATGTAATATTTCAAGCCAAGCGTTACAAAGGAAGCGTTTCTCCATCTATTGTTCGCGACTTTAGGGGAGCAATGGTTGGTCGAGCAGACAAAGGACTTATTATAACAACTGGGACATTTACTCGTGAAGCAAAGAGAGAAGCGCAAAGAGATGGAGCGCCACCGATCGACTTAATGGACGGCAATGATCTTGCTGAAAAATTGAAAGAATTAAAACTTGGTATCGAAATCGAACTTGTTGAAAAAGTAAGTATTAAAAAGGATTGGTTTAAGTCAATTTAAGCACATAAATAACAGTTATTTGTATGCCATCATTAACATGGTCTTTTCAAAATTGGGGCAGAAGCACTATATTTAAAGAATTGAATTTTACATATACTAAATATCACAGGAATTCAATGATAAGAATAGGCATGAAAGGCGATTTTACGCAGATTTAGTAGCCATGCTTCACAAGTCTTAGACACTAATTTTATTTCGCAGTGACCCCATACAATCGGTGCATAATGGCCACATGGGGCAGCGAGATGAGTGAAAGCAATATAAATGCCTCGCTAATCTTGAATCCTCGAAAATAGATACACACCGCTAAAAAAAGGAGGGCCATTGCCCCGAAAGGAAGGAGTGAAACAAAAAACTTGGTGCTTGATCCGGCCGTAGAGCGTTTAAAATAGCCCCATTGATGTTGCAGTGATTGTAAGGCATGCCACAAACAAAAATAGCATATAAATCCAAATAGTAAAGGGGTACAATAGAACCAAACACTGAGTAGTAGCCATTGGAACAAGTATTTCAGTGTATTTTGACGCTCGTATTTATAAAGTAACCACCCATAAAAAATGCCTGAACCTGCTAAAGCATAAATTTTATAATACCCAATTTCAAGAAACAACGGCGATACACTGATCTTTTGATGGATCATCGTTTCTAGTATCTCAATACTAACGTCGCTGTGTAGAAGAATAGGAAAAAAAAGTACCCAAGCCCCTAAAAACACTGCAGGAGCATAGTGCCAACTGGGGTGCTCAAAATTTGATTGACCAAAATGATGAATGGAGAAAATGAGAAAAAATACCAAGGCCGCCACAGGGAAAAGAAACCAAAGCCCGAGGTAAACCCCCATAATACCCACATATAGAATGACAAAACGAAATAAACCCATCGCGCTCTTGTCGCTGCGGTATAAAAAATCGTTGGCTCCATGTGGAATCCCCACAGTGCACAAGCACAAGCCAGCAAAATATGCCTGATACGTTAGGTCTGGTTGTAAAAACAAGAATAGTGCAATTAAACCCAGTTGAAGCAGTATCTGCATCTTAAATAATGAACTGTTTACGTATTGCATTTACTTAAAATTATTGAACAGACTTTTTAGAAAGAGGAATATAGGTAATTTTGAAAAGATCTGGACTTCCTCCCAAATGCTTGTTTTTTCGTCTAAAAAACGAAAAACGCGCTGGATTGGTTGTGTTTTAAAGAGACGCATGAAAATAATGCTCCCCTCTTCTGGACGGTGTTTCAAGATTCGCAACAAGAGGATATCGTACATTCTAAATCGCCAATTGCGATGCAGGGTTGGCAAGGTCGAATTTGTCTTTATCGCCTCGGCTATGGCCATACCATGAGCGTGCATGCGGGTAAATCCGTAGCCCGTAGATGGTTTTATGGCACCTCCTATGGTACCAATGGATATAATTCGCTCTTGTGCAGCATGAAACTTATTGAAAACATCAAAATCTGGGGTCATGGGAATGGCTCCTATTTCAGTTTCTAAGGTCTGATACCCGATTTGTTGCGATTGCAAGAAATCATGGAGTATCGTTTCGGCTAAACCGTAGGGCAAGTTCTTTTCACCAAATCGCGTTATTTCTACAAGTGCCTCGGTGGCTGAATAAGGTAATAGATAGAGAAATTGTGTGTTGCCGCTTTGGGCTATGTCAAAACGCATCAGTGTCAATTGCGCTTCGTCAAAAACGGGGCGTTCGGTCTTGATACGCCAGCCCACAAAAGACTGTAACAAAAACAAATTATCGTTTTTTTTCTGTTGTGGGGGCAGCGCTAGAGGAAAATCTACCGAAGTGAACACGTAATTACTCTGCCAAGTCGCAGTTTGGGTTTTCACCATAGCGGTTTGCCCCTGTTGCTGCACCGAAAGTACAGTGTCTGTTTTAAAACAAACATTTGGATTCTTTAAAAGTCTATGCTTGATAGACCGATAAAAGTCTTCACTCCGCACATGAAAGTACTTATAAGGTGCCAAATTTGACATGTTGTCAAGTTGGCCGGGGTTCAAAGTCTGCTCCCACGTTTTACTCACCATTTCTAAGGGTGCTAAAGGCGTTTTTGCCCAGTAACACCAAGTCCTATCGTTGGTTTTTATTTCATCGGATTCTACAATACAAAGTGTATTGTGGGTCAATAACCCAGACTGCAACAGTGCATCTGCCAGCCAAAGACCAGCGGCACCAGCGCCAATAATTACATATGAAAAATCTGAATTTACAGCCAAACCAAGGGGGAATTGCGTTTATAGCATTTATACCTTTAGTTTAACACAGTTTTGGGTTTACAGTTTTAAAAAAAAGTCACTTTGCAATGAATTGCCTTCATTTAATGCGTTGTTATGCAAACTAAAAGCAAAGGTAATTTAGTAGCGATGAAGGCCGGATTACTGGACTCAAAGACCTTGATCAGTCGTTTAACTTTTTTGGCATATCGCGCAAAATTTTATTATGAATAATACGACAAGATAGAAAAACAATGATACCTTTACACGGGCGTTATGTAAGTTTTGTTCAATAGGTTTGCCAAAATTGGGGCAGAAGGAATTCTTTCCCCACACCTTCGCAAGCCCCAAACCGTTAAAAGCAAGCATAAACAACAAAATAAAACTGAATGTATGTTCCTAATGGAAGCCCTTGGCCTTGCAGAAGTGACACACGATGCAAAAGGAAATAAAATGGGAGCAAAATAGCACAACATATTTAAACTTAAAAAATGTATTTATTTTTTGACACCGAAACAACGGGACTTCCAAAAAATTGGAAAGCACCAGTATCCGATTTGAATAATTGGCCAAGACTTGTACAACTTGCTTGGCTGGTTTATGACACCGCAGGAAATGAAATATCAAGCGGTGACTGTATTATAAAGCCAGAAGGTTTTACAATTCCCCTTGACTCTTCTAAAATTCACGGAATTAGCACTGAAAAGGCTATTAAAGAAGGACAGAATTTGCAAACTGTATTAAAGGAGTTTGAGAAACTTATTAATCAAGCAAAATATCTTGTCGCTCATAATATTAGTTTTGACGAAAAAATTGTTGGTGCAGAACTATTGAGAAATAATATGCCAAATAGTATTCCTGCAAAAAACAAAATTTGCACCATGGAGAAATCAACGAATTTTTGTGCAATTGACGGGCCGTATGGATATAAGTGGCCCAAATTAAGTGAACTTCATTTTAAACTTTTTAAGACAAATTTTGAAGAAGCACACAACGCAGCAGTAGATATAAATGCGACTGCAAAATGCTTCTGGGAATTGAAACGATTAGGTAAAATATAGGAATGTTTTATCTCATAAAATTTCTAAATACTTAAAATAAAAATACATGAATAGTCAACTTCCTAATTGGGCAAAAACGCTCATCGGAGCCCTCGCCACACTAGGTGTAGGCTATGGTTTGGTGGAGACATCCAGCATAGGCGTTTATCCATTTGCAGGCATCGCAATACTTATAGGAGGTGGTCTTTTTGGGAAAAAAGAAAGAGCCTATGCTTATGGTATTTTCGCAGCCGTGGCCGTAGTGGCTTTAATGGTGGCTTTGGCTATCATTGCGTTCGCTAAGAACTTACACTAAGACACTGTAACAATGACAGAACTAATATTTCATAGCCACACTCAGCAACATATTCTTGACTTGCTAAATTATATGAAACAACTCACTTAAACCAAGACTCCAACACCTGCTCCGCCATTTTGCCCTGGGGCGAATAATCCCATATAAATCGGTCGTCCCCTTTTTGATAATTGGGAAACCATTTCCAACAAAATCCACCGGCCCACCAAGGCTCTTTTTGGAAGGTCTGGTGTAGTGCCATATAACAATTGGCTTGGGCTTGCTCATTGGCCGCCACTGATTTGGATCGTATGAGGGGTTCTATTTCCCAGTTGCGCCACCCGCACCCATCGGTAGGCAAATATCCGTACTCTGTGAATAGCATAGGCTTTCCATAAGATTCGCTACAGCGCAATAGATCTGCTTTGATCGGTATCCATGCCTTGACCAAAGAATCCACCAGAGGTGTGGAGCCTTCCACCAAGGGGAAATAAGCACTTAGGCCAATGTAATCAAGTTGATCCCAAAATTTCACGGACTGCCATTCTGTCCAATTGGCCGAATAGGTAAGTTTCCCATGATACACTTGTCGGATTTCAGCAATGAGTTGATACCAATAGTCGAGGCGTTTGACGGATAGTATCTGGAATTCAGTCCCGATGCAAAACAATTCTGCTTGGGTTTGCTCCGCGATATGCGCCATGAGCATTATGTAGGTGCCGTACTCCTTTTCCCACTGTTGGTATGCGGTGTCAATGCCGAAATCAAGATTGCCAGGCCAACTGCGCGGCACATATACTTGAGGTTTCAGCATGACTTTTAGGTCACTTTTATGGGCCAGCCGGATTGTTTCGCGTACGCCTTTGGGGGTTTCGCCCCAGTGCATACGGGTGCTATCGTAGCGGACACTCGGTTCGCCCAGTGTGGAGTATGCATAAGGCACTACCGCGATCCAATTGGCTCCCACGGTATTGATATAATCCATGGGATTGGTGGTGAATGAATCGCGGGAGGCTACTACGGTCACTCCGTTCATTTTAGGGAGGGATTGCGATTTGCAACCTGTTACACCTGAAATAAGAAACAAAAGAATGAAGGCATTCAAAAAAAAGGATTTTCGCATCGGTGACATGATTGATTTTGACAATTCGGCAATAGGCCAGAAACTGTATTTGAGTCCATGTTTGGATGCAAAGAAAAGCCAGAAAAGTGAGAAGAGTCTATACTTTCTTTGGATAGGTTGCGGCGGTATGTTTTTCGATGTACGTAGTTAGGCCACCTAGAAAAGTGAAAAAACAATTGAATGTTTCCTGTTTTTTGAATATTTTTTTGATGAAATGAATGTTTTTGCATAACTTTGCGTTAGAATAGGACAGTTTATTACTTTCATTAAATTTTCTTCGTTGTATTCCACGGATTATACTTGTTCTGGTACTTAGTCAAAATAAGACAGTTAAAATGAGCACATTAGCATTTTATTCCAAAATTGAAGCGCTGCCGGAACACCTGCAACAACAGGTGCTGGATTATATTGAGTTTTTGTTGAGCCGAGAGGTAAACAAAAAGCCCGTACAAGAACAAAAAAACATAAACAAAAATGAGTCTAAACAATCTAAAAGCCGCTTTTCAGGGCGTATTTCTCCTGAAACAGCGCAACAACTGCACCAGCAACTTAAAGAAATGCAGGCAGAATGGCACTAATACTCTACCTACTCGACACGAATGCGGCCATTGAATATATCAGTGGGGCGTTACCAGCAAAAGCAATTGGTTGGCTTGACAACATGATCGAAACAGAAGTTGCCATTTCGGTCATCAATCAAATTGAAATGCTCGGTTTTAACCCCTCAAACCCGGCTGATTTGTTGCCATTTGAGGAATTGGTGGTCACCGTTGAAATTCTACCGTTAAGTGAGGCCGTTGTAAAAGAAGCTATTTTCCTTCGCAAAACGCACAAAATCAAACTGCCGGATGCCGTTGTTGCCGCGACAGCACGGGTGCATGGATTGTCGTTGATTACCCGAAATGAATCCGATTTTAAAAGGATTCCCAATCTGGCGATGATCAATCCATACGACATGGTTTGATTTGCCCTAATCCCGCCCCACAAACATCTCCACTTTCTCCCTCACTCCCTTCGCCAGCGGGAAAGGCGGCATAGAGGATGAGCGCGAGGAAAAATATTTTTTTTTATGAAATGAATTTTTTTTCGTTACTTTGTAGTTTAAATAAGACAGTTAAATGAGCACATTGGCATTTTATTCCAAAATTGAAGCGCTGCCGGAACACCTGCAACAACAGGTGCTGGATTATATTGAGTTTTTGCTGAGCCGGGAGCGCAACCAACATCAGCGGACTCCCGCTCTGCCAGAAACGCCACCCGATTCCGCATCGGAGACCAAACCAGCGTTGGAAAAGACATCTGTGAGCGCATTAAATAGTTCGGGGAAAGCGTTGTCTAAGGAACAAGGCTCAACACCGCCAATCCAAAAGACACTAATAGCTGGTTTCCTAAAAGGCTCTTTCGTTATGGCCGCAGATTTTGATGCACCTTTAGAGGATTTCAAAGAATATATGTAATGAACCTATTACTTGACACGCATACACTAATTTGGTTTGGTGAAAACGACTCACAACTTAGTCTCACGGCCATAAATGCGATAGAGTCTTCGGGAAATGCCAAATTTGTCAGTATAGTCTCTTTTTGGGAAATAGCCATCAAGAGAAGCATTGGTAAATTAGAACTGCTGAAACCGCTTCCTCAAATAATCAAAGAAATAGAAGAAAGCAATATCATTATTTTGGCGGTATCATCTGCCCAAATATTGTTGATTGAACAACTTCCCTTCCACCACCGCGACCCTTTCGACCGGATGTTGATTGCTCAAGCATCTATGGAAGGTCTTACTGTGGTGACCCGTGACTCACATTTCTCAGATTACGATGTGCCCGTATTGTGGTGAGTGCTCTCAATCCCACCCCACAAACACCTCCACTTTTTCCCTCACTCCCTTCGCCAGCGGCGTTAAAGCCCTTTATGCTCAACTTATTCTCCCTTGTGAGCCTTTGCATAATTTTTATCGGCAGATAAAATATATGCTGCTTGTTTCTGGTTCCAGTCCTTTTGTACGTTAAGGTCGTAGTTCAGGTAGAGTTTACCATCTACAATACTCCATGCTTGGGGGTCTATTTTGGCCGGATAACCTTGAGCCCAACCATAGGCACACCAACCACCATATTGTGGGGCATATTTTTCGGGGTCTCTTTGAAAAAGGTCGCGATTTTTGAGTGAAGCAAAATGCCAAGTAGCATCATTCCACTTCAAAACAATATTGTCTTGCCCTTTCACGGGCTTGCTATCGTTAAAATAAGCAACAGGATCATACCCTTCTATGGCATCAGCCTTTGTACTAAAGATGAGGGCGTTGTCATTTTTTTTATTGGCCACAGCACAAGATGAACATAGGGCAATCAAGAGCGTAAAACACAGAATTTGTTTCATTTTTTATCAACTATTTAGTTATTTAATGGCACAAAGGTGGGGTGGAAGTATCACGAAAATATCACAAAGTAGGTGCGTTTCCAAAAAAAACTTATTCCTTTGTCCGATCCTCCACAACTCATTCGACATCGGTACGTGTTTTGTTTTAAATCAAACACAGGTCTAAATTTTTTCACAAATCAAACTATTAAAAAAATGGATAAGTACATGTTGGTTTTTCACACAGTCCCTGCAATAGATGATAATTATGCAGATATGTCGCCCGAAGATATGCAAGCAGAACTAGGGTTATGGAACACTTGGATCGGTGGTATTGCTGCCCAAGGTAAATTCATATCTTCTGATGCGCTCGAGCCTACGGGTAAAGTAGTGACAGGCTCTAAAAAAGTGGTGACTGATGGCCCCTTTACGGAGGGCAAAGAGTTGGTCAGTGGTTATTTGATGCTACATGCGGATAGTATGGAGGAGGCCGTGGAACTTTCCTACGGATGCCCAATATACAACCATGAAGGCACGGTAGAGGTACGTAAAATTTTGGTTTACGGTTAATTGCCAATCAAATAATTATATATCATAAATACAAATCACATACACGAAACAACAGAGCATCTTTTCCGGCACGAGTCGGGGAAGATGTTTTCTGTGTTGGTTCGGTTATTTGGGCTTCCTCAGGTGGCTATCGCGGAAGATATTGTGCAAGAGACCTTGATTGCAGCCTTGGAGGCATGGAAATTACATGGCTTGCCCGACAATCCCCGAGCATGGCTTTATCGAGTGGCCAAAAACAAAACCATTGATTTTTTGCGGCGTGAACGCAATTTTCAAGCAAAACTAGCCCCAAACCTCCAAATAGAGGCCGCCCAAAATGTATCTCCTGACCAATGGCTGGATGATTTTTTTCTTGACCACGAAATCCAAGATGCGCAATTGCGCATGATGTTTGCCTGCTGCCACCCTGCTATACCAATAGAGTCGCAACTGGCACTGATGCTGCGGACGCTTGGTGGCCTGAGTACCAAGGAGATCGCGGCTGCTTTTTTACAACCGGAAGACACTATTTCTAAACGAATTTTTAGGGCTAAAGAAAAAATAAGGCTGGACAAACTTTTACTACAAGTGCCTACGGGTGAAGCCCTATCACCTCGGTTGGATGCTGTGTTGCAGGCCATTTATTTGCTGTTTAATGAGGGCTACAAATCAAGTGCTGAATCCTCTGTGATCCGCCCTGACCTTTGTAGGGAAGCCCTACGCTTGGGTAGTTTATTGGCCAGTCACCCCAATGGCAACTTGCCCAGAACCCACGCACTCCAAGCCCTGATGTGTTTTCAAGGCTCGCGGCTCGAAACTCGTTTGAATGATGCAGGTCAGATTGTACTGCTAGAAAACCAAGACCGTAGCCGCTGGAATCAAGCCCTGATAGGTTTAGGATACGCACATTTTCACGATGCCAACCAAGGCAATGATCTCAGTGAATACCATTTGGAAGCCGCCATTGCGTCTTACCATATCGCGGCTCCTAGTTTCGACAAAACCAATTGGCAGGCCATCTTTTACTGCTATGAATTGCTCATGCAGATCAATCCTTCTCCGATCGTTGCACTCAACAGAGCCATTGTAAGGGGGTTTTCAGAGGGGGCTCGGGCGGGCATTGATTCCCTTTCAAAAATAGCCGACCTAGACCATAATTATCTCTACCATACGGCTTTGGGTGATTTTCATGTGAAAAACAATGACGTAACAGCAGCCCTTGCGTGTTATCAAAAAGCATTGGATTTGGTACTCTTGCCTGCCGAACGGCAAGTGATTGAAGAAAAAATAAAAAATATTTGCCCTAATTTATAATTTGGAACGCAGGTCATAACTTATATGCTGATTTTTGCAGCGAAAATGAACCAACGTTTGACACTAAGGGTATATCAACCTTTAAGTGTCTTAAGAAGGATTCCACCCAACAATAACCAACCTTGAAACGTTAGGTCAAACCATTAATTACTTCACGATCAGTCTAAAAATTATGATTCGGTTAAAATTATTCTGGCTTTTATTGCCATTCGCAACTCCTGTGTTGCAAGCACAATCGCCCAATTGGGCGGCAGATATTGCCCCTATTCTTTACAAACACTGTGTATCTTGCCATAGGGCGGGTGGTGTGGGCGATTTCCCGCTCGAAACCTGGACGGATGCTCAGAACAGTGCCGATATCGTATTGGAGGCCGTGGAATCGCGAAATATGCCCCCTTGGCGGGCATTGCCAAGTTATACCCATTTTAAGGATGAAAATTACTTGACGGATGCTCAAATACAGACCATTGCTGATTGGGTCAATGGGGCTCAACTGCCGGGCAATCTTTCAGAGGCTCCGCCACTCCCAAATTTTCAGAATGGCAGTCAATTGACCAGCGTGGATATTCAGTTAGAGACGCCTCAGTTTACTATATTTCAAGAGCAGGATATTTATAGGGCTTTTGCGATTCCTACGGGGCTTTCTGTCGATAAATTCTTCAATGAGGTGGAGTTTTTGCCCGGAAATGATGCCATTATTCACCACATTGTCGTTTATACCGACCCCACCAATGAGCCGCTGCTCAAAGATCAAGCAGACCCTGGCCCAGGTTGGTCAACCAATGGTATGGTAGGTGGCATCACTGAAAATGCATCGCTGATTGCAGAATGGACACCTGGTGGTACGACCATCAAGATGCCTCCCACTTTTGGTTATCGAATCCCTGCCAATGGTTATTATATTGTGGAAATACACTTTGCGCCGGGTCACCTGAACCAAACCGACGAAGGTACAGTGGTGAATCTCCGCCTCACACCGGGAACGCCTCGTGAGTTGTACTACGCAGCACTGACATCGGCTGACTCAACTTATGGGCTATTAAATCCTCCATTTTTGATCCCCGCCAATACGGAACGCACCTTAATTTCGGAGGGTAAAATATCAGATATTGCACCTGTATCGCTGTCGCTTTTCACGCTTACACCCCATGCGCACATATTTGGCAAATCTTTTAAGGCTTATGCATATAGGTCTAACTCAACTGATACGCTGCCACTTATTAATATCCCCAAGTGGGATTTTTACTGGCAAAGCACTTATACGTTGCGCAAACCAGCGCGACTGAAAGTCAATTATAAATGTCGGGCGGAAGTCACCTACGACAATACCATCAATAACCCGCAGCAACCATTTTCTCCGCCCCAAGACGTGACGTGGGGCGAAAAAACCACCAATGAAATGTTGTTTCTCTTTGCCACGGTAGCAGTGTACCAGACTGGCGACGAAAACATTATTTTGGATAGCACTTTGTTGATTTCTAATGTGCCCGAAGTGGTGGCTCAAGACGACCACTTTGCTATTGCAAATCCGGTTTCTGATATCCTTGATATTCGGGCTAAAGAGCCACTTTCGGGCATGGCAGACTTAGTTATCTCAGATATGAACGGGAAAGTACTACGCCAATGGCGCGAACAAAATCTTGCCCACAGCCGCACATCGGTGTCTGATATACCTGTCGGTACTTATGTGTTGCAGATTAGTCAATCTGGGAAATTGAGCACCTTTAAGTTGTTGAAAATGTGATGATTGGAGTGCATCTATCCAGACGTGATTAAATTTTCAAAGGATTAGTCTCGTCTGGATAGACGCATCAGAATCATGAAAAACAGATCAACCCGCTTTAAGTGAGATGAGGTGGATTAACTTGGTGATTTATATGCGTCCAGTTTTTCTAAAAACCACTCTCGTTCTGCAATGTTCTTTCGGTCATTGCTAAATTTTTCCCTTAGGGCAGCCATACGCTTAGGGTTACCCATGTTTCGTGGACTCATCAATTGGCGAAAAATATCTACAAAATCATCATTGTTACGTTTCATTTGATCTGGAATATTTTTTTTATTTGAAAACAGGTAAGACTTCAGTGCATTGAGGCGATATTCTGCCATATCTAAATCGCCTTTTTCAAACCAAATTTTGATTTCTAGACGACGGGATGCTAGATTGTAAACAAAGTTGTCATTTTTTTGTAAATGAAACCCAGTATCTAGGGACATATCATGATCACCTATATGAAAAGAATAATTGGCTTCATTGAACAAAATTACATTTTCTGGATCGGCTGTACCTGTTATTACCTGACTACAATTATTCATAAATGACCTTGTCCATTCAAAATATTTCAGTTTCAGAGCCGTAGTAACTACATTCTGATAAGTACTCGCCCTCATCATACCATTGGGCTCGTGCAAAAAGCCTTGTTCATATTCATCTTGTAAATTAGAAAAAAGTAAGGGGAGGATTTCGCTATCCCCATTATTGTATTTATTGACTAAGAAATTTCTAATCGCTGTGAATAACCCCTTTAGATGTATGGGAGACAAATTTTTTCTAAACTGATTGATTGTATTTCGAAAGCCAACAAGATACGGCATGTCTGCTTCGTCTGTTAGCAATGGCAACAATTTGTAATAGGCTTGAATTAGTGGCTTTTGAGCGGTTTCTACAGCAAAGTCCCCCCAATTTGACATTAATTCATAAATCACCATAGTTTGGGAAGTATCTACCTTGGCTAATTGTTTTTGAGTAAGTAATCCAGCCGAAAGGATGAGGCGTTGGGCAATGTAATAAGAATCTAAAACACTTAATGCTGGAATCAAATTAAGGTCAGTGTTGCGTTGGTGGTAAAGGCCACTTTGAAGGTGCTTAAGGTATTCTACCTGATATTTCCTCCATAAAACATCTTCATCTTCTGCCACTATAGATTGCAGAACCTCCTCTAAGCGGCCAATAGTGGCATCAAATCGGCTATGCAAGTCACGCTCTTGATAAAACCGAGCCAAAGCAAACATTTGCTCAGTTTCATCATGGATGTGTGAAAATTTTGCAATTATATATGATTCGAGTAATCTCAAGAGTCCTGTCATGATATGGTTCAAGCGATTTTCGCCATAGGGCTTCTCTCCAAAAAGATGCCGATGGGTTGCTTCTTTCGACAATAATCCTCGAGAACAATCTGGATGATCCTCTATAATATATTCAAATAGTTGTGTGATTTCTTTCCGTACTCGCCGATCATGGTAGTAAGGAGATTCCATAAATTCTAAAACTTCGCTCGAATTCATCACGCGTATTGTCTCCAATAGCTTGCTATCAAACATAGTAAGTGAAATAAAATATGCGGTATATGAAGATTTTTTCTCAAAGGTATCTCCATTCTCCGAAAAAATGACAAAAAATCTAACAGGTCTGTTAATTAATATTGACGGAACTTTATCCTGCCTTACTGGAAATCCATTATTCCAGCACAAAGTGCCTTGCAAAAGTACTTATCATGCATGTGTTCTTTTCACTTATTAATTTTTATTACAATGACAGTCAGAACTTTTAGTCAAATCGCCTTTTTTACCATTTTCACCTTTGTATCCCTATCTTTAGGAGCAAACCCTTTGTCCTCATTCTCCAAAGGAAATGATAACAATACACTACCATCAAATATTGGTAAGTATCAACTGGAAAACATATGTCCGCCAGTAACCAATATTCAGGTTGAATTTTTGCCCAATGGGAAAGCACTTATTTTTTGGGATCCGATACAGGAAATCCCCAAATATAAAGTCAAAGTAGTAGATGAAAATGGGACAACCATTATCAATACGCTCACGTATAGTGCATCTTTATTTATCAATGGATTAATCCCTGGGATGAAATATGAAATTACAGTTTGTTATTTATGCCCAGATTCAGGATCAGATGTTTGTGGAACTACCCAAATAGAGTATGTTATCATCGAAGATCTCATTGTTATGATGAATGGCAATCCATGCGACTGTAAGTCAAATGCAGCCATAGATGGTATCTGCCCAAGTAGTTTATCCAGTTTTTATCCCCTTACTTTACCTAGGGTTTATAATGTTTCGCTGACTGACGGCGCAGAATTATCCTTCATAGCAGAAGAAGGGGTGGTTAATATAGTAGGTAATTGCAGGATGGACTTTAATGAGCTCAATACAGAAATACATGGTATCAATAACTTGCCTTTACCTTATTATGACTTGGGATCTTCTAGAATACATTTTCATGGAACAGAGTTTTGCGTTAGTGGAGAATCTGTAGCAGCAATCACCTACTGTGAACTTACTGCTGACGGAAAAATTAAAGGAAGAGATCATCAAGTTTCACTAATTGATGAGATATATCCTAATCCTTTTAATGATTTACTTCAAGTAGATTTAATCACCTTAGAAGGCAAATCAGTTGTGGCCACGATTCAGGTATTTGATGCAGCAGGCCACTTGGTTTTAGTACAAGAGGTTACTGATCTATACTCAAGTACTAGTACTGTATCAATCAATACAGCGCAACTCAGACCAGGGTTTTATTGGTTGACAGTCATCCAACCTGATAAAATACCAGTAACCACCCGAGTTGTAAAAATTGATAAATAGCCCTTAGATATTATTTTCAAAAAAAAATTACCCCTTCATCTGCTTTGATGAAGGGGTTTTTTAATGCCTTTTTTTGTTTTTTTTGTAAGAAAACTGCGAGAAACCTCAAATTTTTCTAATTGGTAGAAGTTGTACCACTCTTTCACCTTTGTGCCATTCTTTCACTTAAAATATTTTTTTTCAATGAAAAAGCAATTCAAAAATTTAATTAGAATGATTGCAATCATATGGACACTTCTTGGGGTGTTCCCGCTAGATGGCAACACAACTCCAATGTACTCAAATGAAAATTCCCCAGTTCAATCTCCCGATAAAGAAGGTGATAAATGCTGTGCGTACAGTTTGCAATTGATAAACTTGTACGATAAAAAGATCATTAAAATGATCAGGGTTTCTGCCATGTGCGAAACGACGATTTGTTGTGCAGATCCAGATGCTTGGGCACAAGGAGGGGATATCCCCAACTATGTTGACTGGTATCCGGCCGATAACTCAGCGGTACCATACGGAAATGCAATAGACAATGAGTTTTTGATTTTTTTATCTAGTGAAACTGATCCTCACAATATACAAGTGGAATGGTTTGATATATACGATAATATAATATGCCGACAAACCATCGAAATTGCTTGTAACGGTCACTTTAAGGAAGATGAAGATTGGACTCAATATACAACCAGAACTTCGTTGGATGATAAAAATCTATTCGTTTTTGCGGTTAGGGAAGAAGATGAGGATGAAGAGGGCTGTGATCCAGAAGATGACTATAAAAGAAGTAGTTGTACCTTCGATTATAATATAACTTGTCTGGGAATCAATACTTATCACGTTACCATGGTCGGCCCTTCAGAGTTTGATTCATATACCTGGACAGTGAATGGGCCTACTACACCTACATTGGCTCCAACCCAAAATCCTACGATGGATCTCACAGTAAGTGGAGTTTACAGTGTCAATCTTTTAGCCATTAATAGTTCAACACTTGATACTTGTGAGAGCACTAATATGCTAATCATTCCGGGATTTAGTCCCTCATTCACGACAGTTCGTCAACCATGTGGTTTTGAAGTGGCCTTTACCGCCCAAGGAGCTGCGGATCCTCTTACCGTATCAAGTTACACTTGGCAATGTACGGGAAAACCTGACTTCCCAACTTCTGGAAGTACCATCATATACGACTTTGGTGCTCCTGGGTCTTATACTGTAGAGTTAGTTATTACGGATATTTATGGTTGTACACATCCTATTGTACAAACAGTGGTACTCACTACTGAATGTCATCCGGGAGTAGAGGTGAAAGAGTATGCATTGTGCCCTGAAGATTGCCATGGTGTTGATGTGACTAATATCAATGTCACTTTTACCAACTTATCCACAGGAGGCATATGCCCAATTCAATATATTTGGGATTTTGGTGATGGTCAGCAGGACACCACCAATGAAACCCAAATCAACCACTCACATATTTACCAAAACGTCAAGTGTAAAGATGGAGCAACCTATCAGTTATCATTAACTATGATAGACAATAGTACTCCACAGCCTTGTTCTACTGTAACATATATTCAGGTTGTGATAGAGCCATGCGAAGTTGGTTTTGATATAGTGGTTTGCCCTGATGGCAAAGTGATCTGTCAAGCCAATGTACCGGGAGAATGGACATTGCCCCCAGGAGTAGATTGCACCCTAGGCTTTTTCCTATGCGCTGGAGGTGCAAATTGCGCTCCTTGGCCTTTCTCTAGTTGGCCAGATGAGGATGGTTATCAGGATCGGAAAGTACTGAGACTTAACGCAGGGACACACCAAATTACCTTCAAAGGCCATTGTCCGACAGGCGGCACCTGTACCATAACCAAGACATTTGATGTCATCCTTGAATGTTGTGCTAAAAATGATGCACACCGCCCAGATCCAATCGGATTTTCGGAGGGCGGAAAAGACTATAGAATGAAACACAACATGGTTCAACGGCAGTTGCCATTGATTCACCACATTAAAGTGAAAACTAAACTCAAAGTGCACAAAACCATCATTGGAATTGGATATTGGAAGGGATCAAAGGCCGATGAAATAGAAGCCTCCCACAATGGGACTATCTACAAAAGGGATACTCACTGTAACTGTAAGGTACCCAGCACAGTTAGTCAAACTGAAATCAATTATAATAAAACCAAAGCAAAATATAGGCAGCACATTAATGGTAGATTCCGCTCACGCACCAATAGTCTTATTTCAACCCATAGGGTAGTTAAAGGAGGATCTACAGTGACAGCAAATTGTTATCTAGGTATTGATTGTGATGAATTTTGCTGGCTAACTGATTGGTTTTAAGATTTTCAATATTTATTTTTTCACATCAATTTTTTTTTATGTTCTACAAAAAAATATTTCAAAAACGAGGCATCCCACTCCTGTTGTGGAGCTGTTTTTCAGTACTCTACCCTCAGGATACCGCTGCTCAATGCACCGTGTTTTTTTCAACATGCCCCGACAATGTCACTATTGTTGATTGTGACGATAACGGATATGAGCCCATCACTTGGCCACAACCGATTGCTGCAACCACGGGAGGGTGTACTAATTTTACCCTGACTCAAACCAGTGGCCCTTCATACGGTTCGTTAGTAGCCGCTCCTGGTAGTTATGCTATCAAATACGTAGCCACTGTGGTTGACCTGTTAACAGGTAAAAAATCAAAAGTATACTGTACGTTTACAGTTTATATGATTCAAGACAGTGAGCCACCCGTGTTTACCAGCTGTCCACCTGACATTACAGTGTATGCTGGAAATCAGACAACGGCAAATGTCACGTGGACAATGCCAATTGTAACTGACAATTGCAATGAAACAGTAAAAGTAAAGGTCAATGCGGAGTGTAATTCAGCATTTGAAATTGGGATGCACCAAATCACGTATAAAGCAGTTGATGCTGCTGGCAATATAAGTTATTGTGTATTTACAATTACTGTACTCCCAGGGTTCATGAGACCTGAATCTATCAGTCAAATAAAAACAGTTGCGTATGAAAATATGCCCACTTCGCCGCGAGCATATGATAGTGCTAGTAATGAAACAGAAGTGTACCTTCTACCCAATCCATTTAATACCAAACTAGTCATTAATACGGATCAAGAATTTGAATCCGATGTATTAGTACAGGTTTTTGATATACAGGGTCGTTTAATACTCCATCAAATTTGGAGTGCACACTCAGAGCAAGCCATTCTCCCCGCCGAATCGGTACCGGCAGGAATTGTCCTTGTCAAAATTGTTAGTTCTGACGGAGCATTCAGCAAAGTGCTTCGAGGGGTAAAATTGTAGTTTAAAACTATGAGGGGCTGTTCTATACTAATGGACATAGGACAGCCCCCCCTTCATTTCTGAAAATTTATTTCTAACCCAACTTCACGCCATCATTCGTAATGTGCAAGGCACGAAGTTCGGTGGCACGCTCTGAAATATCCACCGATCCATTTTCAAGACGCAATACCCCACGCGGACATACCGCCGAGCAAATACCACAACCTACACAAGAAGCACGTATGATGTCTTGCCCTTTTTGGGCATAGGCTTTCACATCTATTCCCATTTCACAATAAGTAGAGCAGTTACCACAACTGATGCACTGGCCTCCATTGGTGGTGATGCGAAAACGTGAAAAATATTTCTGAATAATACCCAGAATAGCCGCTTGTGGACATCCAAAACGACACCAGACCCGATTGCCAAAAATAGGGTAAAAACCAGTGCCAATCACGCCTGAAAACATGGATCCTATCAAGAATGAATAAGTCTTACTGACTGTGAGGGAAGCCGACCCAAAAATACCGCCCTGCATATATGAATTGACCCAAAGCAAAATGGTGGTGATGGTAATGAATACCAAGACACTATATATCAGGTAACGTTCTATTTTCCAAGCCTTTACTGATTTGTCACTTAAGGTTCTAAACGAATCGCCGGCCGTTTCGGCCAAAGCCCCGCACCCGCATACCCAAGAGCAATACCACCGTTTGCCAAAGTAATAGGTCAATATTGGGGTGGCAACTAAAGACATCATCACGCCCCAAAACACCAGAAATACGCCTATATGTGAACTACTGGTCAGCCATTGTACGGTACTTGGAAACAAGTAATCGTATTTTAGAGGCCAGAAATAAGTAAAATAAAACTCCGGTTGATTCATCATCAGCATCCAAGCAGGTATGATGAAACTAAACGCCAACTGGAAGAACATGACGGACAAGGTTCGCACCATCTGGTACTTATTGTGGCGGTATTTGAATATGAATTTTGCCCCCAATAACAGTACGGCCAAGGTATAAAAACTACCATATACAAACCACTGATCGGACGGGCGATGGCGCACGGCTTGGCTTAATGGCTCAAAAAGAGCGATCAATCCTTTCAAATATTCGGGAAACCAGTACAAACAAACGTAAAACCCAGTGAGCAGTACGGCAACCAAGTAGCCCAAAATGCCTCGATTGTTGAGTCCTCGAAACATAACCCCATTGTTTTTGATGCCCGGTATAGTCGGCATATAGGTGTAGTAGCCATAACCCACTATACCAACGGCCAAAGCCACCAAGGCAGTCCAAAACACTGTGGATGATAGGGTTAGTACAGATGTCCAAGCAATGAGAAATACGGATATTCCGGCTCCGCCGATGGCCGCAAAAAGTTTCTGAAGGCTGGTGAGTTGGGTGGTTTCGATGAGGGCGAGTGAAGTATCTTTAGATTGCATAACGAAGTTGGTATATTTTAGGAACGTAAAAAAGAAAGTACCTTATCCAGTGAACGGGTGGACTTTAATTGTAGTTGGCTATTGGTCTCTTGATTGTACTGTTGCACCAAAGCGGACTCGTACATTTTAAAAAATTCGGGATCAAAGTTGGCCATTGATAAGTGGCTCAATACTGATTCGATAGAAATGTTATTTAGGATCCATTTTTCGCAAACTTCATGACGGTAGCGGATTCCCATGAGGTTAAATCCTTTGACGGCCTTGGTAGCGGCATCAAAATTGATGCGAATAGACATTTTGCCAGACTCATGTTCCCAATAAAGGCTTTTGATGCCTTCTGGTACTCTAGTAGGTACATCCCCATATACTTGATACTCAATATCTAAAAATTTGGCAGAGTTGAACCATAATTTGGGGACGTACTTGGTAGCCTGTCCACAAATAGTACGTGCTACCGTCTGGCCCATCATGCGGCCAGTGTACCAAATGGCTTCTATGGGGCGGCGACCCGCCTGAGGCGCGCGCAGTTGGGCGCAATCGCCAATGGCATAAATATCAGGGTTGGAAGTTGTCAGGTACTCATCTACGAGTACGCCACGATCTGTATCCACACTAGGCTCGGCAGGGGTTGATTTCAGAAAATCAATATTAGGACTCACCCCTACGGTAAGACCCACAAACCCGCAATCTATACGCTCGCCGTGATTAGTGATGACCGCCGATGCACGGCCTTGGTCATCTGAAATGATTTCTTTCAACTCTGTTTCTAGGCGTAGATCAAGGTGGTGTTCTACCATATGTCGATTGATCATGCTGCTTTCTTCGGCTGGTAGTACTGGATTCCAAAAACTGTTTTCGCGTACCAAAAAAGTTACGGGTATGTTGCGGGAGTGAAACATTTCGGCCATTTCAATACCGATCAAACCTCCGCCCACGATGACGGCGCGTTTCAAGCCCGGACTATAGGTTTCCATACCTTCCAGATCTTGCAAATGGTACAAACCTTGTACGCCTTTTAGGTCTTGACCGGGCCAGCCAAACTTATTAGATTTTGATCCCGTGGCAATAATAAGTTTGTCGTAGGTTAAGGTTTCTCCAGTACTCAAGGAAAGGCTTTTAGCCGTGGCATCTACTTTGTTTACCCTTCCAAATACCCTTTGAATCCGGTTTTTTTCCCAAAACCAGTCTTCATATAGTTCGGTATTTTCTTGTTTCATATGCCCCATATACACATACATAAGTGCTGTACGGGAGTATGGCCGCAAGGTCTCTTCAGAGATCATAACAATCTCATGCTCCGACAATTTGCGAATATGCCGTGCTGCGTTGGTGCCAGCCACGCCATTGCCGATGATGATTACTTTCATGCTACGTTGATTTAGTTAACCCTTTGTCTTTCAGTTGTTTAGGTTCCAATCATAATCCAAGTACTCGACTTGGGCATCTTTTGTTATTTTGACGGTTGCATATTTATTTAAAAACGCAACAAGGTCGCTAAAATCTGCTTTATACCAATCAAATATTTTAGACACCTTTACATTGGTTTCGCTGAGTTCGTTGGCTTTGGAGCGCACAAACTGACGGGTACGTTTGCTCAAAAATGATTGGACATTATCGGCAGTGAAGGCTTGGTTATATAGGGGCGGGCAAGACTTTGCCGCGCAGTTGATAGCGAAGTGAATACGCGGATCTTTGAATTGAGGGCGGATGATCTCATTTTCAATTTGATTAAGGGAATATTTTTTATCTCCAATTTCTATGCGTTTTACATCCCAGGTTTTGCCCCCATCCAGATCGGTGATTTTCTTGACAGGGTAATTGTCCACGATCAATTTGATTGTGAAAAGGTTGTAAGTATTGAGCCAATAAGCCAATTTTTCATTTTTAGCCCAAGTGTCTTGAGGCGCGTGGTATTGAAAATCCATCACCACGCTATCTAACATGCTTTGATCGGCTTTGATGGCCTTGTAGTTGACTTTACCGCTTTTGCTGACATGTTTTTGCAACAAAGAGTCGTATGGGGTGTAATTAGGTTGTGCATAAGAAAACTGGACACAGGCCAAGAACAATAATAGGGTATATTTCATAATAAAAATAAAATTAATGCGTACTTAGATAAATAAAATCTCGTCTTCATAAAACGATTCATAGTGAATCTTCATTGCATGGTGATGGCCATTTACTTGAGTAATAGCCACGGTATGGATTTGGTCGTTTATATTGACTTTAAAACCACTGCCAAGATCCTGATCAGCATACAGGTGATGAAAATCCATGATAGCACCCTTATCGGGGTCATCCGCTACAAACTGTTCAAAAATATGTTTGCGTGATTGACGAACAGCGGCATTGTATAGTGTAGCAGATGACCAAATGTGGGGCTCTGCAAATGAAAAACTGTGCTGATGCAAGATCCGCTCATCCCATACGATTTGATATATTTTACGGTTTTTTAAATCAAAACCAATAAATGTGAAGGGCTCCATACCAGAAGCATCAAAAGCATGGGTAAAATGGCTGATATTCAAATATTCTAGAAATTGGAGGATCACCGTACCTCGACTGACTCGGTAATTTGACCGGCGTTCATGTCGCTCAAAGGCTCCATTCAACATGCAGCATACCCAATCCTCATGTAGCGCAAACCAAGTACCATCACTTGAGGGATCTTTAGGAAAAATAGCCTTTGTGTTGGCGACTGTCCATTCTTGAGGCGGCCACGCCTCAGACCGACTGATGTGTTCATCACGATTGTGCGTGATGGTGATTTGTCCATCCGGGTGCGGTATAAAAGTGAGTACGCACATGATTAGTTTGTTTGACTTTGTGAAGTCTTTTGTTCCCGATAAGCGATGGTAGAATAGGCCAACCCAAAATCAGAAGTGATGTTTGCTGTAGGAAAGTTCTCTTGAACACCGATTCTGATCAAAGCAAAATGATGAATTGAATGCTCAATCAAATAGGCTTCTTCCCGTTCCCAACAAGTTGGAATCAACATAGTGTGTTCTCCAAATTGAGCCTTCAAGTGTATTTTTTTAGCCAATACATCCTGATCCATCATTTTTTGCTTCAAATGATCAATAACGTGGATGGCATAATCCCTGTTTTGTTGTATGGCTAGATCCCGTTCCCGTTCGTCGTAATTGACCGTTCCATTGTACATACCTTTAATTAGGCAATCATAAAACTCAATAACATGCCGAGTATGGCCTCCTATACTGCTGCCATTGAAAACGGCCAATTGTTTGGAGTATTCCTCCGAAGACAAGCCACTCAATAATTCGCTGAGTTGGTCAAGTATGGAGTGTGATATAGATGATAACATGATGTGTTACTATTGATTTATATGTAATATTCAGACTCCGTTTTAATATACGAAACAATCCTTACTTTAGTTCTGCGCTTCCAAATAAAACGGAGAATTGCTTGCACCAGATCAATACAAATTTTTGTTTTCCAGTATCTATGTTCGCTGGTACCGCTAGTTTATAACTTCCATTCTTTACATCGCTCGTGAGTTCTGTATAAGACGAAGCCACCTTGTCTTCTGAAAGATAGACCCTAAGGTCGGGGCCGGCATCGGTTTTGAAGGTATCAAATACCAAAAACTTGTTGTTGTCTTTATCTTTAATTAGTTTTACAGTGCCAGAGGTAGGATGAGCCGAACTGACGAATGTACCAGTAGAAAGCGTGACATCGGTAGGGTCAGTAGTCACAGGTGTCTCAATGGTTTCGATGGTGTCTTTTTTGCAAGCAATCATAAACAAGCAAAAAGAAAGGCTTAAAACAAGTAACTTTTTCATACTAAATAATTTAGATTTTTAAATGATGGTACAAAGATGCAGGTTGGTTATCACAGAAGTATCACAAATGGTTCTTTCCTTTAAAAATTTCTTTCTTTTAGGTTTTTCCAAACAATTCTGTTCCCCGATGCATGGATTCCTTGGCGCAGGTTATGCTTTGCAATATCCCCTATTCTGAGCCAATGCCAAACCAGATCCTTAAAAGTATGAAACAAACCATGTCGGTTGTCATAAATATGGGCAGGATCGGCATTCACCCCGTTCAACTCTACTATTCTGATATTTTTACCTTGATACAAGTCATCAATATTGGCTACACGCAAATCATAACGGCCATATTGAAGGCCCGGTATCTGATTGGCAATGTGGTCAAACACTTGATTCAATTG
The DNA here is from genome assembly GCA_031373665.1 of Saprospiraceae bacterium. Taxonomy (GTDB): domain Bacteria; phylum Bacteroidota; class Bacteroidia; order Chitinophagales; family Saprospiraceae; genus M3007. The sequence continues at coordinate 15,715 of JANMMZ010000100.1, read as the reverse complement.
CGGATTGATCAGGTAATTGGCATTGATAAAACGAGTACCTCGACAATGGTTGCCGATGCTTTCCAACTCTAGTTTTTGCCCTTGAGCCAATATATCGTACCAAATTTTTGAGTATTTTTCTTTCAGCCGTGGTGCTTGAAAGCGGGCACGATCTTGAGCCAACACAAGTTGCTCCAAAGTATGCACCCCATCACCTGTGACACTCAAAAACGCTTTGAGCGTCACCGAAGAGATCATCCCTGTGGCAGATCCAGGCATTCGACTGTATAAAATACCCAATTCCGTTTTATAAGACACGTACTCTTGGACTATATAATTTTGGGGGCTATTTCTATGATAATCAATCAGTTCTGCAATCGTATGTATCTTAGCAACGCCATTGCCTCGTTCGCCCATATCGGGCTTGGCAATCAGTGGATATTCAAACCCTAAAATTTGTGAGGTCGGTTCTTCATCAATAGAAACCATTGTGGTTTGGGGCTTGTACTTAGCCGGTACCAAATCTAAGATCGCCTTTTTCCCTACCCCGTAAAACCCGCCCTCTTTCCATCCAGGATTGATCGCCGTGAAATAGGTCAAAGACCGCGTTCTGAGCGCATTCCACAACCAAATAGGCAATACTGGTATGTAAAGCACCAGCCAAGGCCAGTACTCGTAATTGGTTAGGCGAATCCACCAAAGCGGGACTGACTTCTGTCTAGTTTGTTGAAACCCATCAGCAACAGTACGCCTCGGCAGATGAGTAGTATTTATTGTTTGCATGTGTCGGGTAGGATTATTTTTGATAACTGACTGAAAATGACAATCCAGGACTTGCGGCTATACGGCGTGTCACCGACCCCAACCCGCCGCCAACCGAGAACCAAAGCATCACTTTGGGCGTGGCCTTAAAACCTAATTTCAAATTGGGCGATAAATATGATTGTTGATCCAGATAAAGACCCGTCGTGGCAGATGTGCCATCTTCGAAAGATTCCTTTTTGAGGCTATTCATGTATTCGACCCCTAGCATAGTCAAAAGGCGTTTCTTTTTGCCCAGAAACTTACCAATTTGCCATGCCCCAAACAAGCGGTCACTATAACCATTGGTTCGGAAAACATAGCCTAATTCTGCACTGGAGAAAAATTTATTGCGGCCTATACCTGCCATAATCGAGGGTGCTACGGACAAGGCATCAAACCCCGAACGCAGGCCCGTTTCACTTTGAAAGGTGGCCGTTGGCAATGATACAAAGGTTTTTCCCGATACCACGTACCCCTTTTTGTTGTATAAATTGGCGGTTGCTGCTGCCACAATATTGGATAATGCCGTCAAAGAACCATCTTGGAGGGCAGGTTGTCCAATCGTATTCTTAACCGACAATAATTTGAGTGGCAACTGAGCAGATAAGGTAATTTTTTTAGTCAATCCATATTCTCCATAGGCTTGTACCGTAATATCGGTCACATCGCGGTTGAGCGGAATGGCTTCTGCTGTTCCATTGAGGAGACTATTGGCTTGAAGGTAAGAGCCGCCAACTTGTACATAATATCCGCCTTTGGCGCGTGTCCATGCCTGTTGGCCTTCGGCCTGCGTCATGGGAGAAATACTTAATAGAAGTAAAATGATGAATCGGTAGGTGATGTTTGACTTCATAACTGTGTGAATTTTTTCACAAAGGTGATCTTGAGTTATCACAGAAGTATCACGGCCTTGAACTTTGGAACTACAGACTGGCGAAGGATCTGGGGAATTGTGTTTGGTTGGAAATGAAATCCTATGATAATTAGCAGCCCCGTGTCTTAAATTCCACTATCTTTGCCTGATGAAAAATTCACCAATTGGCATACAGACATTAACGGAGATCCGTGGAAGAAACTGTGTTTATGTTGATAAAACGCAGTTGGTGCATCAATTGGCAACAAAAAATAGTGCTTGTCAAAATTTTTTTCCAGTAACCACTTACCTTTACGGTATGAGATGCAATAAACTACCAACACAATGCGCATTGTTGAATGGCTAACCCCTTCAAACCCCTGCCGACAATTTGACGGCAATGAAAGTTTGTTTCAAGGGTTAAAAAATATGAGTACTCCGGCTATTCTTTGTGTACAAAATAAGGCCATGCCTTCGGCGCGCAAGTTTGTGCAGCAATACGGTTTGCCACCCGACAGTGCGGACGAGGTACTTAATCAAAGTACGCTTATTTTTTTGCGAAAAATAGAGGATGGCACGTATCAGTTTCAAGGACATGCGCCCTCGACTTATCTCGTAGAAATAATGCGGCGGGTAGCCTTGATGATGACCCGAACAAATCGGAAATCGCATGAATCGCTTGAAAACCACCACGATTTGCACGACCCAAATGTGGAAGATGACAGCCGACAACGAGAATCGGCTGACTTGGTACGGCAATTTTTGGGACAAATGGGAGAACCTTGTGAAGGCGTCATCCGATTGTACCATATAGATGGATACAGCGATGAAGAGGTGGTGCGGCAGGGCTGGACCCGATACACCACCACCGATTCACTCAAAATAAAACGAAGTGATTGCATGAAAAAATTAATACAAATAGCGCGACAATGGAAGATTACAAACAATATTTGAGTAATAATGCCGACGAGGATGAACGCCGCGCCGCTGCACAGGTCATGGAGGGTTTGAGTGAGCTGCGACTCGAATCCAAAGTGCGCGAGGTAGCCATCGAAAGGCAAGCCTTGCGACGACGTGGTTTCTGGCAACGAATATTTGTTTACTTGGTCGCGCTTGCATTGGTTGCAGGCGCGGCGTACTGGTTTTTGGAGTCAAAGCAAACAACTGCTCCTCTGCCGATACCGCAACAGCAACAACCAATAGCCCCACCAACCGATCCAGGCGTTCCTACTGAAAAGCCACAAGACAAAAAAGAAAGCACGCCCATTGCACAAATCAGCCCTAGCGAACGCTTACCCAATCCGCGTTATACCGCCCCCGACGTGACTATGATACGCGGCGATGAAGAGACCAATAAAGCACTCAAAGCCCTGCTCGATCAGATTTGGTACACAGATTATCCATTGAAGGGTCTAAAAGCAGGCACTTCGTTTCAGCAGGCTGATGAAAGCCTGAAAAAACGCGACTTTACGGCTGCTTACCTCGAATTGGAGCGATTAGAAAGTCAAAATGCCCAAAATGATACGCTGCGTTACTTGAAAGGCTATTGCCTTTTAGAAATGGCGGAAGGCAATGAAGCCTTGGCGTATTTTGATCCATTGCAAGGCCGTCATGCAGTCTGGGAGCCGCAATTGCAATGGTATCGAGCCTTGGCGATGTTGCTCGCGGACAAACGGATGGAGGCATTGGTGCTGTTCAAACAAATAGCAGCCCAGCCCAAACACCCCTACCGCCGACAGGCAGAAAGGACGGTGGGCTTGTTGTCGAAATGATAGGGGTTGTGTATGAAGTTCTCCTTTCCTGCTCATACCCCACGTTGCCTCCCCACCTCAATCATTTTTTCCATGAGGTCAATTAATTGCTCATAGGGTATGAGTTCAAACTCCAGACCTTGATGAGGTAAATTTTCGAGTTCAGCACGATAAACTGACAGTTTTTCGCGGTATAGAGATTTTTGGAAACCCTTTCGGGCTAAGTAGATTACTATTTTGAGCAACTGGGCGGTGCGGGGTGTACCCTCTTCTAGGAGATATCGTTCACGGTATTTTTCCAACGCCTCAAGACGGTCAACGACTTGGTCGAGGCGATTCTCTTTGAGGGCGAGGAGTACCTCAGCAATCAGTTGAGTCGTAAATAGCCCATTTTTATCGGCATGGTAAGTGGTATTTTCGTTGCGGAACTTGTAGTAGGTATAGTTGGGCATACCTTTGGGGATTTCTTGATTTTGGGCAGTAAGCAGGAGGTAGAGGTAGGCACCAATGATGTGCCAGCGCTCAGTCATACTGTTATTTAGATTGATAAATTTCTTATGTCGCTTGCCACGGGCATAAAGCGCAGCGGCACATTCTATCTTGGGTACGCGTAGGAACATTTGGATGCCAAACATCAGGCTAGAAAACCAGTTAACAGAACCTGAGATACAAAGTTCTAAACCAGTGTCTAAGTATTTTTCACCCTCATCGAAGCAGCCAAGCATACCACAAGAAAAAGCCTTGTATGCATGATATGGGCCTAAATGCGCTTTTACATCATAAGGTCTTGAAGAGAGATAAACAATCGCATCTTCTATTTTTTGTCTCAATTCCTGATATTTTCCCTTGTATAGCAACGTGTCACAAGCAATACTAAAATATGCTAAATGAAAAGGTAGCGATTCGATAATACCTACATACGGCCGTAGCTCTTCTTCAGCTTCCTTTAGGAAGGCATATTGTTCCTTATTTACGCCTCTTTTAAATTGTTTGTAAGATAGTTGATTTAGGGAAAGGGTCTCTGCCCTTAACTGTATGGTGGACAGCGGCTCATACTTAGCAGCGAGTTCAGAAAACTCTAAGTACTCTTTTCTCTTGGCAAAATCGGTAACAATATGGCAACGCATCAGTGTACGGGCAGCCTCATATGCCAGTCTTGGGTACTCCTGTTTAATGGCACGCTCCAACACACTTTCGGCCAAATTTCTTGATGAATAAAATGCACTCAATCCATTAAGTATGTAGGCCAATGAAAGGTCATTGGCCATTGATGCGTAGGTATCTTCTCCCGATTCAACGGCCATTTGTGTCATTTTACGGAGGATTGATACCAAGTGCGAGCCATACTTTTTGAAAGAGGTGAGCTCAAGTCCTTTAATTGCGGTAGCAGCTTCTTCAGTATTGGCATGGGTGTTATTTTGGAAATGGTCATAAATGGTCATGACTTGCATTCTACCATCACACAACAACGAGAGAACAGCTCTAGCATTAGGAACATTTTGACCCACAAAGGGAGCCAATTCGTTTAGACTTTTTGCAAGCATAGTATTAAAAGTTGGTTAAATATAAAAAAAAATGGCCAAAATGCGACCAATTTAATATATAATATTTTTATCGCAATCTCCTGAAAAACAAAGAGTTATCGAAGAACAAAAGGCATCAGAAAAAGCAGAATACTTATATTATGACCCTTGTAAACTGTCGGTAAGGCAAATGAAACGCCGCTGTATCTTTGTACCATCAAAGCAAGGGAAAACAATTTGATGAAGATTATTAACAAACACCAAATATTAAATTTTGTTGAACATTAAATATACTTTGACCAAAATTAACATCTTTTAGCAGGATTTCATATGCATAAATATGATATTCAAAACAACAAATTAAATAAACACTTATTTTAAAATAAAAGGCGGGAGCCGAAAAGCCTTAACAAGAGTAGGCAATCACAATTAAATTTTTTTAAATATGAAATTCATCTTAGTATTCGCAACATTGATTTTTGGCTTAGGCCTGATGTCATTCACAGCATCTCCCAACGCCGGCGTGACCCGGATTGGCAACCAATTGTACCTTGTAGATGAGACAGTCCGATTCACTGATTCTCAGCGCGCTTTGATTCTTTCTACAATTGCCGATGAATACAATCTTGGCGACTGGACTAAAGTTAGTGAGGACTTTTACAGCGATAGCCCTAGTGCTAAAGCCAACTGGATTCTCAAGAAGAAGGCATTTGTCAAGGCTATCAAAGAGAAATTCATCAAATATGAAGACAAAGTTGTAGGTGATAACCTAGACGCGTTGGATGCTATTTTGGTAAGATACGCCGATTAAACAATTTAATTTGCCTATTGGCATCACTTTAGTACTTTATCAATGTGAGAGGTGGGTTGTCTAATGCCCACCTCTCTATTTAGTGCTTCTATCATTTACGTGTTATGTACAACAAAATATTCTGGCGCCTACCAGTTGTTATACTGATTACGCTCCAACTTTCATCTATACTTATTCATGCGTTGTCTTCTGGATACTTTACATACCAGAAATATAACAATAGCCATGACCATCATCCACTTATGGTTTACCTCTCTGAAATTGGCCAAACCAAGGTTATAGAAATATTTGGCAAAATCAGCGGAACTGATTGTGGTTACGGTTTTTTTGCTCCAAATGTACGAAGCAATGGAATCCTCATTGTAGAAGGTGCTGGGAAGAAAACAACTCCTTTGTTTCAAACGCACGAAGCGCAGCTGCGTTTTGATGGATTTGTAGGGGATTTAATTAACGATATTATACCTGAAAAGGCATCTAGCAATCAAGATTCTTTGACAACTAAACTTCAAGATCGCTATAATCAGTTATTGTTAAAAAACATTACACTAAGCACATTGCAGGAGCAGGGAATTGAGTGCGACAACGCCTCATTGACATATGCCGCACTCAATGTACCAAGCATTGAGGAATCACAACTTTTATCCAACGCTGAGATCGAAGTAATTCCAATGAGAAAACTAACCTTTAGAAAAGAAATAAATAAATAAATTATGAAAAATAATTCATTCAAGGCGAAATATTGGCTGCCGTTTTTCAGAGTAACAATAGCGGTTTTTTCAATAATACATATTTTGTCTTTTTCTCGTGATTATGCTTTGTTTTTCTCGGGGAACTCTTTTATCCAAGCAGATGTAATGGATGCTAATCTCAGAGGCGTTGCAATCAATCTATTCGATATCCATCTGTTATTGTCGGGCACCACTCTTGCAGCGGATTACTACCTGTTATCAAAACTTGCGATAGGTGTCTATGTTTTCGTATTGTTTTGCCTTGCAGTAGGGTTATTTACTCGATTGAGTACTATACTTGCATTACTCTTGCAGGTTGTCCTGCTTGATTCTATTCATTCTTTCAAATATGGAGCTGACTATTTCAACACAATACTCCTTTTTTATGCAGTTTGGGCTCCATTAGGTAAGCATTTTTCTATAGATAACCATCTTAATTTTTCATTCCGAAATCAAGTTGAATCTGCCTTGCAGCGTTTATTCCCAGCGAATATTATTCTACGAATAATGCAAATTCACATATGCATAGTATATGGCTTTTCAGGCATTGAAAAAATGACAGGACCAAACTGGCAATCTGGAGAATCAATTTGGCGAGCAGTACATAATGATAGTGGTTTTATTGACTTTAGTTTTTTTAATCAATTTTTGGGCTCTTCGTTCTTTTGGGCTCTAGCATGGGTAACCATGCTACTTGAAGCACTTTATCCTATAATGATCAATATAAACTTTACTCGGAAATTTTGGCTAATTGGTACTATTGGGATGCACATATCCATCGTACTAATCTTAGGATTGTTCCACTTTGCAGCAATCATGATAATCTTTAATTTGGTTACCTATTTCTTTCCCTACGTGAAAGATAAACCATCACAGAGATCAATCTCGTCAAAGCAAACATTCATTTCACTATCAAATACAACATTATGAAAAGGCACTACATTTATTTCTTGATGATGATAGGATGCCTCTTAGGGGGCTCATTGAATCGCCCCTTAAATGCTAGAGGAATAACAAAAGACTCTCTTTACCTTTGGATAGAGCCCTTTACAGAAAGATTTGAATCTGATTTTGAGCAGATTAGTAGAAGTTTTGCTTCTGAGACAGAACCACTATATGTTCGCCTCAAGGATGTGCAAATACAACTCAGTCATCCCAAAAATCGTACTGCAGAAAGGGGATTTGAACTCCTGTGGGAACGAGACCAACTTCGCGAGACACTTTTGGTTATTGAACGAGAACAGGAAATCAAGATGCTTAAATTACGCTATCGTAAGGGTATTGAGATTATTAAAATGCTCTATGAAAAAATACTGAGCATGGATCATCATTTCAGCAGTATGAAGGCGCATCAAGGACTTTCCAATATAACCAACCCCAATTCTTATCCAGAATTCAAGGGGATGAAAGATATGCTGGATGAGAAAATGAAAAAGAAGTTCAACTTCCAAATGCCAGCACTTTTCCAAACCAGTCCCTATCTCTCAGCTGCATTTACTGTGGTGGGGATGGTCACTGGCTTAGGTGAGGGTGCCAGCTCAGAAAAAAAGGAAAATATTCAGCGGATGTCGTGCATTCTTGACTTTACAGTGCGCATGCACAATGATCTCAATACCATTTACTACGAAACCGGCTATCTCCGTGATGCTAACCTCACCCTGAAGCGAGAATGCGAAGTTTTGTTTGCTGAATGCTCACGTCAGGTTGGTTATACTATTCCACTGATAAGTTGTAGGGAAAGTGATGACTGGGAACGGCTTTTCACCATGCTTGACACTTATGTAGGCAAGGCGTTGGGCGAGGCACAAGGCGGCACACAATCTGGTTCTATCTCATCATCTGCCAATGCCAGCGACGATAAACTCATGAGCAAGGCGCAAGTAAACCTTCAGTTCTCAATAGACCGTATCACACAGTTTATTGACAAATATAGTGCCTTTGTTGGGCAGGGTAGTGAATATCATAAGAAATTCTCGAAAATAGTGGACAATTATGAAAATGAAAAAACCTGCACCGACTCAGTTCCTGAACAATTTAAGCAACTAAAAACCGACATTGACCAAACCCTCGAAAAATTCAACAGTGCGTATAAAATGCCCGAAGTACAGGGATCCAAACTCAAAGACATGCTGTATGGTGGATTCGTTGATTAATAAATATTAACTATATACAACATGAAAAAAAATATTTTACTGGTGGCACTATTTCTTGCCATCAACCAGATTATTTTGGCACAATCAGTCAATTTAGCAGAATTTGACCCCGCCAAATCGCCTATTGCGATCGAATTAGATTCAAGTACAGTAGTAAGCGCAGTAAGCGACTATGTATTGATCAAGGTATTAAAAGCCAGCGTACCATCAGTAGGGCGCATTAAAAGAGTAGAATGCATCATTGGAAAATCGGGGGCTTTTCTGGAGTATGAATTGGCTGCAAAAGGAAAAAATGGCATGCCTATTTTCATTGAAATACCATTGATTCGTAATCAGCAAGGAGGATATTTTGCTTCGAGTAATGGGATATCTTGCACGGGGTGTGCTCAATGCGCGCCACAAGCTGGTTCGCCTTGTGGGTGCTGTAGTTTGATACCTCCAGCCAGCGGATTTGGCGCAATTATACTAAAAAAGGTGAGTACACAATTAGAGTCATTTAAAAATGAGTGAATACTATGGTTGTCAAGATGTTACTTTTGATATTGGCATTAGCCAGAACAATTTCCCTTTCAGCCCAAGGTGAATATTTCGATCCCAAACTTGATCCAATCCTGTCTGAAGTGAACGGGCGTGTTAGATTGATACAAACTGAAGACATTATCGTGCGTGCTGCAGATATCCGAATCGGAAAATTACACCCGACGGTGGAAAAATTTGAAACATTTCAGTTAAAAGGAGCCTGGTACTTGTGCTTCGAGTGTCGCTTAGAACCAGATACCGATCAGTCTGCTAATGTGTATCTACGCCTTCGTCCTGATGGAGCGGGAAATCATTTTGCCGATACTGCTTGGATTGCCTGCGTAGGCCGCCCCTGTGGCAATTGTGAATTAGATCTCAATACAGAAACTTGTTTCTGTAAGACCGACCGCCTTGGTGAGCCTGGAGTTCTTGGTGACTGTAACCAAGTATGGAGCACCGACCCTTTGTTACGACGCATAAGCAAAAGAAGAGAGTAAACCATAACTGGCGACGATCTTCTACCTATTTTTCGGCGATGATCGCTCGAAATATGGGTAATTCAAATTCAACAAAATTAATTTCTTAATTATTCAGAAGAGCAGTATCAATGATGCGCTTTATAACTATACAAATAAAAACAAAAAAATGATTAATTTTTATAATTTATTCAAAGGCTCTGGTACATGTTTTTCAATTTTATCTTTCGGTATTGATGAGCTTGTCAACCAATAAACTGATGTCAATGGCATCCTCTCATGCGGAACATAGTGTCGAACTGGGCGATGTCATTGATATGATATCAGGCAAAACAAATTGCGACCATTTTCATCTTGCATAAAGTTTTGTAAATCAATATTTTACAATATATTTTTAACCAAAATTTGCTAAAAAATAGAAAAAATTTGATGTAAAACTGTCGGAAGAATAGGTAAAAACGACCCGTATTTTTGCAGAAAAATATGCAGAACTCAATTTTTTACTTTTTTACCTTCTACTAGTTTGATGTTGTTTATAGTGAACGTAAAGGCTTTTACTCGCCACAAGTTCCGCTCTTCAAATAGCCTTAGGGAATACTGCCAAATGCCTACGAGGTCTTTGCACGCTCCTGACGGCCAGCATCACTCATCAATTCATATATTTATGTGTGCAAAATTAATTAAGCCATTACTCACTTTCTGTTTTACTTGTATTTATTCTATATGGATTATGTCACAAACCGCGATTAATGTCCTTGATCAAAATCAAACATTTAGGCAATACGCGGATTCAGTCATTACTGCGTTAAGCACTAAATATAAGATTCCAGGCGGCGGCGTTGCGATCACAGACAATGGCAAGGTTGCGTTTCAATCTGTTTTTGGTTTTACTAAAGTCGAGAATAAAGAAATTGCAATGCCAAATAGCAAATTCCGACTGGCATCGGTCACAAAAATATTTACCGCTATTGGGGTGATGCAGTTGGTAGAGCGCGGAAAAATCAATTTGGATAATCCTGTAGAAAATTATTTGACAGATTTGAAAATCCAATCCCCTAACTTTAAAAATCCAATATCCATACGCCATCTCTTAACTCATACATCTGGACTAACAGACGACATATTAAATAATAGTTCTTGCGCAGAAACCCCTTCCCAACAAACCTTAATCGCGCTCATAAACGAGGAGGTACATGCTATTCAACCTGGATACATATTCAATTATTCTAATATTGGATACGGGCTATTAGGTATCGTAATTGAGCGAATTTCGGGCATGTCTTATGCGGACTATGTACAGAAAAATATTTTTAATCCCCTTGGAATGACCTCTACCGCTGTCCTATATCGCTTACCTAACAGCGAAAAAGTAGCTATGGGTTATAATAGTGAAGGCAAGCCCATAGATGAATTGCTTATGAGAGATATTGCGGCAGGGGGTGGCATTAGCACAATCGAAGATTTGTCACGCCTGACCACCATATTATCTGATCCTGTTTTATTAGAACAAAAAGGACTGCTTCGCCGAGAAATGTATGCGGCCATGTGTACATCTCAAACACAAGATCTGACATTACCAAAAGACGAAAAATTTGGCTTAGGACTCTTTATCATTCCCTTAGGTGTGCAGGCCGACTCAATTATTGGAGATGGGTACGGACATGGAGGGGATTTTAGATTTCATCATGCACTCACGATGGTGTTTCCTTCGGTACGCTTAGGCATTTCAATTGTAAGCAATGGGGAAGAAGGGGATCGCTTTTGCCAATCACTTTACCATCGGCTCTTGAGAAAGTATTATGCACTCAACTTCGATACAACTGGTGCCAAACCTGCTGAAAAGAAAGGTTTTACGAAAAATGGCTTGCAAAATGAGCGGATTGACCATAGGGAATTGAAAGGGGTTTATGGTGGCGGTGGAAGTGGCTTCATTCGCATAGAGCGGATAAATGATCAAAAAATACGTTTCCGCCAAGAAAAAAACGTGCTTGTACTCACCAGAAATGATGCCACTAACCGATATCATGTTCGGTATAAATTACTACGATTGATTCCTATTAAGGTGAAAGATATGGAGTTTGGGTTCAGAAAAGTGGATGGAAATATTATCATGAAGGCTTGTTACCCTGAATCTGGCGAATTTGAATACATATCAAGGAAAGATGGCTCAAGTGGCGTTTCTGAAATTTGGAAAACCCGCGCTGGAGCCTATGAAATCGTAAACCTTTGTTCTGGAAACACATCTATGGAGCCTACGCGATTGGTCATCGTACACAATAAACTAATATTTCAGCGACGAGACCCTCGTTCTGATATCACCGATGAGATTGGATTTGATATCTTGGATGATACTACTGCCGTTTCCGACGGAATAGACCGTGGCTGTGCTGCCACTCTGAAAGTATTGCCAAACGGGAATTTGTATTATTCAGGGTACATCATGCGACTCATCAAGTGACTATAGTGCTGATGTCGAGGACTCACTACGCCGCTTTTTCAAATTAAAGTCAAAATACACAAGAGATAACATTTTTTATCTAAAATCTGCTGCAAAGGTAAAATGTATTTATTGATAAACAATAAAAAAATTGCCCGTCCCACTTACCTCTCAACTCTACGCTGCAATTAAGAATTGAAACACGATAGTAATCGGGTTTAATTTCTTAACAGCACAGATAAAAAGCATACAAAATGAAAAAGCACCAATTCTTCTCGCTGGCTTTCAGCACCGCGTTAATCCTCTCTGTCGCAGTTTCGGCAAGTGCCCAAATCTCCAATACTTGGAACGGCGGTACTCCTGGCCACGAAACCGACTGGTCTTACTTCAAAAACTGGAGTCTCGGTAAAACACCTAATGTTTTTGACAACGTGGTCATCCCAGATGTTTCGAGCACTACACGCTGCTATCCAGTTATTGCTACTGGGGAAGTCGAGGTTTTGAGCCTCGAAATACAGACCGGAGCCTCCCTCACCCTGAAAAAATCTGCATTCGTATTGACGGAAACCTTCGTCAACAATGGCACTTGTAAGGGTTGCTCCAGTCGGATATTGATTGAAAACACCGATTCACAGGTAACAGCACAGCGGTAGATACGTACCTGATTTTAAAAAACAGGTATTTATACGGAGGTGCAGCACACCAGAAACACGTATCTTGCAACCATATTTATAATCCACCTTCGGCAAAAACAACTTGATTGTATGATACGAAACATCTTTTGGGCGGCTTTTTGCCTTGCCCCTTGTTTGCTTTTTTCCCAAATTGTTGATTCGGTTGCGATACGGCAGGTAGACAGCCTGATTCAGGTTTCTCGTGCGCTTACTGGTAAGCGGGAGTTTGATAAAGCCCTTGAAGTGAATGCTGCCGCTGAAAAACTGGCCCTTGAAAAATTAGGGAGGGAGTCCGCAGCGTATGGCAGTTGTTGCTTCAATCGAGGGAGGGTTTGCAAGTTTAAAGGCGATTACCCGGAAGCCGAGAAATGGTATAACGAATCCAAATTCATCCGCGAAAAAGCATTGGGAAAGGAACATCCCGATTACGCTTCCACTTTGAATAATTTGGGAACTTTATATATGGCAACTGGCAATTACGAAAAAGCGGAGATTATGCTCCTCGAAACAAAGGACATCCGTAGAAAAGCATTGGGAACAGAGCATCCTGATTATGCCGCAATCCTGAGTACGCTGGGGCTTCTATACACTGATATGGGAGACTACGAAAAAGCCGAGCCTTTGATGCTCGAATCCAAAGTCATCCGTGAAAGAAACCTGGGAAAAGAGCATCCGGATTATGCCGCAAGCGTAGGCAACCTCGCCATACTTTACATCCAAATGGGCAACTATGAAAAAGCAGAACCTTCGATGCTTGAAACCATAGCCATTCGCGAAAAAACACTGGGGAAGGAACATCCTGAGTATGCCAAAAGTGTGAACAACCTCGCCATCGTGTACATGAGCATGGGTAACTATAAAAAAGCGGAACCGCTTTACCTCGAAGCCAAAACCATCTGGGGTAATGTTTTGGGCACAGCGCATCCTGATTATGCCAAAAGCGTGAATAACCTCGCTAACTTATACATGTTTATGGGCGCCTATGAAAAAGCGGAACCGCTGTTTCTTGAAGCCATAGCCATTCGCGAAAAAACCCAAAGCAAAAATCATCCGGACTACGCTGATTGCTTGCACAACCTGGCAAACTTGTACTATTTAATGGGCTTATACGAAAAAGCGGAACTAATCTTCTTAGAAACTAGGGACATCTACGCAAAAACGCTGGGCAAGGAGCATAAAACATTCGCTGCGAACCTGACAAACCTTTCAAGTCTTTACGTTGAAACAGGCGCCTACTCAAAAGCAGAGCCGCTTTTTACGGAACTGTCCTGGAGAAATCAATCTCTTTTACAGAAAGCAATACACCACCTTTCCGAGCGGGAATTAGGCAGCTACCTGAATCAATTTTCCGAAAGTCAGGACCTGTCCTTATCTTTCGTGCAACTGTCCGCTAGCAAAAAAACAACAGCAGCATGTTTTGACAACTCCCTGTTTTACAAGGGCTTCCTGCTCCAGACCGCTGGGCAGATCAAACGAATGTCCCTTACTAACCCGGCTGCTACCGAAAACTTCAACCTGCTCAGATCTTGTGAAGAGCGGCTTGCTGCTCAATACGCCCAACCCATCTCCGACCGCGACAGCACAGTTGTAACTACCTTGGAAACCGAAGTCAACGGCCTCGAAAAAGAACTCGCCAGGACGGTGGCAGGTTTCGGCCAGGCTATGCGGCAGGTCAAGTGGCAGGAGGTTCAGGCAGCATTGAAACCCGGCGAAGTGGCGATTGAGTTTGTCAGTTATCGTTTTTATCAAAAAAAACAAACCGACAGTACGATGTACGCCGCGCTCGTCCTTTTACCCGCCGAAGCCTCGGCGAAGGCGGGTGTCCCCGGCGCTACAGAGCCACAATTCATCCCCCTTTTTGAGGAAAAACAACTCACTCCCCTACTCCAAACCAACGGCAAGCCACAACCCATTTTTTACAACGAACTCTACGCCACCGACAAAAAAGGCAGCCAACTCTATGATTTGGTCTGGAAACCCATTGCTGCCGCATTGCCGGAAGGTACCACTGCGTACTGCTCGCCTTCGGGCTTGTTGCACCGCCTTAATTTAGGAGGCATTCCCACGCCCGATGGCAAAACATTGGCCGAAAAACATCGTCTCACTACATTGGGCAGTACTCGCCAATTAGTGGTGCCACCAGTTTTGGCAACGAATCAAAACGCCACCGCTCAACTTTATGGTGGCATTCAATATGATGCTACGCCTGCTATGGCCGCCAATGTCAGCACCAATACAGATGATTTTGCAAGCCGACGCGGTGCCGACTTCGCCCAAAACGACTCCACCCTACGCGGTGAAACCTGGAACTACCTCCGTTGGACAGAAGTGGAAGTCAGCGCTGCTGCCGAGATCATGAAAGGCAAGGACATTGCGCCGACGCTGAAAAAAGGCGCAGAAGCCACCGAAGAATCATTTAAAAAAATCGGTGAAGGCAGCCCATCTCCCCGTGTTTTACATGTCGCCACGCATGGCTTTTTCTTTCCTGATCCAAAAGGAGAAAAGGCAAGCGATGAAAAAACATTTAAAGTATCCGAAAACCCCATGATTCGATCCGGCCTGGTGCTGGCAGGCGGCAACCATGCCTGGAAAACAGGCAAGCCCCTGCGCCCCGATCTGGAAGACGGCATCCTGACGGCCTACGAAATCAGCCAAATGAACCTCTCCAACACCGAACTCGTGGTACTCTCCGCCTGCGAAACGGGTCTCGGCGACCTCGTGGGCAACGAAGGCGTTTACGGACTACAGCGCGCCTTTAAAATCGCGGGTGCGCGCTACCTCATCATGTCGCTCTGGCAAGTGCCTGATTTTCAGACCCAGGTGTTTATGACGGCTTTTTACAAACACTGGCTGGAGGAGAAAATGGCTGTATCTGAAGCGTTTCGCGCTACGCAGTCGGAAATGAAGGTTAAGTATGGCGAGGCGTTTAAGTGGGCGGGATTTGTGCTGGTGGAGTAAATATCTCTGGGAATGCCTTGTGAGATGGGGTATGAAATTTTTTTTATTC
>JANMMZ010000089.1:0-46618 GCA_031373665.1 Saprospiraceae bacterium | reverse complement strand
CACCTCTTCCCATTCCGAACAGAGTCGTTAAGCCTGCCAGCGCTGATGGTACTGAGGTCGATGCCTCGGGAGAGTAAGTCGGTGCCAACTCAATATACTGATCCTTGTTGCGTATGCAGCAAGGATCTTTTTTTTGCCCATTTTGCTAATTTTGGGTATGTTTGTGCCATGAAAAAAATATTCAATACCCTCTTCGTTATCTTAACCCTTTGTGTCAACTTCATTGCGGTTTCATTACCCCTCAATGGCAAGACTCCACGCCAACTTTCTGATCAGTATCCCAATTACTTTACGCCAGCACCCATCACATTTTCGATCTGGAGCGTTATCTATTTGGTTATTGCTGCTTTGATTGTCTGGCAATTTATCCCATTTAAAAATCAAGATCGAGCGGCACGTCGCGATGCTGCAATATCCGCTTTAGGCTGGCAGTTTGTGTATTTGAGCCTACTCAATATGGGCTGGTTGGTGCTATGGCATTATGAACAAGTCGTGCCAAGTGTGGCAGTCATGTTGACCATGCTGACGCTTTTGATCCGCGTCAACATATTATTCTTTAAAAAACATCCGATCTCTGCGGATACGCGTCTCTTTTTGCAACTTCCATTTGGACTATATTTGGGTTGGATTTCTGTGGCCACTGTAGCCAATATCACCGCTATGCTGGTCTATTTACAATGGAGTGGATGGGGTATCTCTCCGGTCGCTTGGACGGTTATTGTTATTGTAATAGCCATAGTACTGGCCATTATGGCATTGTTGCGATGGCGAAATGTCCCCTACGCATTGGCAGTGGCTTGGGCTTTATATGGTATTGTAATCAATCATAAATCTGAGGCTACGCTTTTACAATCGGATATAATACTTTGGACAGCAGGTATTGGTGCTGCGGGCTTGTTGGTGTTTTCTCTGTTTCGGGGACGTAAGTACCAGAATGGATAACATCCGTGGAATGCAACGCAGAGGTTTTAACTTAAAAGATCAAGTTGAAAACACGGATGATATTCGTTCTGGTACTTTTTGCACAAGGATCTACCATTTTGTCCATAATAGGCACAAAAGAAATAATCTGTTTCACTTGAATACGTAAAAAATGAAAGTACCTTTGTTTCCTTCATATTGATTAAGAAAAATTGAATAATGTTACAGCGAAATGAACTTTGGGTGGGTCTTCTGTTGGGGATACTAATGCCAGTACTTGGAATGATGCTTTTTAACGCCATATTCAATCTGTTAGAACTGAAAGGTGCTGCCAGTAGTAGCGGCTTCACAGAGAGTTTTCGGGAGCGCACCAGTGCCATTATTGCCATTGCGCTCAACCTAGTGTTGCTTAATATATATCGAAACCGACGCTGGGAGAATGCCATGCGTGGAGTTGTAGTGGCTACTTCAGTACTAGCAGTATTTTGGCTGTACCAATATGGCCTGAAACTGTTTTAATCTTTCAAATTTTACCGTGATTATTTTCCAAGCGCAGCATATGAAATTACGTCTTACCATTACCGCCATCTTTATCGTATTTGCGACTTGGACTTTCAAGGCGCAGACCTATCTCATGAATAATAACAATCCAGTGACGGATTGTTCGGGGACTTTCTATGATGGTGGTGGCCCTACGGGCAACTACGCTATCAATCAGAATTTGACCAAGACATTTTGCTCCGATGGGATGGGTGGAACCCATGTTCAATTGAATTTTTCAGGAGCGGAGTTGGGCTCGGGTGATGTGCTTTGTTTTTATGACGGTGCTACTACTTCTGCGCCCTTGTTGGCCTGTTCCGACGATTATCCCCCCGGAGAACCATTTATTGTGCAGGCTACGGCTGTCAATCCGAGTGGATGCCTTACCGTGACTTTTGTCTCCGATGGGGCCGGTACGGGGGCTGGTTGGGCGGCCGCAATCAAATGTATTGCTTCTTGCCAGACGGTTTTGTCTGATTTGGTTTCTACAAATCCGGCCATTGTACCAAGTGATACAGGGTGGATAGATGTTTGCCCGGGCGAGCGTATTTTTTTCAAAGGTAAGGGCGTATATCCCCAAAACGGGTTTGCGTATCCACAATCTGACTTTAGCACGAGTTTTGAATGGAATTTTGGCGATGGCGACCTTTCTTATGGTCCTAATACTTCTCATAAATTTGAAAATCCGGGCGGTTACTACGTACAATTGGTGTTGACTGATACACTCAATTGTAGGAGCACCAACCTCATCAATCTGAGGGTGAGGGTGGCACCCAAACCACGATTTAACCTTGGTGGTGCCTTAGCCCCTTCTATTTGTGCTGGCGACACCGTGCGACTGGGTGCTGCGGTGGCAAATGATGGAAGTGCTTTGCTGCTGGTAACCCCTGATACCACTTCTTTTGCGATTGAAGGTAGCCGTTCTGACTCATTGGCACTGCCTGATGGAACGGGTATCCCGTATAAAACGAGCATTTATTTCACCGAATTTTCTCCGGGACAGGTCATTACAGGTGCAGCTGATATTGAATCCATTTGTGTCAATATGGAGCACTCTTGGATGCGTGATATGCGCATCAAATTGACGTGTCCCAGTGGCGACACCATTGGTCTGCACAATTTTGGCGGTACTGTGGGTGGGCAGGTATTTCTGGGTGAACCCAATGATTTTGATACTGGACTAAACCCGATACCGGGGGTTGGTTATGATTACTGTTGGACAGCTACTGCTACCAATGGCACTTGGCTGGAGTACGCCAATACTCAATTGGGCGGATCGGGTACCCTTCCACCGGGCGATTATTCGCCCTACGATCCTTTTAGCGACCTCATCGGATGCCCTTTAAATGGAGAATGGAGCATTACGGCGACCGATTTATGGCCCATTGACAATGGCTTTATGTTCAGTTGGAGCATTAAGTTGGCCGAATCGTTGTATCCAGATATTGAAACCTTTTCGCCAGCGCTAGTGGATTGGAGTTGGAATAACCACCCGTCTATTTTTTATCAAACCCAAGATTCTATAGCTGCTGCTCCCCAAAATGCGGGTACTGCTGGTTATACCTTCAAAGTAACAGACGAGTTTGGGTGTGTTTGGGATACCTTGATTACCGTATCGGTACTGCCCGTGTCGCACCCTGATTGCCATACTTGCGTGGATAATTTCAATATATTGATAGATACGGCCGCTTGTTTGGGCGAGCCAGTGTTATTGGATGCTAGTTCCTTAGAGCCAGCCGTGGAAGAAGTTAGATTTGAAGCATTTCCTGACTATCGGCTTGGGTTTTCCAATCATCCACATGCCAATCCATTTAAGTCTCCAGTATCAGTCAGTAGCCTTGGCTACACCTTTTTGACCAATCCGACGACACAGATTACCTCTATTTGTATGGATGTTGAAAGCGATTTCGATTTTGACCTCAATATTTATCTTCGATCTCCCGATGGGAAACTCTTGGAGTTGACTTCGGGCAATGGCCTTTCGGGAGACAACTATAAAATTACGTGTTTTACACCATCGGCCACCAACCCAATTACGGCTGGCACTGCTCCTTTCAATGGTACTTATAGGCCAGAAGGCAACTGGGCTTCTCTGACCGGGGCTGTAATGGATGGAAATTGGGAGTTATTGGTATCAGATGGAGGCGGTTTATCTCAGTTTGGAAAAGTCAAATGGTGGAGTATAGGTTTTAATTTTACCAATACCATCAATTATACTTGGACAAATGGGGCCTCGTTGACTTGCAACGACTGTCCAAGCCCGATAGCGACCCCAGTGGCACCTACTTCCTATGTGGTCACGGCCACCGATTTGTTTAATTGTATTCATAAAGATACGGTTTTTGTCAATGTGGCTTCTGTTTTTCCGGCTCCTGCCAACCTTGATGTGGTCAGTGTAGGCATCAATAGCCTCACTTGGGCTTGGGATCCGGTGCAAGGTTCTGCTGGGTATGAAGTACAAATAGACGGAGGCCCTTGGATACCAGCCAATGGTACTTTGAGCCACATAGTGAATGGATTAACGATTGATCAATTGGTTTGGATTCGGGTACGTGCTATTTCAAATAACCCCAACTGCCCACCTGATATTAGTTCAGATGTACACGTTTATGTGCTTTGTGTGTTGGATGCTGTGCTGAACAGTGTATCCAATGTTCGCTGTCAGGGTGACTCTACGGGTTCTGCCTTTATTTCAGTATCCAATGCATTGCCACCAGTATCGTTCAATCCAAACCTCAATTTAGAGCCATTTCCCAATGGCGATATCGTCAATGTATTCCCTTTGGGCAATCATTTTGTGTATGTCACAGATGTTACAGGGTGCCGCGATACGGTTTATTTCGATATCACCGAACCACCCGCTTTAATGCTTAATGCCTCGGTTACCAACGTGGATTGTAATGGGCAAGCGACCGGAACAGGTATCTCAAATGCCAGCGGGGGCAGTGGTTTATTCACGTACGCTTGGCAAAATTGTCTAGGAGGTTTGGTGCAAAATGCCCAAAATCCCGTTAATCTGATGGCTGGGTGCTATGCCGTCACGGCCACCGATGGCAACGCTTGTACCATAACGACCACGATGACCGTATCGGAGCCGCTACCCTTTGCTTTTACCTCGGTACAAGACTCGGTATCCTGCGCTGGGCAATCCAATGGATCAGCCACGATCAATGTGACGGGTGCCACGGCTCCTTATACCTACCTATGGGCCAATGGCCAAACAGCCGCCACGGCTACGGGCTTGAATGCCGGTTTTCACACAGTGGAAGTAACAGATAATAAAAATTGTAAGGCGACTACATTGGTAGAAGTGCTATCACCTGCTCCTTTGCTCATAGATAGTATTAATATAAAAGCATTGGCGTGTTTTGGCGGCAACAATGGCACTGCTACTGCCTTCGCCGTGGGTGGCACAGCACCATATACTTACCAATGGAGCAATAGCCAAACCACTCAAAAAGCCACCATGCTTACATCCGGTAATTATACTGTCGTTGTGATGGATGCCCAAGGCTGCACCATTACGGGTTCGGTCAATGTCACTGCACCACCAATGTTGGATTTGACTTTTTCTGCTATTCAAAGCGAAAAATGCGCAGGTGATTGCAAAGGCACGGCCACTATCGTACCCACTGGCGGTACGGAGCCTTATAGTTATGACTGGGATGCCAGCGGCACTATGACTATGGCAACTGCCATCAATCTCTGTCCTAGTGTGTATATGGTCACGGTGGAAGATGCCAATGGCTGTACGACGACCGATAAGGTGACCATTGTAGCGGCAGCGCCGATTGATATAAAATTTAATGAAACGCCGCCTGCTTGCCAAGGATTCCAAAATGGTTCACTCACTAGCATTATCACTGGTGGTACTGCGCCCTATCAATATGCTTGGACCAATGGTGCAACCCTTGCAAATTTGCAAAACTTGCCTTGTGGATCCATTGTATTGACCCTGACGGATGCCGTGGGGTGTGTAACGAAGGATACGGCACTGCTAGATTGCCCCGAACTGATACAAATACAAAGTGTGGCACCTCAACAGGTGCGATGCTTTGGCGAATCCAATGGCTCGATCACCATCAATGCCTTCGGTGGATCGGGTACGTTGACGTATAAATGGAGTGACCCGAATGTGCAAACTGGTAAGACCGCTACGAACCTACCCACTGGAAATTATACCGTAACGATCACTGATATCAATGGGTGCTCTACCACGGCCTCTGGTACGATCACACAACCAGACCTATTGACGGCCTCTGTAGCACCCCAGCCAGTGGTCTGCTTCGGAGAAATGAATGGAACGGCTACCTCCAATGTAATGGGAGGAACTGGCCCTTATACCTATGCTTGGAACAATGGTGCCAATACCGATATCGCCAGCGGACTTGCCGTGAATACTTATACCGTCACAGTGACCGATAGCAGAACTTGTGTGACGACGGCTACGACTACCATCACTCAACCTGCAACGCCTTTGACTTTGTCTATTTCACAAGTGAAAAAAGCCTGTTATGGCGAAAATAATGGAGAGGCGAAGGTCTTGCCATCGGGCAATAATGGCGGTCCCTTTGGTTATACTTGGAGTAATAATAGCACCAATAGCAACGCCACTGGCTTGGCTCCTAATACCTATACGGTTACGGTATCGGATAGCAAGGGTTGTACTGAAACTGCCACCTTGGCCGTTAGCCAATTGGATAGTATTGCGATTAATGTGGCCTTCCAATTACCTACTTGTTTTGGCACTAAAAATGCTCAAGCCACCGTCAATGAGATTACTGGCGGTGCTGGCCTTGGAGACCCATCCCAATATACATTCCAATGGAGTGCACCCAACAATCCCACAGGTATAGCCATATCGGGTATCGGTGGTGCACAGACCTATACCGTGACCGCAACCGACCAACAGGGCTGCAAAGGTTCTTTCGATTTTTATATCCCACAACCACTTGCGGTAGAAGTGGAGGCTAGTTCAAATAATATTTCTTGCTATGGATTCGCCGATGGTACGGCATCGGTGGTGGGTGTGCAAAATGCTCAAAATCCCTTGGTGTATCGGTGGAGTAATGGACTTACTTCCTCCGTAATCAATCAATTGAATATTGGAAATTACATCATAACCGTCACAGATGCAAAACTCTGTACTGCTACTGCTTCCGTGGCTATCACAGAGCCGGAGGTACTGGCGGTTAAGTTTGACTTAAAAGCCTTGGTGTGCGCGGGCGACAAAAATGCAAGCATCCAATCAAACATCACGGGTGGCACACCAGCCTATCAATTGATTTGGAGTAATGGTGCCAATACTGCTAATCTCCTTGATTTGAGCCCCGGTAACTACGCCCTGAGTATCGTGGACCAAAACGGGTGCAAACTAACGGACTCCTTGGTGGTGATTGATCCGCCTCGGTTGGTGATTCAATCCACCGCCACCGATCCATCCTGTTTTGGTGACCGCGATGGGCGGATCAAACTCCAAGTAGATGGTGGTAAAAAACCATATCGGTATAGTATGAACGGCGGCGTTTTTGGGGGCAGCAGTACCTTTATTGCTTTGGAAAAAGGTATGTATGCCTTTGAAGTAAAAGATGCCAATGGCTGTATCACGGCGCACAGCGATTCGCTGGCGCAACCGTTGGCTATTGAAGCCAGTGTATTTGCATCGGATACGACCTTAATCTTGGGCAATAGCGCGGTGCTACTGACCAATGTTACGAATAGCAATGGAATCTTGTCTTATACATGGCGCAGTACATTGGTGGATCAGTTTGAGTGTGCCGATACGATCAATTGTGCGGGTATTTTGATCCACCCGGGGTTGACCAATACCTACTCGGTGGTCATCACGGATGAAAATGGGTGCACGGCCAAGGCATCCATCCAAATTAAGATCGAAAAGCCTCGTGGGGTTTATGTGCCAACTGGGTTTTCACCCAATGGAGACCAAACCAACGACCTATTGGTGGTACACGGTAAGGGCAAGCAGATCAAAAGTATCCGCCGATTCGAGGTATATGACCGTTGGGGCGAGTTGGTGTATCGGGATCTGGATTTTGCAGTCAACGATGTCGCACGCGGTTGGGATGGGCAGTTCAGAAACGCCGCCTGTGATCCAGGAGTGTATATCTGGCTGGTAGAAGTGGAATATATAGATGGGGTGATTGACCTTGAAAAGGGTAGTGTTACTTTGGTGAAATAGCATTATGCTAACACCACCTTCTTATCAGATACCGCCTCCGCCAACCATAAAAAGTGCTGTAAAAACTGGTTCATATTGCGCTCAAACGCTGGCTCTATGAGGTTACCGGCTTCATCAAATCGTTGGGCTACATTGCCTACGGTGAGCATTTGTGGGATCGGAAAACCTGATATGCCAAGCACCAACTGCTGCATGGCCAAGGCTGCCCTGATACCGCCAAGGCTACCGCTGGTGACGGAGGTGATCCCAATTACTTTCTTTGAGAATTCGCTTTCTTTGAGGTAGTCCACCGCATTTTTTAGTGCGGCTGTATAACTGCCGTTGTATTCTGGTGAAACGAAAATATGGGCATCGGATTGACGAATTTTTTGGGCAAATTCTTCCAGCCCGGGCGGTGGGTTTTCGCTGCGGTGGAGGACTTCTTCCATGATCGGGAACTGATATTCGGCCAAATCTAGCACGACAGCACTGTGTACACCTTGTTTTTCAATGAATTGTTGTAGTGCCAAAGCGACCCTGTGTGATTGGCGATTGATACGGGTACTAGCGGATATGATGGTGATGTGCATGATGATGGGTGTACTACTTTTGATTAAACTTGCATTAGAACCATTTTTTAGATTAAAAGTTTTGGATCAGTGTCTGTTTGTTTCTTAACGCATCCGCTTTATCTCTATAATTTTTTCAATATCCACCATCCCCCCAGTTTCGATCCCAGATGCCATGTCCACACCAATACAGTGATGGTATGATGCCATCAAGTGTAGGTTGTCGCGGTGCATTCCTCCAGCCAATAGGAACGGATAGGGAAAATCTAAAGGGATTGCGGTGCTAATACTTGTACCACTTCCGGGTTGAGCCCCATCTAAAATAAAAAAGTCCACATCGGGGGCGTAGGTTTCTACGGTTTCTAGGTCGGTTTCAGTACGGATCGCAATGGCCAAAATGACCCGTTGTTTCAAACTTCGCACAAAATCAGGGCTAACATCTGCTGCATAGAGTTGTACTGTTTTGAAAGGGTATTTGGCCAATATTTCTTGTATTTCTTCTTCTGTATTCTTGTAGAACACTGCCACCAATCGGGAGGGATAATCGTCGCGAATATAGGGTAGGGCGGCGACCCACTCTGAGTCTGAAACCCCGCGTTTGCTCAAGGGCGAAAAATTAATACCCATAAAATCAGGGGCATCTTCGGGGTGTTCGGCAAAGTAGGCGAGTGTATCGGCTGTTCGGATTCCGCAGGCTTTGAACAGTTTAGTGGTATCAAAGTGGAAGTATGTGCCCAAATCATGGGCAAATACATTGCGCATAAGGCCAGTACCGATTAAAAAGGCATCGGCTTGGCGCACCGCCTGAAAATCGCGAAAATCGCGTACCCCCGATTCTGCAACAATGATCCGTGTGCGAGGCGCAGGATATTTTTTGAGTACATTGACTCGGTTAAGGGCTGTTCTAAAGGTTTTTAGGTCGCGGTTATTGATCCCCAATACTGGAAAATCGAGGTGATTGATTTTTTCTAACTCTGATTGATCATGTACTTCTACCAAGGCTCCCATCCCGAGGGAGGCCGCCAAATGACGCAGGGACTCCAATTGATCTGCCTCCAGTATGGCGGCAATGAGCAGTATCAGGTTGGCCCCATGTAGCCGCGCTAAGTATATTTGAATCGGATCAATGATGAAGTCTTTTTGTAAGAGCAACGGCCGATTGGGGTGATTGTTTAAGGCTTCGGAAGCCATTTTTAAGTCGGTATAAGTACCACCAAAAAAACCGGTATCGGTGAGTACCGAAATAGCAGAAGTTCCAGCCGCCGCATATGCTAAGACCTGATCCGCTACTACAGCACCTTGATTGATCCAGCCTTCTGATGGGCTTTTTCGTTTGAATTCTGTGATGATAAATGGAATTCGAGCAGCCTTGGCTGCCTCTATTTTGATATAAAAATCGAGATCCGAAATGCGCACTTGCTTTTTTAAAGACGCTAGGTCATACTGTTGGTATAGGGTGGCTACTTCTAGGTGTTTGGCGGCTACTATTTGATCTAATATATTTTGCATTGAGGGTGCTGATTTGTTTAAGTATATTTCATAACCGTTCTTTAGTGCCGTCCATCGTTTAAATACTCCAAAACAGCCATTTTAATCCTTTTTTTTACGGCTTCCCAAGTTAAAATTTGGAAAGTGATTGGTTCGTCTTGATTTTCTGCATCATTGAAATAGGTTAGAGACAGCAATATGTACCCAATATCGTCATTATGATACTTTTGCTTAAAAAAATCTAGCATTTCTGTTAAGGAATAGTTGTCAAGAAGGCAGGCTATATCCCAAAAATCTTTTTTACTACCTCTTCTAGCCATAGCACCCAATTTCATAGCGATGATATCTGGGATAGATAGCAACCTTAGTCCTTCGATTTCCTCCACAGGATTCAAATATGGGTAGGCATGCTTGATAAGATCTATTTTTATGCCATCAATATTGGCAAGTAATGTTTGTGCTCGCTCATCTATTTTGATAACACTGGGGAATTCATAGCGAATTGCATCCCAAACCGCTTGTAAATCAAAAGGCTCATTTGTGAAAATATCTAAATCTATAGAAAAGCGATGACCAAGTCTCAATGCAAGATTCGTTCCTCCAACTAGAGCGAATTGATGTAATTCGGGTAATTGCATCAACTGTTTTAATACTCCCAATGTCCCAGATTCGACTGTGATTTTGTATAACATTTGAATTCGTTTTCCTTTAAATCAAGTACCAAACAAAGAAAAGATAGTGCTGTTTTTTTAAGGTAAGTTGCATGAATAATCTCGTTGCGGATGCGCTCGGTGCCATAAAATCGGAATATTTCAAGTATGTCTGCCCACAGACCATAGTTCATGACTTTTTCTATAACAAAAAGGCTCCGGCCTTCAAAATCTAGTTTTGAATGATCCACATCCCAAAAAGCCACTTTTGAAATCGCAGGACTATTTGGTGCTGTTATTCCTGTTTTTGAACTAATTACTTGCATGTTGAATACCGATTAAACCACAAAATTAGGCTATATTATTGGTAATTGAGTGAAATATAATAAGAGATGTTAAATCCGAATAAATCCAGCCAATTCTGGAAATTTCTTCAATAAACCCACGGATTCTGCTTTAGATACCGCGATACCGTGTACCAATGCCACGATTTTTGCTTCTGTAAAGCCTTGTTTTTGTAGGTCATTGCGGAGCGATATTGCTTGATCCGCAGCCTTAAACAAACCTGAACAGTATCGGTAGTTGCCAGATCCAGCCGTACTTTCGATCATTCGATCGCCAAACATAGAAAGGGCATCGTTTTGTAGCATTTGTCGGGTAGTAACGGCCTCTACTCGGAAGGCAACGCCTTTGTCGGCTGCATCTAAGGCAGCAGTGCCTTGGGCTGCCATCAATTCGGACACCACTGGTCGCTCAAGTGATACTGCGATTGGAAAATTTTCTTGAACACTGTTAAACGTAATTTCCAGACGACGGTTGAGGCGCAGGCCAATTTCATTGATTTTGCCTTCCAAAATAGTAGTTGCTAAGGGATAATAGGCTCCGACACTCCGAAGTGTCATTTTTTCAGCGGCTACGCCATGCTCCAGCAGGTACTTACTTGCTATTTCTGCTCTTTTGATTCCGTTGTACAGGTCAAATTTGGCAGGCCCTGTTTCGTTGCAATGCACCGTAATCATCAGCGTAGCCTTGGGCATTTGTCGCGCCAACATGGCTACTTGATCCAAGGTTTTTCTGTTTTCGGTACTCAAAATATCTTGGTCACCATCGTATAAAATGGCGGGAATAACCGCCCGACGTTGCTCATTGACTTGGTCTGCTGCTTGCTTTTTAGCCGTTTCGGTAAATAGTCCTGATTTAGAGCCTGTTTGCTCCATCTGTATTTCCTTGAAATAGGCAGCGTAAATATCGCGTTGTCCAAAATTATCATCCATGCGATCCGAAGAAAAAAAGGCTGTTTGCCCGTCGGAGGTCAGCCGAAAGAAAGCGTCGTCTTCGGTCGAATTGATGGGTGTTCCAGCGTTATCAGGGGTAGCCCATTGGGCTTTTTTAGCATTGAAAACCGATTTGAAAACATCAAATCCACCCATAGTGCCTTGATGATTGCTGCTAAACCACAGGGTGTGGCCATCTTTTGCTAGAAAAGGGGTCACTTCATCATAAGCAGAATTGATCTGCGCGCCTAAATTTTCGGGGGGCGACCATTGTGTGCCACTGCGCTGCGAGATCCAAAGATCCAGTCCTCCAAGTCCGCCGCTGCGGCGGCTGGCAAAAACCAAGACCGAGTCATTAAAGAAATAAGGGTCTCGATCTCCCTCTTCGGGTTGCATTGGGCTAGACAAGACTGGTGGCGTAATCGCATATTCGTCTTTTCGGGTGGCAGTATCGGCAAAAAATTCGCCGCTAAACAGGGTGAATCCCCTGAAAAAGTATAAAATCTGTCCATTATCGTCAAAACCCAAAGGAACTTCAAATCGAGAAGTATTGAGCAATGAACCTAAGGTGCCTGCATATTCCCATCCGCTGTTCATTCGTTTTCCGGTCATCATATCGCTGCAATAATGCCCTTTGTTGCTATCTTCATAACCAAGGTCGTTGCGAAGATCACCCACACTGCCCTGCCGCGCTGCACTGTAATAAATACGGTCATTAAAGTTGTAAGAGGGCAAGGGGGCAAACTCGTCGCCAGCGGAATTGATCTGATTTCCGAGATTTTCAACCAAGGCAATGGACTCATTGGGCAATATACCCTGCCCTGCCACGCAACGTTTAATCTGGTCAATAGTATTGGCTCGTAAAGGATGTTTATCTCCCACCAGTTTTATGAATACTTTGTAAGCAGTGATCGCTTTTTCCCATTCTTTGAGTCCATGCAGGCACCGACCTAGGTAATAGGAGGCATCCGCATTGGGCGCGTTGGCGACAATGTATTCCAGATATTTGCGTGCTTTGACGGGTTCATGCAAATGATAATGTGCAATACCCAATTGAGTAAGCACTGCGTTATCTCCAGGTTTTTGCTCTTGATACGCGCTTAACAGTTGCTTCGCTTCGCTCCAGCGACCATCATCGAAGGCTTTTTCGCCATTTTTTTTCAGGTCTGCTGGTTTTTGGGCAGCAGCCATCTGAAACAAACAGAAGAGTAGCACGGTGGCCATCTGAATTCTATAATGCATAAGGTTATACCTTGAAATTTAGTAGAAATTGCTTGATATCTTCTTGAAATGCAGGTTCGTCGTCGTCACAAAAACGTACTGCTACTGGCAATACCAAGATCGGCAATTGCTCTTTCCAAAGAAAATCGCGGTGCAGTTCGAGGCGAGTGGCATCTTTAGCCGTCGTGACGATTACCTTATTGGTCGCGGTCATGCTCTTGAATCGCCTACTCAGGTCATTTAACTCGTCTTCTTTAAAAAAATGATGGTCTTCAAACTCCATTGTTTGTACTGAACGCACCTGAGAACCCAAGTGTTGTAGCAAATAATCAGTATTGGCAATGGCACTCACCAATAGTACATTCATATCAGGATCCAAATTGCGGCGCAAGTCAGGACGAATCAAATCATAAGTCGTGTCGTATTGATAACGTGAAAAATACACCCTTTGCCTTGGATAAGGGTCTATTTCAGTCAATAATGCTTGTCTTTGCAGTGCGGTCATGGAGTCTGGGCATTTGGTGACGATGATAATATCGGCACGGCGGTAGCCTTGTCGCCATTCGCGCAAACGCCCCGAAGGCAATAGCCAATCGCGGGTAAAAGGGTGGCTATATTCGGTTAGTAATATATTTAGCCCCGGGGTGACGGCCAAATGCTGGAATGCATCATCCAGTAGTACACACTGGGTGCTTGGATTTTGTTTGATCAATTCTGGTACGCCCAAGGCGCGGCTTTCAGATACATTCACCGAGACCTGTGGGTGGTTGCGTTTGATCTGCAACGGCTCATCGCCTACTTGCTCTGCATTGTCAAGAAGGCTTACTGCACGAAAACCTACACTTTTGCGGCCATAACCACGGCTCAGCACGGCCACGTCTATAAACTGGTGCAACCAAGCCACCAAATACTCAATGTGAGGTGATTTGCCAGTGCCGCCCATCGTGAGGTTGCCGACAGAAATGACGGGCAGGTCAAAATGTACACTGCGCAGCACGCCCGACCGGTAGAGGAGGTTGCGGAAACCTACACCCAGCCCATAAAGCAGCGAAAAAGGCAGCAATAAAATACGAATAACTATGTCTTGTGCCATGTGGCTAGGAACGGTGTCAGAATGAAGTTATCAATGTCTCTGGTTTAATACTATTGTCCAAACGCGAATTGAACAATATTCGCCCCCATTTGTAGGGCTTTGTTGCGCAATTCTGTGGGATCATTGTGCACATCGTCCCACCCATCTCCTAGGTCGGTTTCAAAGTTGTAGTAGCAAACCAAACGCCCTTGCCACAACAAACCAAAGCCTTGCGCTGGTTTTCCATCGTGCTGGTGTATTTTTGGAAGTCCATTTTTGAATTCGTATTTCTGGTGATAAATGGGGTGGCTGAATGGTAACTCCACAAAATCTAACTCCGGAAATACTTTTTTCATGGCCGGCCTTACAAAAGGATCCAATCCAAAATCGTCGTTCAGGATCAAGAATCCGCCACCCTCTAAATAGGTCCGCAGGTTGCGGGCTTCCAAATCATTGAACAGCATATTGCCATGTCCGGTGGCATAAATGATGGGATAATTAAAAATATCTGCGCTGCCCGACTCTACAGTCGCAAATTCAGTATCGAAATTGGTACGAAGGTTATCATTGCAAAATTTTGCCAAATTTTTCAGTGAGTTCACGTCATTGTACCAATCACCCCCGCCAGCATACTTTAACAAAGCCAATTTGATGGTTGGCACTGGTGGTTGTATGGTGGTAAATGCCATGAAAATGGCTGCAAAAATACTTCCTAAAACAAAAATGCGCATATTGTATTGATTCGTTTGAAACAGCAAAGGTATGGAAAAGTAGAGAATGTTCAAGTAATTGGTAGCGAGGTCATGCTAAGTGAAGGACTATTGGTGCTTTTAACCCTTCATTAACCACTGTTTGTGCAACTCTTGATGTGAAATGACGTTTAAATGACGGTAAAAACACTAAATCAAAAATTATAGATCATAGTATGAGAAAATATTTGTTGTTGGCTGTATGTAGCCTTGGATTGATGACCATGATGAACGCCCAAACGGGGGCTCCGAAGCCAGAAACTAACGACCCTGTCGCCAAAAAGGTATTGGATAAGGTCAGGAAAAAATATGAAGGTTATAAAACAATGGAGGCGACTTTTTCGCTGACCATCGAATTGCCCGACCAACCCAAAGAGGTGCAACGTGGTACTATTAGCCAAGATGGCGATAAATTTCGCCTCGAAATGGATCAACAAACCATTATCAGTGATGGGAAAAGCACATGGGTATTTCTAAAAAAGAACAATGAAGTACAGATCAATAATGCCGAAGACGGTGGCACTGGCGATTTCCTCACGCCTAAAGAATTGCTGAATCGCTATCAAAAAGGGGATTTTCTCTATGCCGTTACGGATAAAACGACCGAGAATGGAAAGGCGGTGACCTTGATCGAATTCAAGCCCAAAGATAAAAAATCGGAGTACTCCAAAATGCGCGTAAGCATTGATGAAAAGGCCAGTACCATTGAAAATATCAAGGCGTTTGCCAAAGATGGATCTCGCTATACATTCGCCATTTCAAAGTTCAGTCCCAATAAAAAATTGGGTGCAGATCAGTTCTCTTTCGATGCCAAAAAATATCCTGGCGTAAAAGTAGAAGACTTACGCATGTAATAACCTAACTTTGCGAGGTGATACTCTATATACTTCGCAGATTGGCCTATGGACTTTTAGTCATGATGCTGGTGGTGACAACCATCACCAGCATCATTTTTTTTGCCCCTGTAGATCCTGCACAACTTACTTTTGGGCAGCGCAGCGATGTCAGCACGGTCAAGGCCAAAACCGCCGAACTGGGTTTGGATCAACCCCTTTACATTCAACTATTGCGTTATTGGGCTGATCTCTCACCAGTGGCAGTACATGGGGAAAGTACCGAAAATCAGAAAAAATACGATTATACCGCTCTTTTTGAAATCGGAAACGGGCGTGTATTGACCTTGAAAAAGCCATATTTGCGGGAGTCATACCAAAGTGGCCGTCGGGTCACCGATGTATTGGCTGCTGCTATCCCAACCACGGCTTTGCTGGCGGGTGTTGCCATGTTGATTGCTACTATTTTAGGTATTTTTTTGGGCGTTTGGGCTGCTTTGAAGCCGGGTGGATTCCGAGATCACTTTATTTCTGTTGTTTCGGTGTTTGGGTATTCTCTGCCATCTTATGTAGCAGCCATGCTTTTGTCGCTGGTTTTTGGCTACGCACTTGGGCAATGGACGGGGCTTAATATACAAGGGAGTTTGTATGAAATAAGCGATTTTGGAGAATGGCAAATCCGATGGAAGAACCTCATTTTGCCAGCCCTCGCTCTCGGCTTGCGCCCGGTGGCGCTCATCACCCAATTGACGCGCAGTGCTATGTTGGATGTGCTTTCACAAGATTACGTGCGTACCGCCACCGCCAAAGGACTTTCCAAGCGCAGCGTTACTTTTCGTCACGCCCTACGCAATGCTTTCAATCCTATTATATCGGCGGTATCGGGATGGTTTGCTGCCTTGCTTACGGGGGCTTTCTTTGTAGAAAATGTGTTTAATTTCAAGGGTTTGGGCTCGGCTACTGTGACGGCTTTGCTCAATTTTGATGTTCCTGTGGTGTTGGGTTGCGTTATTTTCACTTCAGCGGTATTCATTGTGATCAATTTGATCGCCGATTTGATGTACGCTTGGGTAGATCCGAGGATAAGGGTAGGGTAACCACGGCCAAAAAGCCTCGCCAGCAATTACGCCGGGAGGCTCGGAAAAACAATAAACAGCAGGATAAAATTCTTTGTACCCTTCTGAGAATCTATACTCAAAGGTTACTTATTTTTCTGACCACCTTGTAAAGGCGGGTGGTTTCGTTTACATCTTCTTCAAATGGATCATGATCGAAGTAGTTGGCAGAAATCATTTTCATGCGCACGATACGGCCGCGATTGTTGAAAATCTTTTGCACATATTTTACCCATACATTGCCATTGGATCGAACCGCGTATATTTCATTATCGCGGATGTCATTGAGGTTTTCGACCGATCGGCATACTACTATATCAGTGTGGCGAATCACGGGATCCATAGAACTACCTTCAATTTGGAACGCCACCAAACCAGTACCGCTTACGCCCGGAATAGAGAAAAAGGTGTTGTCCTCTTGGCTTTCAGAGCCAAGGGTGCTACCCGCAAAAGCCCGAATGGTAGTGAACATAATATTGCCAGGGCCTGATGACACCATGCGATCGCCAGATAAGGCTTCTCCAGGGGCTTCAAACCCAAATGGATTGCCAATACCGTGCAGGAGCCAAGCCTCATTGATATCAAAGGCACGGCAAAATGACTGTGCCTGACCGTAATCAACCACGCGTTTGCTACCCGGATTCAAAAAAGCGCGGATGATGTGCCCATAGGCTTTATTGCCTAATATTTTATCGGCTACATCGCCTACGCCCTTACCACTGCGGTCATTTTTGACGATAGCGCCGCGTTCTTCAAGCAATTTGAATGCTTTAATAAAACGATTGTTTAAATCTATCCTGTCTTCCTTAATCATAGAAGGTACCTTTTAGGAATTAACAATATCGGTGAAGTAAAGACCAAGAGGCGAAGCATAAAGTCAATTAGCCTAGCCTCTCAGTCTTTCCTGTCATACAAATAGGACTGCTACCTGTATTTGACGATGCAAATTTAAAACAAAAGGTTTTATTAAACAAATAATGTCAAAGTATTTTTTTGTTATTTTTAATAAAATTTATTTTGTTATTTATAAATTATTGAAAAACAATTTTTTATGAAGTGTTTTTTTTAATACTTATTTTATGAAACAATTAATTATTTTTGTTTTAAAGGGGGATCTAGCACCCTATGGCCACTTTATAGGCATCTCTTTGCCACCTCTGAAATTGATTTTGATGACGAATGACCCCACGAATAAACACATCCCGATTTTTCATCGGACTTGTTCATGTGATATCAATGTCACTGCATTTGTGATACCTACCCAACTATTAAGGTGATATTTACGTAATAAAGAAGAGCGCAAAGAAAAGCAAGTTACTATTCACTCACCACTAATTTAAAAAAATATGTTATGAAAAAGTTACAAACCCTTATAGTCATTACCCTTTTGCCTTTGTGCCTATTTGGTCAAGGCACTTTTACTCAAATCACCAATATGGGTTGTGGTGACTCTGTCCAATTGGGGCCATTGGGGTATCCATTCTGGAATCCACCTCAGATCGTGGAACACGCACAGTTCGGCAACGCTACAACCGATAGTTTGAATGTGCTTACTTACCAATCAGTGCCTTATTACGCTGGTACTGATACAGTGATCGTGGCTTGTGCCAGTGCCACCCAACTCACTTGTGATACAGGTATTTATATATTCAATGTATCTTGTGCAACACCAGCAAATGAGTTCTTTTCAAACAATGTTCTTTGCGGAGATACTATTTGTATTGACAATTTGAGCGGTTTTGGTGCGCCGAGTATCGCGGTAGGCTCTACCCATGGGAGTGCCTCTATTTATATTGCCCCCACAGATGGTGCTGGCCTTTGTTATACCCCCGATAGCGATTTTGAAGGCACAGACTTTGTGTTGGTCAAGCATTTCAACCTCTTGCGTTTGTATGTATTTCAAGTGGGCTGTAGTCCTGTTGGTGTATCATCTGGGCCAAAGGTATATCCTGTAAAGGTGTGGCCTAGTCCCAGTGCGGGATTAGTCAATATTTCCACTTCTGAAAAACCTGAACAGGTGCTCTTGACCAACGCGTCTGGGATCTCGCAAGTAATTGATTTTCAAGATCATGGCGATCAAATTCAGGTGGATTTAAGTCGTTTCCCGGCAGGGGTATATTGGGTGCGGGTACAGGATCGAAATAGAGTGGGTGTTGCTAAGATTTATAGGTTTTAGATGAATAAAAAACATGACCTGACTAAAAAAGGGCAGACAATAAAGTATATCAAGATACACTTTATCATCTGCCCTTTTTTTAATGGTTGTTAGGCTCTTGGCATTACTATTGAACCATGACCTTTTTAATGGCTATCTGGTTGTCGCTTTGTACCCAACGCATGAGGTAAATACCTTTGGGCAATTCCGTCAAATCCATACCCACCGAAGCCTCTCCTTGATCGGGTGTGATGGATCGGATGATCCGACCTGATGCATCATATAAGGACAATGTGCCAGTAATGTCCTCATTTTGAGGCAGATCTATGGTCACAAAGTCTGTCGCTGGATTTGGATACACCTTTATTTCAGGAGCAACCTGTGTTGATACCAATGCTTCGGGCTTTATAGATTCAGCCTGATCGGTGCGCTCGTCGCTGCCTCCACCTTGGAAGGTCACCGCATTGGCCAATCGCCAAAGTTCCTGTCCATCAGAGCCATTGCTGGCGGCAAAGTAAAGATCAGTACCGGCTACTTTGAGGTCGGCAATATTGGCATTGGCTACTCCCGGGCGAATAGAGGCGACCATGATGGTACTTATTTCTGTCCCGGTTGATTTCCAAAGTTCGCGTCCATTAGTAGCGTCAGCACCCGTAAAGTAAAGGGTAGAGCCAGCAGCCACCAGCGATAATGGTTGGGTTGAACCATAAGAACTGAGGAAAGGGAATAGTTTTACAGGTTCTGGTGAAACCGAGCCTGATACTATTTTGGCTAATTCTACCCCACCACCAACTTGGTTATTTTGAGTAAAAAACAAGGTACTGCCGATGGCACATAGGTTGTCAGCCTTATTAGTGCTTATACTGGTGCTGGTATTGCCAGTGACCTTAAATATTTGTGCGCCAAGGGAGGTTCCAGTTTGGGCAGTAAAAAACAGGGTGCCGCCCACGTTGGTCATGTTGGTGATGATCGGATCGGCGAGGGTCAGGTTACTTACTTGAACGGTATTGGCTAAAGTGCCATCTGTTCTCCATACTTCTATGCCTACCGAAGATCGGGCGGTAAAAAACGCCTGCCCTTCTATGCTGATGAATGCTTTTGGGTTGGAGCCTGTTGCGCCCGTTAAGATTTCTTTTACCAATCCAGTACCTGCTCCAGTACCATCTGATTTGAATAACTCAAAATTGCTGACTGAACTGGTGGCTGAAAAGATTAATAGTCCATTGGCCACCGTCAAACCTGTTGGGCTGCTATTACCCGTGGTAGCGATGTTTTTTACAAGTTTTGTACCAGCACTAGTACCATCGGATTCGTAAAGTTCATGGCCGATGATGCTTGATTCGATGGCACTAAAATACAGTTTTCCCTTGTAAGCGGTCAAATAATTTGGGTAACTGCCCCCTATTCCTTGGAATAAATCTTTGATCCTGATTGTGCCAGCGGTAGTACCGTCTGTTTTCCATAGTTCATAACCTGCGAGGGCATCAAAAGCGGAGAAAAACAGGGTAGCATTGGCACCTAGGATTACTATTTGAAATTGACTAGGGAAAGAACCTTCTGCACCAACATTGATGTCCTTGAGCATCACAGTACCAGCAGTTGTTCCATCTGTTTTCCAGAGTTCGCGGCCATATTGGCCATCATCTGCGGTAAAAACAGTGATATTTCCAAATTTGATGAAATCTGCGGGGTTAGAGCCAGGCTTTCCGATGTTTCTTACCCTCGCTGTACCTGCTGTTGTACCATCCGTTTTATATAGTTCGCGGCCATTGCCTCCATCGTTTGCTGCGAAAAATGCGGTGCTGCCCACCGCACACAAAAAGCCAGGGGTACTACTTGCTATCCCTGGATAGATATCGGATACCATCACTGTGCCCAGTGCAGTCCCATCTGATTTCCAGAGTTCCCGACCATTTTCGGAAGTATTGGCAGAGAAAACAATACTGCTGCCCACGGTAGTCAGGGTTAGAGGGGTAGAAGAGCCTGAACCTGTTTGAATGTCGCGTACTTGTACTGTTAAACCTGGTGTTCCAGTGCTTTTCCAGAGTTCACGGCCATCCGTACCAGTGGCTGCAAAAAATAGGATTCCGTTGGCGATACAAAATTGTGTGGGTGAACTGCTTTCAGTACCAGCCAATATATCTTTGAATATATTGGTATTGGGTACGGTGCCATCGCTTTTCCAGAGTTCGCGGCCATGTGTGGTGGTGGTGGCCGAAAAGTAAAGTGCGTTGCCGTAAACGAACAGGCTCTGAGGGATACTTCTGCCGGCCGTGTTCAAGTCTTTGAATAACTTGGTGTTGATCTCCGTACCATCGCTGGAAAACAGTTCAGTGTCTTCATTTCCGTCGGGTGTGGCAAATGTGGCACAGAAGAACAGTTTGTTTTGAAATACTACTAGATCTGTAGGGTTGCTATCTCCGTCGCCGCCAGTATTGATGTTCTTTACTTGGGTAGTACCGAGTTCTGTTCCGTTGGATTTCCAGAGTTCGCGGCCGGTACTAGAAGTGGCTGCGAAGTATAACTGGTTTCCAAAGGCCACAAATTGTTGAGGTATTGAATTGGTAGGGCCTGTAAAAATGTCTTTTACCAGTACGGTATTGGCCGTTGTACCGTCTGTTTTCCAGAGTTCGATTCCTTTATCGGTATTGGCGGTGAAATACAGGGTGGTGCCGATGGCAAAAAACTGGGTCGGATAACTTCCGGGTGTGCCGGGGTTGATGTCTTTTACCTGAACAGTACCAGCGGGTGTTCCATTACTTTTCCATAGTTCAGTCCCGGACTCTTCGGTGTTGGCCGCAAAAAATAAGGTGCCGTTGAAATTGAATAAACCAGTGGGCGCACCATCTCCAAAAGGATTAATATCACGTACTAATATGGTACTGGATGAACTGCCTGTTGATTTCCAAAGTTCGCGGCCATGTACTATATCGTTGACACTAAAATAAACGGTGCCATTGATATTGACCATGTTTACGGGATCACCATTGGTCACCGTTGTCGTATTGATGTCTTTGACCATGACTGGCTGTGCTCGTAATAGAGCAGTGCAAACGCACAACAAAAAAGTAAGGAAAAAGAGCGCGGCAGTTTGAGCCGGAGATTTGGAATTTAAAATGATCTTTTGCATAAATTGCTTTTTAGAAAAATTGGTCTTAGTTAATAATAATTGATAACCTTCGCGTTGGTTGAGGCAAAGGTGCAGACCTGAATGAAAGCAATCCTATTACATTTTTTTGTTACTTTTATACGCCCGTTTTGATGCAAAAATGAAAAAACCATAAAAAAACAGCCCTAAAGATCAATTTGATCCATAGGACTGTTCTAACAGGCGTTGAGTTCTATTTCATTTTTTTAAAAAAATTATAGAACGGCATCCTTAAAGAATGATGAAATACTTATTATTAACTGATTATTTTTCGGAGACCCTAATCATTTCGATTGATCATAAATGAAGTGCCTTTGGTAAAAGGCTTACCACCTCGACTGGTGTAGAATTCCAGGTATTTGCGGTGCAATTCGGCGGATTGTTTTTGGTCGTTCACGATCAATTCCTTATCGTTCAGTATGAATTTTACCGTTTTGGCGTTTTTACCGATCAATCCGTCGCGGCGCAGTTGCTCGTCCCAAAAAGCCATATCCTTATGATGTTGCTCCATGGCTTTATTGTGTTCTACCATGGCTTCATCGTGGAGTTTCATGTTTTTATGATGTTCTACCATAGAACGGTCGTGTTCTTCCATTGCTCGATCATGCGCTGCCATTGCTTGCTCGTGGGTTGCTTTAGCATCCCTCAAGGCTGCCCGTTGCGATCCATTCAATTCTCTTTGCAACTTTCCCATGTCTTTATTCAAGCGTTCCATGTCTTTTTCCAGTTGTTTTCGCTCTTTTTTAGTCATGGTTTTCATATTCTGTGCCAAATCTTCCTGCAATCTAGCCAGATTTTCCAATTCCTCATTGCGGACTCTGGCGTGGTCGTCATCACTGTAACTATACCCCGATCTTTCGGATGATGAACGGCTGTAAGTACGTGGCTCTCTGGGAGAGCGTGGTACACGAGGTGCTCTGGGTGAGCGGGCAGTTGCACCCACCTCATCACCATCTGTATAAATATAGGTATTGGGCTCCGTGATACCAAAATCATACAAATCTAAGGACTCGCCCTGCTCCATTTTCTTTCCGTCCACCCATACCGCACCATCTTTTACGACGATTTCCATTGGTTTCCCGTTCGCATCTATCTGTAAGATGGTAGTAGTTTTGTCGCTTTTTTGATTCATTATCCGTGCGGGGGTTGGTGGATATGGTGGCGAAGGTACCTCCGCCATCCCCCAAAATGAGGCAACTTCTGGCACTTCCAGCACTTCCGGAATCTCTATATCTGTAAGAAGTGCATCTGTGACTTCTAAGTGAGTGCCAAACTCGGCAGGGGGTATTTCCTTCCCGTCTATGTTTAAGCGGGTCAGTTGTCCATCTTGATATTCGGCTTCCACGCGTTTGTTATCGTCTTCTGAGACGATTTTTTGCTTGGTTTTACTTGGTTTTGGGACTGAATCAAGGGGTATTTCATCGTCCGTATTCCAGAGATAGGTTGGAATGTCGGTGATTTGTGCAAAAGCCGTAGAAACGGAGGTAGAATTGGCTTTGAAACTGACCAAGGCCAGTAATACCAATAGTATAACGGAAGCAATTATTTTTTCCATAATATGAGAACTAGAAGTTGAAGGTTGGTGCAACACGCGCTTGATACGCTCCAGAAGGAGTGTTTTTCGGCGTGCCATAAAAGTATTTTTGCCTTCTATTGCCAATGCTAAAGCGGGTACAGGTATGGGTTTGGCCAACTCCTGCACATGTACCAATGCTTTTGCATAAGCAAGGCGATTGCCGGTGACGGTGAGGGCGGCATCGTCGCAACAGTTTTCACGTTCGCGACGGATCACCGCTGAAAACCACCACACAGCGGGGTGATAATAAAGCAATGCTTCAATGAATACCTGAATGAGGTTGAACAACCAATCTTGTCGCTTCAGATGCGCTATTTCGTGCGCCAAAATAGCCTCTACTTCTGCTACAGAAAGTTGATTGATCCACCCAACGGGCAATAAAATAAGCGGCCGAAGCCAACCTATGGCAACTGGCGTGTGTACCAACGCCGATTCCAATAGGTTGATGGGGCGTTGATGCCCCAATGCGCCAGCCAAATACTGTAATTTTTCCATCCAAAACGCTTCAACGGGCAATGTCTGGTGCTTGCGTAACAGCCATACATAGCGCAATCCCAAAATGATGCGTCCTAAAAAGAAAACCAAGCCAATACACCACAAGGTGACCAAATGCGGGGTGTAGGTTTCAAACCATTCGGCCAAAATGGTGGTTGAAACCGATGCCGTTGTAAAGTTGGCGGAAAGCGTCAAATCTTTCGCCTCCAATATCTCTGGCGACACCGTAACAATGGATTCTGTGGCAGGCGTCACTATTTCACGCTGGATCAACCAGATAAAAGTGCCTATTACTGATATAAATATAAGACAAAGGCTTGAGTAAGCCAATTTGTAGCGTTGTTGAGCCGTGCTCAAGCGTTGTAATACAATAAAACCAATGAGGGCGATGAGTGCTCCTTGCCATATAGAATGGAAGAGGGTCCAACCAAGTGCCCTGATAAGGGCTTCCGATGAAAAGGGAATTTGTATCATGACTTGCCTTGATTTTGTTCAATTTGAGCAATGAGTGCCTTGATTTCGTCCAACTCTGAAGCACTGGCTTCATGGTTTCCGAGGGCCTGCATCACCAGTTGGGCAGCACTACCCCGAAAGGTATTGTCCACAAATTTTTGGAGGAGGAGTGACTGGGTGCCGTATTCGCCCACTAAGGCTGTATAGATATGCGTACGCCCATCTTCTACCCGGCTCACCATGCCTTTTTCAAACATGATTTGCATGAATTTTAAGGTAGTGGTATAGCCGACTTCCCTTTGCTCATTCAGTAGGTCATTGATCACGCGCACCGTGGTCGGCCCTTTCTGCCAAAGTATTTGTAGTATTTCTAATTCCGAGTCTGTTGGTTTCATAAACCTCATTTTAAAAATTGATAACGCAAAGGTACTACGAATTATTTCGTAGATCAAAATTTTTCTACGAATATTTTCGTAGTTATTTTTCAGAGACCTTGTTTTTTTTGAAAAGTTGCTTAAAAGGGGTGAAAATCATTGTTTTTAGGGTAGTCAAAAAGTGTTTATTTTGCAGTAGGGTACTATTTAAAGGCAGATTGAACTAAGGGGATGTATCTGAAAAACAACATTTGATCACTCCCAATACTTTTTCAACATGGATAATCCAGTAACTGCATTTTACCCCAATGACAACGAAACATTGACTTTCCGCGAAACGGAAATCATGGACAACCTTTCCCAAGGACTTTTATACAAGGAAATAGCCGACAGGCTGTTTATCAGCGAAGGTACCGTCAAGCAACACGTCAATCACGCGTATAGAAAACTGCGGGCGCGCAACCGCACGGAGGCAATCAATAAATACAGGGTAATCGCGTGGATCAAAGAATAAAATCAACAAAAAACGGTATTGCCATATTAAAAATGTAACGAATGTTATATTGTGTGGCCTTTTCGTTGCCCATACCTTTGTGGGGCAAATTTAAACAATCATTTTTCACAATTTAACCAAAACCATTATCATGGCTTTTATTAGCAACATCAAATTTTCCGCAACAAAGACGGCAGGGGTACAGCACTCTTGGAAGGTAACCGTGAAGTACAACGCAAACTTCACTCCGTACGAACTCAGCACTGGTAACTTTAGATTCAAAGACAGCTTCGCTGTTTGGGAAGATGACAGTTGGCCGAATTCCGACGACAGGGTCACCGGCGAGGTAGGTGGTTCTGTCTTCAATCCTACAGCCTCCCCCACGGTACGAACGCTGACTTATACCCTCACCAACTCTGAAAGGGCTATTGCTGACGAAGTCTTCGGGGAAGAGCTTTACGCGGTGGTCAAGCTGACGAACATTGACCTGAACGTGCCTTATACAAAGAAAAGTGCGACACTGCACATAGATTTGTAGATCCCTTTGCGGCAACAAATATTGTTGTCAGACAAATGGAAGGGTAATTGACCGCTCGTACAGACCCTGTTTTTCGGAGTATGGGTTTTGTGCGGGCGGTTTGTTTCATCGCTGTTGGCATGTTAGAATCATCAACATATTTCATAGGGGTTCAGCCAATTAGGCGACGGAACAAATACCAACAAAAACACCCCAACCCAAATTTCATGCCCAACCTCCAAAACCAACAATGCTCTAGACCAATCAATCAGTAATTTATACCCCAACCCCGCCACAGATTTTATCGCTATCGAACTATCAGAGGTAGATTCAGAAGATTTGACCTTTGAAATCACCAACCTTTTGGGGCAAGTGGTGATCCAGCCTCAAGTGCTAACAGATTCACGACAAATCAATATCGTACCTTTGGCTCAAGGCGTTTATTTTTTAACGATCCGAAAAGAAAATAGGCAATTGACTCGGTCTTTTGTGAAGATTTAGTAGAACTAAGGACATAAAAAAACGCAACAAAAGGGCATCTTATTGATATCCTCTTGTTGCGTTTATATTAGTAACGGTAAAAAAATAACTTATCCTTTTTATCTGATTGCTTTTCACCCAAACTGCCCATCTTTTTCCTTAAATAGCCCCACTATTCGCACAAAAAGATAGTTATTTGAGCAAAATCCAATCTACCTAAAAAGAACAGTTATTATTTCACCGTTACTATAAGCCGATTTGGAAAATCTAACTATACGTCTTCTTTCCAATCATCATCATCATCGTCTTTCTTCTTTGGTGTATCATCACCTTTATCGTCATCGTCGTCGTCCGCGCCGCGTTTTTCGCTTTTGATTCCGCGGTCATCAGCACCAAAGTCGTCATCATCATCGCCTTCGCGATTTTGTGCTTCCCATTCTGCTTGACGACGATCAAATTCTTCGTAGTCAAACTCTGGCATCAATTCAGTTTTAACATGCTCTACCACATCATTGAGGGTAGCCACAAAGCGGTTGAAGTCTTCCTTATATAGGAAAAGTTTGTGACGCTTATATCCATAACCATCGTCGCGGCGAGTACTTTCTGTAATTGTGATAAAGTAATCGTCGCCACGCGTTTTTTTAACATCAAAGAAATAGGTACGGCGTTTGCCAGCGCGTACGCGCTTAGAAAATACGCTTTCGTCCATTTCGCGATCACCGCCGCGATCACCGCCACCGAATCCACCACGGTCGCCGCCGCCGCCAAAGCCGCCGCGATCACCGCGATCTCTGAATCCGCCACGGTCGCCGCCGCCAAAGCCGCCGCGATCACCACCGCCGAATCCACCGCGATCACCGCCACCGCCTCTGAAGCCGCCACGATCACCGCCGCCAAATCCGCCGCCTCTGGAACCACCGCGATCGCCGCCGCCGAATCCACCACGGTCGCCACCACCGCCTCTGAATCCGCCGCGATCACCACCGCCGAATCCGCCGCCTCTCGAACCACCGCGATCTCTGTCGCCGCCACGGTCATTGAAGCCGCCACGGTCGCCACCACGATCTCTATCGCCACCGCGCTCATTGAACACGCCGCGGTCTTTGTCACCGCCGCGATCTCTATCGCCCCCACGGTCACTGCCACGGTCGTTACCGCGATCTTTGTCGCGGAAATCTCCACGTTCGCGATCTTTGTCCCCTTCTTCGCGATTTTCTTCGCGATCATTATTCCGTTTAAAGTACCCGTATTCCACCTGTCAGTTTGTTTAGTGAAAAAAGAATGAATAAAAAATTAATTACGGTCAAAGGTATATGATTGTTTGATACCAATGCAACAATTTTTAAAAAAAAGTCAAAAATCCAAATATTATCGTGTGATTTAGATATAAAAACCCTATAAAGTTATTCGTTCTGGTACTTAAGGAATGGGTACAATAATATTTTTATGACCGTCCACCTCAAATTTATCTTTTTAACACTTGGGCATCCAAAGAGTACTTGCCAGGGCCTAACAACCAAATGGTTGCGAACACCGCCAAATAAAGCAAGGGTAATTCTTTTTCTGACATGGAATTGTTCCAATGTACTTGTACCGTGGCTACCAACATGACGGCGAGTAGGGGTAAGAGTGCCCAACGGGTAAACAAGCCCAGTAACACAAAGGTAGCGCAAAGCCCTTCTGATATGATCACAATATAATAGGTGGCAACGGCACCAATACCCAATGGGTCAGGAAAACTATCGGGGCTTTCAGAAAACAGTGACAGGTGCATGAACCAATGATTATAGACCATCAGGCCACAAAAAACGATGCGGATCACCAAGGCTGCTCCATCAACGGAATAAGGTTCAGAAGATAATTTCATAGTTGCAATACTTTAGATGAATTGAATTAATTTAGTCTAACAACACGAATAATTGGGACTGGAATATGCTTCAATTGGCAGATTTTAGTCACGGTAAAGGTAAAGGTTCATGTTAAAAAACCTAAAAATAAAGAAATTTTTATTTGAATAAATTTTGGTCGTTCAATCCACGAAAGGGGTAATTCATCTAAATGACATATTTTTATAGAATAATCGAGCGTTTTGACTTAAATTTGTAACGAGAAAACGTCATTTTGAATGTCTGGCATAGCCTTTGTTTGTCATGCAGATGTCAATTCTAATCAAAACATAACTATAGTATGTACTCATTATATCAGAAAAGTTGGTTGCTGTTTGCGCTTATTCTGCCCGTTGGGTTGGCTCAAGCCCAAAAAGAATCCTTGATCTATTTTGCCAATCCTTCGTTTGAGGGTGCTCCCGAAAAGGGGAGGAATGGTATATTTAATATGCCAGAGTGGCACGACTGTGGTCCTACTACTGAGTCGTCGCCAGACATACAACCAGGTTGCTACGGTGTTTTATCTCCGCCACGCCACGGCAATTCTTATATTAGTTTGGTGGTCAGAAAGACAAAGACTTGGGAGTCCGTAG
Organism: Saprospiraceae bacterium; assembly: GCA_031373665.1. Classification (GTDB taxonomy): domain Bacteria; phylum Bacteroidota; class Bacteroidia; order Chitinophagales; family Saprospiraceae; genus M3007. The sequence continues at coordinate 17,838 of JANMMZ010000089.1, read as the reverse complement.
GCCAACGGCTTAGCAAGCCCTTGGAAAAAGGCAAGTGTTACGAATTTAGCCTTGATTTGGCACGTTCAGATGTAATGGAAAGTTTGGTATCTGCTGAACCGGGTGCGAAACCAGTTCCTTTTACAGATGCGGTTAAATTGATCATTTGGGGTGGGAATGGCTACTGCCAAAAAGGAGAGGTGCTTTGGGAGACGGGTCAAGTTATCAATACGCGTTGGCTCACGTATGAGTGCAGGTTGCAGCCCAAAAGTAACTGGACTTACATTATGTTTGAAGCCTATTATAAAACACCTGTTGTGTATTTTGGCAATGGCAATGTGCTGATAGACAACGCCTCACCGATCAAGACCGTGGCTTGTAACCCCGAGGAGATGCCGATGATGGCTGAGCCCAAACCTAAGGAAACACCTAAAAAGAAGGATCCGGTCGTTCAAAGTCCCAAGCCCAATGCTGATATTCCGAAAGAGAAGAAAGACGCCCCTCCAATGGCTACTGAAAATATTGGTAAAAATATTAAAAAAGGAAAAGTATATAGGTTGGACAAAGTGTATTTTGATACCGATAAATATGACTTGAAGTCCGAAAGTGATACTCAATTGGAAGAACTTTTCAGGTTGATGCACAACAATCCGTCTATCATGGTCGAAATATGTGGGCATACCAATAACAAACTTTGGCCCGATGAAAATAAGGCCAAAGAATTATCCACCAATCGCGCTAAATCGGTCGTGGACTGGCTCACCCATAAAGGCATTGCCTCGGATCGCCTTAAATATAATGGAGTGGGTTGGAAAGAACCGATCGAACCTAATACGACCGATATTGGACGCAAGAAAAACCAACGGGTAGAGGTTCGGATTTTGGATGTGAATGGTTGAGTGCCTCACGAGTATTGTTTATGTGTATTGTTGTGTTTAATAAAAAAAGGAGTCTGGCTTTCGCCAAACCCCTTTTTTATTGCTAGAGAAACCAGATTAGTTTAGTTTCACCTTATCTATACGCCATGTAGTAGTATTAGACGACTTATCACCTACATACTTAAATCCAATATAAACTTTTCCACCAGCGATCACTGGAAGTGAAATAAGCCCAGAAGGTATCCAGTTGCTAAAGTTACCAGTACCATCGGTTGCTTTAGCAAGCACAACATTAGGCAACGGCTTCCAATCTGCATTGCAAATATCGGTACTGCCAAAATTGGTAGAATACCAAACACTCAAACCTTGATGTTTGTAGTATCCCCACGAAGATTCAAAAGAGAATGTCTTTGGAGAAGATACATCAATGGCTGGAGAAACCAACCAACCTTCATTAGCGAGATCGCTACTACCAAAAGCCGTGCATTGGGCATACTTATCATTGCTAAATTCAGCACCCCGCCATTTGCGAGCACCATTGGTTGCAAAGTTAGTCCATCCGTTGATGTTTATATCTTGATTAACCGTAGCATTAGTGAATGCTTCATCAATGGTAGTAACGGTCACAGGGCTTCCCTGTGCTCCACCAGTGCAACTACTGCCGCCGCTACCGCCGCCGCAACGTGAAGAATCCAACTTTACATCTTTCAAGTCACGAATCAATAATTGGCGATCTGAGCGATAAGTTCCTAAAACTGCTACGATAGAACCTTTGCCATTGGGAATTGGTGCCGATGCGAAGTTAGCGAAGGCACTATTCCTCAAAATAATTTCATCTCCGCCGCAATTTTGCAAGTAGCGATTTACATTGGTTGGTGGTACCAAAACAGCATATTGTAATGCCGTGTCACCTGCTGAAAATTGTAGATTCTCTATGCGAACCAAGGTGCTCAAGTACCTTGCATTAGATGCGTCATTAATAGTGATTACTTTTGGTGTAGGTGGTACACCTAATTTGCCCTTAATAACATGATCGCGAACCTGCGCTTCAGAAAGACCCACTGTGTAAGCCAATCCATTTTCTAAATATATACCACCCACCAGTTTGACAGTACCATTGTCGGTGTAAAGCGTCAATCCCTTACACTTGATCGCCACTTCGCGACCAACTGGAAACTGTGCATATAAGAAAGTGCCGTACGTTTCGATTTCGATACCGCCTGTGCTGTCTTGCACGATGAGTTGCTTGTAAAAATTACCTGCACGATCATCAGAAATAACCACCGCCCTAATAGTCAGGTCTTGAGTGATGGGTTCGTAAGTACCGTCACCACCTGCCAAATCACGGATTTGGCTCACCGTAGCATTGGCAGCCGGGGTGTCAGTACCGATGTCGGTAGGTGGCTCATCAAATTTAGAGTCTTGAATACAAGCAGAAAAGAAGGCTGAAAAAGCCAAGAGCAAAAGGATAAAAATATTATTTTTCATTACACTTTAATTTTAATATTAGACAGAGTTTTGAGTCAGTTATGGGTTAAATTTTGAATGCCAATTGAGCGAAGTAATTAAGCCCAAAAGCATACAATACTTCAGTGGTGTAAAAACGCTTATCAGACACATCACGGCGGAAGGCATTGCGGTATGAATCGCGGCCTGATATAACAATGTCCTGATTATTGAGCAGGTTGTTGATACCAATGTTTAGGTAAATGAACTTGTTACCAATTTTCCATGATTTACTACCAAATATATCCATCGTGTAAGCCGCTGGTGCTTTGATCTGGTCGTTGATGGTTCTAAATACAGAACTATTGGCATCTACGCCATCTACGAAACTGGCAGTGCGACGCATACGATCAAAATCGTACCAGAAATCATCGGCATAGTTACCTGTCACGGAAACAGACCAGAACCGTTTTCCATCATAGCGCAGGCTCAAAGAAGCCGCTGTTTGCGGCGAGCGAGGCACGTAAAAATTTTCTTGATATACCGTACCAACATCTATTACTGCGGCATCGCCATTATCCAAAGATAGGAATAAATTGGGCCTGGCCGTATATTGATGGCGGCCAGTAGCACCAGCCGCTGTAATGCTCCAACTTGGATTGATTTTATATTCAATGCCCAATTCGGCACCAGCATGTTTGCGACCCACGCCGGTCATCAATGCAGCACCAAAAAACACTGGAAATTGATCAACTGAAGGATTGTCCACATCCACATTTTGAAGCACTCGGCTGGTTGTTTGAGCACTAGCAAATATACTTTCTGTTTCGTTGGTGAAACGGGTCAAATAGGTGGTGAATCGCAACTTCAATTGAGGTGAACGGTGAATAAACCCGCCTTCAATAGATTGTACATTGGAAACAGGCACATCAGGCAGCACTTGGTCGCGGGTACGCGGAGAGATGAATACATTGCGGAACTGAGGCGCACGAGTGCCGATGTAGCCATTGCCATATACGTAGTTGCGCCCATTCACTTTATATACAATACCGCCTTTGACACCATAGGTATTGAAACTAACTTTCTTAGAGTCGCCCAATGAATTGTTTGGAAAACGTCCATTTTGCATAAAACCAGTACGCCATAGAGTAGAGTTGCCTACTTCTGCCGATGCAAACAATTGGATTTTCCGTAGGTTGGCTTGTATTTGTGCCCACCCTTGGCTGCGACGTATGTTTTCGTTGTAATCATAACCGAAGGTTTCGCCTTGGCGCACTACATTGTTAGGGATACGTATATCGCTATTGCCCGCTAGTGGGTTGGATGTTCTATCAAAATTGCTAAAGAAGTCAACATCTGTCCAGAACTCACCGCCTAGTAGGTCTTCCACAACTTTATAGTTGCGGCCTTCATACCATTGGTAGAACCCACCGCCTTGGATCGTGACACGATCATTGAGGCTATGGTTGGCTGTAACATTGGCTCCCAATTCCGTATTATAAGTCTTGTTATTTTCCAAGACATACACCGATTGATTGCCTGAAATAGTGTTACCAGCCTGGCCATCAGCATTCAATACAGTGGTTGGCGTGCGGCGGTTGGCATTGTACAGGGCTGCCCAATTTATCTGGCGCAAACCTTCATCGGCTCGGAGGGCATCGCCCCATGTTGCACCAAAGGTAGAATCAGGGAAGGAACTTGGCAAACGGCGATTAAAATCAGGTGCAGGGTTGGGAGCACTGACATTTAGTATCCTTGTAAAGCCCGTAGGGCCTACTTGGCCATAAGCCACTGCCATGACACTGGTTTTGCGCGAAGGCTTAAAGTCGTAGCGCAACATTCCGATAGGCTGATGACTATCAGATACTTGTGCATTGCGTTTTTTATCATTTTGATAGCCCCACAATGGATTATAGTAGTTGAAGCCTGCTATATCAAACATTTCTTCAAATGAATCTGCCGTACGGCCTCTGCGAGATGGTGCGCCTAAGACTACAAGATTTAAGGCATGCTTGTCATTGAATTTTTTGTCAATAGAAAGAAAATAAGAGTAACCTTCAAAGAAGGTGCCCTCTACATAACCTTCTTCTGCCCAACGACGACTGGCCGAAAAAGATACAGCCCATCCACCAGGCATGAGTCCACTATTGGCAGTAAACATAACGCGATTGCGGTACAATCGGTTGGTGCTGGCATACGATGCACGGATTTGCTTGCGCTGTACACTGGCTCGTAGGTCAATAAATGACGCACCTCCTAAGCCGGCAAAAGCAAACTCGGCTGCATCCAGACCAACGGTGTTGGTTCGGTTGCGCAATACATCATTGAGGCCTCCAAATTCGCCGAAGAATGCACTGCCGCTCTCGGGATCATTGAAAGGAATACCATTCAAAAATACTTGGAACAAACCTGAATCGTAGCCGCGTTCGCGGAAACGAAACGTACTCCACGCAAAACCAGATACATTTTGAAATGCATCGCGAGAAGAGTGTAATAGGTTAGCAATTTCGCCTGCGCCCTCCGTTTCTGACTCCGCTTCATCAAGCGTTACCGTAGGGAGTTCGGTGGTAGGGGTAGCAACTGGAGCTGTAGGATCACGCTTGAGCTGCACATCTACTTTCAGCACTGGATTGCTAAACGTTGTTTCCTTTACCTCGATTTTTTGCTCCGTAGGCAAAAAGCCAGCATGGCTCACCACGAGGGTGTATTTACCGACAGCAAGGTTGGGAATCACGAACACGCCATTGGCCGCAGTGGCCGCAAACTTGCTAGTACCACTCAAGATAACGGAGGCATCTTCTACGACGGCATTGTTGTCAGCATCTGTGACAGTACCGCGTAGGGTAGTCGTTTGAGAAAACACAATCTGCCACGAAATCGTGAGCAGAAGGATTAGAGAGTGTCTAAAATACATTCAAATATAGTTAGTTAATTTTGTATCATACTTTCAGAAACCTTAAAAAGCGATCAAAGGTAGTTCATTATCGCGATCGCCTGTTTATAATACGCGTGTTAATTTATTGCAAAGTCGTCTGTTTATGCCATAAAATAGTGTTCCTTTGCATTTTTAATTTGTAATTTCTGCTAAAATGATACGTACGCTCGCACTCTGTGCTTTTGTTTTTTGCGCCCTTTTCGCCTCTGGACAGGCACAAAAAGATTATAAAGTAGCCGCTATTGGTTTTTATAATTTGGAAAACTTGTTTGACACCTTGGATTCAGACAATACCAATGATGTGGACTTTTTGCCAAGCGGACGTTTGGCTTGGAACACGCCTAAGTACATATCAAAACAAGCCAATATGGCCAAAGTAGTGAGTTTGCTTGCTACCGAACTTAGTCCTGATGGGGTAGCCATACTTGGGGTGGCGGAGATCGAAAACCGTAAGGTATTGGAGGATTTGGTGAGCCAACCCGACCTAAAAAGCCGCAACTATCAGATAGCACACTACGACTCTCCCGATGAGCGTGGCATAGACTGCGCCTTGTTGTACCAACCAAAGTATTTTCAGGTGAGTGGAAGCAAAGCCGTACCGGTCAATTTGCAACGTGCCAAAGACAGCCTTCCTGATTATACCCGCGATATACTCTTGGTTTCTGGAGTATTCGATGGTGAACCGATGCATATCATGGTAGGCCACTGGCCTTCTCGTCGTGGTGGTGAAAGTGGGTCAGCATGGATGCGTGCTAAGGCTGCACAAGTTTGCCGAACCCTAGCAGATAGTATTACCGCTGCTGATCCAAAGGCTAAAATTGTCATCATGGGTGACCTCAATGACGATCCTGATAGCAAAAGTCTTACCCAGATTTTGAAGGCTAAAAAAGATTCGGATGAACTTGCAAAAGGCGATTTGTACAACCCAATGTACGCCTTATATAAAGATGGAAACGGTACTATGGCATACAGAGATGCTTGGAGTTTGTTCGATCAAATGATCGTATCAAAGACCTTGGCTTCCAAAAAAGAAGGCGGCTGGCAACTTTACAAAGCCGTAGTGTATCGCCAGCCTTGGCTATTGCAGCAGGAAGGCCAGTTCCGGGGATATCCATTCCGTACTTATGTAGGCGATATTTTCATCAATGGATATAGTGATCACTTGCCGGTGTATATGTTTTTATTGAAAAAACGGTAGGGTTTTGATGAGGGATGAGAGGGGCTTCACCACAAAGAAACAGAGGAACGGAGATACCACGGAGTAGATTCACTTTAGGCTACCCTTTGTGAACCTCCGTTCCTTCGTAGTTTTAAAAATTACGCTGCTCTCGAAGCAATCCAAGCCGTAGCCGCTGCCACCCCGGCATCAAAAAGGGCATTTTCTTGGGCTTGGGTAATATCAAAATCGGTGGCCGATATACCAAGGTCGTCAATCACAACGGTGCGTTTCACCTGATCAGGATCTTGCTTATAGAGGAAGGCTTGCGATTCCATCAAGGTTTCAAAGGTATTTTTTACGTAGTCAATCCATTGGCCATACCCAAATTCATAAGGATGTCGGATCGAATGTATGTCTTCCAAACGAAAACCAAGTACTGACCAATTGACCTCTTGCCCATTGCTAAAGGCGAAAATGGGATAGTTATACACCATGCCTCCATCCACAAAAAGGTGGTTATTGGGATTGCCAGAAGGGAATTGCCAAGCATTAAAAAAGAGCGGAATGGACATGGAAGCACGAACAGCTTCTGCTACAATGACCGTGGGCGTGCTGCGCAAAGAAAACTCTTGCACCTCCCGTGCGTTGATGTCGCAGGCAAATACACGCATGTCCAAACAATTGGCCTTTTGAAAGTCCTCAAAAGTGGCATCTTCGGGCAACCCCTTGGCTACGATCTGTTTTTTTAACCAATCCAAAAAGGTATCGCCAGGGTGCAATCCATAATAATGGATTTTTTTGAGTAGGTTCTCATGGTCGGCAAAAGTGCCAAAATCCACTTGACCTATCAAAACTTTGATATCGGCTGCTGAATACCTTAGGCTGAGCAAGCAAGCGGTGATCGCTCCCGCCGAAGTACCTGCTACTCCCTGTATTTTTGATAGCATTCCTTGTTGTTCGAGTACTTGTATGGCTCCAGCGTAGGCAATGCCTTTGACTCCCCCGCCTTCAAAGACTAGGTTTGTGATCTCTTGCATAAATATTTTGTTATTTTAAATGGATGATTGTTGGTGTGAGGGTGTAGAGGAGTTTAGAGAGGTGTAGAGGGGCTTCCCACGGAGATCAGAAGAGCGAAGGGACACAGAGGAAAGTTTCCCACTATGAAGACATGGGTTTTTATACCTCGGAGTCCCTCCGCGCTGAATTATTGATTATTGATTCCGTCTTCCCAATGGGAAAATCTTTTTGTCAGGATGTTTCGCAGATTCTACCACTGTTGCCATTTTTACAGAAGACTTGTTGAGCCTAGGCGTGTATGCGCCAGCAAAAAGACCATCTTGTTTGGCTCTCCAATCGTCAAAATTCTGGAGTGCTTCCGCCATCTGCAAGCAAAAGTCTGTGGAGTGGTGATCGCCAGAATCAAAGGCTTTTCCACAAGGCACGTTGCTAAACCACCGCATCCAGCCCGCAGAACCTGGCGGATTGGCTTTAGATGAATCCTGATCGAAAAGCGGACTCATGGGTGAGCCTTGCGGAAACTCCGCCGTAGCGTGGCAACTATAGCAAGAACTCATCGGATTATCCACAGGGCCATTGAGGCGACTATTCCAACCGAGGTGGGTAGCAGGTAGTTCCTTCGTATCTGGATTGATGATGGTTTCTTTCAAGTTGGGGTTAATGATGGTTGCGGTTGGTTTTGGGTTAGAAGCATTGGTGTTCACGGTGGGGTCTTCGCCCCACATAATGCCGACTGGAACGAGGTTTTCCCAAGGGTTTGCTTTGTTTTGACCACCATTGCCATTGTATTGGAAATTTCCAAATATCCACCCATTAGGCGAGCGTTCATCACGCACCATAATGTCCATTTGAATTAATACAACCTGAATTTTAGACCGAGCAGATTCATTAAAGTTGTAGGTAGCAAAAGCATCCCACCAGATTCCATTTTGAAGGGAAGGCACTTGAACTTCTGCAATTTCTTTGGGCATAGATAGGAATAGTATTTTGAACAATACTGCGCCGTTTTTAAAGCCGCTTCCCATGGCTTTCACATCAGGATTGTCGTGGTGTTTCCACACCTCTCCGATGGTATGTCCTGCTATATCATTGAAAAAACCAACAGCCCAAGCACCACCGGTTTTATAGGTTTGGGTAGGAGCCAATTGCTGTGGTTGCACGGGGGCTTCTTTGGTTAAGCCGTGAAAGCCTTCACGGCCACTAGACCCGTAATGTTGCCAAGGCATGTGGTACCAATCGCGTTTTGTGTTTTTTTCTACCCTAAAGTCCACTTCGGTATTGCCTTCAAAGCAATACTGCTGTACTTGAAGCAGATATTTTCTCCAATCTTTTTGGTAATCCGTCTGAAAAAAAGCGGGTAATGGAGTCGTTGGGAGGGTTGCTGGATAGTTTTGGCTGAGTTTGAATACCTCCCCGCTTACACTATCGGGCGGTACCATAAACCCAAAATCAGGAAATGGCAAGTTGTGCCCCGCAATAGCAATACCTGTTGGCGCGGCAGCAGGTTCTGGTTTTTGGGTGCAAAATAGGGCACAGCATAAAAAGATAAGCAGTGCGGTAGCGGTGATTGCTAATTTTGACATAGGAAAAAAAATTTAAAGTTGATTGTTTACAAAGACTATTTTAAAGCCTGTTGTACGGCAAAGGTAGGCGCAGTGGCATTGCACCCACAAGCGTATAAATACCTGATTTTTTTTCCACGTATTTATACGTGGTTTTGTTACCTTTGTTCATCATTCCTATGATCGCCAACGCGATTAGTCACACCACAACAATGAAAAAATTTAGAAAATCATACCGCGTATGGAAAGCATACAGTGTCACGCTCTCTGTGTTGGGAAGTTATATTTGGTTGCGCGGGATCAAATTTTTTCGAGGGCAAAAATGGTATGAAATCCAAATAACTAAACTGCATCTGCACAATGCGGAGAAAGTGAAAAACGCACTCCTCGATTTGGAGGGGCTTTTCATCAAAGTGGGTCAATTATTATCTATACTCTCCAATTTTTTGCCCGAAGACTTTCAACGTCCCCTCGAAACCCTCCAAAATAGATTGCCTGAACGCCCGTACGAGGAAGTAAAACGGCGCATTGTTCAGGAATTGGGTCGCACCCCAGAAGAAATTTTTCAGTCATTTGATACCCAACCCTTGGCTACGGCTTCCATCGGGCAAGCCCACCGAGCAGTATTAAAAGATGGTACCAAGGTAGTCGTAAAAGTGCAGCATTATGGCATAGAGCAAGTGGCCGAAATTGACTTAGAGATTATCAAGCGGCTTACCGCCTTCATCTCTTGGTGGATGAATATACGCGGAATGGATTATCTCTATACCCAGATCAAACAAATGATCGAAGAGGAATTAGACTTTTCAAAAGAGGCCAAATCCGCCAATCGAATCCGTGAAAACTTAAAATCGGAAGAAAAAATAGTCATTCCAACCATACATCCCGAGTATTCGACAGCCAAAGTACTAACCACTACGTTTTGTAGCGGCGTGAAAATCGCCGATACCGAATCGTTGGATAAAATGGGAATACCACGCGATGCCTTGATCGAAAGGGTCTTTGATGTATGGTGCAAAATGATTTTGCGCGATGGCTATTACCACGCAGACCCTCATCCGGGCAATTTATTGGTACAAGCGGATGGCACTTTGGTCATCCTAGATTTTGGAGCCACCGCCAGCGTCTCGGCCAACATGCGGTCTGGTATTTCTGGCATCATAGAAGCCGCCATCAAAAGTGACTCAGATACCATGGTAGAGGCTTGCCGAAAAATGGGCATCGTCGCCGAAGGGCGAGAAGCCGAAAAAATGGCCAAGCAAATCATTGCAGCCTTGCGTAATTTTCTGCAAAATGAAGTAAAAGTAGAGGGACTGAATTTTCAAGATATATCTATTAATCCATTCAATAACTCCCTTTCGGATCTGATCCAAGACATTGGTTTCAATGGCATTGCAGGTACGGTTCAAATCCCTAAGGATTATGTGTTGCTCAATCGTGCTTTGATGTTACTATTGGGTATTTCTAACACGGTAGCACCGGGGTTTAATCCCCTGACGGTGGTGCGCCCCCATGTGCGCGACTATTTTTTACGGGAGCAAGGTGGATTGACTGGTGCCATACGAGCCTACGCACAGCGGGCATTGAGTACTGCCATCGCACTCCCCGACGATCTTCAGCGCAGCCTTCGGAAACTCCGAGGTGGCGAAATAGAAATCAACTCACCCGATACTTTGGCAGCGGCGCGTATCTTAGCAACAGCCATTAGGCGACTGACTTTTGCCATCGTAGCCATTGGGTTGGTCTCTTTTCAGCCTAGTTTGCCATTGGCCTACAAACCGTGGATCTGGGCAGTGGCTGGCCTGCTGGCACTAGGTGCTGTGTGGCCTTTAAATCATCGAAAACACTAAGAGACTGTTTTGAAACTATTGCTTAACCACCCTAAAGACCTGAATTCCTCCACTTTTCAGGGTCACTTTTCCAATATAGAAACCAGCGAGTAGGTCAGATACTTTTACTTCTGGCTGGGATGGGTTGATCTGGTCGTTTTGTACCAAGACTCCAAGGCTATTGTACCATTCCACAGATTCTAGGGTCTCGTCTTCTGAAGGTGTCAGGTATATGATTTCAGTGGCTGGATTGGGATAAATTTGGATTTGCTTGGATACTAATGTCTCTACATCGCTGATATCACAGGTACTCAAGTCTGGGCGCAGATAAACCAACTGACCATTGGAACTAAAACAACGGATAGAATGCACGCTTAGGTCATCCGTCGCAGAGCAAGCAATCAAGGTATAAAAAAACACATGTGTATCTAACTCACCTATACCTTCTATCCATTTGATGTTCTCGCAACCCATGGTCAAGGTTTTTCTGGTCACCCCATCCAATAATTGAATAGTACCAACTTCTGTAATAGCCCTAGTCAACTGCTGAAACACTGTTGGCACAAGGGTATCACCTATTCCAAAATTAAAATCATAGACCAATGATTCTGAAAATACCGACGCTTCTTTGGTATAGAAAATCCTGCGATTATCTTCACGATAAAATTTTTCAGAAGGAATCCAACCACTAGTGGGTAGCAAATCGGTTGTATAGATCAATTCGTGGTAGTAATGGATACCAATCAATACCGAATCTTCGGAAAAGGTATATTTCCGACGTTCTTGTGGGAAAGTTGTGAATTTATAGTCTGTTCTCCATTCATTGAGTGGTGTCACCAAACGAATTTGTCCAGTAGCCGTGAATCCGCTGCCTAGTAATAATACAAAAAGTAGATTTTTCATGCTTGTAGATTTAGAGTCTGTAAAAATATTATTGAAACAAAGATACGATTAAACAACTGAGATAACAATGCCTAAAACTGGCATTTGGGCATATTGGTGAAGGAAATTAAACAACCTCTTCCATTTTAGAGGTGTCAGATTCATGTAACGTGGAGGAATTTATTTAATTTCCTTCACGTAGCATCTCATTATTTTCACCATCACTTATCCGTTTATACTGTCCATTGGTCGCTTCCTTGCTTCCATTTACGACCCACGTGTGAAATTTCTTCGCTGAATCAGTTATTGGTATATTAACTAAAAAATAAAATATTTAGCAACTTATTTGTTTCAATAAAAAACAATAAATGCATTTTATTCTAAAAATAAAAAACAATTAGTACCTTAGTGGCGGCGAAATGACATCAGTTTTCCTAGGCAAGTTAATTTTCATTCGTCCAATTAGCCCGTTCATAGGCATAAAACAAGATTTTATGACTCGCGTGATATAAGAGTGAGAAAATAATCTGTACGTTTGACGCACACTGGCCTACAAAGGCCGAAAACCATCTTTTATGTAAATAGTATGCTATTTACAGCAATCTAATCTTCGTTATTAATCCATTCATAACCCGCGTCTCGTAAGGACAAATTCATTTTAACATTGATTGCGCCCATTGATTGCGTTCCGTAGGAACCGTGTATTGGTTTGTCTTCGATATACTGTTTTCCTGAAATGGGGATATTGTATTGAATATTTAATGCAGCTCCGAAAGTGGCTGATATCAGGTTTAACCGTCACTTAACCAAATAAAAAAACATCTACCCTAAGGGGTAAGGTTTCGCTAACACTACGATATAACATTAATCATGCAATAAATTGGGTAGGTTTTATAGAGGGCAGTGGTTGATATTATTTTTTAATTAAATACGTCAATCGCTGCTTTTTTAATAACAAACACTACGATTTTTCTGCTTTTTTTGATGCAAATCGCGTAATACACCATTTAATAAAATAGATCTTGATAATGAAAAGACTACACTCCTTTACTCAGTTATTTGTTTCAGTACTTGTGATACTGCTATCCAGTATCAATAGTATAGAAGCCAAACCATTTAACACTTATTCAGGCCATCCAAAGCCTTTCAAACAAGCCTCCACAGCCATTTCGCATCAGAATGCGGATCAGGCTTTTTTGAATTTGGAAGAACCACCAATTGTGGTTGACGACTATTTAATTTGTGAAGGTAATGTCAGGAAATTCAAATTTCAGATTATCCTGGATGCTATGGCTCCTTCGCCCATCTCCAATGTTAGCATTACCATCACCAATGGGTTAGGAGATATTCAAAATGAAGTAGTCACATTTACGCCGCCTATCCAACCCGATAGCAATTCAACATTGCAGTCTATTATGGTAAACATCCCTGCCAATAATGAACTTTGTTGGGTGATGAGTTTCCCAACAGGAGACATAATAGAAGGGTGCTTAGTAGAACCATTCTGCCCACCTGCCGAGTGTGTAGAACTCAGTGATGAACCCATTGTTTGTGTGGATGGCTATTTTCTTTACAAACTAACCATCAATAATATTGGCAGCAATCAAATTAATTCTTTGAGGCTAACGGGGCTTACACCCAATGTATTTATAAATGGGCTCAATCCGCTGATCTTAAACCAACCTATTGCGCCAGGTACTTCGGTTACGCTCAACCTGATCCTGACTGGATCGGGCGCAGTAGCACCCAATTTATTTCAAGCCAAACTCGAATATTATGGCGGTCCCAATGCCACTGGTAATCTAATTTGTGAAAACAACATTGGTAGTGTTGCCTTCCGTAGTCAGTTTAATGATTTGCCAGCACCACCATTCCCAGAAGAAGTTTGCAACTCTAATATCAGGTGCTCCCTCACCGATGTAAATATCACCCCCGTTAATATTGGTGGCAACCCTTGCTGCTGGAATGTGGATCTGAATCACCAACTCACCCTCGGCACCGTATTTTTTATCAACTTTACAGCCTCTGGTGGAGTAGTTTTGACCCCGAATTTTACCAGTCCAGGCGACTGGAACGTATCCACCATCCCCAATGGGTTTCAAATCCGTCCTGCTGGCGGCGGCCCCATTGTCCCTCAAGATTATGGCACTATTTTTACTTTTTGTGTACCATCCGAAGCGGCTTCTCCTTTAACCGTAGAAGCGTCTTGGATTATTATTCCACCTGCTCCAGCCCTTGGTCAAACCCAATGTAAAGAAACATTTACCCTGGAATTTGCTTGCGCACCTGTGAATTGCGAATTCATCAAAACCCCAGCAAACACTACTCAAATAGACCCAACCAACAACCCTATTGTATTTACCAATGTACCAGGCAATGGCCCTGATATTGGCATCTCTCATTTATTGTTGCCTGCGGTGGACAATACTTGGAAGGCGGAATTTGACATGACTATCACCAATATTGGTGCATCGGGCGGTGCGTTAGTGCCGTTTATGCTCACCGCTGGCCCTAACCCACCCACCCAATTCAGCCCACCCACCACGATTGATGCCTTAGGTATAGTAGTGTGGACTCCATTTGGGCAGCAAAGCCCCATTTGGATAGCCCCTTACGTGAAAGACGGCACTCAAACAGCACCGTTCAATTGCAAAATTGCTATCGCAGAAGATGTGGCCCATACCATCGTATTTGAAAGAATATCGCCCACTTCTGGTAAGTTGACCGTACGTACTACTGGAGGTCAATTTATTGGTGACTGCTGCTTTGATATTCCTCAAACGCTCACTGGATTGACCCACGTGCAAGCCACCAATTGGCAGCCTGCATATTCAGGCCGACGCATCAGTGGTATTGTAGAAAAAGTGTGCGCAACCACAGAACCCACCAGTACTTGCCCCGACACTAGTGGTTGTGTGACCATCATCAGTGACTCTATTTATTGCGAAAATGGGGTCGTAAAAGTGCTGTTTACAGTACAAAACAACTCCGCAGTACCCATCAATTCTATTTCGATACTACCAAGTGATCCTACCATCACGGTTACACCGCCTTTGGTGAATGTGACAATATTGCCTAGTCAAACCGTGACCATCACGCCAGCCTTTATATTGACTGGCACTGGTGTGAATCCAAGCAATGAGTTTTGTTACAGCCTTTTCGCCTATGGCGGCATCAATGGCGTAGATCGCTTAAATTGTATTGATTCTATTATTGAAAATTGCAAATTGATTCCTCCTTGCGATGCGAATTGCGAATTCACCAAAACCCCAGCAAACACCACTCAAATAGACCCAACCAACAATCCTATTGTATTTACCAATGTACCGGGCAATGGCTCTGATATTGGCATTTCTCATTTGTTATTGCCTGCGGTGGATAATACTTGGAAGGCGGAATTTGACATGACTATCACCAATATTGGTGCATCGGGCGGTGCGTTAGTGCCGTTTATGCTCACCGCTGGCTCCAATCCACCCACACAATTCAGTCCACCCACCACGATTGATGCCTTAGGTATAGTAGTGTGGACTCCATTTGGGCAGCAAAGCCCCATTTGGATAGCCCCTTACGTGAAAGACGGCACTCAAACAGCACCTTTCAATTGCAAAATCGCTATCGCAGAAGATGTGGCCCATACCATCGTATTTGAAAGAATATCGCCCACTTCTGGTAAGTTGACCGTACGTACTACTGGAGGTCAATTTATTGGTGACTGCTGCTTTGATATTCCTCAAACGATCACTGGTCTGACCCATGTGCAAGCCACCAATTGGCAGCCTGCTTACTCAGGCCGACGCATCAGTGGTATTGTAGAAAAAGTGTGCGCAACCACAGAACCCACCAGTACTTGCCCCGACACTAGTGGTTGTGTGACCATCATTAGTGACTCTATTTATTGCGAAAATGGGGTCGTAAAAGTGCTGTTTACAATACAAAACAACTCCGCAGCACCCATCAATTCTATTTCGATACTACCAAGTGATCCTACGATCACGATCACACCACCTTTGGTGAATGTGACAATATTGCCTAGTCAAACCGTGACCATCACGCCAGCCTTTATGTTGACTGGCACTGGTGTGAATCCAAGCAATGAGTTTTGTTATAGCCTTTTCGCTTATGGCGGCATCAATGGCGTAGATCGCTTAAATTGCATTGACTCTATTATTGAAAATTGCAAATTGATACCTGATTGCGTGGATTGCGATAGCCTAAATGTGGTAATAGACCCGATTTTGGGTTCTCCAACACCACCTGATTGCTGCTACAATGTGAGTTTACAAAGTCCATATTCAGCGGGTACTATTTGTAGTGTTACATTCACCCAACCCAATGGTTACAATGTTAGTTATACCGCGACGGATCCAGTCAACTGGGCTATCATATCTATTTTTAATCCTTGGATTGGTACATTGGCATCTTTAAACCCCGGTTGCTTCCCCAGTGGAGACCTTAGTGATATCATACAGATTTGTCCCGATCCCAATGCCCCATATCCACAATTGATAGAGGTGCTATGGACGCTTGCTGATGGTACTACTTGTAAAGACAGTGTTTATTTAGAAAAATGCGGCCCAGATCCTTGCGCTGCATATAGCAATCCAACGCTTACCTGTGTCAATGGTCAATGGCAATTCTGTTTTGAAGCATTCAATAATGGTTTTGGCCCTTTGAGTCAACTGGTATCCATCAGTGGTAGTTCAGTGGTAACGCCAAACCCTGTTTCAGTATCATTGCCTCCTAACACTGGTGCTGTATATTGCGTAAACCTAACGGGTCCACCGCCTGTGGTAGGCAGTCAATGGTGCGTTGAATTGGGTATAAAATTGCCCAATGATGCCGTTTCACCTTGCTTTGATACCTGTTTGATCGTTCCGATCTGTACAGATACTATTCTTTGCGACAGTTTGGTGGCTACCCTAACGCCACAAACGCAAGCCAATCCAGATTTATGCTGTTTCGTAGTGAACCTACAAAATAACACCCCCGCAGGTAGTATCGGATCAGTCGTATTTGAGACTTCTGATGGCAGCGAGTTGCCGTTTGTATTCGTGGGTGGCCCGAATTATACCAATACCACCAATCCGCCTAATTTGAATCTAGCCTTCCTGACACACAATAGTGGCAGTATTCCTTCGGGCGTATTATCTTCGCTATATACGGTGTGTGTGCCAGTGGGCGATACCATCACGGTGTATGTCTATTGGAGAGATGAAAATGGCGAAATTATCTGTATTGATACGTTGAACATTAGTTGCTCCAATCCTCCTTGCGACAACTTCGACGATCAAGTCGTAGGCGGCTGGGGTGTTTATAATATTTTTCCTAATGGAACCACAACATATTCAAGTGCAAACGTCATCACGGGTGCTGCTGGCCCTTCCAGTACACCTACCGATTTTGCCTTGCAATTTCAAGATGTTTCAGGTGCCACTTGGGCACTCAACACCACTGAATATGATGGTAACTGGAAAACATATCTAGGCAAATGTCTGTGTTATGATTATAAAGTATCTGATGATTCAGGCTCTGGAACCATTCCTGTTTCACCTTCGATCTTCTTATTTGGACCTTTCGATCCTACTATGCCTATTGTTTGGGGTGTGAACCCTGTATTAGCGGCACAGTGGGTACCAATGGGTACTATCACACAACAAGATGGATGGGGACATTATTGTGCTCCACTAGAGGCTTGCACTGGAGGCGTTTTGCCTTCTAATGCAAACGGATCTTGGCAATGGGTCGTAGGAGCAGGTTCTACCTGTGCCAACTGGGATTCTCTTTTGTGTAATGTCGGTGCGGTTGGGTTTATACTCGATTTTACTTCTACTCCTCAAGAAGAAATTCAAATTGACAACATTTGTATCCAAGATTGTGACGAACCAGCCCCTTGCGATATCATCACATCACAATCCTTGGATTGCGTAAATAACCAGTTACAATACTGTGTCACCGTGACCAATTCGACCAATGCGCCATTAGTAACGAGTCTAGACTTGATCTCTAACACAGCAGGTGTAACAGTACCAAGCAATATCGCAGTGAATGTAGCCCCTAACAGCCAGCAAACCTACTGCGTACCGGTTACAAGTACCTTGCCGGCAGGTAGCCAATGGTGTTATATATTATCGGTAGTTAAAGACAGCAC
>JANMMZ010000032.1:0-22483 GCA_031373665.1 Saprospiraceae bacterium | reverse complement strand
ACAGTACCAAGCAATATCGCAGTGAATGTAGCCCCTAACAGCCAGCAAACCTACTGCGTACCGGTTACAAGTACCTTGCCGGCAGGTAGCCAATGGTGTTATATATTATCGGTAGTTAAAGACAGCACACTCTTCCCTTGTGTGGATACTTGTGTGGTGTTGCCTCCTTGTCCTCCTCCTTGCGTAAATATCAACATCGCCGCCACACCAACGGCTGCGCCCGATGATTGCTGTTACGTCTTGACAGTGAATGGATTACAACAAGGTCAAATCATAACTACCGTAACAGTGACTGCTCCAACAGGAACGACCATTGCGGCTAGTAGTTTCGCCACAGGTTGGACTGCTACTGGAAACAATACTGGAACGCTAGTATTGACCGCCACGGCTGGAGCTACCCTGACAAATATCGCACAAATATGTATGAGTGGCTCGGCTACGGTACAAGTGACCTACACTGGAAATAATACATATTGTCCTGATTCTCTCGTACTTGCTTGTAACCCTTGCGTAAACATCAACATCACCGCCGCCCCAACGGCTGCGCCCGATGATTGCTGTTACGTCTTGACAGTGAATGGATTACAACAAGGTCAAATCATAACTACCGTAACAGTGACTGCTCCAACAGGAACGACCATTGCGGCTAGTAGTTTCGCCACGGGTTGGACGGCTACAGGAAACAATACTGGAACGCTCGTATTGACCGCCACGGCTGGAGCCACCCTGACAAATATCGCACAAATATGTATGAGTGGCTCGGCTACGGTACAAGTGACCTACACTGGTAACAATGTTTATTGTCCTGATTCTTTGGTATTGACTTGTCCACCTCCTTGCGTAAATATCAACATCGCCGCCACACCAACGGCTGCGCCTGATGATTGTTGCTACACCTTGACCGTGAGCGGATTACAACAAGGTCAAACGATTTCAACAGTGACCTTGACTGCTCCGGCTGGCACGATCCTTTCAGTAAGCAGTTTCGCTACTGGTTGGACGGCCACAGGTAATAATACCAGTACATTAGTATTGACGGGTGCAGCCGGATCAACCTTGACCAATATCGCGCAAATATGCGTGACTGGCAATGCAACCGTACAAGTAACTTACGCTGGCAACAACACTTATTGCCCGGATGCGCTTGACTTGGCTTGTAACCCATGTGTAAATATCAACGTCACGGCTACGCCAACGCCTGCGCCTGATGATTGCTGCTACACCTTGACCGTGAGCGGATTACAACAAGGTCAAACGATTAGCACAGTGACGTTGACTGCTCCAGCAGGAACGACTATTTCAGCAAGTAGTTTCGCCACAGGCTGGACTGCCACAGGCAACAATACCAGTACGCTCGTATTGACTGCCACAGCTGGATCAACATTGACCAATATCGCGCAAATATGTGTAAGCGGCAATACTACCGTACAAGTGACTTACGCTGGTAACAACACCTATTGTCCGGATGCGCTGGACTTGGCTTGTAACCCTTGCGTGAATATCAACATCACCGCTACCCCAACACCTGCGCCTGATGATTGCTGCTACACCTTGACCGTGAGCGGATTACAACAAGGCCAAACCATCAATACAGTGACCTTGACTGCTCCAGTAGGAACGACTATTTCAGCAAGTAGTTTCGCCACGGGTTGGACGGCTACAGGAAACAATACTGGAACGCTTGTATTGACCGCTGCAGCAGGTGCAACACTGACCAATATCGCACAAATATGTGTGAGTGGTTCGGCTACGGTTCAAGTGACTTACACTGGAAATAATACATATTGTCCTGATTCTCTCGTACTTGCTTGTAACCCTTGCGTAAACATCAACATCACCGCTGCCCCAACGGCTGCGCCTGATGATTGTTGCTACACCTTGACCGTGAGTGGATTACAACAAGGCCAAACCATCAATACAGTGACCTTGACTGCTCCCACAGGAACGACTATTTCAGCAAGTAGTTTCGCCACAGGTTGGACGGCCACGGGCAACAATACCAGTACGCTCGTATTGACTGCTACGGCTGGATCCACCCTGACCAATATCGCACAAATATGTATGAGTGGTTCGGCTACGGTACAAGTGACCTACACTGGTAACAATGTTTATTGTCCTGATTCTTTGGTATTGACTTGTCCCGATCCTTGTGATCCAGAATGTTATGTTGATCCGATGACTGGCCTCAACCTAAGCACAGGTTATACCGAAGAAACGAGTACCGTGATTCCAGCAGTTGGTATTGATGGTGATTGGTTCTTGGTAGATGCACCAGATCCAGGCTTGAGTTTACCGCTTCCTGCCTTTGTGGTAGGTCAGCAGATATTTGGTTGGACAACATTGCCAAATACCAATTGGATTTCGGCATACCCATACTCTTTGCAAAATGCGACAAACCTGCCACCAGCCAAGCCTTACACATTCCGTAATTGCTTTGGTGTCTGCGATAGTTCTGAAATAAAAATCACAGCATCTGCTCATATTGACAACTGGCTGTATCTATACTTGGGTACCCCTGCTGGAATGCCATTGGGTACGATCCTAAATGTAGCCGCCTCCAATCCGAGCACTTACTTGAATCCACCAGAAACGGGTATGTTGACCACCACCTTAGCCGCAGGCGAATATTGCTTGTTTGCCGAATTGCGCAACGACAATGCTCAATCTCCAATGGGTATGGACTTGGCCATCAACATCATGGGTGAAAATCTCGAAAAAGAGACTTGTACCCCCGGTAATTTCAATGCTATTATTGGAGAAAAATACTGGGATAAAAACTGTGATGGCGACCGCGATAATGTTACCATAGAAACGGGAATTGCCAACTGGACTATCGAATTGTATGATGCTGTTCCCAATTTAGTAGCAACCACTACCACCAACGCCTTTGGTATGTTCCAATTTGCACAAATACCTCCCGGTACTTACACGATCAAAGAGGTAAACCAAACTGGTTGGACACAAACAGAGCCAGTATCGCCTAATTTCTATACTGTCACCATTGGTATAGATGATGAAAAAGGTATATATAGGTTTGGTAACTGCTCTGACCAAACACTACCTTGCGATTACGACGTATTCTTAACGCCAACGAATGCTCCTAATGACACTTGTTGCTGGTTGGTGGATATTATCAACCTCGTTCCGAATCCAAGTGCCTTGTTGAAAGTGGAGTTTAGCAGTCAAAATGGCGAAGAGTTCTCCGTGATGAGTATGTCTCCTGCTTGGACAGTCAATCAAACGGATCCTTACAATGCTGCTGCTTATTTGACTGCGGGTGGGCCAATTCCATCTGGGACATACAATGATGTATTAAAAATATGTGCGGCAGAAAGTGATTCTCCAGTACAGATCACGGTGTATTATGTGAAACAGAATGACAAATTCTGCAAAGACGACCTGACCTTGACTTGTCCTGATACCACCTGTAAAGACATCAACATCGCCGCCACACCAACGGCTGCGCCTGATGATTGCTGCTATACATTGAACGTGAGTGGATTACAGACAGGTCAGACCATTACGACCGTCACCGTGACCGCGCCAACAGCGACCACTATTGCAGCGAGTAATTTCGGCATAGGTTGGTCTGCTACTGGAAACAATACTGGAACACTTGTATTGACCGCTACGGCTGGATCGGCTCTGACGAATATCGCTCAAATATGCTTGAGCGGATCAGCGACTGTCCAAGTGACTTACACTGGAAACAATGATTATTGTCCTGATTCCTTGGTATTGACTTGTCCAACTGTTGATCCTTGCAACGACATCGCCATCGCAGCCACACCAACCGCTGCACCGGATGATTGTTGCTATACACTGACTGTGAGCGGATTGCAAACGGGTCAAACCATTACGACTGTTACCGTGACTGCGCCAACAGCAACCACCATTGCGGCGAGTACCTTCGCAACAGGTTGGTCTGCTACTGGAAACAATACTGGTACACTAGTATTGACATCCATTGCTGGAGCCACATTGACCAATATCGCACAGATATGTATGAGTGGATCTGGTACAGTACAAGTAACTTACGCTGGAAACAATGACTATTGTCCTGATTCCTTGGTGTTAACTTGTCCAGTTGATTCCTGCAAAAACATCGCTATCGCGGCCACACCATCGGCCGCGCCTGATGATTGCTGCTACACCTTGACCGTGAGCGGATTGCAAACGGGTCAAACCATTACCACTGTCACCGTGACTGCGCCAACAGCGACCACCATTGCAGCGAGTAATTTCGGTACAGGTTGGTCTGCTACTGGAAACAATACTGGTACGCTCGTATTGACATCCACCGCTGGATCGGCTCTCACGAATATCGCACAGATATGTATGAGTGGATCTGGTACAGTCCAAGTGACTTATACTGGAAACAATGATTATTGTCCTGATTCTTTGGTGTTGACTTGTCCTACTTGCAAAGACATCACTATTGCGGCCACGCTAACGGCTGCGCCTGATGATTGCTGCTACGCATTGACTGTGAGTGGATTACAAACGGGTCAAACCATCACTACCGTCACCGTGACCGCGCCAAACGCGACTACCATTGCAGCGAGTAACTTTGGCACAGGTTGGACAGCCACTGGAAACAATACTGGTACGCTCGTATTGACAGCCACGGCTGGATCGGCACTGACAAACATCGCACAAATCTGTATGAGTGGTACGGCTACCGTACAAGTAACTTACACTGGAAACGACGATTATTGTCCTGATTCCTTGGCCTTGTCTTGTCCTGATACTTGCCAAGACATTAGTATCGCAGCCAATCCAACCGCTGCACCTGATGATTGCTGCTACGCATTGACTGTGAGCGGATTACAAACGGGTCAAACCATTACAACTGTAACCCTGACTGCGCCAACAGCAACCACCATTGCAGCAAGTAATTTCGCGATAGGTTGGACAGCCACTGGAAACAATACTGGTACGCTCGTATTGACCGCCACGGCTGGTTCATCTCTGACGAATATCGCTCAAATATGCTTGAGTGGCACGGCGACTGTACAAGTAACTTATACTGGAAACAATGATTATTGTCCTGATTCTTTGGTATTGACTTGTCCTACTTGCAAAGACATCACCATTGCAGCCACGCCAACGGCTGCGCCTGATGATTGTTGCTATACCTTGAACATGAGTGGATTACAAACGGGTCAAACCATCACTACTGTCACTGTGAGTGCGCCAACAGCAACCACTATTGCGGCGAGTACCTTCGCAACAGGTTGGACAGCCACTGGAAACAATACTGGTACGCTAGTATTGACATCCATTGCTGGGGCCACACTGACCAATATCGCACAGATATGTATGAGTGGATCTGGTACAGTACAAGTGACTTATGCTGGAAACAATGATTATTGTCCCGATTCATTGGTATTGACTTGTCCAATTGATACAACCGATGGTTGTGTAAAAATAATTGGCGATGAAATCTATTGCGAAAATGGGGTAGTGAAGTACAGTTTTTACTTGAAAAATGAATGGGCTTATCCAATACAGAGTATAGAACTCATACCGACGAATACCAATATCGAAGTTGATCCAGACGAAATTGTGATTGCGCCACCCGGTATTTTGCCCGGTGCGACCGAAGGCCCTTACGTAGTGGATTTGATCGGAACTTTGGTTTCAGGTACTCCATTCTGCTTGGTCATCAAAGTAAATGACAAACCACTCAATCAGAATCCGTTGCACACGCACTTGGATACGATTGATACTGGTTGCAGGATCATCCCTGCTTGCCCCTTGGGTATTTGCTTAGATCCTAGTGCCGATAACTTGCAATGCAATACGGAAAACGCCTTGGAATATACGTTCACAGTGACCAATCCTATTACCAATACCTTTGCGATACAGGGCATTAAGTTTGATTTTGCAGAATTGGATCCAACGAAAAAATTCATCGTAGAGCCATTTGAGGTGACACCTGCGTTGACACCGGGACAGACCCGCACCTTCACCGTAGATGTTTACAAATGGGGCAATTGCGCTGGCGCGGATATGTGCTTTAGTATCGAGGGCGTGAATACAACCGCTGCACTCTTTGCATTTGATACTTTGGCATTCAATTGCGATACCACTTGTTGGATAGTACCGCGTTGCGACTCTTGTTATGCTTGCTGTACTGATAAGGATATTATCTTACCGACGGGTCTTTCGCCCAATGGAGATGGTATGAATGATGTGTATAAAATCATGTCTATCAATGGTAAGGTTTGCCCGATGGAGATCAGGATTTATAACCGCTGGGGCAACCTAGTTTGGAAAGAGGAAGGCGTATATGCCAATGATTGGGCAGGTACCAATCAAGATGGTAGTCCGCTGGCTGAAGGCACTTATTTTGTCATGGCTCGAATCAAATCCACGAGCGCGACCCTGACTAATTTTGTTGACCTAAGGCGATAAAAATCATTCCTTACGATATATATCTGGGGCTGAGAAAATACTCAGCCCCAGAATATTAGCTCACATTTTTTGAATATCTAAAATTAAAAAACATGAAATATTTTAATCTATATAAATCATTGGTAGTATTTGCTTTATTTTTAATTCAAACAGCACTATCAGCCCAGCAGGAATCCATGTTTTCTCGCTACATGTTCAATACCATGACCATCACGCCTGCTTATGCGGGTAGTCATGATGCCTTGCGATTCTCTGTTCAAGCCCGTCGCCAATGGCTCAATTTCAATGGCTCACCACTGACAGCATTAGCCAGTGTAGATGGCGTGAGCAAAGATGAACGGGCTGGTTGGGGAGTACTGGTTGGATATGAGCAAATTGGTCTTTACAAAACCCAAGATGTATATGGCAACTATGCCTACCGCTTTGAAATGGGCGAAGGTAAATTGGCCTTAGGAATCCGTGCTGGCGCAACATTTTATCAGAATAAATTGCAAAGTGCCGTGTTGGCTGATCCACTGGACATCCTTTATGCCAATGACATCAATTATGTGGTACCTAAAATGGGTATAGGTGCTTATTATCAAGACGAACAGTGGTATATTGGCATGTCAGTCCCAAATATGGTTTCTTACCGGTCTGGGCGGTCGTTTAGTTTGAATGATGAAAAATCATACATTCGCAGGCACTATTTTGTGAATGCGGGATTTATAATACCCATCGAAAAAGGGGTGATGCTCAAGCCATCTATATTGATTAAATATGTCAAGGCGGCTCCTGTGCAAGCCGATATCAACCTCCAAATGTATGTACTCAACAAAGTAAGTGTGGGCGTAGGTTATCGCACAGGCGATGCCATCACCTTCATGGCGGAGGTATTCCCCAATGAAAACCTCCGCATTGGTTACTCTTACGATTTTACCTTGAGTCGCATCCGTTTATACGGAGGTGGTGCGCATGAAATCATTGTAGGTTACGAACTCAGCAACACCAACAAACGTGGAGGAAATCGGTGGAGAATGCAGGATATCAAGTATTTCTAAGTCTCTCTATTTCATTGTTTTTAAATCAAGCATATTATGAGAAATATACTAATTTTTACCTGCTTTTTATGGGCTTTCGCAGCAAATGCTCAAATAGACAAAGGCAACAAAGCGTTTGAGGATTTAAAATACCAAGAAGCCATAGAGTACTTTGAAAAAGGATTAGACAGAAAGAAAGATCCGTTGGCCGCTGCTCGACTAGCCGATAGTTACCGACTGACAGGCAATAGTGCGGCAGCGGAGAAATGGTATAATATCGCATTTTCCGTCGGGCATGATTCCGAAGATAGCCGTTTGTTTTATGCCAAAATGTTGCTCGCCAATGGAAAAAGTGAAGAAGCCCGGACTCAAGCCGATAAGTTGCTCGCTCAAAACCCCAACCACAGAGAGGCTCAAAACATCTTAAGAGCCTGCGATATTCGGTTGATTCTGTTGGGTCAGGGCGACCAATATATTATTTCAAAAATGGCTTTCAATGCCGATGGAGCCGACTTTTGTCCAACTTACTTCGGGGATCAACTCATTTTTACTTCTGATCGAGAGGGGGAGCAAAAAAGCGAATGGACCGGCCGAAGTTTTACCTCTTTATACACAGTCACACCTGGAAGCGGTCTTGCTACGCCATTAATTGGGGAGGTCAATGGCGAGTACAATGATGGCGCGGCAGTATTGACAGCCGATGGAGAAATCATGTATTTTACCCGCAACAATTACAAGGATAAAGAGCGCAAAAAAGGTAAAAACGATGTCGTGAGCCTCATATTGGCAAGAGCCAAACGTCAAGGGGCACAGTGGATTTTTGAGGATTTCTTTCCGTACAATTCACCAGAGTTTAGCAATGCTCACCCAGCCTTAGATCCCAGCGGCACTAAGTTGATTTTTGCTAGCAACCGCTCCGGTGGTGTCGGCGGTATGGATCTCTGGAAGTCTGAATTTATCAATGGCGCATGGAGCATACCCACCAATCTAGGCCCCGATGTGAATACGACAGGCAATGAAATTTTTCCATTTCTTTGTCCCGATGGCACCCTCCTTTTTTCTTCCAACACCCATCCTGGATTGGGTGGATTAGACGTGTTTTATTGCCGAGCCCATCGTGGCGGATTTGGAGAGGTACTAAACATTGGCGCACCAATCAACTCGGCCAAAGATGACTTCGGATGTATCAGTCGCGACGGATTGGAAAGCGGTTATTTTTCATCCAATGCTAACAGTGCTCAAAATACGGAAGACATTTACAGTTTTAAGCGCAAACCTGCACCTTTGGAGTTCAATCTGGCTGGGGTAGTCGTGGATAAATACACCCAGATTCCACTACCAGCCGTAGAAGTGACCCTTGAAAACCTAAGCACGGGACAAAAACAGACGGTTCCATCCACCGACAATGGTCGTTTTAAGTTTGAATTGGACAATGATGCCGATTATCGCCTCTCTGGGGTGCTGCACGGAATCAAAACAACCTTGGAAGAAGTCACTACCAAGGGCCGAACCAACAGCGACCTGATTTTTGTGCAACTGGAACACAACGACCCTCGATTTACGCTGCGCGGCTCTGCCATCAATCGTAAAACCAAAGATCCTGTAGCAGGGGTGGAAGTAAAGTTGCTCAATACCAAAACGATGCTGGAAGAAACGATCGTGACAGATGCAGAAGGCAAATTCTTCTTCCAATTGGAGCAACAGAGTGATTACACCATCACGGGTCAAAAAGAGGGCGTTTTTGCGAGCATTAAGAAGGCTTCCACCATGGGCTTAGATCGCACCACTGAACTCTATGTACAATTGACCCTCAACGTGGACATCATCGAAATAGGCAAAGAAATCGTCTTGGAAGACATCTATTTTGATTTGAATAAACATCAAATCCGCCCCGATGCGGCATCCATTTTGGATCGGATGGTCGAGTTCATGCAGCAAAATACCACCCTAGAAGTAGAATTGACCTCACATACAGATGCTCGCAACACCAATGAATATAATATGTCCTTGTCGCAACGCCGCGCCGAATCTACTCGGCAATACTTGATTTCTAAAGGCGTCGCTGAATCTCGTATGACAGCCAATGGCTATGGCGAATCACAATTGGTCAACCGCTGCGCTGATGGCGTAACCTGCACCGAATTGGAGCATCAGAAAAATCGCCGGACGGCGTTTAAGGTACTAAAGTAT
Source organism: Saprospiraceae bacterium (assembly GCA_031373665.1). Classification (GTDB taxonomy): domain Bacteria; phylum Bacteroidota; class Bacteroidia; order Chitinophagales; family Saprospiraceae; genus M3007. Next base: position 12,854 of record JANMMZ010000032.1, on the reverse strand, counting down.
TAATAAAAATCAGGGGTAAAAATTAAGCCCCCTGCGTCATCGTTTTGATGCAGGGGGCTTTTGTGCAACTGTTGAGGTTTTCATTCTGTCACAAGAGTATAAAAAAAATTACATAGCAAATCTACTTAATTCAGAAAAATATCCTTTCTTTGTATCTGCATAAGTACCAGAATGGTTGCCAGATTTTAAACTCTAATATTTCAAATTAGATGCTGTGTGCCCCACCAAGGAGCGGTGAAATAATAACTGTATTACAAATCTTTAATTCTATGAACACACGTCACTTTCTACTCGCCTTTCTTCTGCTTGCGGCTTTGCCGCTGGCCTCTTTTGGACAAAACAAACGATTATCCAAGACTTACCTTACGAAACAGTATGGCCATTTCGCCAACCGTGACAGCGCACTGAATCACCGCAACTATTTCGGCGTGATGGCTGAAAAAATGGGGCTTCCCGACCCGACAGCCATGGTGTTGGAACAAGAAATACCAGGTCAAAACGGCTATGTACATTTCAAGTTCCAACAATACCACGCAGGGCTGCCCATTATTGGCAGCACGTATATTTTGCACGAAAAAGATGGGTGGATCCGAAAAGCGAACGGCCATTTCACCCCAAACCCAACCATCAGTGCAGTGCCAACGATCAGTCCAGCACAGGCCGTGAAAATTGCACAAATGGATATGAAGGCCAAAACCTATCTCGTACATCCTGATCCTGTGCTTTGCTTCATAGACCCAGCCTTCCCCAAAACTTCCGAGAGATTGATCCTAGTCTATCAGACTGACCTGCGCAGCGTCGAGCCTTTTGACAAAATACGATATTATGTGGATGCAACCCAAGGAAAGATCATCACGCAGTTCCCCCTGATCTTAAAAGAGGGTGTGCCGAGTACAGCGGTGACCAAGTATTATGGTAACGTGAACATCACCACGGACTCCATCGGGCCTCAGGATTTTTTGCTGCACGATCCCACCCGTGGTGGTGGCATCACAGTTTTGGACATCAATGAAAGCAAGTTTGAAAACGTCAGTGCCCATTGGGACTTACAAAACGATAAACAGGACGAGGTTGCCCTCGATGCCCACTATTGTTCGACCCGTTATTACGATATGATGCTGGGTGATTTTGGCTGGGATGGGTTAGACGGAAATGGCAAGGCTCTAAAGATAATAGTCCACAACAACCTAGCAGGGAGTGTTAATGCCTTTTGGGATGGCGAGTACACCAATTATGGCGATGGCAATTGCCTCAACGGCCCACTGACAACGATGGAAGTAGTCGGCCATGAGTTTACACACGCCATGGTGGAATATACATCAGGACTTGTTTATAGTAATGAATCAGGCGCCATCAATGAGAGCCTAGCCGATATGTTTGGTAAAGCACTGGAGGCCGATGCCGACCTCGGCAATTTTGACTGGGATCTCGGCCATTCCTTCCAATTGAGCCCCGGCATTGAGCCTTTTCGAGTAATGGATGACCCTAAAAGCCTTGAAATGCCCGCATTTTATGGTGGTGAATATTGGCTTCCAATCAGTGATGTACATGTCAATAGTTCGATTGGCAACCTCTGGTTTACGATGCTTGTGGACGGGAAGCAGGGCATCAATGAGGCTAATGAGGCTTTTAATGTTCCTGGTCTCGGTATGGACAAGGCTACTCAGATCGCTTTTTTAGCTAACAAAAACTACCTGACCGAAAACAGTGACTACCATGATTTTTACCTGCTATCATTGGATGCTGCGGAGGAAATATACGGAACGGGCGCACCTGAAATAGCCGCCACCAAAGAGGCATGGAAAGCGGTTGGCTTGCCTTCATCAGGTTTGTTCGGCCCCGATTTTGACCTCGCCATTTCGAGTGTTGGAGACCAATTTATCAAAGTATGTGACCTTGGGGTGTTTTATCCTATAACTGTCGAGATTTCAAATTTGGATCAAAATTCTTATCTGCCCACTATGAATGGGAAGGTGACCCTTAGTACATTTTCCTTATCAGATTATACTTTCAATTTGACGGAGGCTCTGGCTCCGGGCGAAATACTCAGCGTAGAGGTGGATAATTGGTTTAAACCCATCGAGCCTGATATTTACTGGGTGAATATTGAGCATAATCTGCAAGATGATCAGTTTAACAACGACGAAACCTTCACCACTTTCAATGTCAAGGAGTTTCCCGAGTCAGACCTTATCCTGAACTTAGAAATTAATAAGAAGGACTGCTTTTCTCAGGAGTTTGATGCCATATTTTATGTACGCAACAACAGTTGCACCGCAACTCCAGCGGGTACCATATTAGACCTTTCCATCGAAAACAGTGCTGGCACGACCCTTTGGTCAACGACTCATGTGCTTGCCGAAGATTTACCAATAAATGCTACGGAAATACTTCAGGTTTCGCTAGTCCTAGCTGCCAGCCCGATGGAGGAAATTATCGGCAAACTGGGCTTTGATAATGACCCAGATGCCTCTAACAATGAGGATCAAGTGGTTTTGCAGATTCTGAATCCTATTCAGTGGAACTATCTCAACCAATTTGGGAACGAAATCCCCATACCCAATGTATTATTCATCGACACTTACCTGTTTCCCAACTTTGTGACCTATCAATCCAAATCCTATATTGGCTCCATAGGGCTAGATAACGACCCAACCTTTTCTGTTCAGTGCCCAGATTTTGCCGACAATTTCAACAATGACGATTATGGTAGCGGCGTGAACATCACGCTGAATGCTTGTGTTGATTATTCGCAATTCGAAAACTCCATTATGAGTTTCGATATGATCCAGTTCAGGAACAACGCGGCCGCTGCTGAGGGAAATTTATACACCAGTATGTTGCAGGTAAAATGGGACGGTAACGAATCAGGAAAGAAAATCTTCTTTGGACAGCCTGAAGGACTGTTGGCGAACTACCAAATCGGCCTCCCAAAATTTTTCAAGGGGGAGTTGGAGATCAAATTTTACACTCAATTGGGAGAAGGTTCTTTAGAACCCTTATATTTCCCAACCAGCGATGTCATCCTCCTCGATAACCTGCAACTACTGACCAATACTATCGTAAGTACCGATGAAGTATTGAAGGCCAAAGACATATTGGTTTCTCCAAATCCAGCTGGGGATTTCCTCTATATCCGCTCTGGCGAGCCGCTGAAAATAGTGGAACTGGTGAGTACAGACGGAAAATTGATCAAACGAGAGACCCATGGTAGTGCCTCGTTTAAAATAGATCTCAGCGGAGTCGAAAATGGGCTATTTTTCCTAAGGATGGAAACTAGTTCTGGGGCTTGGACGGTGCAAAAAGTGGTGAAAATGGCGAATTAAGGCAACTACTCCATTCATTATTTTGGTTCTTTAGAATACCCAGTCCATTTGTCGCCTATCCAACAAAAGAACAACGAAAATAAATGATAGGGTATGAGCATTCAAAATCTTGTACCTTTGCGCAGCGATTCAGTTCAAGTATCGCAATAAAAAATTCAATCAATAAAATTTAAATCATAACACTCATGGCAGAGTCCAAACCGCAGCAACCTGCAATCAACATAGAATTAAGCGAAGAAATCGCAGAGGGCATCTACTCTAATTTGGCCATCATCTCGCATTCCAATTCAGAATTTGTGGTTGATTTTATACGCTTGGTTCCCAATGTACCCAAGGCTAAAGTAAAATCACGCATTATTTTGACTCCTCAACACGCTAAGCGTTTGTTGGTTGCTATGCGCGACAATATTCAAAAATTTGAAATGCAATTTGGTAAAATAGAAGACGTAGAACAACCAGTACCGCCTATGAATTTCGGAACACCGACCGCACAGGCTTAGTAGGTTCGTCGTTTTTTTAGGTTTTAGAAACCGTTTTAAAGTCCTTCACTGTCATTATATTGTCTAAAAGATGATATAATCAGTGCAGCGTTTTAAAACGGTTTTTTGTTTTTGATCAAGGGCTCTCCATTTTTGATGCGGGCGTTTTGAAAAGAACATAGATGTGATAAGTACCAGAACGGGTTAGCCCAAGGCCCTACCGATCAGTTAGTCATCAGATGACTCTAATTTCACCGCAACTTAATCCCTGAATTAACGATATTTGACCCCAAGTCATCCTGCACATAGCCAAACATAGATTCTCCACAGAAAATTGAGTACCATTAGACAGTACACCTAAATTGCTGCAAAATACTTAATGACTTAGTCAAGTATTTTACTGTCAATAATTTATATATATTAAATAATAAACACTCATGTTAAAGCCTTCCTAGTGAAAGTACCGTAAGAAAAATAATTTTCACTCAAAATAAATCAAAAAAATAATCTTAACTTTTACAAATACTTGATTATCAATACTTTCATAAAAATTAAAATAAAAAATCTCCAATAACAGCAAAAAAATGTTTTTTTTATTTCGGAAGAAAACCTGAACTTTTGTACCGTCAAATTAAACTTACTTTAATCCCTCCATTTCTGTATATTAAAATCAACATTAAAAAACGACGATTATGATGCTCAAGCATTACATTTCATTCTTCTTGACAGCAGTTTTGTACCTCGCCAACACGCAAAGCCTATGGTCTCAGGCTTCTATTGGCAATTTTGTATGGAACGATCTCAACGCAAGCGGAATTTTTATTCGAAAACATCCTCTTGCCGGATAGCAATATCAATGAAGCCGCTTCGCATGGTTTTGTGAAGTTTACCATCTATCCGCAAGACACCACGCCATTACAGTCAATCATTCAGAACCGGGCCGCTATTTACTTTGATTTCAATGACCCTATTTTCACCAACACGACTACCCATAAAGTGGGTATTGACTTTATTACAGTGAGCACTTGGTTGCCAGTGTTACCCGCCTATCAAATCAAGGTAGTCCCCAATCCATTCTCCGTAGCCGCTACCTTAGAGGTTATAGGGCTGTATAGCCGAAAACCGCTGCAATTGCAGGTTTTTGACTTACTAGGAAGGCTGATTCAGGTCTTGGAGAGCGACCAACCCACTTTTGTGATATCATCGGCAGATTGGCCATCAGGCATGTATATGTTTAGAGTGGATCAGGGTGGACAGGTCATTGGTACAGGTAAGTTGGTGAAGGGAGGTTGGTAACGAGTACCCCTCGTACGCAGAGGCTAATGACGAGTCTTGCAATCAATTGATTATGAGCATTTTGCAAGATTCGTCATTAGCCATTCGTCATTACTCATTACTCATCCCGCACAGTAGCACAACTTGCAGCAATATTTTTCGTTACTTTGCGAAAAATTAGACAAAATGCTCAAAAACGGATTAGTCATCATATTATTCCTTTCCTGTGCAGCAAGTATGCGCGCGCAAGGATACACGACCGTGAAAACAACCAATGATAAGGCAAAATCTGCCTTTTTGGACGGCAAAAAGCAATCTGAGGTAGGGGCATCGGCCATTGCACTCGGTTATTTTGAAGATGCCATCAAAAAAGACCCAAAATTCATAGATGCTTACTTCGCGTTGGCCGATACTTACATTGATCAAAACGATTTTTTCAAGGCAGAACGCTTTTTTGAAGCGGGTTTGACCTTAGATTCTGTTTTTGCTCCGGTGGCGTTTTTCTTTTTGGCACAGACCGAATGGGTATTGGACAAACATACAGAATGCGCGCAACACGCGGCTTCATACCTCAGAACCAACCCTAAAAGCCTGAAATACAAGGGTGATGCCGAGCGTTTGGTAGCCAGTGCAAAATTTGCAGCCCATGCAATGGCCAATCCAGTGCCATTCAATCCAAAATCGGTAGGCGCGGGCGTAAACACCCGTGAAGAAGAGTATTTTCCTTCTTTGACTGCCGATGGGCAGACCTTAATTTTTACCCGTCGTGCCAATGAAAACGAGGATTTTTACAGCAGTACCAACCAAAATCAAGTATGGCAAACTGCCGAACCGATCAAGGACATCAATACCAACTTAAATGAAGGGGCTCAGGCAATTAGCCCTGATGGTACTTGGATGGTATTCACGGCTTGCAATCGGGAGAATGATGGATCCCACGGCCGTTGCGACCTATACTGGTCACAAGATAAAAATGGAGGTTGGACCAAACCCACGCCCTTTAGCAATGTCATCAACAGCAGTGAGTGGGACTCACAACCCACCATTGGAGCCGACAATAAAACCTTAATTTTTACCAGCAATCGCCCCGGTACCAAAGGCAAGTTTGATCTCTGGCAGACCAATAAACTAGGTGGCAAATGGGGTAAACCAGAACGCTTGGCCGCTATCAGCACGGGAGGTTACGAACACAACCCATTTTTACATCCCGATGGGCAGACCCTTTATTTCTCTTCCGACAGCCTGCCAGGTATGGGCGGAAACGATATTTTTGTGGCCCGTCGCAAGGCTGATGGCACTTGGGGCAACCCACAAAACCTAGGGTATCCAATCAACACCAAGGGCGAAGAAGGTATGCTCGTGGTAAGCCTTGATGGGCGTACAGCCTATTATGGATCTGACCGCCCCGGGGGGGCCGGAGGTTACGATATTTATGCTTTTGATCTTCCAGAAGCTGCACGACCAAAGCCCGTCACCTACGCTCGAGTAAAAGTGACGGATGCTTCTACGGGTTATCCGATTGTAGCAAAAATAGATTTTATGGATCTTAAAAAAGGGGAATCCTACACCAACACCACCACCAAATCAAATGGCATGGCCTTGGTATGCATCCCAGCGGGAAAAGACTATGGATTGAATGTAACCAAGAAAAACTACTTGTTTTACTCCGAAAACTTCAACTTGACCGAAACTTCCACTTTCGCAGAGCCCTATACTTTAAACATCACGCTTCAGCCGATTGGCAGTGATACCAGTAAAACAAGTGCGCCCAAAGTCGGCAAACCCGTGGTGCTCCGCAATGTATTTTTTGAAACCGCCGAATCCGTTTTGTTACCTGCGTCTATGCAAGAACTAGATCGTTTGGTGGACTTACTCAATGATTCGCCCAATCTCCGCATTCAGATAAACGGACATACCGATAATGTAGGCAATGATGCCGGTAATCAAACCCTTTCGGAAGCCCGCGCCAAATCGGTGTATCAGTACCTGATTGATAAAAAAATAAGCGTAGATCGCCTTCGATTCAAGGGTTTTGGTGAAACCCGCCCAATGGACACCAACGAAACGGCAGCGGGACGCAGTCAGAATCGTAGAACGGAGTTTGAGGTAGTAGGCAATTAGTAATGCATTTATCCGTCGTCATCATTACTAAAAACGAGGCTCGCAACATTGGGCGTTGCCTCGATTCGCTCCAAGGGGTGGCGGACGATATTGTTGTGCTTGATTCTGGCTCTACCGATGAGACAGAGGTGATTTGTAGGGCTAAAAATGCACGATTTTTTACGCATCCCTTTCTGGGCTATAGCGATCAGAAAAACAGGGCCAATGCCTTGGCCTTACACCCCTATATACTGTCTATAGATGCTGATGAAGCCCTGAGCGAGCGGCTTAAAGTCTCCATATTAGCAATGAAGGTAAGCACTAATCCCGCTCAAGCGTACCGGATGAGTCGAATCACCAATTATTGTGGGCAATGGATCCACCACAGTGGGTGGTATCCTGATCGAAAAACTCGAATATTTGATACTCGAAAGGGCAACTGGGGTGGCCCCAACCCACACGAAACAGTGGTCATGTCATCAGATTCCAAGGTGGCGACCTTGGAAGGAGATTTATTGCACTATTCTTATTACAATACCACAGATCACTATAATCGCACAAAAAAATACGCCGAAATGGCGGTTACCGCCTTGAAGGCACAAGGAAAAACGGCGGCATGGTGGCAGGTTTATCTGAGTCCGGGGATCAAGTTTTTAAGGAACTACGTTTTAAAACTCGGTTTTTTGGACGGAAAAGCAGGTTTTATCATTTGTAAAGTGGCGGCCTTGGAAACCTACTGGAAATATAGCGGATTAAGAAACCAATAAACACCCTACCTTTGCACCATGGAATCTGTAGTACTTCAAAATACAAAATTGGGACTAAAACTCCCAACCGACCCACGTTGGGTAAATTTAGCAGAAATTGATCTGGAAGAGATACTCACCGATCACGCCTATTGTGAGCAAAAGGCGGCTACTACCTGTATTTCACTGATACAAGCCTATCCTGAAAGGGAGGAATTGGTAGAAGAGGTGGCGCCGGTGGTCACCGAAGAATGGGGGCATTTCAGGATGGTATTGGCAGAATTAAAAAAACGAAACCTCCGCTTGGGCAGACAACGCAAAGACGAATACGTCAACCAATTGTTGGCGTTTCAACAAAAGGGCTTACCTAAGGAGGAAGCACTGTTAGAAAGACTCTTGGTTTGCGCCCTTATAGAGGCTCGGAGTTGTGAACGGTTCCGATTGCTTTCCCTCCATTGTGCCGATGAAGATCTAAGGGGTTGGTACCACAAATTTATGGTTTCAGAAGCAGGACACTACCGCATGTTTCTCAGTTTGGCCGAATTGTACTTCCCGAAAGATCAGGTGCGTGTACGTTGGCAAGAGTACTTGGCTCATGAGGCCACTATTATGTCCACTTTGACACCCCGTGGCGATCGGATTCACTAAAGAAGTTAGAGTCATCAGATGACTAAAGAAGTTCAAGTCATCAGATGACTAACTGAGCAACCTGCCACTAATAAATAATTCGCTAAGTTGACAACATTGCCCTCAACCCTCCTGACTAAAAGGTACTGAAGGTTTGGGAGATGAGTGTGCGCGCTAAAGTGCCAAAGTAGAATTAATCTGGCATTTCGCTGTTACTTGGAAAAAAAAAATCAATATTGCCGTGATTATTCCTTATGATGTGTACTTTTGCGGGACTTTTAAATAGTATTCAACAATTCGGAAAAAAATTTATGGACAATATCCAAAATACTCGCGGCAAAGGCTATTGCATGCTTTACTTCATTATGGGCATGTTTTTCATTATTTCATTGCTTATAATGCTGTATAGCCGCAGCAGCATACTCGATTTTACAAAATAATTTTCTTATGATTGCGACTGCACCACAAGTGTCTAACCCTAGTTCGGCCACTGATTCCTTTCCGCTCAACGGAACGGATCATTTAGAGTTTTACGTTGGCAATGCCAAGCAAAGTGCTATGTACTATCAGGCGGCCTTAGGTTTTGATATGGTGGCCTACTGTGGCCCAGAAACGGGTGTACGCGATCGCGTGAGTTATGTGTTGCAGCAAAATAAGATTCGCATCGTACTGACCTCAGCCTTGAGTTCAGACCATGAAGTAGCTCAACATGTCATCCAACATGGCGATGGAGTCAAGGTATTGGCACTTTGGGTGGACGATGCAGAAAAGGCTTACTATACTGCTTTGGAGCGCGGTGCTACTTCGGCTTTCGCGCCCAAAATATTAGAAGATGAGCATGGGAAAGTCGTATTGGCCGCCATTTGTACCTATGGGGACACGATCCATACATTTGTGGATCGCAGCCAATATAAGGGTTCATTTATGCCGGGCTATACGAGCCGAACCAGCAATTACCCTTCCAAATCAGTAGGTTTGAAGTACGTGGATCACTGTGTTGGCAATGTAGAACTGGGCGATATGAATCGGTGGGTCAAATTTTATCAAGACGTGATGGGCTTTAAACTCCTTATCACTTTTGATGATAAAGACATCTCTACTGACTACACGGCTTTGATGTCGAAAGTAGTGAGCAGTGGTAACGGTTACATCAAGTTCCCGATCAACGAACCGGCCAAAGGTCTCAAAAAAAGCCAGATCGAAGAGTATCTTGACTTTTATAGGGGGGCGGGGGTTCAGCATATTGCCGTAGCCACCGATGACATCATGGCTACCATCGCCAACCTCCGCGACAACGGTGTTGATTTTTTGTACGTGCCCGACAATTACTACGAAGACGTATTGGACAGGGTTGGAAAGATTGATGAAGATATCCAAGACCTAAAAAGGCTTAATATCTTGGTAGATCGCGACGAAGACGGGTATTTACTTCAAATTTTCACCAAGCCAATTCAAGATCGCCCAACGGTATTTTTTGAAATTATTCAGCGAAAAGGAGCGAAATCCTTTGGAAAAGGCAATTTTAAAGCACTTTTTGAAGCCATCGAACGCGAGCAGATGCTGCGTGGAACGCTTTAATGGGCATCACGATTTAGCCGTCAGGCTAAGGTCAAAAAATTGATAACTTCGCTCCATCCCTGTTGCTATTTACCCTATTTCAATGGCCATCAGGTAAAAAAAATTTCTGAACGCTGAGGTTTGATTACCTTTGCCGCATGGCTCGTTCAAATAAATACGTCTGCATTCACGGTCACTACTACCAACCTCCGCGCGAAAATGCTTGGTTGGAAACCGTCGAACAACAAGAATCTGCACATCCATTCCACGATTGGAATACCCGCATCAACCATGAGTGTTATGCGCCCAATGCTGCTGCTCGCATCTTGGATGAAAAGGGCTGGATCACCAAAATCAGGAACAATTACAACCGCATTTCTTGGAATTTTGGCCCTACCTTGCTCTCTTGGTTGGCCGATAATGACCCCGAAGCCTATAAACTGCTCCAAGATGCCGACAAGAAAAGCCAAACTAGGTTTGGTGGACACGGTTCTGCTTTGGCTCAGGTACACAGTCACCTCATACTTCCCTTATGCAATTATCGCGATAAAGTCACCCAAGTTTGGTGGGGAATCCGTGATTTTGAGCACCGTTTTCAGCGTTATCCTGAAGGTATTTGGTTGGCTGAAACAGCCGTAGATACCGAAACCTTGGAGGTATTAGCCTCCCACGGTATCCAGTACACCATATTGGCACCCCGCCAAGCCAAAGTCGTACGTCGCATCAACCCTGACCAAGCCGCTCATCAAGATGAGTGGAAATCAGTTCATGCCGACTCCATTGATACCCGCCAGCCATATTGGTGTTTGTTGCCGAGTGGCCGGCGGATCGCCCTGTTTTTCTACCACGGTGGCATTGCCCAAGAAGTGGCCTTCAATGGTCTGCTCAACAGTGGCAAGGCATTTGCCAACCGCATGTGCAGTATTTTTGACAACAACGATGCGCCCCAGATTTCACATATCGCCACCGATGGTGAAAGTTATGGACACCACCACCGATTTGGAGAGATGGCCTTGGCCGAATGTCTCAACCTTATAGAAAGCGGTGATCAGGCGGTTTTGACTAATTATGGACAGTTTTTAGCACTGCATCCACCCGTTTGGGAGGTTCAAATACACGAAAACTCCTCCTGGAGTTGTGTGCATGGCGTAGAACGCTGGCGCAGCGATTGCGGTTGCAACAGTGGAAAACCCGGTTGGCACCAACGCTGGCGCAAGCCATTGAGGAATACCCTCGATTGGTTACGGGATCAATTGGCTCCGCTTTTTGAGCGGGAAAGCCTTCACTTTTTGCGCGACCCTTGGGCTGCCCGTAATGATTATATAGAGGTTATGGCTTCCCGAACAGATGAAACGGTAGCCAAATTTTTAAAAAAGCACGCCCGCCGCGAATTGGGCGAATTAGAGAAAATCAAGGTGCTACGCCTCTTGGAGATTCAGCGGTTTTCACTGTTTATGTACACCAGTTGTGGTTGGTTTTTTGATGAAATTTCAGGACTCGAAACCAATCAAATCCTGCAATATGCCCTGCGGGCCATGGATTACACCCAAGATGCTGCGGGCTTGAGTCTCCACGCGGAGTTTTTGCACCGACTTTCGGAAGCCCCTAGCAATGTATATGCCGACGGCGCTATCTCTTTTAAGGAGAATGTGATACCAACCCGCGTCACGTTGGAGCGAGTGGCTATGCACTTTGCTGTAGCCTCTTTGTTTGAAGACGACCCAGAAGGGCTCGATTTGTTTAACTATACCGCTTCTGTAGAATTTCTTGAAAAAATAGAGGCCGGAACGCCCCAGTTTGTCGCTGGGCGGCTGCGGATCCGCTCCCAATTGAGCCATGCCGAAAAAACATTCTGTTTTGCCGTGCTTTACCTTGGGCAGCAGCACATTATTGGCAATATTTCTGCTGAAATGAACCGCTCTACTTTCGAGGAGATGTACGCCCGAACCAGCAAGTCGTTCCAATCTGCCCATTTGGGCGAGGTCATCGGTATTTTACAAGAGTACTTTGGCCCTGAAAAATTCACGTTGAGTAGTTTATTTTCCGACGAAAAGAAAAAAATTATTTCCGCCATCACGGAGTACAGCCTCCACAGTGCTGAAGTGGCTCTTCACAACGTATTCAATGAGAATTACCAGTTGATGACTGGGCTCGAAGATGCCAAAATGCCCCTGCCTGATACTTGGCGCAACATTGCTTCTTTTGTACTGAATGCCGATTTGGTGGACTTTTTTGAAACCGAAGAAGTAACAGATACTCGTGTGTTGAAGCGCATCTGTCAAGACATACAAAGGTGGCACATCAAGATCACTGATGAAGATGGACTTAAACATGCCATTGGGGTGCGGTTGCACGATGAAATCGTCAAAATTGACCTCGATGGATCATCCGTTCCTCGCGTCAATTGGCTGAGCGATACCCTTGATCTGGTACAGGGTATAGGAATCAAACCCTCTATTTGGCGTAGCCAAAATGTCTTTTACCTGCGCACCAAGGGCTACCGGAAAGGCGAATGGGTTTTCTTAAATCAGGATTGGCAATTAGCCTTTGAACGGCTGGCGACTTTGTTGAAAGTACGGTTGAAGGGGTAATTTATATACTTCATAAAAACATGAGTCATCCCGAATTTTTGGGGTGACTCATTTTTTTTGTATAAAAGAAGAACCTCCTGTACTTTAGTGTTCTCTAATCACAAAATAAACAGGAGGTCTTCATGTATATACGGGACAAATATAGGTTCACTG
>JANMMZ010000065.1:0-61563 GCA_031373665.1 Saprospiraceae bacterium | reverse complement strand
TATTACTCAGACTGCATTCAAGCAAAATGTCTCCGCCTACCAGTATATCTGTGATCGAATCAGTGGAAGATTTCAACTGGAGTCTTTGGCTCAATTGATTCAAAGGAAGCCAACGGCTACCCTGACTTTTTGAGGGGATACAAAAAAGTAACCCAAAAGACTTGGCTTTATCTAAATTCCACGACTCCGCTGCTCAAAAAATGCTAAAATTTAGATTTTTAAAAAAACTCGCCGAATGATTGATCGGAGGCGATGCCTCTTAATCCTAGTCAAGGCTCAAACAGTTTTTAAAACCCTAAATTTTGCCTGCGGCCGCATTTTTTGAGCGCTCCGTCGGAATTTAGACAAGGCCAATGAAGTAGGCAAAATCGCCACATCGTTTATTCCCTTTTTAAATAGTGCGCTCTATTTACCCTACTTCAGGGCCTTAGAAAAACCCCGATTGGCCCCAAATGGAGGCCCATGAGTAGCAACAGGGCATGCCCTGTTGCTACTCATGGGCATGCCCTGTTGCGATCATATGGCGAGTTTTTTTCGCGCCGCCGGAGTTTGGACGGACAATCGCGGGGTTTTTCGACAGCCAGGCCTTTTTGGGTTACTTTTTTCGGCGGAAAAAAAGTGACAAAGCAGGATAAAGCGTAGAAATCATATTAAACTGGGTGAAGAAAATTAAATAACCTCCTCCATTTTAGAGGCCAGATTCAAGTAAAATAGAGTAAATTATTTAATTTGTGTTACTAACCAAGTTATTACGAAATAAGTTGCCATTATTAGTCAAAACATCACTTTAAAAATCCTTCACAGCCATTCACCCCTATCTTTGTGGAGTTGGTAATCAAGTTTATCAGCAAAAGGCAAACCCGTCGTTTTAAAGTATGCAACGCCTAAACCTATTTCTCATGAAAAAGCAATCTACCATCCTCCTCCTACTTTTACTAATTACGGGTACAACATCTTATGCCCAGCAAGTCCCAATCTTGGAGTATGTCGTAGATGCCAATGGGCAAGTACTTATTACAGTGGCCTCTACAGTAGATCATTACTATGTGTTGCACGTGCGCCACACGCCTTCGAGTGCATTTGAGCAGGCCACAGCCATGGTCATCGGAAAAAATGGAACATCCACGTTAACTGAATCTTTATCTGCCTACCCAGAGGCACACTATAAAGTCACGGAACACCTGATAACCCAACCTGCCGATACTGACATGGATGGAAAAAATGACATGGTGGAGTACGCCGATTTAACCACTCAAAGTCCATTGAATGCCGCACCGACCATTGATTTTCAAAACGGAGTAGTGTATATTCCAGACCGATTGACCTTCAAAAAACTCTCCTATATCGCTCCATCAAACCCAAACCCTGCCTTAAACAACCTAGAGGCCGTAAAATTTTATATCACGGATCGGGAATCAGAAGATCCAAAACTGTATTTCGTCAATAGTAATACCCATAGTTTACATACCGATTTTGCCAGTGCTATAGGGCTTTTCAACAATGGTACTTTAATGACTGGCTCTATTATTTTTCATCCATCTGTTGTTGCGCCCAATGGCACTTTAGGCACTTACCGCTTTATATTTAAATCAAACAACGTATTCTCCTTCAAATATGTACAAAAAGCAATAGAACTACTAGCGGCTAACCTACCTTTTTTGAAAAACAACCTTTGCTATTATCCGCTGCCACAAGTTGGTTTACCTCTTTATATCCAAGAAAAAGCCACTTATGATGCCTCGCGGATCTGTGTGACTTTAGAATCTGACTTATTTGCCAATGTGGAATACTTAGCCTTACACCCTGCGGAAGGCTTTGGTTTTTTGCGGGTAATGCCGCTCGATGAGACCCCAAATTCGCGGGATTTAGTACTGTATGAGGCACTGCCAAACGATTTACCGCGTGTAGGTGGCATCATCACGACGGTCATGCAAACTCCATTATCACATGTCAACCTCCGTGCCATTCAAGACAATATACCCAACGCCTTTATACGTGATGCCATAACACAACCTGACATAGCCGCGTTGATCGGAAAATGGGTTTATTACAAGGTAGAACAGTCAAATTTTACCATCAGGGAAGCAAGCCAACAAGAAGTGGATGCCTTTTATGAAACGAAGCGACCCAAAGTGATGCAGATCCCAATCAGAGATCTATCACAAACTAAAATCAGGCCATTAGATAGTATTTCATTTGCCCAATCTGTTAGTTTTGGCGCAAAATGTGCCAATGTTGCCACCATGCGTCGGTTCGGTTTTCCAGATGGCACCATTCCCAATGGATATGGTATTCCATTTTATTTTTATGATGAATTTATGAAATATAATGGATTCTACGACCAAGCCCGTAATATGATTGCGAACCCACTGTTTCAATCAGATTTTGAAGTAAAAATAGAGCGGCTTGAAGATTTTAGAAAAAAAATAAAATCAGCCCAAATGCCAGTTTGGATGATGACCGAATTGAAGGCGTTGCAAGAATCCTTTTCGAGCGAAACGCCAATACGATGCAGATCGAGTACAAATAATGAAGATTTACCCGGATTTAGTGGGGCAGGCTTATATGACTCAAAGACCCAACACCCCGATGAAGGGCATCTTTCAAAATCCATCAAACAAGTATATGCCAGTATGTGGAATTACAGGGCTTTTGACGAACGGGATTTTCATCGTATTGACCATTTTGCAGCAGCCATGGGCATTCTCGTGCACCCAAATCATGAAAACGAACAGGCGAATGGGGTTGGAGTTAGTACCGACCCGATTTATCAAACCGAGGGTACGTACTATTTGAATACCCAAATTGGCGAAGATTTGATCACAAATCCGAACGCCTTGTCCATTCCCGAAGAAATATTATTGGATGCTGTCTCCGCCACAGAAGACGATTACCTTGTTATCAATCCCTCCAATCAGGTGCCGCCGAACAATTTGATTATGCAACCAGTATTTTTGGATCAAATGCGAATATTTTTGAGCACCATCCATGACGAATTTCAGGTATTGTACCACGCGGAGGGAAAAGAAGGTTTTGCCATGGAAATTGAATATAAAATCAATGAATCGGGTCAATTGACCATCAAACAGGCCCGCCCTTGGGCTAGATTTTGGAATCAGCCCCAAATACCAATTGATACCAGTAGCCAAAAAATCGGACTGAACGCATATCCGAACCCATTTGGTGATATCCTTTATGTAGATTGTACCTGCGAAACCGAAGTACTCTTTGAAATATATAACTTATTGGGGCAAAAAGTAGGAGAAACCCAAATAGATTTTAGAAAAAGCCATAGACAAATCTCCACAAGCCACCTCAGTACGGGGCTATACGTACTGAGGGGTTTGGATAAGGTGGGCGGGCATTATTTTTCAGGAAAACTAGTAAAGGCGAAATAATCACATCACAAATTATTCATCATCTTCCACCACCCCAGTCGGATGCCGTTCCCACATCAAATATGCTTTAAGGAATCCATCCAGATCGCCATTGAGTACCGCATCGGGGTTGTGTACTTTGTAGCCAGAGCGCAGGTCTTTTACCCACCGGTCATCCAGTACATACGACCGGATCTGACTCCCCCACTCTATTTTACCCTTGGTGGCTTCTATCTTATCTTGTTCGGCTTGGCGGCGGCGCATTTCTATTTCATACAATCGGCTTTTGAGCATTTGCATCGCTCGGCTGCGGTTTTGGTGCTGACTGCGGTCGGCTTGACACTCCACGATCACACCAGAGGGTAAGTGGCGCAAGCGCACGGCTGAGTTGGTTCGGTTGACGTGCTGCCCACCAGCCCCAGAAGCCCGGAAAACGTCCATTTCAATATCGTCAGGTCTGATCTCTATTTCTATCGAATCATCTTCGATCAATGGATACACAAATACAGATGCAAAAGAGGTTTGGCGTTTGCCTTGTGCATTAAAAGGACTGATTCGCACCAATCGGTGTACACCATTTTCACTTTTAAGCCACCCGTAGGCGAAGTCGCCGACGATTTCGATACTAGCCGATTTGATACCAGCGGCTTCACCGTCTTGTTCAAAAAGATCAAATACTTTAAAGCCCGAACGCTCAGCCCACATGCGATACATCCGCAAGATCATGGCTGCCCAATCGCAGGCTTCCGTACCTCCGGCACCAGCATTGATGGTCATCACAGCCGACATTACGTCTTCTTTTTGATTAAGCGTACTCCGAAACTCCGCATCAGCCAGTATTTCGGTTACTTTGCGGTATTGAGCCTCTACTTCCTCTTCGGTAGCAAGGTCTTCTTTTTTGAATTCAAAGAGCCCTTCCAAGTCATCTACCTCGCGGGCAAGTGCTTGGAAATCGTCAATCCAATTTTTATTAACGCCAATTTTGCGTTGAATGGTTTGAGCGCGTTTGGGATCATTCCAAAATTCGGGGTCTAAGGTTTGTTCGGTGAGGTCGTGTACTTCCCTCGTGCGGTGATCAACGTCAAAGATACCTCCTCAACACCGCCAGTTTATCCTTCAACTCTTTTAGTTGTTCGATTGTCATTGGAAACGGAAAATTTTAGTATAAAATGAATGAAAAAGTTTTAAAACACATCCAGAAAAAATACAAGATCAGACTTAGGCGGTATCGCCCCTCCAGCCCCTTCTGAATCCCCATAGCCTAATTGCCAAGGAACCAATATATAGGCTTTGTCGCCGTGGTGAAGGTGCTGAATACCTTCATCAAACCCTGCGATCATTTGACCAGTACCTGCGGCAAAAGCCAAGGGCTGGCGGCGTTCGTAGGAGTTATCGAAGGATGTACCATTTTTCAACAACCCAAAGTAGTGGGCTTGTACCGCTTCTCCTTTTTTTACTTTTTCACCTTTACCAGCCTCATCCACGTATATTTTTACGCCCGAAGGCAAGGTAATAGCCACGGCATCATAAGTGCCATTGCAAAAAGCAAGGGTCTTTGTTCGGATTTTATCTTCTATTCCTTTGGCATATGCCTTGGCTTGTTCAGCCGCTTTAGCCTTGGCTTCTATACCAATAATCTCCCGGAGTACCAATTCAAAACGCAATTCTTTAGCGTTTTGTTCCTGCGGTGGAAAATACCGACGCATGGTGCTATCAGATGTCTGATATATAGTAGCACTGTCGCCTACCGCCATCAGTAGCGAAGCATCGTGCATGGGCGGATAGAAACTGGTTTCTGTACCTGCCGACATGATTTCATAGCGATATTGGCCGCCTGGGTTCTTTTTTGAACTATTCAGTAGCGTATTTCCCGCATACACATCTACTTGAAACAGTGCTGTCTCGCCACGCTGTGCCCGCATTCCTACTTTATTGGTATGGTTCACAAACCGATACCCATGCTCCGTAGTGATTTGAGCAGCAAGTGTAATGGTGAAAAATAAGGCTCCTATAAATGCTATAATTCTCATTGTAGTCGTTGTTTTAGAGTCCCATTTCGATATAGAAAACCAAATCAGAATTTGGTGGAATGACATCGCCCGCGCCTTGGTCTCCATAGCCCAATGCACTTGGGATGAATAGAATGGCTTTGCCCCCGCGATTGAGCAATTTCATACCTTCGTTGAAGCCCGGTACTAATTGACCTACGCCAAATGGGATCGGTGCACCTTGATCGAAAGAGGTATCAAATTTATTGCCATTGGCCTTGAGGCATCCATAATAGTGGGTGCTGATTTCGTCCCCATCTTTGATTGGGGCACCAGTGCCTTGCTCCAAGATAACATATTCGAGGCCAGAACTCGTTTTTTTGAGTTTTTGGCCTAGTTTCTTGTCTTTATATTCTGACAAGGTGGTATTTACAGTGGTGGCTACTGCTGCACCACGGGTTTTTCCTTCTGCCGTGGCTTTTACTTGGGCTTCCATCATTTTTTTTGCCTCCTCCTCTCGTTTAAGCATGATTTCGGCGGTAATGATTTCTTCCAATTTCAATTCATAACGGATTTCTTTGACATCACCAAACATGGGTTTGATGGCTTTGGCCATAGCAGAATCCACTGGCTGAAATACCGTGGCGCTATCGCCTTGGGTCATGTAAAGCAGGGCTTCCAAGACTGCGGGCATCTTCTTTCCAGCCAAATCAGATTCTGTAGGTATTTTTATTTCTCTGGCACCACCAAAATCCCTTCTAGTGGACTGAACCAAGGAATCAATCACGTAGGTATTTACATTGATAGTACCGGCTTGGCCTGCGGCCATTTTGACACCTTCTTTTTTGGTATGCAATATAACACGGTTGCCATAAGGCGTATTGATGGGCTTGGATTGAGCAACCAAGGCTTGAGCGCCCATCAAAAAGCAAAAAAAACAAACAAACTTGTGGAAAAACATGGGAATGTTATGATTTATTGGTCATTATTTGTGGCAATGACCTTTATTTATTAATTTTTTATTTATTTGTATTCAGAATTGGTTATCACATAGTGTTGGGTACTAAAAATGAACCTTCGACCCTAAAGGCCAAAGGTTCATTTTGGATATTGCATTAAAACATTAGTTCAGACCAATGCTTAGTTACCCATTTCAAGATAGAACACCAAATCAGAATTTGGTGGAATATCAGCACTTGGGCTTTGATCAGCATAACCCAAAGCACTTGGGATGTACAGAATGGCTTTGCCACCACGATTAAGCAATTTCATACCCTCGTTGAAACCTGGCACCAATTGACCCACTTTGAATGGGATCGGCATACCACGGCTAAACGAATCGTCGAAACGCTTGGCGTTGCTTTTCAAAGCACCAAAGTAGTGGGTCTCAATTTCGTCGCCATCTTTGATGGCTGCGCCAGTACCTTGTTCAATGATTACGTATTCCAAACCAGAAGCCGTTTTTTGAAGTTTAGAACCAAGTTTACCACCTTTGTACTCTGCTATGTTAGAGGCAACCATAGCGGTTACTTCTGGAACGCGCAATTTTACACCAGCAGAATTTTGCTCTTGAGCCGCCAACTTTGCCTGCTCTTCTTCTTGGCGTTTTTGTAGCACTTCTGGAGTCATGATCTCTACCAATACCACTTCGTAGCGGATCTCTTTAACATCGCCAAAACGTGCCTTGATTACTTTCTCCATCGTAGAATCTACTGGTTGGAACACAGACGCGCTATCGCCTTTGGCCATCAACAAGAGTGCATCAAACACTGCTGGCAACTTACCTTTCAGTTGATCTTTCGTTGGCAATGCCACTTCACGGGGTCCACCGAAATCGCGGGTGGTGCTTTGAACCATAGAATCCTTCACGTAAGTATGTACCGTGATAAGACCGGTCTGACCCAACTCTAGTTTAGGGCCGTCATTTTTAGTGTGAATTACAACTCGGTTACCGTTTTCAGTAGTAACACCATTGTTGCTACACGCAATTTGTAACATCAACAAGGTGGCTGCTACAGAAAATAAGATAAATTTACGCATTGTACTATTATTGTTGTTGTGAATAATTGAAATGTATTTTGATCGTAGTAATTATTTGTTTAGCATCGTTTGGTACTCGGGCAATATCGCTTTAAATTTGTCAATCGTCCCCTTTAGACTATCGTGTGAGTAAGCACCCGAAGCATTTTTGTGGCCGCCTCCATTGAAGTGCTTTTTGCAAATCTCTTGAACATCAATGTCTCCTTTAGAACGAAGACTCAATTTTACGACCGAAGGTTGGTTATGTATAAATGCTGCTATGCGTACATCTTTGATACTCAATAAATAATTAACAACTCCTTCGGTGTCACCGCGTTGAATACTAAATTGCTCATAATCCTTTTTGGAGAGCCAGATAAGGGCGGTGCGAAACTCTGGCCAATATTCCATGCGATTGCTCAGGCAATGACCTAAGAGGCGCAGATTTTTTTCTTTTTGAGAATTAAATATCATGTCTTGGATACCAGTATCGTCGGTACCGCGCTCTACGAGGTCGGCCGCAATCCGGAATACTGTGGGGCTAGTCGCATACTTAAAAGATCCAGTATCGGTCACCAACCCAGTATAAATGCACTTACCAATCATTGGGTTGATCTTGATCTTATCTCCAAAATCACAGATAAACCGATACACCATTTCGCAGGTACTGCTGGCCTCTGGCTCCGAAAACATGAAATCTGCAATAGGATCAGGGAACAAATGGTGGTCAATCATGATGCGCTTTCCGGGCAGATTTTTGACAAAATCACCCAAGCGATCTATACGGTTATAAGCATTAAAATCAAGAAAAATGAAGACATTTTTACTCGTGAGCAGTTGTTTACTCTCTTCCGTCTTGATGTCCCAGATAAAAATATCGGAAGCACCGGGTAGGGCTTCAAACTCTTCGGGAAATTCAGATGGAAAAAAAACGTGCACCGTATGCCCGTAAAGTTCCAAATAATGGCGCATAGCCAAAGAAGAGCCAATGGCATCCCCGTCTGGATTGCGGTGTGAAAAGATAGCCACATTCTGTGGAATCTTTATGAGTTGTTGTAGTTCGGAACTAATTTCCATGTCAGGCAAATTTTCTTTGGTCAATGAATGCTTCAAAAAGAGCGCAAAGGTACAAAATGAAGATGAGAAACGATATTAGCAGGATAATATTTTTTTAGAAACCCTCATTTAGTCTTTATTTGGAATAAAATCTTGTTGTATCTTTGCGCGCCCAATCAAATTGGGGAGATATTTGGAGGCGATGCATCCATCAAAGCAGGAGTCTGAATATCTTATCTTGAATTTACTTATTTAAATATAAACACAATGGCAGGTAAGCGCACATTTACAATGATTAAGCCCGACGCAGTCAACGCAGGCAACATTGGCAATATTCTTCAGATGATTAACGAAGCGGGATTCCGCATCGTAGCCATGAAACTCACCAAGATGAGCATGGAAACAGCAGGTGCTTTTTATGAAGTACACAAAGAGCGTCCATTTTATGGAGAACTTTGCGAATTCATGAGCAGCGGCCCTATCGTGGCAGCAATTTTGGAGAAAGACAATGCCATGGAAGATTTCCGCAAATTGATCGGAGCCACCAATCCTGCCAATGCAGAAGAAGGTACTATCCGTAAGAGATACGCAAAAAGTGTAGGCGAAAATGCCGTACACGGTTCAGACAGCGACGAAAATGCAGCCATTGAAGGTGGATTCCACTTTGCTGGTGTAGAAATGTTCTAGTTTTTAAGATTCATGGTTTACAGTAGGGTCAAGCAAGGTACTGCTTGACCCTATTTTTTTATTCCTCAATAATCGGCTCATCCACGGGTGTGGGCTTCCGCCTGATTGGAGGTTCTGATTGCTCCAGCGGATCATCCTCTATAATGTTGGTATCGGTATTTTCTGGTATATAGACCTTCCCTTTGGTCTTTGTTTTCTCTTCTCCATAGGTTTCTAATCGGTTCATCCAGTTCATAGAGGTTCCCCAGGCTTCTTCTGCAAATGGTTTGATGCGCAAAGCCACGGCCTTGGCCTTGGGTGGCAGGTCTTTGAGCATGGGGTAGGTTTTGGACTCCGAAATGGTCAATTCATTAAGGAATTGGACCTTCACCATAAACCATAAAATGATACTATATATTAGTACGGCTATACAACCCATGAATAAGCCCCCCACTATTTGATTGATTACCCCCAGATATAAGGCTTGAAAAACGCCTTCCATGCTGCGGGCAGCCATGCGAAGGATGAACATTATAAAAACCAAATTGACGATGAAAGCAGCCAAAAACATGGTGGGGTTTTCGGAATTGAACAATCGTTCCAGCAAAGTAGTGGTAATAGGTGTGATCTTGAAGGCCAGCGTCACCCCAAATATATAGGCCAAAAGGTTGAACACGGTACCAATGATACCCCGCGAGTAACCTTGCCAAAATCCGTACCCGAAAACTGCAATAAAAACAATATCTATTGGCATATGTAGTGGGGATAGAAATTCTTTACTCGTTGCTTAATGCTCTATCCCTTGGTGCAAAGGTACGTATTTTTTTTAAAATGAATGGGAGCGATGTGGAAGGGGTGTGATCGCTTACGTCTAACCTCTGCCCGCAATATTGTACATATGATGTTAGTGGGTCGTTATATTTGTTCATCATATAAGTTTTCTCCTGTAAACATCTTCTACTTTGTCTTTTAGTATTCCGATTAGTTCGGGCTGCATATAATCGTAATCGTCAGGAATGTACAAACAAACTATTTTCTTGTTTTTATAAATATCATTCGTGGATGTCGTTTTACAATTGGTGCTAACATTTGGGCTTGACGAAAGTGAGGAATTCAAAATACAAATGTTCAATTTATTACAAATGTTTATTACAATTCCTCAGTTCAAATTTAGTACAAAAGCCCCACTTTTGCAAAACCTGTGTTAGGCGATCGCCCTTTTTCGGGTGTTACTTTTATGTCATTGTTTGTTGTATCGTGGTGCGTTGGCTTGGCAGCTCTTTTGCATTTTTTAACGTTGGTTTTGTGTATTGGCAAAAATGCAAATGTGCGACCAAAAGCGTTGGCTAATTTTGATTGCTTTTTATTTTCTTTGTCAAGTAGTAAACTGCAACAGAACAATAAGGTCTGTATTTATTGTCTGTCCGTTCTAACCACTTTGCTTTTTCTTGTTCAAGAAATCTCACAAATGATGCTTTATCCTTTTTAGATTTTTTACTTTCTAGTCTAACTCTATCCTGAACTTCCGAATATATTTCGCTTCGACCGTCTTTAAGTGTTTGCATATTCAGATTTAAAACATCGTTTAGTTGTCGGTTAATATGAGCATCATCATTTATTGAACTAATTTCACCGTCTGCATTATATTTAAATAATGTTTCACAAATTGGGAGTACTGAAACTGGATTGATAGTTAAGTCTGTATTACCCTTTTTTGTGTCGCACGTTTGTTTGATTTTGGGCTGACCTTCATTTCCTGTGCAGGCTCCAAATAAATTAGTGTAGGTCAACTGCATTATTCCAAAATTGTCTTGACACTTGAAATGCTCCACTTTCATATACGGTGAAGTATGTTCTGGAATTCGTTTCATACAATAGCAACAAATATGTCCTTGTTCCGACAATAAACTTTGTCGCAACTCTTCTTTTGTCGCAAATGGAATATTGTCGAAATCAGCAAATTGACTAGCCCTGTGCTGAAGCAACGAATTCGGTTCTGCTATTTTAACTATTTGCTTCATTTTGCTCTTCTTGTAGATAATCTAATTGCAATTTTGCTCTAACCATTGCAGGGTCATCTTCACCTAAAATTTCTATAAGTTTCCCATATTCTATTTTGGAATTTTCTAAGTCTTCTTCTTCGATAGTATTAAACAAAGCACTTAAAAATTTTGCAACTTTTTTATTTCGTCTTTCCACACCCATCATTTCATAAAGTATAGTGCTTATGTCTCTTCCGTAATATTTTGGAGTAACTTTTATGATTTCTCCATCTTCCATTATTTGCACATCACAGTTCGCTGGGTCGGCATTACTTAAAAGTTGAGGGGAATGGGTCGTAATTAAAAACTGACTATTATTATATTCATTATTTTTTGACAAATCATTAATACTTTCGATAAAATTTCTTTGCCAAGATGGATGTAAATAAGTATCAGGTTCATCAAAAAGGAACAAAGTATTCTCATTATTCGCTAATTCTATTAGTCCTCTAATTACAATAGCTTGTTGCTCGCCTTCGCTCAGTACATTGAACGAATGTTGCCCTCTGGTATCCTCTTGAACAAATGAAAACTTTACTTCTGGCTGAAAGCCATCAATTAAAAGTGTATTTAAGATTTTAAACAAGGTTCTTTCATCAATAAAATGTTCTCGTATTTCAAATAATTTTTCTTGACCTATAATGGTAATATTCAATGCTTCGTTTTGCCATGCTTCTATGACTACATTTCCGTTTGACGTATATGTATTTCCTTCGTCAAGTATCAAAGGAGTACTATCAAGATAATCAAGAAATATTTTTACTTCCCCTTTTGCTCCCCACCATTCAGTTATTTTCCCTTTACCCCAAGTAGGTTTTTTGAGATTAATTTGAATGCTTTGAACACCTTTTATTTTTGCCCTTTCAAAAAGAAATTGTGGAATATCGCCAAACTCATAAGAAAGAAGTGTTATCAAAATTAAATTAAACAAAGGCGGCTCAAAGTAAAAAAAAGGGCGATGTAAACCTGTATTACCTTTTCTGAAATTAACTGATAATTTTTCATCGTGTGGCAAGCATATTTTTTTCATAATATCGGCCAAGCCACTATAATAGATTACAATATTACTAGGAAATATTTTTTCAAGGCTTCCAAATTTTTTCTCAATGTCTGTTTCCTTTTCTAAAATTTCATTCTCTGTATGCACCCTGTAAAGCAGTTTTTCATCTTTCTGTTCAGCGTACATTTCAACCTTTATGTAGTCAGTCTTAAATTCACTTGTTGTAGCGGTCTGTTCAATAATTTCTTCTAAGCGTAATTCATATTCAAGTTTAAAACCAAATTTTGATTTCTCTTGAAGGTAAGCATCGCTAAATATTTGCGCAACACATTCTAAAATGCTTGATTTACCTGAACCGTTTATACCAATAAGGATCGAAACCTCTTTACTGAAATTTATAGTAAAGTCTTTCAATAACTTATAATCGTCTATATATAGTGAATTAATTTTCATGTTCTAAGAATTAAATATTGCTTCTTCAAATTGTTGTTGTGCTGCATGTTCCAACTTAATCTTTTGTGATTTCAAATCATAAATTTTATTCTTAATATTAGTGATATTATTTGATATTTCTTTTTGAATATCTATTGGAGGTAATGGAATTGGAATTTGAAAAAAATCTTCAGTGTTAATACTTTCAACCGTAACACTTTTCTTTGAGGCCAAAGAAAGTATGTACTTTTTGAAAGTATGTACAAAATACAAATAATATTTTTTGTCTATTAAATCTTCTTTTAGAGAGTATGCTTTTAAGTCTTGGTTTATTGCCGTTTCAATTTGCGTTATTGCAGTAGGAAAAGAATGTTGAAGGATTCCGCTTCTAAAAACAGACAAAAGAATACCCTTAGGATAAACTTTCATTCCAGCTTCTTTTATTGCTAGCTGAGTTATTTTATCTTCTGCTTTTTCAATAGCAATAAGACCGCTAAAATCTTTAGGAGATGTCCAATATATGTCTCCATCCCAAAAATCGCTACGTGATTTAGATGGTGTTTTACCTCCTTCAAAAAAGGTCAGCAAATTTTTTAAACGTTCTGTTTTAAATTTGGCTGATTCAAAATCATAAACGTCTTTATTTATGTGACTTAAAGACCATTTTGAAAGATTAGTATATTCAATCAAGTTAAGACCTTTTTTTAATGCAAGATCTTTTCTTTCATCAATTTCCAATACAGAAAAGAAATACTTTTCAATTTCAACCTCTAAATTATTTGCTAGTTTTTCTAGTTTTTCAGCCTCTTCGACTTTATTAAGGTAATTACTTACAATTTTATCCTGCTCTTCTAACCTAGGCAATGGAATTTTTTGATTTAAAAACATTTCAATATCCATTCTTTGCCTGTTGGTAGTCCCACTACTACAACTTTGTGCAAATTTGATAAAGGCTTTTGTTGTTGTCACCAATAGCAAAAAATGTGTATTTATTTTTTTGGTATTTACATCAAATAATGGAAAATCATTTGTTACAATAGCATTATCTAATTCATTAGGAATAATTCCGAATGCTCCATTTCTAGCATCAATTTTAGAAATAATAAACTGACCGGCACTAGCTAGAAATTGTTTCTTTGTGCCAATATTTATACCCTTTTCAGTATCCCTCAGTGTAACTCCATTATTGTTAATTTTGACTGTAACACGACTGTAAACTTTATCATCTTCAATATTGACAATATTTCTGCTCTTGATTAGAAAGTCTCCAATTCTTGCAAAATCATATTTTTTTGAATAGTTAAATTTTGAATCAAGCAAGCCTTGTACACTCCAGTTCTCCAATAAAACTAGGTCAATATATTTTAAGTATGAATTTCCTATAGTTTGCATTATTTTTTTAATTTGCTATAAAACATTTCGGGTTCGGCAACCATACCTTCAAAAATTCTAATCCTACTGATTTCTTCATCGGCTATTTGATACCTTATTTCTTTTGCATAAGTCGTCCAAAGTTGATTGCTTTCACGATAAACTTTAAACTCTTTGGCTAACGGCTCTAACTCATTTTCTATTTGGGCACCAGTGCTACTTATACCAGCCTTTCCAACTTCGGCAATTGGGATTTGATAATTGAAGTTCTTTTTGATGATCGTTTTTGCTTCTTCTTTTATCTTTACCTCCAAGGCTTTGTACCAATCATTAAATGCATCCTTTGCTTCTTTATGCTGCTTTTGCAATAAGGTTATTTCGGTATTAGTCAGCATAATCTGTAAATCCTTTTCTGATTTACTCGTTTTTATAGTCTTTACTTCTATAATATATGCTCGTTTATTTTGAATCTGAAGCCATATTTTTTTATAAACCTGCTCTTGTTCTTCTATTTGTGGCCTGTATTTATCTTCAACCTCCTTTTCAGCGGCGATTGATATCTTTACCCAATGCATTGCTTCCTCCTCTGTGAATTTCTTAAAGAAAAGCAAACTCGGTTTTACGGTTGCGCCACTTGCAATAAAGACATCCTGCGGAATTGATGTGATAAGTATTATTTTGGCCCTGCTTTCTACAAAATCTCTAATTTTTTGCAAATTAGTATTGTTCAAAACTCCTTCGGGCAATACAATTCCCATTCTTCCGCCTGGCTTCAATAAATTTAAACAGCGTTCGATAAACAAAACTTCTGTAAGGGTACTCATACTTCCAGTTTCGTATAAATCCAATAAAGATTTGCCCTTTGGCATTTTATTGCCATTGTCAAGATTTGCCCATTCCTTCAAAGGATCAATCACCTTAGAAACATATTCAGTGCCATATTTTTCAGTATATAGTTTTATTTGGTCTTCAGTAGGGATATCGGTAATAGATACTCTAGAAGATTTATCAACTCTTGCACCAAAAGGAGGGTTGGTCAATATTATATCAAATCGATTTTCATAAATTCCGTTAATATTTAGTAATCCATCATGATGATGAACACCTCCGTGACCGTCTCCGTGCATTATCATATTCATTTTTGCCGTCCTAGCCATTCTTGGGTTTGCATCTATCCCATAGATACAATTATGTGATAAATTATGATACCTACTGTTAGGATTTTTGATGTCAAATTCACTGTTCAAATTGTGTATTAGTTCTTGAACTTTTGAATCAATTTCTTGTTGCTTTTTTAGCGATAGATTTTCAAAATTTTGGTCAAAGTATTTTTCTTTAATTCTTTGTATCTCAGATTTAATATTTTCATCAATTTTATTTCTAACATATTCAAAGGCTGTAATTAAAAAACCTCCGCTACCACAGCAAGGGTCACATATTATTTCATCTTCTTGAGGGTCAAGAATTTCAACCATAAAATCAACAATGGTTCTTGGAGTAAAGAATTGCCCTAATTCACCTCTAAATGTTTTACCTAAAAATTGTTCAAATGCAATCCCTTTCACATCATCCGATGTGTCAGATAAGTTAAATGCTTCTAATTCCTCTACAATTAATTCGAAACTATTTTTTTTAATTCTAATTTGGTCTTTAGGCTCAAACAATCCATCATTTTCAAAAGCCCTTTTTGTTTCGTCAAACAGAAATTGCATATAATCTTGGTCAAGATAAGCAACACCTTTTTTAAGTGAAGGTCTGATGATTTGTTCATAGTTTATTTCTAATGCCTGAAATTTTGCTTTAGAAAAAATCATTTCTTCTGTTGCATTTCTTTCATACATAATCTTCATAAATAAAATTTTACTTATTTCATCAAATGAAGCTTCCGGAGATAATTTATCATTGTTTCTTATAATATTGTGACAACGAGAGAGAAGCTTTGTAAACTCTTCTCTAGTAAACGATTTAGTTTCTTTTATATATCGGTCTATTCTTAAATCATCTGATAAAATTTCTGCCTTTGGAATATCCGATAGTTTTTCAACTTTCTTCGGTGCATTATCCTTCTTGATATGAAACACCCTTGCTTCTTTTAAATTTACTGCAATAAAGAAATTTGCATTTATTGTTGAAGCAAAATTATATCCGATAGAATAATCGCTCTCCTTAATTTTAATGTGTTCTGCCTTGCATTCAACAGTAATAATGATTGACGGGATAGCATTTTTAATCTTGTCTTTTTCTGTCCTCCAAATAGCTATGTCAGCCTTGTACCTTTTTTTTATAGCAACATCTTGACCCAATTGCTTTAAAGAGTATCCATAAGAATTAACAAGTCGGCAAATAAATTCTTGTTTAAGTTTTTCCTCAGGAGTGTTTTTAACCCAAATATCTTTTAGGGGAACGAATATTTTATCATTCTTGATTTCTACTTGCATAATTACTTTGTCGTTTTAGTTGAGTTAATTAATTCTCTTACATCAACTTTTAAGAGTGAAGCAATGGCAACAAGATTGTCCATAGAAGGCTGAACTTCATTTGTACACCAACGAGAAATTGTTGTCTCGTTTTTTTCTAATTGCTCTGCAAGCCATTTATTTGTCTTGCCTTGTTCAGCCAAGACTGCTTTTAATCTGTTAATTGCTTTCTTACTCATATTAATCGGCATTTGGTGCAAATATATCAACTTTTCATTAGGATTACACAATTTTCAGTAAATTGTCTTTTTAAGAAATTAACATTGTCAATAGATTGGAGTTGTGGGTGGACTTGGATGTGTTGCCATCTTCTGCATCCATTTTTAACTAGTTACAATTTGTAACCGTTTCATTTCCTCCTTTACTTACGAAGCATTGCATTATCAAATATCTATTTCCACCCTACCACCGCCGCCGCCCCAACGACAACACCGTGGCCGAAAGAAAAAACGCAATCACAGAAATAAAGTAGATCAGATCTCGGGTATCCAACACACCTCGGCTCATAGAGTTGTAATGGTATTCAATACCGATGGACTGTACCACGTCATCGCTTTTACCAAAGAAAATGGGCAATTGGCTCAAAAAACCGAAGGCCAAATACATAAAAAAGCAAAGAAAAGCCGCCAAAACGAAAGCAACGATCTGATTGTTGGTGAGGGAACTGGCAAACAGCCCGATAGCAGTAAAGGCAGCTGCCAAAAAAAACAGGCCGATATAGGAACCTGCGATACCGCCCGAGTCCAAATTGCCCGGTGTAGCCCCCAGGTTATACACCGTAATATAATATAGTATGGTGGGTATCAAAGCGAAAGCCACCAAAGCCAAGCAAGCCATGTACTTACCCCCTATGATCTGCCAATCAGAAATGGGGCGGGTGACCAATAGTTCTATAGTACCGCTTTGGGTTTCTTCAGCGAGGGTTCGCATGGTGACGGCCGGTATCAAAAACATAAAAATCATGGGCGCAACACCAAATAAGGTATCAAGGTTGGCATAATTATTATCCAAGATGCTGTAATCGGGAAAAACCCACAGCAACAAACCCATCAACACGAGGAATACCCCGATGACGATATAACCGATCAGGGAAGAGAAAAAAGCGTTGATTTCTTTTCTAAATATTGCTAGCATCTTATTTTGTCAGTTGTTGAAACACTTCTTCCACGCTGTAAGTGTCTTTTCGGAGTTCTAGGAGGGTTAGTTTTTTCGCCACTGCAAAGGCGAATACATCAGCACGTAGGTCATGCTCAGCGGAGGCCACCAGTTGCCATTGATTTTTACCCGTACTTTTCACGGTTAGTACGTGCTGGATACTGGCAAGCAAATTTTTATCCACATTTTCGAGGAATTCCACACTGACCACACTTTGGCCAGTGAACTGTTGTTTGAGTTCGCTGATGGGTGCATTGGCCACCAGTTTGCCTTTATTGATGATGATGGCGCGGTCGCACACAGCCTCTACTTCTCCGAGGATGTGGGTACTTAGGATGACGGTTTTTTCACGACCCAGTTCTTTGATCAATGCCCTTATTTCGAGTATTTGATTGGGATCGAGCCCAGACGTAGGTTCATCCAAGATCAACACCTGTGGGTCGTGGAGCATGGCTTGAGCCAAACCCACCCGCTGCCGAAACCCTTTAGAGAGGGCTCCAATTTGTTTATGGCGATGCGAGGTCAGTCCTGTGCGCTCTATCATTTCGTCCACCCGCTTGGAGGCATTTTTGACTTTATGAAGCCCGGCGGTGAAGCCCAAGTACTCCCGAACGTACATCTCTTTGTACAAAGGATTGTGCTCCGGCAAATACCCGACACAGGCCCTTGCCTCCATGGATTGGCTATTGACATCAAAACCACAAATCTCGGCCGTACCCGAAGTCTGGGGCAAATAGCCCGTGATGATCTTCATGGTGGTCGTCTTCCCGGCCCCATTGGGGCCTAAAAAGCCTAGAACCTGCCCTTTGTGGGCTTCAAAAGAGACCTCATTGACCGCCAATTGGTCGCCGTAAATTTTTGTTAACTGCTGTACTTTT
This sequence comes from Saprospiraceae bacterium, assembly GCA_031373665.1. Classification (GTDB taxonomy): domain Bacteria; phylum Bacteroidota; class Bacteroidia; order Chitinophagales; family Saprospiraceae; genus M3007. The sequence goes on along the minus strand of JANMMZ010000065.1, from coordinate 43,102 downwards.
ATAGACATTATGAGTGGTACACTTAAAAAGTATTCCGCAAAAGTACTGAATTCCAAACTTCTGCCTAATATTGCCCTGTTTATTAAATGAGCATTTACAAACTTATCATCAACTTTATATGAATTTTACGTTTACTACCCTCGACATGGTCATCATTGTGGTATATATACTCGCAATCATGGCTTATGGTTTTTATCATCGAAAGGCTGGATCTTCAGAAGAATATTTTCTGGCTGGCCGCGATATGACTTGGCCAATTATTGGTATTTCTATGTTTTCGGCCAATATTTCTTCCAATTCACTCATTGCCATCACTGGCGGTGCCTACAAAGGAGGTATCGTATTTTTCAACTACGAGTGGATGGCATCCATCGTATTGACCTTTTTCTGTATATTTATTTTACCGTTTTACTTAAAAACCAAGGTTTACACCATGCCGGAGTTTTTTGAAAAACGGTACGATGTGCGGTCACGGTACTATTTTTCATTCATCACTTTGATTGGGAATATTTTTATTGATACCGCTGGTACGCTCTTCGCAGGCGTTATCATCGCAAAATTGGTATATCCAGAAGCCAACACTTTATTGATTGTTAGCCTATTGGCCATTTTTGCTGCGGGCTACACCATATTTGGCGGATTGTCGTCGGTGATGCGTACTGAAATGGTGAACACCATTGTTTTGTTGATTTCGGCAGTCATACTAGCCTTTATTGTGTATTCAAAAGCAGGTGGCTACGATGCCATCGTAGAGGCCGCCACTGCCAAAGATCCTTCGTTTATGCACTTGGTACAACCTTCAGATCACCCTGATATGCCCTGGCTGGGGTTGGTGCTGGGTGTTCCCCTTTTAGGTTTCTATTTTTGGTGCAACAACCAATTTATTGTGCAGCGCGCACTCAGTGCTAAAAATGCCGATGAAGCACGCAAAGGTGCTTTATTTGCGGCCTTGTTAAAAATTCCGATTTTGTTCCTTTTGGTATTCCCGGGGTTGGCTGCCTTGAAATTGTACCCTAATTTGCAAGAAATGTACGCCGGCCAACTCAAAAACTACGCAGATGGAGCCTACCCTACTTTGGTGTTTGACTTATTGCCCGCTGGTTTGGTTGGCTTGATCGTGGCAGGTTTTTTGGCCGCTATGGCTTCGGCAGTGAGTGCTACCCTCAACTCGGCCTCTACTTTGGTAACGATGGATTTTGTCCAGAAGTTTCGCCCCAATATGGACTCCAAAGGGTTGGTGCGCTCCGGTCAGATTGCCACCGTCGTCTTTATGGTGATTACAGTGGCTTGGGCTCCTCAGATTGCCAATTTTGAGTCTTTGATGAACTATATGCAAGGCGTATTGGCACTCATCAGCCCGCCCGTAGTGGCTATATTCTTACTCGGTCTTTTCTGGAAACGCGCCAATGCCGATGGGGCTTTTTCGGCCTTGATGACGGGTCTTGCAATTGCGTTATTCACGGTAGCCAGTCAGGTGTATAAAATCATGCCCGCTTGGGACAACATCCACTTTTTGGTAAAAGCGCCCATCATTTTTGCCATCTGCTCAGCGGTACAAATAGCGGTAAGCCTTGCTACTGCGCCGCCTCCAGCCAACAAAATCAATGGATTTACTTGGGATGAAGCAGTGTATCAAGAAGATTCCCGTGGACTGATAGGACTACCTTGGTACCAAAACTACCGTATTTTGTCCGTTATTCTTTTGGTCATCACTTTTGCTGTGGTATTTTACTACCGATAAACAATACAATTATTTGTATATTTGTGGCACACCTGCGCTTTTGTGGCAGGTGTGCCATTTTATATAAAAACTTAACAGGCTGCAATGCCCAAAAAAAAAGGCGATCATATCAAGACTGGAAAGTCTGGCGAATCTATAGCCGCCGAATACCTCATAGGTAAAGGCTGGCGCGTAGTAGCACAAAACTGGAGGGCTGGCCGGGGCGAAATAGATATCATTGCTTGGGCGCACGATCGTTTATTGGTATTTGTGGAGGTCAAAACGAGGTCTTACGATGCATTTGGAGGTCCTGAAGATGCCGTTACGCCCAAAAAACAACTGTTGATCGCCCGTACCGCAGGCCTCTATATGGAATCTATTGATTACGATTGGGAAATACGGTTTGATATCCTGTGTGTCATTGGCCCAGCAAGCCAATCGCCTGAAATACGGCACATAGAAGATGCCTTTTTTCCCGGTATTTGAGTCTTACCCTAAAATTAGTCCTTGAGTTTCCAAGTGGTTGCGCGAAAATATGTAATTTTGCCCCAAAATATACAGCGATGAAATTAAATATTATTCTTTTTTTTACTATATTAATAGCGGCATCATTTGCTTGCAACAACACCAAGAAAACCAATGCGGAGGATGCCAGTCAGGCAGCCACGCCCGAAAAAAAATCGGAAACAGATACTTATCCTTGGAAAGCCTCCGGGGTAGCAGGATCAAACCCCGACTCTGCAAGAAATATGGAGTTGCGCGTGCCGCCTAAATTGGTGAATGTACCGATGTATCTACTACCAGATCCTTCGGCCAGCCGCCGCGCTTACTTGAGCGGTGGATACTGGTGGTTAAGTATGGCTTATCAGCCCAGCAACTCGCAAGTACACAAGGAATATCAATCAAAGTATTTGAAATTTAGAGAGGATAAAACGTTTGATATTGTCATCAATCACAAAGTGAAAGACACCGGACATTGGAATTGGGACGATACCAAAAATGAGATTTATTTGCAATGCAATGATCCATATATCAACAACACTTGGGGTATCCAAGACAAGGGCTATACCATGATATGGAAAGGAAATACCGATGTAAATGTCACCGGTATCCAAATACGAGTGGTCAACCTAACCTCTATGCCAGCCGGAAACTAATACTCAAACCACCACTCATGTATAAGTACCTTTTCATACTAGCGTGCCTCGGCATTGCACTTTCTTGCGAGCCCACTCAAAGCCCATCCACATCAACCACCAACAAAACTGGTATGCCTCAAGAGCCTGAATGGGTACGCAGTGCCGTACTCTATGAATGTAACACCCGTCAGTTTTCGCCCGAAGGCAATTTTGAAGGCATTCGCAAACAATTGCCACGCCTCCGCGATCTAGGTATTGATGTGCTTTGGATCATGCCCATCCATCCTATCGGTGTAGAAAAAAGAAAAGGCACGCTGGGTAGTGCGTACTCTGTTCAAGACTATTATGCCGTCAATCCAGATTTTGGCACCCACGATGATCTCAAACGATTGGTGACCGAAGCACATGGGATTGGACTGAAAGTGATCTTGGATTGGGTACCCAATCATACTTCATGGGATGCCATTTGGAAACAAAAACACCCAGAATATTATAGCAAATACAATGGCGATTTCACCGTACCACTCAATGAAAAAGGAGAGCCCATCACGGATTGGGCCGACGTTTGCGACCTTGATTACAACAACCGCGACTTGCGCCGCGCCATGATAGATGCCATGAAATATTGGCTAAAATCCTGCGATATTGACGGGTTCAGGGTTGACATGGCCGGGCTGGTACCCAATGACTTCTGGGCGGAAGTACGCCCCTCTTTAGACAGTGTAAAAAACCTCTATATGCTGTCTGAGTGGCAAGACGAATCGGCACATTTCAAATCTTGCTTTAATACCAATTACGGCTGGAAATGGAAAGATGTAACCAAAGATATTTGGGCAGGGAAGCAAAACGCGCATTCGTTGGACACCTTATTGGAGCATTTGGATAGGTTTTATCCAAAGGATTATTACCAGATGTATTTCACCCAAAACCACGATGAAAACACTTGGAATGGCACTGAAACCGACCTTTATGGGGCTTCTGCCGATGTTTTTGATGTGTTAGCCTTCACTTGGCAGGGCATCCCGATGCTGTACAATGCCCAAGAAGACAACCTATCACAAAAATTAGCATTTTTTGAAAAAGATCCCATCCGCTGGGGCACGAACGGACGTACGCCTTTTTATCAAAACTTGTGCGCCCTCCGGCATAATAACCGCGCCCTCTGGTCAGGTAAACACGGGGGAAAACTCGTAAAGATCAAAACAGATGCCGACGAATCGGTCTATGCTTTTACCCGTGAAAAAGACGGTGATCGGGTGGTCGTTATCCTCAATCTGAGCAAAAACGTGAAAAATGTAACGATTAAGCCCGAATCTGAAGTATTGGGTGCTTATACCGATGTTTTTGGAGCCAGCACTGTGCAAGTCACCAAAGATATGTTGCTCAATCTGAAGCCTTGGTCTTATTTGGTGCTGACGAACAAATAGGGTTTCGTTGATATGTTTTTGATTGCCGATGGCAAACATTGGATATGCTTATAAAACATAAAAAATAATGGCTTAGTACACTGTAAATTAAGTTTGTCTGTGTTTTGGGTAGTAGATTTTTTCGTCAGACGAGCCAGTTTTTGAGTTCATAGCAGCGCTATGGACGATAAAATTGGGGAAGTATGACGGAAAAAGGTTTAGCCAAAATATGAATAAATTTATTTTACAGTGTACTTGGTAGTAAACGTGTTGCAACTTTTAAACACAGGGTAAAAAAACTGGATGACAAAGACGGTTAAATTGACCTGCTTTGGAAAGGAACTATTTTAATTGAAATGAAAAGTCGGGGCAAAAACCTTGACAGGGCCTACCAACAAGCCAAAGACTACACACATGGGCTGAAACAACACGAATTACCAAAATATATACTTGTTTCTGACTTTGAAAACTTTAGACTTTATGACCTTGTTTTTTCAACTTGACTCGGCGGATAGCCGAATTTTTACGAAATACTTTACTATATGACGTTTGAAAAGTAGGGCAATAGCACACAAACATCGTTTTTAATGATAAACCTTTTGTGAGGTCTATTTGATAAAAAGAAGGCTGTCCAGCCGTGTTGAACATTTAACCCACACTGTTAGAGCCGTCTTATTCCTCGCTATCCTCATTTTTTTATTTTTAAAACAAAACTGCGACACCAGTTTTTATGGGCATTAGCCTGATAGTATTAGATATTCTCACATTGGACTTCGACGCTTTTCATGAAACAGACAGTCAAAAATTTATGGACGGATTGCCGCATTTGGCATACAAACGGAATTAATATTATAAAAATTATATATATTCCTACACTTCAACTACCACCATCTTATTATACTTATTCCGATACTCCACTGGCGTAAGCCCCGTAATTTTCTTAAAAATGCTCCGAAATGCTTTGGTATCGGTATAGCCCACGTCAAACATGACGTCATTGATGTTTTTTCGACTGTTTTCAAAACTGCGTTTGGCCGCTTCAATTTTCACTCGATGAATATATTCCAACACCGTATTGTTGGTGGCCTGTTTGAAACGCCGTTCAAAACTGCGTCTGCCAACCACCACTTTATCTGCCAATTCATCAATAGAAATACGTTCTGTGATATGGGCTTCAATAAAATTTTGGGCTTGCTTGATCGCTTCGTCCGTATGGTTTCTTTGCCCTTGAAACATCGCAAAGGCCGATTGACTGTCTCTGTCAATATCAATCGCAAAATATTTGGAGGCCAAAATAGCGGTTGCCCTATCCGTATATTTTTCAAGCAAATGCAACAACAAATTCCAATACGAATTGGCTCCACCGCTCGAATACAAGCGATGTTCTTCGGTGATGATGCTCCCATCTATCACTTCTACTGCTGGAAAAAGTGCTCTAAACTCATTTTGAAATCCCCAGTGGGTGGAGCATTTTTTACCGTCCAACAAGCCCGTACTGGCCAATAAAAAAGCACCGACGCACAAAGAGGCAACCTCTGCCCCATTTTTATATTGTTCATTTATCCAAGGCAAAAGTTTTTTATTTTGAGCAATCGCATGCTTCATATCTCCAAATAAGGCTGGTATGATCACCAAATCCGACTGCGTAGCATCGTCTAATTGCTTATCGGTATGGATAGAAAACATCCCGTTATTGAGTCGCACTTCTTTCTGAACACCCACCAACTGCACTTGAAACAAAGGCTGTTTACCTGCGGCCACCAAAAAGTGATTGGCCGCTGAAAAAAGATATTGCGGGTCAGCAATGGCTTGCATGACCGCACTTTCGGGGACTAAAATACTTATATTTTTCATAAAAAATTGTGATTTAACGTTTGAAGAGCGGTGAGACAAAGGTAATAAAACATTTTGTCGCAAAACACCCTTTTGTTGTCATTTTTACACCGTATGGGGTTTATTTTTAGTCCGCACCTTTGCATCATCAATTTAGAAAAATATTTTTCATCAATTAAAAATGTAAAAAATCATGTCAAAAGTATCCATTTATCTCAATTTTCAAGGCAAAACGGAAGAAGCCTTTAATTTCTACAAATCTGTATTTCAAACAGAATTTGCCGCACCTATTATGTTCAACAAGGACATTCCTGCACACGAGGGTGTGCCATCAATGCCCGAAAACGAATTGGAGATGGTGATGCACGTTGCCTTACCAATTTTGGGCGGCACGCAAATTATGGGAACAGATATGCTCGAATCAATGGGTCATAAAGTGCAAATTGGCAACAACACAACCATTAATTTAGAACCCGATACAAGGACGGAAACAGAAAGACTTTTCAACGCTTTGTCGGAAGGTGGAAGCGGCATTTCACCATTGGAAGACCAATTTTGGGGCGCATTTTGGGGGACTTGTTTAGATAAATACGGCATTCGTTGGATGTTTAATCACACGCCACAGCAATAATACTGAGGGGTATCTATGTTCAGGGAGCTTTGAAAGTTCCCTGAATATAAAACAAAAATTATTAATAAATTAAAAAATCAGACAATGGAAAAGTTGAATTTTAGTATTTCAATTGCTTGTGATAAGCAAAAAGTTTGGGACACAATGTTGCAGCCCGACACTTACAAAGAATGGGTTGCAGCAAGCTGGCCCGATTCATTTTACAAAGGACACTGGACAGAAAATGAAAATATTAGTTTCATTTCAGAAGACGGCAGTGGTACACTTGCCCACATCGAATCTTTTGTGCCTTACAAATTCATCTTCGTAAAACACATTGCTCTTCTTGGTGCAGGTGGTGTTGAGGATAGGGAAAGTGAATTTGCCAAAAACTGGATTGGGATTAGTGAGAGCTATACCTTTAATAGTACAAGTGAAGGCACTGAACTCACCATTAATATCGAAACCAGCGACGAGTGGAAAAAAATGTTCAGTGATGGCTGGCCTGGTGCTTTGTCAAAACTTAAAGCAATGTGTGAACAGTAGAAACAGCAGGCTATTAAAACAAGAAAAATGACACATATCAATTCTTATTTAACATTCAATGGCAATTGCCGTGATGCCATGACATTTTATAAAACATGTCTCGGTGGCGAATTGATGCTACAAACCATTGGCGAGTCACCACTATCAGAACAAATGCCGCCTCAGATGCAAGCCTGTATTTTACATTCGACCTTAACCACTGAAGGTTTTGTCCTCATGGGGTCGGACATGACCCCCGAAACGGGACTTAGCAAGGGCAATGCCGTATCTTTGATGCTCAATTGCAGTAATGAAGTCGAAATTAATGCCCTTTTCAAAGCACTTTCAGAAGGAGGAACGGTAAAACACCCGCTTGAAACCACTTTTTGGGGTGCATTGTTTGGCGATTTGACGGATAAGTTTGGCAACAATTGGATACTTAATTTTGATAAAAATCATGAAAATGGCATCAATTAAGAGGACATTAAAAACGTGCAGCATGGGGCATCAATTCTATAAAAGTAGTGATTGCCCCACTTGTCCAATATGTGAAGAAGAGCGAAAACCCGTTGGCAGTTTTCTTTCAATATTGGGTGCTCCCGCAAGACGAGCATTGGAAAGTCATGATATAAAAAACTTAGAACAACTCTCAAAATACAGTGAGGCAGAAATTTTAAACTTTCATGGTATGGGACAAAGTTCTATACCTAAATTAAAAAAAGCATTAGAAGAAAATGGGTTTTCGTTTAAAATCAATTCTTAATCCGTTTTTAAAATAAAAAATATGGCAAAGCAAAAATTAACAGGAAGTGAAGAAGTAGCCCAATTTATGGTGGCACTTGAACATCCTTTCAAAGAAGAAATCGTGCAAATCCGAAAAATTATTTTGGAGGCCAATAAAGATTTGACTGAAAATATCAAATGGAATGCCCCCAATTTTTGTTTGGGTGGCGAAGATAGAATTACCATGCGTATCTATCCGCCAAAACAAATTCAACTGATATTTCATCGCGGTGCAAAAGTTCAAGAAATGCCCAAAAAAACCTTAATTGCGGATAATTCAGGCATTTTATCTTGGAAAACAAATGATCGTGCAGTTGCTACTTTTGCAAATAGTACGGACATTGCGGCAAAATCGGCAGACCTTGTTTTGATTATCAATGCTTGGCTGAAAGCCGCCAAGACAGAAGATTAAAACAGTGTTCAATGTAAAAATATTTTCTAAATTATTAAAATTCAATCAGTTATGAAAAAGAACAACATCATTTTTTGGGTCGCTACGGGCTTTATTTTCTTATTTGAAGGCGTTATGCCCGCCCTTACATCTCAAACCGAATTAGCAAAAGAAGGTATCCGTCATCTAGGTTATCCCGAATATTTTGGGAACATACTTGTCGTTTTTAAAGTGATTGGCACCTTGCTTTTGATGATACCACAAGTACCAAGTCGCGTCAAAGAATGGGCTTATGCAGGCTTCGCTTTCGATTTTATTTTCGCATTTTTGAGCCATGTATCTGTTGACGGCTTTAGTGCCATGTCTTGTTTTCCATTGATTATTTTGGCGATTTTGGTTGTTTCTTATATCTATTATCACAAAATACAGGCAAGAACTGGTTCAATTGCTTAAGGCGTGACCTGTACCCCAATGTTGTCAATCTTTGATTGAGTAGCGATGAAGTTCGAGTCATATTTGCTATCCCCTCAGAGCCTATCAAAATTTAGTTTTTTGTTTATTTTTGTGGCAGGCAAGTATATTTTTACAGCCATAATGGGCGATTTACGACCAAAAAAAGATGCGATGCATGGCACAAAAAGGCATTCATATTATCAATTAATAAGTCAATGAAGCATTTTTTTGAATATAATTGGCAAGTACGAGATGAATGGTTTGAATTATTAAAAACCATTTCACAAGAAGAATTGTATAAAAAGCGCATTGGTGGCGTAGGCAATATTGCATACACCCTGTTTCACATTATTGATGTGGAATGCGCTTGGATTTGTTGTGATTTACAACAAAAAACCATTCCTTTTGTACCGTTTGAAGACTTGCCTACGCTTGAATCCATCATGGATTTGTCGCAACAATATAGAAAAGAAGTCCAAGCATTTCTTGATAATTGGAAGCCTGTAACAATGAAAAAACGCATAGAGGTATTTGACAATGATGGTCAAAAAGAAGAATTTGCACAGGGTGAAATATTGAGCCATGTTATTGCTCATGAAATTCATCATATCGGACAATTATCAATTTGGGTAAGGGAAATAGGTCTAAAACCTGTTTCTGCTAATTTGATTAGGCGAAATATTTTTTAATTAAAAATTCTAAAAATAATGACAAATACAACAGTCATCACCGTAGAAGCACTTATAAATGTGCAAGAATCAAAGGCTTGGGAATTATGGACAAATCCCAAGCACATCGTCCATTGGAACGCAGCCAGCGACGATTGGCACACCACAAAAGCCACCAATGACCTGCAAATAGGTGGTCGGTTCAGTTCCACAATGGCAGCAAAAGATGGCAGTTTTAGTTTCGATTTTAGTGGCATCTATACCAACATTCAACTCCATCAGACCATCGCTTACACCATGGATGATGACCGAAAGGCAACAATCACCTTTACTAAAAAAGGTGATCAAACTTTTATCTCCATCAGTTTCGATGCTGAAACAGAGAACCCGATTGAGATGCAACAAGGCGGTTGGCAAGCCATTTTGAATAATTTTAAGGCTTATGCAGAACGCAATGGATAATTGAAGTCAATTTTAATGCGGAGACAAGAGGGATTGAGGATTGGATAGAGGAAGTGTTGTAATCCTCTTTCCAGCCCCAATTGGATCCCTGAAAACCAATACCAATTTAATCGTGCAGAACACAAATTTATAGTCATCAACATCAATATTATGTTGTACCTTTGCACCCCGAAATAGCCTATCAGGTATTTCTTTTCAACATAATAGATGAAAAATATACGCAATTTTTGCATTATTGCACACATTGACCACGGCAAAAGTACCCTTGCCGATCGCTTATTGGAACACACGCATACGATCAACAAGCGCGATATGCAGGCTCAGGCGCTGGACAACATGGATTTGGAGCGCGAGCGCGGCATCACCATTAAAAGCCACGCCATTCAGATGCGCTATGTGCATCCGGTCACTAAGGAAGAATACGTATTCAACCTCATTGACACCCCCGGCCACGTGGACTTCTCCTATGAAGTAAGCCGATCTATAGCAGCCTGCGAAGGGGCATTGCTCCTCGTGGATGCTTCTCAAGGTATTCAAGCACAGACCATTAGTAACCTGTATCTGGCAGTGGATCATAATCTGGAAATTATCCCGATCGTCAACAAAGTGGATATGGCCAGTGCCAATATAGAAGACGTACAAGACCAGATCATTGACCTCATCGGTTGTAAACGCGAGGATATTATTTCGGCATCGGGTCGTTCGGGCATCGGTATCGAAGATATTTTACAGGCAGTGGTAGCCCGCGTACCTCCTCCCACGGGCGATCCAGAAGCACCGCTACAAACGATGATTTTTGACTCTATGTTCAACTCTTACCGTGGCATCGTAGCCTACGTACGCGTCATGAATGGGGTGATGAAAAAAGGCGATAAACTGAAGTTCATCAGTACAACCAAGGAAGTAGCCGCTGAAGAAGTAGGTATTTTAAGGCTCGGCCAATTTGAAACCGCTGAGATACGAGCTGGCGATGTTGGCTATGTGATCACAGGTATCAAAATCAGTAAGGAAATAAAAGTGGGCGATACCATCACCCATGTGGCTCGACCTTGTACCGAACCCGTCAAAGGATTTGAAGAGGTCAAACCAATGGTATTTGCGGGTATTTATCCTTTGGACAACAACGATTTTGAAATGCTTCGCGACTCCCTTGAAAAACTTCAACTCAACGATGCCTCTTTGGTATTTGAGCCTGAAACCTCAATGGCCTTGGGTTATGGATTCCGTTGTGGATTCTTAGGTATGTTGCACTTGGAGATTGTGCAAGAACGCTTGGATCGTGAGTTCAATATGGACATCATCACCACCGTACCAAACGTACCCTATTTTGCCACTGACATGAAAGGAAATCGCTTCTTGGTGCGCCAGCCGAGTGAATTGCCAGAGCCAAATCACTTGGAGAATGCCGAAGAGCCATACATATTTGCCCAGATCATTACCAAGCCTGAGTATATTGGCAATATAATGAACCTTTGCCTAGACAAGCGTGGTATCCTCCAAAAACAGACTTACCTCACGCCAACAAGGCTCGAAATGACGTTCCATATGCCGCTGGCAGAAATCGTTTTCGACTTTTATGATCGGTTGAAATCCATGACCCGTGGTTATGCGTCTTTCGACTATCATATATTGGACTATCGTGAGACGGATCTGGTAAAACTAGACATCAAACTCAATGGGGAACAAATAGATGCCCTTTCCGCACTAGTACACCGCACCAAAGCAGAGACTATGGGGCGTAACATGTGCGAAAAACTCAAAGAACTGCTTGTCAGACATCAATTCCAAATTGCCATCCAAGCAGCCATAGGCCAAAAGGTAATCGCTCGCGAGACCTTGTCAGCCCTGCGCAAAGACGTAACCGCCAAATGCTACGGTGGTGACGTATCGCGTAAACGAAAACTTTTGGAAAAGCAGAAAGAAGGTAAAAAACGAATGAAGCAATTCGGTAATATCGAAGTGCCACAGGAAGCGTTTTTGAAGGTATTGAAACTTGAATAAGTAGCGGTAAAACAATAACTGTTCTTTTTATTCAGCATCCTCAGTTTCCATCAAAAAATGCGCCCTTATCTTTGCCGCCGCCGATTTGCCGATTTGCAAGATCAAATCCTCATCGGTGGTTTCGCGCAATCGCTTCACCGACCCATAGTGCTGCAATAGTTTTTCAGCAGTTTTGGCTCCTATGCCCGGTATTTCGGTCAGTTCCGTTTGAATAAAATTCTTGCTGCGCTGATTTCTGTGAAAAGTGATCCCAAATCGGTGCGCCTCATTGCGCGCCTGCTGGATCAACTTGAGTGATTCCGATTTTTTATTGATGTGCACCGGCACTGGATCGTCAGGGAAATAAATTTCCTCCAAGCGTTTCGCAATACCAATCACCGTCATTTTGCCCTCCAAATCGAGGGCTCTAAGGCTTTTCATGGCTGCACTCAATTGGCCTTTGCCTCCATCTATGATCACCAGTTCGGGCAATCCTTGACCCTCCGCCAACAACCGTTTGTAGCGGCGATACACCACCTCTTCCATCGTAGCAAAGTCATTGGGGCCTTCCACCGTTTTTACATTGTAGTGGCGGTAGTCACGTTTGGCGGGTTTCGCATTTTTGAATACCACACAACTCGATACAGGATTCGTGCCTTGCAAATTGGAGTTATCAAAACATTCTAACCACAGCGGCACCACCGACATTTGCAAATCCTGCTGCAAAGTCGTCAATATGCGTTCCGCCGAAGTTTGGCGACCCATTTGGTTGGCCTCCTGCCTTTTGCGCTGCATCAAGTGATACTGGACATTTTTTTCAGAAAGTTCCAAGAGTTTTTTCTTATCGCCTATTTTCGGAACAGTAATCAAAATCCCAGGCTCTGGCACCACTATTTCATACGGAACTATGATCTCCTCTGTAAGGCTTTGAAAACGCTCGCGGAGCGATTGAATCGCGAAAGACAAGATCAATTCACGGTCTTCATCCAAGTTTTTGGTCAGGGTGAGGGTATAAGTTTGTATGACCGCCCCGTTCACTACTTTCAGGTAATTAACAAACGCCTCTTTTTCGTCCTCTGCGATAGCAAACACATCCACATTCCTAATATTCGGATTGACCACCGTGCTTTTGCCTTGATAATCTTCAAATAACAGCAGTTTTTCCTTCATTTGCTGAGCCAACTCAAACTGCATATTTTCAGCGTAACGCTGCATTTCATCTTTCAAGTGTGTTTTTACGGCCGCAAAATTGCCTTTCAATACGTTTTTAATCTGCTCTATTTTCAGGTTATACTCCTCTTCTTTTTCATAGGCCACACAGGGCGCAGCACAGTTTTTGATGTGGTACTCCAAACAGGGCTTAAACTTCTTTTTGTCAATATTCTGCACAGAGAGATCCAACGCACAGGTACGCAACTGAAACAATTTCCTGATCAATTCCGCAATCTGCTCCACCTTAAATTTATTCAAATAAGGCCCAAAATAAGTAGAACCATCTTTAAAGGTTTTACGGGTTAAAAACACCCTTGGGAAACGCTCATGCTTGATACAGATATAGATCAGGGGCGATTTTTCATCTTTCAAGCGAATATTATAGCGCGGTAAGTGCTTTTTGATGAGGGTGTTTTCTAACAGCAGCGCATCTTGCTCCGTTTCCACAATCATAAACTCAATATGGTTGGAATGGCGCACCAATACCCTCGTCTTCGCCAATTGATGCTTCTTCTCCCCAAAATACGACAACAGCCGATTCCTTAGGTTTTTTGCCTTGCCTATATACAAAATAACACCTTCCGCGTCCAGAAACCTATAAATACCTGGATCGGTTGGTATGGTTGGAGAAAATATCTTGAACTGCTCGTTGGTCATTGCACTAATGTATCAGCCCCAAAGGTACAACCATCGCTGGTATTTCACTTCATCAATTGATGGGTAGCGTACATATGGAAACGTAGATGATTCGGATGCAACCACGTCAAGGCGTAGAGATAGACGCAGATTTTTTCGTACTCATACAAAATCAGGTATATCAGCGTTTAGTAAAAAAGATTCGCATCAATGGTGGAAGTTACTCCGGCACAGTTCCCTAGGTCGTATGATCGTGGCTTGCACGAAATTTATTAAAAACATACTTAACAATGAAACAGACCATAGTAATCATCCTGTTTTTATCACATTATCTACTGGCGTCTGCACAAGACAATAGAACAGAGACCTTACTTCAAACAAATACTAAAAACCACATATATTATGTAGATTTACAAGAATCTGAGGCATATGTTTATAGAATCGGTAGAATCTATGACAAAGCAGCAGCAGAGGCAGGGTATTTACCTATAAAAACAGACACCCTCGTCAAACAATCAGATAATACCTATATCCATGAAAACACAAAATTAATATACGTAAATAATAAATTATACTTGATAACTAAATTTAAGAAAACAAAGAAATTTCAAATAGACACCGTTAAAAACTTAGGTGTTGCCAATCATAACCTAAACAACGCCTATTACCTTAGCCATTATTTTGAAATGAGTCGCGAGTTAAATCAAAAATATCCATTAAGCGACCAAGATTTCAGAAATGGTTTTTACACTTGGAAAAAACTCCCCAACAAAGAAATAAATTATTTGCAATTTAGAACATTTGCCGACAAACAAATGAAAGCAACGAAGGACAGTATCAGTACTTTAGAGGACAGCCACGTTGCGCTGACAAATTACGCTCTTCAAAACATCAGGTCATTTGCTTATGACACTTTGAAGCACTACCTAACGCAACTACCCGTTGCATACAGATCATATTACAGTACAATTATCACCGAAGTGGCCAAACAAAAGCCTGAATATTTTTTTAGACTGGCAGAAGATTTCCCCACCAATAAATATATTTTTTTTTCAGCATACGATGACAATAAAGAAGTTATTCAAGGATTAAAATCGGTGGTGGGACACGATGATATTAAAAAAGAGTTTTTTAAAGACAGAAGATTTGGGAAAACGATGATATATCGAATCATTGCACCTTATGCGATTATGGGAGGGCTATTAGCGTGGTTAATCATTGCTCAGCCATGACCTCATAGCACTAGAATGCTTATAATATATACAAAATACTCAAAAACGCCCCTACCAACTATTACATATTTGAAGGCATGATGGCAGGTGATACTCGTCTATTTCTAAAAACTGCCAATTTCAACCTAACTCATTGATTATCAATGTCAAAAGAGAACATCAACAAAATCAACAAAAAATAATTGTGCGAAAAAACAACTGATAATCAATTAGTTAGATGTTTTTATAAAAAAAACTTTCCAAATTGCTTGGTCAATATTGTCGAAGTAAGTACCTTTGCGCCCTCTTTGAGTGCAGGATAGTCATTTTGCGTGTTTTTAGGCTGGTTTTACTTTTTTTTAACTAGTTTTCATGCTTATTCCCTCCGAAGAGAAGAGGTTAATACAAAAATTAAATATTCACAATGAATACATTGAGTTATCGTACCGAATCCGTCAGTGCAGAAAAAGCCACTCGCAAGTGGTATATCATTGATGCTGAAAATCAGGTTACGGGTCGTATGTGCGCTGAAATTGCGAGCATTCTGCGCGGCAAAAACAAGCCGTCATTCACTCCCCACGCTGATACAGGCGATTATATAATCGTGATCAACGCAGAGAAAGTTCGTTTCACGGGCAAAAAATGGGAACAAAAATCTTACCGCGACTATTCTTTGCACCCCGGTGGCTTGAAGGTGGTTGTAGCGGAAGTAATGCTTACCAAATTTCCGGAGCGCATCGTGGAGCGCGCGGTGAGGGGTATGTTGCCTAAGACCAAATTGGGCAAGGCAATGATCAAGAAAATGTTTGTTTACACAGGTACTGATCATCCTCATGCGGCACAAAAACCAGAAGCACTCAAATTTACTCAGGATTAAATTAATATAATATGGAAATGATAAATGCCGTAGGGCGCCGTAAAACAGCCGTAGCCCGCGTCTATTTGATGAAAGGCGAAGGTAAAGTCACGGTAAACGGGAAAGATTACCGCGAATATTTCCCGCACATCCACATTCAGCACAATGTGACTGATCCATTTGGAGTAGTAGGCATCGAAAATGCTTATGATCTTAAAGTAAATGTTCGTGGTGGTGGCTACAAAGGTCAAGCAGAAGCAATACGTATGGGTTTGAGCCGTGCTTTGGTGAAACTCAACGAAGAATTCCGCAAACCGTTGAAAGCAAGGAAATTCCTTACACGCGACAGCCGCGCAGTTGAACGTAAAAAATACGGAAGACCAAAGGCTCGTAAACGCTTTCAGTTCTCTAAACGTTAATTTCGGGATTTGGGATTGGAAATGTGTTTCTTTGAACCCACGATGGTTCATCACCGCATTTCGATACTCACAACTCACAACCTTATATATAGCAAGCAATGCAAAAGCCCACATATAAAGAATTGTTAGATGCAGGTTGCCACTTCGGCCACTTGCGTAAAAAGTGGAACCCGAAGATGACTCCATATATTTTTATGGAGCACAAAGGTATCCACATCATTGACCTCAATCGCACGGCCGAACATTTGGAGCGTTCTGCGATTGCAATGAAGGCCATGGCCAAAAGCGGAAAGAAGATCATGTTTGTTGCGACTAAGAAACAAGCACGTATCATCGTTCAGAAAGCCGCTGAAAGCGTTGGTATGCCATTCGTCACCGAACGTTGGTTGGGTGGTATGATGACTAATTTCCAGACTATCCGTAAGTCTGTGAAGAAAATGCAGTTCATCGAGCGTCAATTGGCTGATAATAGCCTGACCTCTATCACTAAGAAAGAACGCTTGACCATGAGCCGCGAACACGCGAAAATGGTAAAGCACTTCGGTGGTATTGAGCAACTTAATCGCCTCCCTTCTGCTGTGTATATCGTAGATATTCACCATGAGCATCTGGCGTTGGCAGAGTCTAAGAAGTTGAATATCAAAACTTTTGGTATGGTTGATACGAATTCTGATCCAACTTTGGTGGATTATGCAATTCCTAGCAACGACGATGCTTCAAAAGCCATCGCTTTTGTTACTGAATACCTTTGTGCAGCCATCCGTGAAGGATTGGAAGAGCGCAAATCTATGAAAGGTGACGAAGAGGTAGCCGCATAATCAGAACTCAGCCACAACCTTGGTGTTGTAGATGATATTCTGTTCATGTAGAATTTATATTCATTTAACTGATCTTTCGTGCAAGGGTTGTAAATTTGTGTCCTCAAAAAGGCATGTCACAATTGTCCACGAATCAACAATAATAATACAATGATTAAAGTATCTGCTTCCGATATTTCTAAACTGCGCGAGATGACTGGCGCAGGCATGATGGATTGCAAAAAGGCACTCGAAGAATCAAATGGCGATTATGAAGAGGCACAAGATTGGCTTCGTAAAAAAGGTATCGCAAAGGCTGCTAAGCGCGAAGACCGTGAGGCTAGTGAAGGTGTTGTCATTGCACACACCAACGCCAACCAAACACGCGGTGTCGTAGTATCGCTTCAGTGCGAAACCGATTTCGTAGCACGCAATGAAAATTTCATCGCGATGACACAGAAAATCGCCGACATCGCTATCGAAAACTTCCCTGAAACATTGGAAGCATTGTTGGCATTGCCTTACGAAGGCGCTGTTACCATTAGTGAAATGATAGGAGGCCAAAACGGTATCATCGGTGAAAAAATCGAATTGGGTCGTTATGAGCCACTTACTGGTGCACAATTGTTGACGTACAACCACTCCAACAACAAGCGTTCAGTTTTGGTAGCACTCAACAAGCGCGAAAACGCTTTTGAAGCCGCCGGTCGCGACGTAGCCATGCAGATTGCTGCGATGAACCCTGTTTCTGTTAGCAGAGACGACGTAGATCCAAAGATGATCGAAAAGGAAATTGAAATCGGCAAAGAATTGGCGCGCAACGAAGGCAAGCCAGAAGACATGCTCGAAAAAATTTCTTTAGGCCGTCTGAACAAGTTCTTCCAAGAAAGCACTTTGTTGAGCCAGAAATTTGTTAAAAATAACGATATGACGGTTGACCAATACTTGAAAAGCCTTGATAAGGATTTGACAGTAACTGGATTCAAGCACATTTCGCTATAGATAATTAGGGCATATATTGCTCAAAATAAAAAATCCCTGCTGGTGTATCAACACCATGCAGGGATTTTTTTATTTAAATGCTCTTTATAAAATGGGAACACACAAAAGCCCTAGCATGTTCTCCTCTAATCCACCAATCCCTCCAAAAAGTGCCTCTCAAGCCCAAAACCAACCTTAATCAAATCAATACTCCCCTGAATATCAGCCTTCGATTTACCCTTTTTTTTCTGTTTTAGAGCCGTTATCATCACATTCTTAGCCGTATGTTCGCTCGATATAAACTCAAAAACCTGGGTTTTATACCCCTCCCGCTCCAGAATCAAAGCCCTGATCCCATCCGTAACGATCTCTGCTTGTCGTTCTTCCAAAATCCCATGTTTTAGGATACAGGCCAATTCGTTTTGGGTTTTCATATCGCGGCGTACCTGCTTGTGGCAGCATGGGGCTGCCACTATCACCTGAGCATTATTGTGAATACCGGCTGCCAATGCCAAATCGGTGGCAGTATCGCAGGCATGAAGCGCGATCAACATATCTAACCGCGTAGGCTGATAAGTGGATATATCTTGAGCTACAAACGTAAGCCCTCCAAAACCAACCTCTTGAGCAAGGCCATTGCAGAGATCAACCAAATTTTGCCTAAGTTCTATACCAACCATCACTGGATTCAGTCCTTCATGATGCACCAAAAAATCATAAAGCGCAAAAGTAAGGTAGCCTTTACCCGAGCCCATATCGGCAATATGCAGATCGGCCGGCAATGATTGTTCGCGCAATATCCCTCCAATAATCTCCAAATATTTATTGATCTGTTTCCATTTATCTTGAGCCGTTGGCAATACTTCACCCTTCACACTAGTGATACCCAATCGGTGAAGCCAAGGCGTGGCAGGATCCAGCAATCGTTTTTTAGCACGATCATGGGCCATATTGGCAGTGGTACTCGGTTGTGCATTGACGCGCTTTACCACCGAGGCAACGCCTTTTTTATCATACGATAAGGTAACCTCCGAAGTTGGTGTAAAAAGGCTAGCATGAAGCCATGATTGTCCCATACTTTGGGACAATAGATCAACGGCTTCTGTGATGGCGTAGTTTTTGACCTCGTCTCGGGTTTTATAGCGATAAGTGAAGGCTAGAAAAAGCCCTTTTTTCAAGGAAACCGGACGTATGTATATGTTTTTTAGTTCCGCACTAGCAGAGGCACTAGGGCGGCTCAGGGTGCATTTGAGCAAATCGCCACTTTCAAACGCGGCTATAAAATCTTGAAAAAAAGTCATGTACGGAATTGGATTGACCAAAAAACAAAAAGCCTTCTATCGGTGTGACAGAAGGCTTAAAGTGTGAGGTTTCGAGCGGATTCGAACCGCTGTAGCAGCTTTTGCAGAGCTGTGCCTAAGCCTCTCGGCCACGAAACCCTATCTTATAATAAATAAGAGTGCAAAGAAACGGACTTTTTCTGACCTGTGCAATAGTACGGGGAATGATTTTTTTTATTTTTCTTTTTTGCTAAATCTCCCTTCAAAGCAATAAGGCTTCATATATTTGGCGCGTCAAATGCTTATATGAGGTTTCCGCTTCTAAATAAGCGGGAGTATCCTTATAAAAAGCAAGTGGCGTTCAACATTACAATTTTTCATTTAAGTAGTTATTTTGAAACAATTAGGCTATTATTCTGAGTAAAACATGGATTCTTCCTGTATGCTCGATCTGATAATGCCTAATTTGACACTCACAACTACGTTCAACACACCTAATACTCTTTTTCATGGGAAAAGAACTACAATTCTTAGATTATGCAGTGTTCCTGTTTTACTTTGTCCTCATTTCGGGATATGGATACTGGATTTACAACCGCAAAAAATCAGCAACCACCAGCACCAAGGACTTTTTCTTAGCAGAAGGCTCTCTAACTTGGTGGGCTATTGGAGCATCTTTGATTGCATCCAACATTTCCGCCGAGCAATTTATCGGAATGTCAGCATCAGGATTCAAAATGGGTCTTGCCATTGCCACCTACGAATGGATGGCTGCTGCGACTTTGTTGATCGTCGCCATCTTCTTTCTACCGGTGTACCTTAAAAACAAAATTTACACCATGCCTCAGTTCCTAGAGCAACGGTACAACAGTACGGTGAGCATGGTAATGGCAGTTTTTTGGTTGCTCCTTTATGTATTTGTAAACCTCACGTCCATTTTGTACCTTGGTGCATTGGCCATCAGTAGTATCAGTAGCATACCTATATGGTCTTGTATGGCCGGATTGGCCATTTTTGCTATTGTCATTACCTTAGGCGGTATGAAGGTGATCGGTTATACAGATGTGATACAGGTATTAGTGTTGATTATTGGTGGCTTGGTCACCACTTATTTGGCATTTGATATGGTGTCTCAAAAATTTGGCGAAAGCGGTGCTTTGGCTGGATTCAACCTGACCATGAAACACGCCGGAGATCATTATCACATGATATTTGACCAAACCAGTCTGCACTATGCCGATCTGCCAGGGCTTACTATCCTGATAGGTGGTATGTGGATCGTAAACCTCAACTATTGGGGTTGCAACCAGTACATTACCCAAAGAGCCCTTGGCGCAGACCTCAACACTGCTCGGAGTGGCCTCTTGTTTGCAGCATTCTTAAAACTGTTGATGCCTATCATCGTATGTTTACCCGGTATTGCGGCTTATGTCTTACACCAACAAGGCTCTTTTCAAACTGAACTGCTTCAAGATGGCGAAATAAACCCTGATCGTGCTTATCCAGTACTGCTCCAATTGCTACCAATCGGCCTCAAAGGCTTGGCCTTCGCAGCCCTGACAGCAGCTATTGTGGCCTCCTTGGCAGGTAAGGCCAACTCTATTTCTACGATTTTCACCTTGGATATTTTCAAGAAAAAGATAGCACCCGATGCCTCCGAAGAAAGGTTGGTTTCGGTTGGTCGCATGACCGTGATCGTAGCTATGGCCATTGCGGTATTCGTGGCCCCGTTCATGGGTATTGACAAAAAAGGCGGATTCCAGTTCATCCAAGAATATACAGGCTTCTTATCGCCCGGTATTTTTGCCATGTTCATATTAGGCTTCTTCTGGAAAAAGACGACGGCCAATGCCGCGCTTTTTGCAACTATTGGTGGATTTGCATGTTCATTAATACTCAAGTTTTTACCGAAATTTGCCGATTTGTCATTCCTTCAGCCGATGGGCTTTGCGGTACCAAACAGTGACGGAGTGTTCGAAATACCTTTCCTTGATCGTATGGGCTTTGTATTCCTTACTTGTATCATTGGCATGTTCATCATTAGCACTTTAGAACTCAAGGGTCGCATCAATCCAAAAGGATTGGAGATAGACCGCTCCATGTTCCGTACTACCCCCGGGTTTACCATTGGAGCATTGATCATTGTGGGTGTGTTAGCGGCACTTTATACCATATTTTGGTAAAAATACCTCCTAAATGAAGCAAAACTTAGCACATGTGGCCATAGTCGTACAAGACTATGATGCCGCTATCCAGTTTTATACAGAACGGCTTCATTTTAGGTTAGTGGAAAATACGCGCCTGAGTGAAACCAAACGCTGGGTACTGGTAGCCCCACCCGGTTCTGAAGGCTGTTACCTGCTGTTGGCTCTAGCGGCCAATGAGGAGCAGCGCAGCCGGGTGGGGAACCAAACGGGCGGACGGGTGTTCTTATTTCTGCACACCGACGATTTTTGGCGCGATTATCGCGATATGCGTGCCAAAGATATTCATTTTGTGCGGGAGCCAGTAGTAGAGCCTTATGGCACAGTCGCTGTGTTTGAAGACCTGTATGGCAACTTATGGGATTTGATTGGGTCGTAAAGGGCTCACCATTCGCTCAGTTTTTTAGGAAGGCCAATGGGTACTTTGGGCGGATGTAAGTAGTGATCGAGTGCAGCGGCCTCTATTTTTTGGCGCAGCGAGGCTTGATCCATGACTAGGGAATAGACATCTTTCTCATCTGTATCATAAAGCGTGAGTATATCTATTCTAACGGATAAGAGATCGAGCATGGAAATGGGCGAAGGGCAAGCATCAGAAAACAGTTCTAGGGTTAGTTCTGCTTCGCCGACAAGCATGAGGGTAGCCTCGTCGCTGTAGCGAAATGCCACCACCGTAATGATAATTTTGTGCTGATTTTGCTCATTTTCTTTGTTAATCTGCTTCATAATGAGATAGATTTGCCTTTGTGATAAATACAGGGCAAAAATAATTCCATTAAATGGATTTTTTCAATAAATAGATAATTATTTTTCTATTTATTGCAAAAATCTTTATTGTGGTTAATTTATTTACTAACGGTGAACCTACGTAAAAATTTGCCAGCGGTTTCGCATTAAAAAAGCCGGCAATTTTTTACGCAACTATAATATATGATTAGCCAAGGAGAGAAATTAATGTTGTTGGTCAAGCGGGATGAACGCGATACGGAGTCCATTGCCACTGCAATGGACATTGATAAGTCGTATCTTCCCAAACTATACCGCATGGATAAACTCCCGGCCAAACCATTGAGAAAAGCCTTGGAGGTGTTTGGAGTCACCACCGAATATTTTATTGGAGATGGAACGATGGAAACATTTCAGGAACCAAGTGCAGTGTATAGAACTGCGAAAGAAAACTCCATCGCTCGGCTTCAAGAAGAGGTCACCATGCTGCGAGAAGAGATCGCCAGCCTTCAAGAGGACTTGAAACAGGAACGCCTATTAAGTGCCAACTTGGGGGAAGCACTTAAAAACCTAAGCAAAAAGTAAAAAATAAGTACTAGACTATTTAAAATTGATAAACCCTTCTGGATTGATGGCTCGGCCTTTGTGCCAAAGTTCAAAATGAAGGTGTGGGCCACTGGTATTTTCTCCAGTATTGCCAATAATGGCGATGGCCTCTCCCGCCTTTACTGATTCGCCTTCTTTTTTCAGTATAACAGAATTATGCTTATACATAGTCACCACATTATTAGGGTGCTGTATAGCAATACTATAACCTGTCTCCACCGTAAAACCTGCTGAAATAACAACGCCAGCAGTAGTGGCTTTAATCGCAGTATTCTTTGCCGCCGCTATATCCACCCCAAAGTGCTTTTTCTGAAGGTCAAACCGCGAGGTGATGTCGCCACTGACGGGTGGGATCAGAAGCAGCTGACTCAAAGGTATTTCATTGCTTGTGATGGTATTGATCGCCCCACCCGATTGAGTGAAGGCTGGGTCACTATTAAAAGTGCCTTTGGCTACTTCATTGCGCAGTTTTTCATCTTCAGGGATACGGTCAATGTCTTCCTTTGCCACCAAGGAAATGGAAGTAGAATCAATCGGTGCATTTTTATCCACACTCTCTCTCCCTAAGTCTTTTACATCGCCTAATAATATTTTCCTAATATTTTCATTGTATTTTCGAGTTGCTTCCATCTCAATTTCCAACTCAGATACCTTAGTAGTAAGCGTGGCTACCTCCGAATCGCGACTAAAATCGCCATAGCCCGGAATATACCTTTTGAGCGGAGTCCAGATGATAAGCATCGTCACAAGGGCTGCTGTACCTACAATCAACGAGCTCAATACTGCATACACAGACAAAGGCGTGAGTTTGACGGATGTCACCTCTTCAAACGTATCGTCGTTCATGATAACCAAGCGATATTTATCGCGCAGTTTTTCCATGAGCGTACGTTCGTCGTCGCTTGAACGGCTAAAAAACTTTTTAATATTTGAAATAAGAGCCATTGTTTTTGTCTGCTTACTAGTTTTCTCTTTTAGTTCCTTCATTTAGGCGATGAAACCTCCAAGAAGAACCCATTACCCCATCATGAGTGATGAGTCACGGCCGCAAAGGTACTTAAAACAGGTGAAAAATTTATGAAGTCTAAGAAACAGGTTTCTTGACCAACCAGTCTATCTGAGGGTCGTTGCCTATCTGGAAAGTTTCGGTTCCAAATACCTCATAACCACACCGCTCATAAAACCTTAATGCTGGAGGGTTGACTTGCCAAACGCTCAGCCAAATCCAGTTAGCCCCAATATTTTGTGCCTCCTGATAAGCAAAATTGAGCATTTGTACGCCCAAGCCTTGTCCTTGCCGATTGGGTGCTACATAAAGCCTTTCTACCTGTACCGTCTGCTGCCCATCCAATTCATGAGGCTGTTTATCAAAATTCAATTTGAGGTAAGCCACGACTTGATCATCTATTCGACCAAAAAAGAATTTAGATTGGGTATTTGACCACTCCTCCTGAAATTGATGGGGCGTAAATGCTTCATCGCAGTATATTTTAAAATCTGTGGGATTATTATCATGCTCAAAGGCTACCCTGAATGTGTGCTCTGCAAACAAGAGCAACTGGGGTAATTCAGCGAATAATACGGGCGTAATAAGCATAGCCAGTCAGTTCCAAAATGATAATTAATAGGAAACCTAACTAGCCCTTGGCCAATTGGGTCATAAACCGCACTTCAAACACCGTATAAACGACGTAACAAAGTAGAAAAATAATAACAAACGATTGATTGGTAGGATGCGCAATCTGCTTGTAACCCAACAAAAAGCCAAGAGAAACAACCATTTTTCCAAAAACAGCCACCGAGATGAGGTTATTGAAGGCGTATTTACTGGTGCTTTTAGCGGCATTTTTGCCGGCGTAGTACAAACCAATGCAAATACCCAAAAATAACAGCACAGTCATTATTGAAAACCAGATATGAGCCTTCATTGGTACGAATACTATGTGGGCAATTGCCAATACCAACGATACTGCTGCCGTTATGACAGACAGATTAGAGTAGAATAATTTGGAATTCATATTTAGAGAATCGTTACCTCAGTAATTGTCGGTATAAAGAATACAAAGAGGCCAACATAAAAAATATAGTCAGGAAGACCGCCCACGTGGGGCGTGTCGTTCCTATCTGTTGATCTATCCATCGGCCTACAAAAACACCGGCTAAACAGGCACCAAATAATTGGAATGCCATGCCGCCATATTTTGCAACGGCCTTGAGTGATTCGTTACGATTTGACTCCGGAGATGGCTTTATTGGCTGCTGCTGCGGCATCGTTGCTTGTTTTGATATCCCCTATTTTGGAGGCTCCATTAGAAGATCCCGTTTCCATTTTGCAGGATACATTAAACCGCGCACCACTCTGCACCAATAGTTTATTAGTAGATATATCTCCGTCTATTTCGGCAGTCTCCCGTACATTGAGCAGTTCGGTTACTTTCATCGTGCCTTTGAAACGACCTTCAATCACGGCATTCTGGCAATATATTTCGCCTTCAACCGATCCGGTAGGGCCTATGATGACTTTTGCACCACAATTGAGTTTCCCTTTGATCGTACCATCTACGCGTAAGTCGCTTTCACACTTTACGGTACCTTCTATTACAGTACCTTTTACCAAAGTATTGAGTGCTGTAGATGGGGTGGCCGGAGTTATTTTTTTAGAGTCTTCGGTACTTTTACTGCTTCCAAACATTGTATTTGTTTTAAAAATGAAGTAAAATAAAAAGCAAAAATCCTACTTTTCTATCAGGTAGCCAAGCATTTTTAACTTTTTTTCTCCACATGCATTTGTTAATGTATGTTAGTGAGTGTTGGGAATCCAAATTCACTCGTAGGTTACAACAAAAAGTAACTATCCAGTCGCTTGCTCCCTGATCTTAAAATTAGACTGTTTTTTGTCAGACGAGCCACTTTTTTAGAAGCGTAGCATCGCTACGGTGAAAAAAAATGGCGAAGTATGGCGAAAAACAGGCAATTTTGAGGTCGGGATCAAGGCGATTGGATAGTTACAACAAAAAGCAGGGGCAAAGACATTGCTTTGAAAAACAATATTCTTTGCCCCTGCCATTTATAATAAGATCGCTATATTTTAGAAATTCGGGCAGTAAACGCCACGGCGTTCTGGTCCACAAATCTTATACAGCATAGAGAACTCAAACGAGCCATTGCCATTGGTGGCAGCAGACAGGTTTGAAGTATTGATATCGTAACTGAAACCAATGGTAAACTGTTCGTAATCGAAACGAGTACTCAAGATGATTGCATCCATCAGTTGTTTGTCTTGCAATTTGTGCGCCATACGAGCCCAGACACCAAGCTGGAAGGCTTGGTTGAAGCGGCGACTGTTGCCCAACAAGAATTTGAAAGAGTTACCTACATTCAACTGCCATGATGGCCCTTGGAAGAAAGTAACAACACCTGGAAGAAGGCCAAATTTTTGGCCAGCCATGAATTCACCACCTGCATGGAAAGTAAACTTAGAATACAATGGTATATTCTGATCCTGAAACGACTGGTTGGCACGATTCAGATGGCTGAATGCCGCACCAAAATAGAAATTGGTCTCTTTGCTTAATACGCTATACCACAAAGCGCCAGCGGATAAATCTAGAAAGAAGAAATTTGGATCGGCAATGTTTTCTCCTGGAGCGGCAGGATTGAATACCCCGCCATTATTCTGACTTGGCCATTGCAAATTAGCACTTTTGATGCTGCGCTGGCTCACACCTAAATCAGCACCAAACACTAAGAAGTGTGCTTTTTTGCGGTATCCACCCATCTTCTTGGCATAAGAGCCTGACATACGGGCTTGTAAAGTAGCAAATTCAGAAGCACCTGCCTTGTCACCCCATAGGGTACCGCCCACGCCAAAGAAGTCGTAACGGCCTACCGGAATCTTCTGGTCGTAAGAAGCAGAATAGGTATTGTAAGCATTGTTTTTCAAAATGGATGACCATTGGTTTCGATAATTGGCAACCAAACGGTGATTACAGTTCATAACCCCGGTCATAGCAGGGTTAAGATTGAGCGGACTCATATAAAACTGTGAGAAATGGATGTCTTGTGCTTGGACAGACAACGTAGCAACTACCAGAAGGCAAAGCGTAAAAAAGTGTAGAGTAGTTCTTTTCATAGGAATAGCAGACCCTGTGTTTAATTGATAAACTTCAAAAAGAGTGATAATAGTACTGTATAAAAAATCGGCAAATAAACGATGTTCACATACTTCGATGCGCGAAGGTAGATTTAATATTTTTCTTTCCGAAAAAATATTATCATTTGTAGGCATCATTTCTCAAAATTTAACTTTTCGCACATTCAAAATGATAAATATGAATGAACGGACTACAAAACGTACCAATATTCAAAAGTATTTTAACGCCTTAGTTAAATCTTGTTTGAACCTAGAGTATTTAACTTTTGAAAACGCTGCTTTGGAAGGCACAAACAAAAAAGCAATGAGTTTTGGCGAATTAACCATACTCATTGCTTATAAAATGTTATGTCTTGAAAATTTTAGTTGTCTTAACTGTACTTGGATTAGCTGCGGAAAAGTTTCCTGAAAAATCCGCCTTGATTCTTGGCCGCTTCTAGTGCCTTAACATTAGCACCTGCACTGTTACGCAGGGTGATATTGGAGGAGCGACGCTCTGCAACCTTAATTTCCTTAGGTGTGAATCCTTCTGAGGAGACCACATAGACGCTGCTAGTCCTATTGTATTGGAACGAGTAAGTGCCATCTAAACGAGTGTAGGTAACGAAGTTGGTACCAGTTTCAGAAATTTTAGCCCCGACGATTGGTTTCCCTTTAGCGTCCGTAACTGTTCCCTTCATTTGGCCTTGTGCAATAGCGGAAGTCAGCCCTACGTATAGTAGGACAACAGTAGTAAGAAATCTCATAAATCAAAAAAAAAAGTGTTTGTTGTTAAATTGTTTTGTTCTTCTGTTGCAAATGTAATGCCTATCTTACTAACCAACACTCCTTTGTCATAAAATTGTCAAGGGAGTGACACTACGAGGTGCTTTTTTCGATAAACGGTAGAAAAACAACCTTTTTTGCACAAAATAAATCGCAACCTTTACTGCGTAGGCCCTGCAGGCCCAGTGTTTTTCTTCTTTTGAAAATGTCGTTTTTGCTGATCTGGATGCTTATTTCCACCAGCATTGTCAGATTTGGGCGCATACCTTGGTTGGTTAGGCCGACTGGAATGGGTAGTTGTGGTAGGTTTTCTATCGGGGATAGCCTCGAATGGAAGGGAAACCCTAGGTACGGCTTTGCCAATGAGTTTTTCGATTCGGACAAACCTACTAGCATCCGTAGGGGAAATCAAGGTAATGGCACCGCCTTTACGGTCGGCACGAGCCGTACGGCCAATACGGTGTACATAGTCTTCAGGATCTCGTGGGACATCAAAATTGATGACCAACTCAATACCATCCACATCTATACCACGGCTCAATACGTCGGTAGCCACCAATATATCTACACTGCGATTCCTAAACTCCAACATCACTTTTTCGCGCTGTTCTTGCTCTAGGTCACTACTGATATAGGCAACGTTCAAGTTACGGGTTCGTAATTTTAGGTACAACGAACTCACCGATTGTTTGGTGGATCCAAAAATAAGGATTCTCTGCCCCACCCTATCTTTCAATATATTGGCAACTAAGGCTATTTTTTGACCTTCTGGTACGTCGTACGCGCTTTGGGATACGCCTTCGGCGGGTTTCGATAAAGCAATCGTAATCATTTCAGGATTTCGGAGCAGGGTCTTTGCAAACTTCAATACTTGCTGGGGCATCGTGGCAGAAAAGAGCAAGGTTTGGCGTTTTGGATTTACTTTCCCAATGATATTCAACAAATCGGCTTGAAAACCCATATCCAACATCCGATCCGCTTCGTCCAAAATAAGAAATCGCAATTTTGAAAAATCAACATACCCCATATTGATGTGCGCAATCAAGCGGCCGGGTGTAGCAATGATTATATCTGCACCACCAGTGAGGGCTGTTTTTTCTTGTGTGAATGCTTTCCCATCGCCACCTCCAAATATGGCCATCGAAGATATTCCTGCAAAATAGGAATATGCTTGGATTACCTGATCTATCTGCAAAGCAAGTTCGCGGGTAGGGACAATGACTAGGGCTTGGGTCTGATTGCTGATATTAGAATCCAAGATCTGGCTCAATACAGGCAAGATGAAGGCACCTGTTTTACCAGTACCTGTCTGGGCTACTCCGATTAAGTCTTTACCATCTAAAACAACTGGAATGGCTTGTGCTTGTATCGGAGTTGGAGATTTATAATTTAAAGCATCAATACCGTCTAAAAGATCGGGATGCAGGTCAAAATCGGAGAAGTTCAACGTTTATGTTGTTTAGTAAAGGAGCGTGCTATTAAAATTGCACGCAAAGATGCAACATTTTATTGAGTTTTGCACTTTAATTTTTTGTCCAGTACTAAAAATCACCTACCTATCAAAACCTTGGTCAGCACCTCCATATCTTCCACGTTATTATAGACATTGGGTGAAATACGAATAAAATCACCCCGTACCGATACCGAAATATGGTGTTCCTTCATGGCTTGCTGTAAGGCTTCCATATTTACATCGGCAGGTATTTGAATCCCCATCAAGTGGGCAGCCCTGAATCCGGTCTCCTCAATCCAATAACCGTGCTCGCGCCAAATAGACACGAATGGTTCGGTCAAAGCCGCGCAATACGCCTGAATGCGAGCAGGCGACCAATCTAAAAGTTGCTCCAAGGCAGCAATGCCCATTGGCACCAAAATAAAATTGCTACGCTCCCCAACGTCAAACCGCAAGGCTTCTGGTTGGTATTCGCTCTGATAATCAATCAAACGCGTAAAATCTTCACTGTTGTAGCGATTGATCCAGTTTTCTTCCAATGGAGACCCGTTTTGAAACCGCTCTCCTAAATAAGCATATCCAAGGGAATAAGGCCCCATCAACCATTTATAACCGCCACAGATAAGGGCATCAATCTGAAAATCTTGGACATCTATCGGCAATGCCCCTACACTTTGAGTGCCATCCACGACCAAATACCCGCCTTGGGCATGGATCCGTTCGCCTATTTGCTTGAGGTCGAACATAGTGCCGTTAGCCCAGTGTATGTGGCCAATGGCCACCATGATGGTTTGCGCATCTATGGAATCTAAGATGTTTTTGTTCCAATGTTTCGCCCTGTCCTTGGGATCAGTAGGCATTTTTACTGTCACTATTTCCAAGCCTTTTTCTTGAGCCAAGGTCATCCAAGGATATACATTGCTCGGAAACTGCGCCTCCGCAATCACTATTTTTTGCCCCTTCTGTACAGTTAGATTTTTGGCAACAATGGATGTTCCGTATGAAACAGATGGAATGATGGCAACGCTTTGGGCCGTGGGTGCATGTACCAATTGTGCAAACAAGCCGCGCAACGTTTCGGTATCCGTAAAAAAATCTTGGGGTGATACCCGCTGTGGGCTTCTTTTTTGAGCCATCCCGTTGATCCCAGCCGCTTCTACAGCGCGCATGAGCGGCGACATGTATGCGCCATTAATATAGTGTATGCCCTGATCTAATTGAAACAGGTCTTTTTGACAAGGTAGCATTTATTTAAGTTTTAGTTGTGATGCGCTATTTTTTAAAACACTAAGGTTCACAAAGTGTAGAATATGGTGAATCCCCTCTAACGCCTCTCCCCCCTCTCCATAACCAAAGTACGCTCAAGTACCCGCCAACCAGCAGCAGCACAATAAAA
Source organism: Saprospiraceae bacterium (assembly GCA_031373665.1). Lineage (GTDB taxonomy): Bacteria > Bacteroidota > Bacteroidia > Chitinophagales > Saprospiraceae > M3007. The sequence goes on along the minus strand of JANMMZ010000065.1, from coordinate 12,437 downwards.
GTAATACACCGCTGCCACCATAGCCAAGTGGCCAAGGTCAAAATAACAAAACCAAATACCGAGCGACCATTTCATAATATGGGGTATCACCGCTACAATCAAAAAGGAAACACCGAGGATGAGTTCTTTGCTGCCAGATCTGCGGTCTTTTAAAAACAACCTGATCTCTAAGGGCAAAACAAAACCCAAGAAACAAATAGCCGACTGCATCTCTACAACTGGAAACCACAAGGTGCTAAATAACCAAACCAAACCCACAAAAAAGCAGAAAATATTGAATCGCGATAGCCATTTTTGAGTACCACCCTCTATGACTCCCTCCGACCGTATGATACTGACCTGAGCCATGGCCGAAGCGGCCACCATACCAAGCACCCAACCGGGTAGTTTCCACGCAAACTGAAAGGCATACAAAAACGCGTGGCCAATGATAGCCCCAAAGAAGGTGGATAGCCCCAAAAACAGAAAAAAGTGCCGAAACAAAGGGAAATAGTTGGGCTCAGAACCCACGAAAGGGGGTTTGCGCAACTGTTTCCAACAATATATAGCACACATGCTCACCAACATGCCAGTCAGAGCCACCACGGGCTCGCCTACGCGAAAGCCACCCACGATGATGTCGGGTTGATAATTACCAGTAAATAGAATCTCCATCAGGCCGCAAAGGTATATTTTTGCGTTGATAATTTGGGCAATTACTTTATTTTACCAAACTCAAAGTCTGATAAATCTCCCCATCTTTAAAAATGCTTAATTGGTATAACCCTGATGACAATTGACTGGTGTCTAAGACACTGAGTCGGGTTGCATCTATTTCTTGTTGAACTTGTAGTTGTCCTCCAGCATTATATACCATAATATGATAGTTACCCACAGGGAGCGACTCGCCCATCAAGACGGCTAAAATACAGTGGTCGGTGACAGGGTTGGGATATACCCCAAAAGTGGTGGTTTTTGCTGGAGTGGGTGGGTCTTGCTTTGAGTGAACCAACCCCAAATATAAATTAAAAATTATTGTTTTACTACTTTAGCCGTGTATTGTTGTGATGCTATCAATCCATCACCAACAAACGACCTGATTGTTGTGGCACTCCATCTGTGCTGACTTGATAAAAATACAGCCCTTGTTGTAGCCCCTCTAGTGGTATTTTGTACTGTCCCTCTGCGTTGTATGGATATGCTAGAGATTGGATTATTTGTCCAGGCATATTGGAGATTTGTATTGTTAAATCACTGAATATATGACTCTCTGGCTGGGACAACCACGTATGCTCTTGGGCTGGATTGGGGAATAAGTCCCAGTGAGATAATCCTTTATTGTGCTGGCCTGATAAGTCCTCATGGGTATTAACGATGGCACAGTCACCCGGCATCACACATCCATTGGCACTCCATTTGATGAGCCACCCCTCATAGTGACCAATCGGTGTGGCACTTCTGACAATCCCGGCTCCTATGATAGAACCACTTGATAGATGAGCCAAGTTGAAGAGTTCATTTTTATTGATCCATAGGTTGGTATCCACATATACGGTATCATAACGCTGCCACTGGATGACTCCATCCCAGTTGAGATGTGCTACCCAGCCAGATATAATAAAACCAATATCCTTATCTTGCCTTACTCCGATGGCATCGAAACCACTGCCATCGGGGCTGGGCAAGAGGTGATATAAGGCTGAGTTTGAGGTTAAGTTGACTGGAGTGAGCGATTTGCGCCATACGGTGGTGGAGGTTTCTGGGTTTACTTTTCGTACTAAGACTTGGAAATCATGGCCGCCTGTGCCGTCTGAATGAAATTTTCGGCCAACATAAATAATATTAGTATCAGGCGTAGTGACTAAACCTGATACTGCGCTGTCATCCTCCTCCATACTATTAGACCATTCCCATTGTACATTGCCTAGGGAATCCACCTCTACTAATCGGGCTTGGCTCCAATAACTTGGATCTAAGAGACTCAAATTCAAAGGATCTACATCAATACCTAGAACAAAATTTTCACCATGCTTAACAACCCTTCCAACACCTCTGTCATTAAAGCCTACAACTTCAATATCTTTGTTGATCCACTGAAAATCTCCATTTTTAGATATTTTCATGCAAAAGCTATTATTATCATAATCTACTGCATATTGCCCAAACATCAAAAAACCATCGTTTAACTCGGTTACACTGGTTAATAAAATTACTTGCATGTCATCTTCTCTATAAAAACTAGTCCACTCTAACACCCCTTCGTGAGAAAACTTATAGGCCGCACTTTTATAGCCCAAGCCTTGGGCACTCACCCCAATATACCCGCCATCGGAAGTACACAGTATTTGTGCAAAGTAATCAACGGTTTGTTGATAGGTACTGTCAAAATCGGTGGTAATTTGTAAAAAATTGCCAGATGAATCAAATTTAGCCAAATAAGCCCCCCATTTTTGCTCGGCTATACCATACAAAGTGCCAAAACAAACGATGGTGTCTTGATCGGTAGTGACTGCTGATATGGTTGCCGATCTTGAATTTGGGTATAAGATGGTTTTGCTGAATCCATATTGAGTATAAGCATAAAAGGGTATAGTGAGTAAGTATAGTATAATGTAGCCTTTCATAAGTATTTGATAAAGTGAGACTGCCCTACTCATTAGGAAAAAGTTTTTAAAAAATGGTTAATAACGATTCCCTGTACACCGAGCGGTGCAAGTCAGGAATGACAATAAAAGGGGATTAAACGTAAATCAATGGTACTAGGCTGGCCAGCCTTTTGAACGTAAAGCGTTCTGGTAAATGTGATCAACGCCACTCACTTTTGGGTAGGATCGAACCAGTGTTTGATTTTGTTTCGATACAAATATACATACATATTTTTACCCCGCAATAGGTTGGAGCAAAATTTAACTAAAAATAAATATAAAAACTTAACTCGCGACAAAGCACCGAAAAAACTTGGCTTTTCTGATAAACTACGGGCGGCCCTCTACTCACAAACCTTGAGCAAAACACGCACTTCATCAAGCCTATATTTTTCTTGGTGGTTGTTCCAATTGGTATTGATATAGTTCAGTATATTGGTGATCTGAATATCTGAAAGGTGGGGAAGCCCGCCCATGTTTTCTGCATAAGTCTGTCCATTGACGACGATGGTATCTTGAATGCCGCGACGGATCAGGCAAGGGAGTACATCCCTATTCAGTGACAAGTAATCGGCTTTGGCCAAGGGAGGAATCAGCCCCACCAGCCCTTCGCCATTGTCCATGTGGCAATTGGCGCAATTGGTGACATACAAGCGTTCGCCCATTTGATAGGGACTTGATTCGCAGGCTACAAATAAGAGGACAGCCGTAAGGGCTAAGAAAAAAATGGAGATTTTATACATAAAAAGCAGGTTCAATTATTTGTTTTGGCATACATTTACGCTAAATCAAAAACCTACTATTGAAACAAGCAAAAGAGGCTATTGTTTGTCTCGTTTCAGATTCATCAAAAAGCAAAATGGTACTATCAAAAATACAAGACTCGATCGCTCAATATAAACAATGGTTGCAGAGCATTAGACACCACCCACAGGTGTATGAATGGGAATCGGTTCAGCATTTTCAAGCACATTGGAAGGATCAAAGTGAAGATCCTGGGGTTATGTTTGAGCAGTGTTTTTACAATTCTGAAAATAGGCGCATGTGGCAGGCTTCCAATTGGGAACCCCGCAAGATCATGCAAGTTTATTGGGACAAATATCCGGCTACGGTGCGGCTGATGTTCAATGATTTATTCAATGAGACTCGAGAAGTGGAAGGCCGGATAGGGCGTTTTTTGTTTGGTTGCGATGAGTTGCTCCGCGATTTCAAGCGGGATAACCCGACCAGTGTGGAAAACAACCACTATCATGGAGACTATCGGATGATCGCGATTTATTTGGGGTTTCGGTATCCAGAGTCTTATGCTCCTTACGATTTTGTGGTTTTTCAAACTGCATTGACCCATCTTGGTGCACGCGATATACCGCAGGAGAATGATCTATCTCGATATTTCAAAGTACTTCGCACCCTCACTACATTCATAGACAAAGATCCACAGGTGCAAACTGCCATGAAACGGCATTTGCACCCGACCCGGCATTTTCAGAGCAAAACAATGCTATTAACGGCCGATTTGCTCCGATTTATCGCAAAACCTTAATTATTGCTCCACTTTTATCCTGCCTTTGGGTACTTTTATTTTCCAATAAGAGAAGTCTTGGGCGGCTTCTAGGCCAAAACCATAGACGACTTCACCAGGTTGTGATACTTTCACAAATTTGTCGGTATAAACTTTGGCCGTTTTTTCATCCCAGATGAGTTCTTCCGTTTCTAGTTTTTCTTGTTTGATGCTCAGCATCACGACGCTGTCGCGGGCGATGATCTGCCCTTTTTCTTGGTATCTGATGGCTCTTTTAGCGGTCAGTACACTGCGTACGGAAAGGTCGGGTTCTAGGAAATCTATCTTGACGCTTTCTGGAAATTCTTGCCTCGGATTTTGAGGGTCGCTAAAATTATAAAGCAGTGGCCCACTGACTTTTACCCGCACCACGGCACTGTCAGAGTACAGTATCTCCACATCGCGGCCTACTTCTACCGCAATATCGTCTAAGGTGAATACCTGCCTGAGTTCAGCGGGCTGCTCTTTACAGGCGGCCAAGTTGAGGAGCACATAAAATATGCAAATACGTTTTAGGATCATGAAATCATGCTTTTCAAGGTATAACGCATGACTAGGATCAAACCAACGATCGTTAACAAAAAATAATGAGCCGGTAGGTTGATCCAAACAAAAAGATTGACTTTTTGCATCACGTACATGATGATGAACACGGAGCCAATCAGGGTCATAAGGCTGGAGAGTTTGCCAAATCCTGGGACGTATTGAAACGGGACATTACGCCGAATAATGCCTAAAGTGACGATCATAGACACTACGGGTAGCATTTGGGTCATCAAATTGGCATTAAAAATACTGCCTCCACGCTCAAATAGGAATACATAAACAGCCAAGGCTGCGGCTAAGATGCCAGGAACACAAATGGCATATACCAAAAGCGAATAAAGGTATTTCCAAGGGGACAAATGGCCTTCACCTTTGCTAATAAAACCAGCCAAAAGTGCAATAAAAGGTATGGCTAACAGGAAGGCCAAAACCATCATGGGGTTGGCATCTAAATAACTGAAAAATTCGCGTAATGTCATATTGTTGATTATTTCGATTTAAGAACTATTTTGGCTTGGTTCCAGAGTGCATCCATTTCTGATAGGTTCATATCTTGGAGGGGTTTTGGGGCATTTTTTTCAATGAATTCAAAGCGGCTTTTGAATTTTCGGTTGACTCTCTCCAAAGCGGTTTCTGGGTCAACGCCGATGAATCGGGCATAATTTACTAAGGAGAATAATACATCGCCAAATTCTTCTTCGATGTCGGCAATAGGAGCGTTATTTTCAATATTTTCCTTCAATTCGCCTATTTCTTCCTCCACTTTTGCCCATACTTGTTCGGTATTTTCCCATTCAAATCCGACCTGTTTGGTTTTCTCTTGCATTCTATAGGCTTTTACCATAGCTGGCAGGCTATTGGGCACACCTTCGAGCAATGATTTTTTACCTTCTTTGAGTTTCAGTTGTTCCCAGTTGCGCTTTACCTCGGCTTCGTCTTTGACTGTTACATCTCCGTATATGTGTGGATGCCTTGCAATGAGTTTGTCACAGATGGCATTTAGGGAATCGGCAATGTCAAAATCGCCTGTTTCGGAAGCAATGCGGGCATAAAAAACCATGTGGAGCATGAGGTCACCAATCTCTTCTTTGACCCCCTTGATGTCTTCTGAGAGAATGGCATCGGCCAATTCGTAGGTTTCTTCTATAGTGAGGTTTCGCAACGAAAGCATGGTCTGTTTTTTGTCCCAAGGACACTGTTCGCGGAGTTCATCCATGATGGTGAGCAAACGCTCAAAAGCCTGTAATTTTTGAATCATGGGGCAAAAATAAAAAAAAATGAGCAAACTCCGTCAAAGAGATGCTCATTTTAAGTACGTGGTAGAAAGATTCAATTAGAAAGTTGGCCTCTTGCCCAACCAAAATAGTGTTTACTCTGTCTTAAATTCTTAGTGTTTGTTTTGTCTTACTTATGCTAACTATTCATAGTGTTCTCTCTGTTTTGAAAAATATATAAAATATTTCAGAAAGATAAAATACAACCTGTGGATTTCATGGATAACAATCAGTACAATTATATGCCAATTCCTCTTCTCATCGCGTAACTAATGGCCTCCCCTTTTGAATTGACTTGCAACTTCCGATAAATACCTTGTATGTGGTTTTTTACCGTGTCAGCACTGATGAAATATCGCGAAGCAATCATTTTGTATGAAAGTCCGTCCACTAGCCCCTCAAGAATTTCTCGCTCTCGAGGAGTTAGCCCAGTGGAAAGATCATCATCATTTTCATCAGGTTTTTCGACAATGTTTTTTATAGTGTTTGTATTCTGTATCTCTAATTCATTCCTAAAAAACTGTAGTACTTTTCTTGCAATGGCTGGTGTAATTGGCGAACCACCTTGACTAACCGAATGCACACTCTCTATTAACTCTTCAGGACTTGCTTTTTTTAACAAATAACCCGTGGCACCATTGCGCAAGGATTGAAAAATACGCTCTTCTTCTTCACTCACCGTCAACATGATCACTTGTGTGGCGGGCGAAACCTCTTTCAATTGTAAGGTGACCTCAATACCACTTTTCCCCGGCATATCAATATCCATCAACACTACATCTGGTTTTATTTGAGCCATATTTTGGAGTACTTCTGCACCGTCATTATATACTCCCACTAGTTCGATTCCTTCAGCAAAATTGAAGAGATCTATAAGGCTTTCCCTAAAGGTTTTATTATCCTCAAAAATTGCTAACCTTAAAGGCTGTTCCTGTATCATCTATTTTTTATGGCACAAAGGTACTTGATTGATGTTTCAACACACAATAGTACAAATGTACTATTTTTACTAAACTGTGACAATTATTGATTTGGATTTTTATCCACCTTACCAGCCTTGAGGTATTGTACATTGATCCATGAGCCAAATAAATAAAGAAACAATGCTGCTATTAGCGCAAAAGGCAGATATAAAATATTTAAAGGCTTGAATCTTAATACTTTAAGGGCTTTTAACCCCAGCAATCCAAGTGTCAAGGCACAGATAGCAGGTGCAAAAATCTTGTGTTGAATGCTCCAAAAAACAAGTAGCCCTCCTAAAATTAACACTGGAATGGATGATACTATCTGAAATTTTCTTGAAAGTGAGGTAACTTTAATCATACTAGACGATAGTTTTAATTTTTTCAAAAGTTGCTCGCTTAGTACTGGATCATTGTGTTCTTTTTCAATATTAAAAAAATTCCATATTTCTTTTGTTATACTATTTTTTTCAGATTCAGATATTAGTGCATGGCTACCCTTGCCTGTCCGCAACTCATAATCGGTCATCTTATAAGCACTGTACATGAGCATGTTTGCCTCTGTTTCATGAAAGGCATCTAAATCAGTTCGAATATTGGCCAATGCTGTTTGGACATTGAATCGAATCCCATAATTGGTCAAGACGTTGCCTGCGGCAGCATTGTTTTGATTGGTGGTTGGTTCATACGGGTCATCACACGGATGCCAATCTATTACTTCGGAAGGGAGGTCTTTCGTAAGGTGCATCAGTAAGTATCCATCTATCAAACCAGAACTAAACCGGGCTTCGAGGTCTTGCAATTGACAATCGCGGATCCGCTCTTGTAGCAGCAAATTGGTACGGCCAGTCACTCCAAATGTTCCAGAAGCAGGTTCATTGACCGAGGTCAATTGCCCTGATGCATCGCTGATGATTAAGGAAGTACACTCTTGCTCTAGGAGGGTATTAATGCCTTGATTGTCGTGTACGCCGCCATCTACTAGTTCTACATTTATGTCGGTACCATCTTTTGCTCTATACAGGTTTTGCAATGCTAGGGGCTTAAACAGTCCCGGCACACAAGACGAAGCGGCCACCGCAGTGGCCAATCTGATGTTCTGGTGTGGCGGCGGAGCCTCATCGTAATACATACGCCTGAGCGTAGGGCGAGCATCTATTTCATTGTTGATATACCCAGGTGGCTCTCCCATCCAACTGGCAGTGAATTGCCAACAGTGTCCCGTGTTGAGGCTGGTGGCATTAAGTACCAAAATTGGTATTTTGTTGGCCCTATTCCAGTTTTCGCGCTTGGGATTGATGTGCATGGGCTGACCATCATCGCCCATGGGCTTAATCATCAGATCCTGCATATATATATAGGTATCTTTTTCGGTTTTTTTAAGTAACTGACGGTATAAGTGTTTTTCGTATAGATCAGCGAGTCTGGAACTTCTGCTATAATCAGAATCAAATATCATGCGCAGATTATCTTTCAGGCTACTAAATATATTGGAGCGAATATCTATATTTATTTGATTCAAAAAATCACGTTCCAGTTCCTTCACGATTGTTACATAATCATCTTTGCCTAGGTGCGTATCGCTTTTTTCCTGTAAAAGGTTTCTGATTTTCAAGTAATAATATGCACCCACAATAGAACCTCCCGATACGCAGGAAATGACCTCTATTTTGCGGAGCAAATCCATTTCGGCCAATTTGGCCAACACTCCAATATGATAAATAGCAGCCCTAAATCCACCTCCCGATAAGGCAAGCCCTATTTTTTGCTGCCCAACACTTTCAGGCATCCTGTCTTTGAGGATCGCGATCATATTCATAGCACCTTCTTTCAAGGTAGGCTTATCAGGGTCAGCATACTTGATGGCCCATGAAGATAATTGCGTGATGGTTGCATCGCGATGCCATCCACCTTTTTCTGACCAAAAAGCGGCTTCTTGCGAGAATCTAATCGCTTCGTCTGCTTTATTCAGACCTATGAGGGCTTCTGCCCAGGTGATATAAAACCAATATAAATCATTGAATCCAAACCCTTTCGCTAGGTTGATATCTGAACCTCCACGGTCACGGGCTATTCTTGAATTTTCGATGAGGGCCGCATTTTTTTCAGAAAACACGTTGCAAAACTGATCAATTTTTTCCCTTATTTCATTGGCTTTGGCGCGGTAAGTCTTAGCAATATCGTCAAAAAATTGGCTTTTTTCATCAGTACTCGATTGCTCTTTTGCCATCGTATCGCAGAGATAAGCCGTATTTAAGGCGCTATATCCAGTATCGCCGTAAGTTTCTTTGGATTGCTCACTATTACGGATGGCATCTAACCAAAGTTGATAGGCTCGATCATAATGAACAATGGATTTTTTCAGGTAGTTAAACTGATTGTTGTGTCGCCATTGTTGTTTGTATATAGATCCCAATATGGCCAGTGGTTCAGCATTATCAATGGCATGTATATCGGTACCATATCGTTGGTGGATTAGGTTGGCGGCATCGTCAAATTTGGTATCGCTGGATAGGTCGTCATCTTTGTACAGGGATATAACATATTTTCTAAGCACCCAATCATCGTGTGGGTTTTCGTCGTGGAGTCGCTTGAATAAGCGACGGGCGTAAGAAAATATCCGTTGGGAGTACAGGTCATTCGCAATGTCTTTGGCCGCTGCCTCAGTGATGCTTCGCTCCCCACGCAAATAACGCTGGGCGGCTTCGATGAGTACTTTTTTTTCTTTCATGTGTGGTAGTTGGTTATGATTGTACTAGGGTTGATTCAACTTGGTGTGTAACAATCCCTGCTCAAAGGCTTCATCCCAAGGAGCCTGTATGTGGATCGGCTCTTGGGTAAAAGGATGGAGCAAAGATAATTGCGACGCGTGTAAAAACATGCGATGGGAGTCGAAGTTTATCTTAAAATATTTGTTTTGTTTTACATCGCCGTGGCGAGTATCTCCAATGACAGGGTTTCGGATATGCGCAAAGTGTTTGCGAATTTGATGTCTTCGCCCTGTCTCGGGTGATATCTCGACCAATGAAAACCGAGCCGTGGGATAACGAAGCCCGATGGGTGCATCAATCAGGGAGTGTTCCAAGCCTTTGAAGCGCGTCACAGCGGGTGCCATTTCTTTTTGGGTCTCTTTATCTTCCAGCGGGTAATCTATTACAGTATCTTCGAGCGGCACCCAACCCCTCACGATGGCATGGTAAATCTTTTGAACGGATCTGTCCATCAGTAGAGTGCCAATACGGCTGGCGGCTTCTGCACTTTTGCCAAAAAACAGTACCCCGGAAGTGCCACGGTCTAAACGGTGGGCTGGGTAGAGGTGGTTGCCGCCCAACTGGTCGCGCAACAATTGGAGGATAAAGACACGGTCTTCGCTGATACCAGTTCGGTGCACCATGATGCCCCAAGGTTTATTGATCGCTACAAAATAAGCGTCTTCGTACAAGATGTCGAATGGATATTTGATACTTTTTTTGTGCAAACATAGGTAAATTATTGGACAAGAAAGTAATTTGATGCCACTTAATCTTCTAGTACAGCAATTTCTACATTGCACCGTTCTACGGTTTGGATCACGGCATTTACTTTTACCCCTGCTTTCGACGCTACCCTAAGGATATGGTCGCAGTCATCTAAGTCAAATGCTAGGTGATAATCTGGAAACTGGGCATTCAGGCGGGTAGAAACACGCTGGGCCGTAGGTAGGTCTTCAATGTTTGTTTTAAATACTTCGATCATATGATAAGTTATTGTTTTTCAAGCAGTTCTTTCATGGCACCTAAAATACTCAGCCAGTTTTGCTCTGATTGAGCCTTTTTTTCTTCGTCTTCGATCTTGTCTTGTGTGACAGTTACGATGCATCCCCCGCTTTCTTCCTCAATGGCATATCTAATGTTAGCATAATGCTCTGGCATGTCTTCCATTGTACTCCATGCACTAAAATAATTATATTGCAAGTGTTGAAGTGGCACAAATTCTAGGACTATTCCTTTGTCTTCATAAGGAGTACCCTCCCAATCTCCACGAAAATAGATGGGAGAGCCTATCTCCCATGTGGTCACTAATGTAGAACCAAAGAAATATTGTTTCACCCATTCAGGTGACGTAAGTGCCTCCCATACTTGAGGAATGGTGGCTTTGATCCTGATTTGGATTGTTAAAGATAAGTTCATTATTTTTTTCGTTTGAAAGAAGTCACAAAGAAACATATTGACACTGACAACCCTATGTCAGCCTTGGAATTTCCTGGTCAATTAATTTTTCAAGTTCTTTCAAATAATGTTGCAATGAAATATGATCTGTTTTTCTAAATGGCATCATTGTGACCTTGAGACCTTGGATACGAGAAGTCCGGAAATCACGATACCCTTGCCTTAGGTGACACCATCCAATCAAATGCCAGCTCAAAGAATAAAATATCAAACCTATGGGTTCTACTTCCCTTGTAGTGAATGATTGTTCTGCGTTTTCATATTCCAACTGTACAATATTTTTGTCCAGTATGGCCTTTTGTATTAATCCTAACCAATGGGTATCAGGCAATAAGTGTTCATATATTTTGGGGATATAATGCTGGGTATGTTCTTGGGTCTCATCAAGTTTGGCCTTTTGAGAGGTACTCAGCACCAGTTTAATTTTTGACAGGGCGGACTCAAAATGCTGATGAATAGATTTGTCTGCAAAGCGTAAGACCATAGGCGCTGCCAAAGCAAGGGCATTTACCTCATCTAAAGTCAATGATACGGGAGGGAGGAAATAACCGTCCACTAAATGATAGCCTTTGTCAGGCTCGAAAGTGACTGGAACCCCTATCTCTTCCATAGCCCTGAGGTCTCTAAAAACAGTGCGCACACTGATTTTATAGTGATTGGCAATCTGAGCCACCGTGAGGTGCTTTTTTGATTGCAACATTGTGACGATACCTAATAGACGGTCTGTGCGATTCATAGGGTATTTAAAATACGGTTTTACCGTTAAGTACACAGCGCAAAGTTACAAGTAAATATTAAATGTTTTAAAAAAAGCACAAAAAAAACAAAAAGTTTTTTCTTGCTTAGCCACTGAGACTTTTACTATTCACCGCTCTAGCAAGTAGGGTTTTCCTATAAAAGTTCGTTTAATTGAGTGCTGGGATGAAAATGTTTAAACTACGGGATAATCGAAACAAAATTTACCCCTCATCGCCGCCTTCCCGACCTACGGTTTCCCTATCGGCGGGATTGTACTCGGCGGCTCTTCGGGGGATGGGGTTTGAGGGTGGCTGCACCGCCCCCAAACCCCATGCGTATCAGGTTTGGGAATTAACAAATATATATAAGTGTTTGTGTGATTCTTTTTTTCCACGTTTTCGTTTCTCTGCGAGTGCCAAAATAGTTTGAGCAATCTGTTCTAAAACTAAGTCAATTGTACTGTCCTTACCGCTTCTCATTGCATCCCACAATTGTTTTTTGAATGTTCGCAATACGCTAAATGC
>JANMMZ010000064.1:0-29376 GCA_031373665.1 Saprospiraceae bacterium | reverse complement strand
TTGCGCATTTTCATAGTATTACACAGGATAGGACAGACGCGGTATTGAATCCACTCCCTCCCCTCGGTCTGTCATGTCGTAGAGAAACGGAGACAACTACACAAGCCAAACTAACTGGAAATCAAGTATTTATCTTGCTTTTTCAGTTGGGCATCTTGTGTAGATGTCTTCACTACGTTACGACATGACAGACCGAAGGAAAGGGGAATTTAGTACGGTCTGTGAAACATAGCAATTAACCAAATTTTCGCGCCGCCGGAGTTTGGACGGACAATCGCGAGGTTTTTCGACAGCCAGACCTTTTTGGGTTACTTTTTTCGGCGGAAAAAAGTGACAAAGCAAGATAAAGTGTAGGGGTCATAATAAACTGGGTGAAGAAAACTAAGTAATCTCCTCCATCGTAGAGGTAAACAGCAAGTAAAATGGTGGATGTTATTTAATGTTCTTCACCTAGTCTGCTAGGCCACGCACAACACAACATTGTGCCACTCCGTATGTTTATGCGGCTGGCCTTTGTCATCTTTATAGGTCTCCGTAGTAGCCAGTGAGAATTTAGCAACTTTAACGTTGCCCTCCATTACTTAATCTCCCACTTTCGAGTCTTGAAAAAACGGACAATCATATAGGCCAACAATCCTGTTGGCCCAGTGAGCATCGTAAGCAATAGCGTAGGGGCTGTAAATATGTGTGGAATACCCTGTTGCCTTGCGTCGTGTACCTGCCAAGTGCCTACCAGAAGGCAGAACGATAAGTAATTTAACCACCCGGTCAAGAGCATTTCTTTGCTTCGAAATAGGTTTTTCATTCCTTCTAAGGAGATCAGGTTGCCTTCGGCTTCCTGACCGCTTAGATAAGAAAATGTAAACCAAGCCGCTGCCAACAACAGTACGATAGATACCGCAAAGGGTACCCGCTCGGAGTAAGTGCCATTGGGTAAAAAAATCAGCATAAACCAAGGAATAAAGATAAATATGCTGGCATATCCGTAGAAATGGTCGGCTGTCATACTACAAGTCGAAGTTAGGTTTTAAGTTATCAGGGCTATCGCCACTGTAAAACTCTGTGATGATCCGTGCTACATCTTCAATATCATCGGTGATATGAATCAGGTTCATATCGTCGGGGTTGATGTTGTGGTGGCGTTCGAGCATCACCTCTTTAAACCACAGGCTCAGACCTTCCCAGAACTCTTTTCCAACCAAAATGATCGGGATCGGCGTTATCTTTTGGGTTTGCACCAAAGTAAGTACCTCAAACAACTCATCCAAGGTACCAAATCCTCCGGGCAATACGATGAATGCCTGGGCATATTTGACAAACATTACTTTACGCACAAAGAAATAACGGTGCTTGAGGTTATGATATGCTGCAATGAACGGATTGTGGTGTTGCTCAAAAGGGAGGTCAATGTTTAAACCAACGGAAGTGCCGTTTTTCATCCACGCACCCTTGTTTCCGGCTTCCATGATGCCTGGGCCGCCGCCTGTAATCACACCGTAACCTTCTTCACTCATGCGCGAGGCAATTTTCACCGCCAATTCGTAATAATAAGTACCGGGTTTGGTACGAGCTGATCCAAAAATGGATACACAAGGGCCCACGTTGTTCAACACTTCAAATCCATCAACAAATTCGGCAATCACCTTGAACATAGTCCAAGAATTTTCACCCTTTATTTTGGTCCATTGTTTCATTTTGCGCGGGCTTCCGCTTTGTTCTGGCATTACTGGATTATCTTCCATATTATTGTTGTGTTTTTAGTTAGGACAAAAAAGCCCATCACACTGTATAGGTGACAGGCTTTCCCGATAGCAGTGCAAAGTTTGCGATATTTGTTTCAATTTTGCAACTAATTACGATAAAAATGTTTTTTATACTAGACCCGGCACTTTAAAATCCGCAAACTACTGTCATTATCGTGTTAATATTCACTAAAAGCCAATTTTTTATGCGCACAATGGCTGCAAGATTGTATTTTTGCGCCCTCTAATCTCACTATTAAATACATCATGTTCAAACATCTGCTGGCTTTTGCCGCCTTCTACTTTTTCATTTTTACGCCGCTATCGGCTCAAGACCCTACCTTGTTCAGTGTAGGCAATGTAAACGTTCCTGTTTCAGAGTTTAAGTATATTTATGCGAAAACCAACCAGGACAAAGCCAATTTTTCGGAAGCATCGCTCCGCGACTACTTAGATCTTTATACCAAATTTAAACTGAAAGTAATGAAAGCGCGGGACATGCGCTTGGATACGATCGCTAGTTTGCAGAGCGAACTAGACGGATACCGCAAACAGTTGGCCAAATCGTATTTGGAAGACAAAGAAGTAAGCGAAAAACTTATCAGGGAGACTTACGACCGTATGTTGCAAGATGTGGACATCAGCCACATATTTGTCACTTGCGACCGCAATGCCAAGCCCGCCGATTCACTCCGCGCTTACAACAAGGCTATGCGCCAGTTAAAACTAGTACAAAGCGGTAAAGACTTTGGACAAGTGGCCATAGATAGTTCTGACGACAAAAGTGCTAAAGACAACAAAGGCCGTTTGGGTTATGTCAATGCCATGTTGCCCGACGGATACTACGCTATGGAAAAAGCAGTATATGCTGCCAAAGCCGGTAGCGTGGTAGGCCCGGTTCGATCCAACACAGGGTATCACATCCTCAAAGTTAACGCTTTCCGCCCAGCACGTGGCGAAATGGAAGTAAGCCAAATCTTGATCCGCAAGGGCGATACCGACGCAACCAAATCAAGGGCCAAAGTGCGCATTGATAGCGTATATCAGGCACTAAAAGGTGGCGGAAAATGGGATGAGTTGTGCGCTGCCAATTCAGATGATAAAATGACATCTCCCAAAGGCGGATATATCGGATTCTTTGGTATCAATCGCTATCAGCGAACCTTTGAAGATGCGGCATTTGCCTTGACCAAAGACGGTGATTATACGGCTCCCGTAGAAACTTCTATCGGTTGGCACATCATACAGCGCAAAAGCCAAAAACCAGTTGGTGCCTATGAAACTATCAAAAAAGGATTGGCAGACCGCGTAAAACGTGATAGCCGCAGCGAAATAGCCAAGCAAAGCATGATTGGACGCATTAAGCGCGAGGCAGGTTTCCAAGAGATGCCTGATGCCTTGGCTGCTTGGCAAAGCAAGCAAGTGGACACTGTTTTCCATACATTCAAGTGGAAGCCCGATGCCTCTAAGCCTCAAACAGTATTGATGCGTTTTGGACAAGCCCAATCTTATACAGTAACTGATTTTGAAGACTTCTGTGCTCGGTCTGGTCGCGACCGGATGCGTGGCGTGGGTTCACCTTTGGCCGAAACCGTACCAAAACTCTACAAGGCTTGGAGCGACGAAGTCACCATGCAATTTGAAGAGGCTCAATTGAGTGCCAAATACCCTGAATTCAAATCGCTGATGCGCGAATATGAAGAAGGTATTTTGTTGTTTGAAGCACTCAAAGTCAATGTTTGGGATCGTGCTAATACTGATTCTGTAGGCTTAACCCAGTTTTTCAACACTAATATCAGCCAAAAATACAAGTGGGACGAACGCGCCAAGGTAAGCATATACACGTTAAAGACGGACGATGCCAAAACCTTGAAAAAATTGCGTAGCCTCGCCGCTAAAAAGCCTGCGGCTGATGTCTTGAAAAAGATGAATAAAAAAGGGGAAGTGGTGACGGTCATAGAAAAATCTTACGAAAAAGGTAAAAGCAAAGACCTTGGAGCCCTTTGGTCGGCTGGTGCTATGACGGAAGGTAAAACGGATGCTGGAACCAAAACCGCCAATTTCATGAAAATAGAATCCATTGTGCCGCCAACGGCCAAAGCACTGTCTGATGCACGCGGTTATGCCGTGGCTGATTACCAAGAGCATTTGGAAAAACAGTGGATAGAAGAACTTAAAAAGTCATACCCGATCAAGATCAATGATGCAGTATTGATGGGTTTGGTGAAAAAATAATGTTAGATTTTTAACGGATTTGGAAAGGTCGGTCGGAACGTGGTTCTGGCCGACCTTTTTTTGATGGTGTAAGCACGCAGGCTTTTTAGGCTTTTTTGCCGTTCCCCGCCAACAACCAGCGGAGCGAGTATTCATGTACAGCAGAATCCCATTGATTGAGTAATTTCACTCAGTATTTTGCTCCGATATTTGCTGTTGGCGGGGACGACAACAGCCGCAAAAAGAATTTAGATAATTGTTTTTACCTACTCTGGTCGGTTTTCGGCTTACCCCTTTTATTGCCAAACTGCCTGTTGTTATCTGCTGCTCTTCTTCTCCGTCTGTAAGTCAATTTCAAATAAACAGCAGTTTGGTTCATCTTGGTAATGTTTTGGCAGAGTTGCGGTATCTGTCAATTTAAACATTCCTAAAAAATTAAATCCTGCCGATGTGTAATGCTCAATTAATTTAGTATTGTCGCCCAATGTGTCTAAACGTACAAACTGTTTCCCTAGTTGGCTGGAATATACTTTTGCCCATTCTACAATTTTTTCAATATATCTATTTCCACGAAAGTTAGGGTTGGTGCATATTCGATGAATATAAATTGAATTGTCTTGGTCTTTGTCGCCCCAAATTTCTTTGTCTTCAAATGTGATAGCCCAATTACAAGCAATTACATCGTCAATAACAATTTTCCACTGTCGTGCTTCATTTATTTCTTTTTCTATAAACGATTTTTCAAAAGATGGCCACACAACCATTTTTCTTTGGGTTTGAAGATTTCTTGCAGCTTGGTAAAGCGATAAAATCTCATCAGTATCAGTCAGTGTACAATGTTTGATTTCCATATTTTACAATATTTGTTTTGTGAGATACAAAAGTAATAGTGGGTTGTAACTCATAAAACCCGAATCTTGCTATTCTGTTGAGGTCACGGTATGGTGGTTATAGAGTAGCAGCTAACGAACAGGGCTTGCCGAAGTACGGAAATTAGTATTCCGTCAGCCCGGAACCGATGATGATTGAAAAACTGAAGATGAAGTTAACAACAAAAAGCTAAATAGATAATGTCAAGCCCGATATGAAGCACAATAGAATTACAAAAAGTCGAAGATAACTTCCGTCCGCCCGTATTTTGGCAAACCCCATGTTATCGGCTGCCCATCTGTCTGCCAATATGTATATATTTGTTTCTATAAGTAACTCAACCACCATTTTTCTTTATTGTTTTGTTTATAACTATCAAATTTTTTGCACAATGGATAAAGCAAAGCAATGACTAAAATCCAAATCAAATAAACGATAAACAGATTGAAACCAAAACCCTTTAATTCTTCTGAACTATTTACTAATGTAAGTAAAATCATTTTTTGCCACCCAAAGCCTGTAAATTCAGCAACTATCAACGCTAATAAATGTATAAGATAAATGTGAATGATGTAAAAGAAAAATGGAATTCTTCCGAATACAGAAAAGAAATTTACTACCCCGCCTTTTAGTTTTTCAGTATTTGCTAAAAACAGGAAAGCTGCCCCTAATGTTACCAATAAAAAGTCAAGTGAGGGTGGGTATTTAGTTAGGTTAAAATATGAAAACATTGTTTGTTCTAAATTGCCGTAGTCTTTCCATGGTGTTAAGTTGCCATAAATATTGACGCTTCGTAGTATCACAAAAGCTATAATGGCAGTAATCCCAATCGTATTAAATAGTTTTTTGCGTTTTATGGAGTCGTAAGTCTTGTCATAAAACGAACCAAAGCAATACCCCAAAGACATTACTGCCACCCAAGGTATTATTGAATAAGGAACTCTGAAAATATGTTCAGGTGTCGTTAAGAAAGGTCCTCGTTCATGTAAAAATTTCCAAAGAATACTGCCTTCAAAGTGAATATTATCAAGCAGGTTATGCCCGAAAATTAAAACACAACTAAAAATGAGCATCATTTTCCAAGGAAAATGTATCAGCCCTGCTAAAAGAGTCATGCTTATTCCCAAGACCCAAATTACTCCAAAAACAACAGTGCTATAACCTGTGTCAAATCGCCAACCAAAATTCATGACTACAAGTTCTACAAAAACCAACCAAAGTCCACGTTTCAACAAGAAAATTGATAATTCTTTTGGCGATTTTCTTTGACCAACCATAAAGGCTGAAAGTCCTGCTAAAAAACTAAATGCTGGTGCACAAAAATGAGTTATAAATCTTGTAAAAAAATTCGGTAAGGTAGTTTGTGTCGGGTCGGTTGAGTCAAAAAAGAAAGCTGAATAATGAAAATATTCCCTTACATGGTCAAGTGCCATTATTACTATCACTAAACCTTTTAAAAGGTCAATGGATTCTATTCTATTTTTTGTTATTGCTGTCATAATTTTATTTTAATAGAATTTTCATTTCATCGCAGTTTCAACCTGTAAATGCAACTCCCCCCTTTCTCGGAAGGTAGTTTTCCAGCAGTCCAATAGAGATATTCTCCTTTGTCATCAATGGCGGTATTAGAAGTAAATTCGGGAGTTTGAATATGAGCTAAAAGAATGCCTTTGGGTGAAAAAAACCAAACGCCACCACAGCCAGCAGCTATTACAACACCTTCTTTGGAAACTGCCATGCCGTCCCAAGCCTTCCAGCCAATTTTAGTTGATGGAATCATATGCTCCCATACTTGTGGTATGTTAAAAAAGTTTACTGCTTTTACGACATCCCCATTAGTGTCTAATTCATAACAATATAAATTTTGCCTGTTTGTTACGTATAATAATTTGTCATTTGGTGATATACCAATCCCATTTGGTCGGTTCAATGTGTCAATTAGTAGTTTTGGTTTTCCGTTTTCGTATTTAAAAACACCATTAAAAGACAACTCTTTTTCCTTATCTGAATCACCATCTTTCAACCCCAAAGGTGGGTCAGTAAAATAAATAGTTCCCTTTGAGTTCATGGTAGCATCATTTGGGCTGTTAAATTTCTTTCCTTCATAATTTGTTACAAAGTCAGTTATTGTTTTATTCGATTTAGGGTTAACAATTTTACCAATCTGCCTCTTTGTTTCATGAGTTACATTATGATTCCCCTGCATTAAAAGCAAATCGCCATTCGCATCAAGCAATAATCCATTTGTGTATCCAGAAGGTTCAAGCCAAAGGGACAGTCCTTTCTTTTTATTCCAGAAATAAATCTTGTTTTCATTCATGTCAGTGAATAAAAGACCTTTTAAAGATGCAACCCAAACAGGTCCTTCAAGAAATGTTTTGTCCGAAACTATTTTTTCGATTTTGTTTTTGCTTGAAAAGTAATTTTCAAATTCGTTAGAGAATACCAAAAGTTCAGGAAATGTAGGATTCTCTTTTTGCTTTATAGAAATATTATTTTGTGTAGAAACTTTTGTACACAATATGAATGAGAAGAGTAACAGGAATAAGTTCTTCATAATGTGCTATTTTTAAATTGTCTTTTTATTGATGATATTTATTGTCATTGAGGTTTTCTGTTAGGTCTGTCAGGGTTGCCACCAACTCATAAATATACGCACTTATCAGTACGATAGACAAAGGTAAAGCAAATTCCTATATGTTGCATCATTCAGTGAAATAATATTTTAAATAATTGATAATCAATACTTTAAGTTATTTTAGTAAAGATGCAGCGACCTTAACAATATAACATACGAAGTGCGCATTATGTATTGTTCTCAATACCTACAATACAAAATACGCACCAAGTATCCCACTATGGGGTTACGTACAAGAACAGTTATGAGGTCACCTCTCCTTAGAAACCATCAACTTGCCACATATTGATTTCCCTTTGCCTCGTGCCGCCGATCAGGGGTTTTGTAAAAAGGATGTTTGATGGAAATTAAAATTTTTTTGCCGTTGTTGCCCCCGCCAACAACCAGCGGAGTGAGTATTCATGTACAGCAGAATCCCATTGATTGAGTAATTTTAAACAGTATTTCGCCAAGACTGCAAAATCTACATAAATACTTGATTTTCAATATCCTCACCAACTTCTCCCAAATCTTCGCACCTTTGCGCTTTGACCAATCAAAAATATAAGTTTATGAAGTACCTTTTCTTGATATTTTACACTGTTTCTTCAGCGTTTTATGCCTGTAAGGGCAGCAAAAAAACAAGCGTGCCCGTACCAGTAGTACCAGCGATCACCGTAGGAAGCCCCCTGATTGCTTTAGAAACACACGGATGTCGGGGCTACTGCCCCACCTATAAACTAATTTTCATGACTGATCGCACCTTACAATATGAAGGCATCCGATCGGTGGAGAAGATGGGAGGAGCCACTGTGCAAATCACGCCAGCGGAGTATAAAATATTGGAAGAGACGGTGAAAAAAGTGAACTTGTGGCAGTACCCCGAACGTTTTGAAAGTACGGTTGCTGATGCACCCGCATCAACCATGATCGTATATAGCAAAGACAAAAATCACAGCGTGATGGGTACCATTGATAGGCCCAAGCCTATTCTGGATTTGGAATTGAAAATGAAAAACCTTGCCGAAGCGCATGGACTTCGGGTAAAAAAAGGGGTGGATCCCAATGAAATACCTGCCGATAATAAGCGTGAGTTGATCGTCAAGTTGAAAGATACCTTAAATGCTGGCAACTGGGCGGCTCAGTTTCAAGAAATAAAAGTTAGGTTAGTACGACGCTTGGGTGCCGAAAACATTTGGTTGGTGAGTTTTGATGGCGCGCAAGTGTCCGAAAAAGACATGATTGACATTTTGAAGGCGACCGATGGGGTCATCAGTGTAGAACCAAACAAAAAAACGGATACCCGCAATTAAGCATATGGAACAAAAGCGAGATCCAATTACCTTGGCCTATTTGGCTTTGGGTGCTATTTGTATCCTTTGGAGTACGACTTATTTAGGCATAAAATATGCCATCCGCGATTTTCCGCCTTACTTATTGGTGGGGATTCGACAGACCAGTGCCGGACTGCTGTTGTTAGGTTGGGCGTATGCTACCGGGAAGGCTCAAAAAGTAGATACTAAATATTTGCTGCGGCAATCGCTCACCGGGGTTGCTACCATCACTGGCGGCAATGGGTTTATCACCTGGGGCTTGCAGTTTGTCTCCACGGGTATCTCCGCCGTCATTGGGTCACTGACTCCTGTCTTGGTTGTACTGATTAACTTACTCTGGAAAGGTGCTGAAAAAGTCAGTACTTCCACTATTTTAGGTGTAATTTTAGGTTTTGGAGGCTTAGGCTTGGTATTTAGTCACGGGTGGGATGATTTTTTGAATCCCAATTACCGTTGGGGGATCATTGCTTGCTTTGGATCCTGCTTAACTTGGTCGTTTGGGACAGTATTGGCCAAAAGGTGGAATTCACAAGATATTTCGCCCATTTTCAATGCAGGGCTTCAAGTGACTGCCGGAGGTATTGGCGGATTTGTGTTGAGCCTATTCTTGGATAAAAACTGGGATATCAACCACACCATGGAAGGATGGTTGTCCGTACTTTATTTGACTGTCATAGGATCGGCTTTGGCGTTTTCGCTGTACATGTACGTGCTCAAACATTTGAGTGCTACCATTTCCTCTTTATACACATACATCAATCCAATAGGAGCCACGGTGCTGGGGTGGTTATTTTTAGGTGAATCGCTCACCGTTTGGACAGGAATGGGGATGTTGATTACTATTTTTGGGGTCTGGCTTGTGAATCGGGGCTAAGTGGTCAGTCAACTAGTACTAAGGAATGGCATATCGAACCACTTCTTCCACATAATCGCGGTGATTGGCCAATCGTGGCACTTTGGCCTGGCTGCCTACTTTGCCTTTAGCACGCATCCATCGGTGGAAGGTGCCTTTAGGTACTGATTGTAAACGCAACCGATCAAGGGCCATGCCTTTATAACGTTTGGCTTCATAATCAGAGTTGATCCGTTGCAGGTTTTCGTCCAAAAGTTGATTGAACCGCTCCAAATCAACTGGGGCTTTTTCAAATTCAATGATCCATTCGTGGCCACCACGTTTTTGGGATCCGCTAAAATATATAGGGCCTGCGGTATATTCGGCTACGATGGCATCGGTGATAAGGCAGGTTTCGGCAAGTGCCTTATCGGTATCGCCCACCATGACTTCTTCTCCAAAAGCGTTGATAAATTGCTTAGTACGCCCCGATATTTTGAAACAAAATGGGTGTTTCCTTGTAAAGATAATGGTATCGCCGGGCTGGTATCGCCAAAGGCCATTGTTGGATGTAATGACTACGGCATACAATTTTCCAACTTCTACGTTGGCCAATAGCACGGTTTTTGGATGTTGTTTTTCCCATTCTTCCACCGGGACAAACTCATAGAAAACCCCGTTGTCGGCCAATAAGAGTATGTCTTTTTGATTAAAATCACATTGTGCTCCAAAATACCCTTCCGAAGCATTGTAAATTTCCTGATATACAAAATCATCACTCGGAATCAAATCCCTGAAAGTCTGACGATAGGGTTCAAAACCAACCCCACCATGTAAGTAAGCCTGCAAATTAGGCCATACTTCGAGCATGTTTGATTTTCCGGTTTTTTCTAAAATCATCCTAAATAGCACAATTAACCAAGTCGGAACTCCGCCAAACATGACAATATCGTCTTGTTTACTGGTGATATCAGCAATCAACTCAATTTTTGCCTCAAAATTTGGCAAAAGTGCGGTTTCAAAATCTGGTGTATAAAACATACGACCAATAGACGGCATATGGTAGGCAAGTAAGGCACTGACATCACCATATCGAGTTTTGGGATTTTCAGGCATGGAAACGAAACTACCCGGCATGAGGAGGTTGCGCCGCCTGAATACCTCCATGTCTGGCTTGTGGTTATAGAGCAAGGCCAAAGAGTCCCAAGAACCCGCAATGTGGTTGTCTTTGAGGTTGTTGAACGGAACCGGAATAAATTTACTTTTGTCGCTGGTAGTACCGCTACTCTTGCTGTACCAATTGATCTCTCCCGGCCATAGCACATCTTTTTCACCGAGCATCATTCGGTGAATATCATTTTTTAAGGCATCATAATCATTGATCGGAACACGGGCTGCATATTCTTCAGGCGTTTTAATTTCTGAAAAGTGATATTTTCTGCCAAATTCGGTTTGTTGTGCGGTGGCAAGCAACGTCTTAAACCAAATTTCTTGTGGCTCTTCAGGTCGTTCCATATACCGCTCTATGCGCTTCATGCGCAGCGACAGATACTGTTTAACTATTTCGTTGAGCAACCATTTCATACACTGTTATCGTTTCAGAGCGCGAAGATATGTATAACCTACACAAAAATGCATTATCCCGCCATCGGATATATTTGCGACATCGCAAAAGCAAAGATTGCGAACAAAATACTTCCGATTAGAAGGCCTAAAGCCAGAGGGCGGTCGTCGCTCGTTTTAAGCATAAAAAAGCCCCCTACAATGCCAGCAAAGGCAAGTAAATGGTAAGGAATCACATATTGTATGGCACAAAAAGCGGCAAAAACTGCCACAATACGAATTATAATATTTAACATAACTACGTCAAAACAGGTTAAAATTTGTCAATATTCATTAGTTCACTTATATTTGCGCAAAAGTAACAGTTCTCATCGAGATAACACATGCATTCTTCGTCTGAAAATACCCTGCTGCAACGCTTGAGCGACAAGCTGGCCCGCTGGGTCTATACAGACTTTGAGCAGGCCAAAGCAGCACTTCATGAATTGGCTGGCTTGCTTACTCCTCGCAGTCCGTTTGCCATCCGTCTGTCATACCACCAAAGTACCGCCTTCATTGAAAACCAATGGCATCGCTATGATCAGTCATTGATCCATGCTCGATTGGCAGTACATATTTTAGAAAGCCTCGCCGAAGGCGATAAATTGGCCGAAATATGGGCTGATATTGCCGCTACCCACCTCAATCAAAGGGCTTGGGAGGAAGCAGAAGAAGCTATTGAAAGGGCCAATAAATACATGAATGAGTCTTCTTCAAATATACTTCGAGCACATATAACCTGTCGCGAGGGCTTTTTATATTTGCATATGGGCAATCTCCGTCAGGCGTTGAGTTGCTTGATGGAGGCAGAAAAATATTTGCTGGCATTGGACGATACTGCTGGATTGAAGGATTTTTATATAAAAACATTGGTACTCAGCGGGTTGGGCGACCTCTATGAGCGGTTGGATGAAAAAGAAAAAAGCCAAGATGCATACCGGAGTGTGCTGCCAATTGTTGAAAAATATAACCTGAGACCACGGTTAGCATGGCATTACCTGAATGCTGGACGGGCGGCATTGGCCCGCAATGATGCCGAACAGGCGCAAGCACACTTTGAAAAAGTATTGACCGTAGTGGGCGTGGGCGAATCAGAAGCCAAAACCCACGCACTTAGCAATTTGGGTATTTTGGCCATGATGGGTGGCAATGCGGTCAGAGCACTTAATTTATTTGGGCAAGCAGCCACCCAATATGACCCTCCAGTCAAACCCTCCGATTTTACCAATCTCTCCAAGATAGAAAATTGGCGAGCGGGCGTTTTTTTACAATTAGAAAATACCGCACAAGCCGAAGAGCACTTAGAAAGGGCTTGGGAAGCGGGTAAAGAGGGCAATGACCTCTACCATTTGGGGCAAGTATGCCAAAATTTGGCGGCTTTGAATGCAGAAAAAAGCGAATATGACAAAGCATACACTTGGCAAACAAGGGTAACCGAACTCAACCAACAACATTTTGATGCGCTGCGCGACCGAGAACGGCAGGAAATAGAAGCGAGGCATCAGTTGGAGCGGAGCCGTCAGGAATCGCAAATGGCTCGATTGCGGGTAGCAGGGCTTCAACTTCGCGCCCTCCGCGCCCAGATGAATCCGCATTTTATGTTCAATGCCCTCAATGCTATTCAGGGATTGGTCACTTCTGGCCGAAATGCCGATGCAGAATCATATTTGGCCAAATTTGCTAAAATGATGCGCCATACCTTAGAGTATTCCGAATTGGAAGAAGTTTCGGTGGAGCAAGAGGTCGAGTTTTTGGAGCGATACTTGGATATTAATAGAAAGTTGCGGTTTCGTGACCGATTGGAGTTCAAAATCATCGTACCACGGCACAGCGATTTGGAAGAGTTGCTGATCCCCACGATGATTATCCAGCCTTTTGTCGAAAACGCCATAGAACATGGCCTCCGCCCTCGCCAAGAAGGCCGTCTCATCATTGAGTTTCAACTATTGGAAGCAGACAACATGATGCGCTGCATCATAGAAGATGATGGAGTGGGCATCAATAAAGGCCGTCAAAAACAACTCAATCAAAGCGGGTTTCAACAGCATCGCTCCCGTGGTATGGATATCACCAATGAGCGCATCAAATTGCTTCACCAAATCCAAAAACACAAAGATGCTCAATATATCACCATCAGCGACCTTAGCGACTTGACCAATGGGCAGCGTTCGGGTACGAGGGTGGAAGTACTTTTGCCTTTGCTCAATGAATGATAAGTAGCATTTTCTTGATTATGTAAATGACTTGGATTAACGACATGGGCATAGGAGAATAAATTCGTTATCACCATGAACACTTCCTCACAAAAGTTCATATTCCGATCCAAGTTCAGGTATTTCCACCGATTTAAAACCATTTTCCAATAAGAAATCGCGCCATTTTTCTTGCCGATCCAAGGTGCCGTGTGTCAAAAACACCTTCCGGGCTGAGGAGGCTTGATTTTTGATCATATCCAACATTTCGATTCGGTCTCCATGTGCAGAGAAGGAGTCCATGACCTCCACTTGGGCATTCACTTGCTTCTCCTGACCCATCAGCCACAGGCTGCGTGCACCTGCGCGCAACTGACCTCCAGGAGTGTTGGGGGAACAGTAACCCACGATCAAAAAAGTGTTGCGGGCGTTTTCAATATTATTGGCAAGGTGGTGCCGTACTCGGCCCGAATTCATCATACCTGATGAAGAAATAATGATGCAAGGCTTTCGCGAATCATTGAGTCGCTTGGATTCCTCCACGTCACGTATATATTTTAATTCATTGAATCCAAATGGATTCTCATCTTCCAACATGTATCGGTGTACATCGCTGTCAAAACATTCGGGGTGCTTCACAAAAATATCAGTTGCATTCACCGCCAATGGGCTATCTACATAAACGGGTATGGCCGGCAATCGCCCAAGGCTTCTTAGTTTATCCAACATAAAGACCACCTCTTGGGTACGCCCGACGGAGAATGCTGGAATAATAACCTTCCCTTCTTTTTCTAAACACGTATATTTGATGATATTAGTAAACCGCTCCACTTCATCAGGTGCAGATTCGTGTACGCGGTCGCCATAAGTACTCTCACAGATCAAATAATCCACTTCGGGCATAGGTAGCGGGTCGCCCAAAATAGGGCGATTGGGTCGGCCAATATCGCCTGTGAAACCGACGGTGGTGGTTTTGCCATTTTCCGTTACTTCAACCGTAATACTAGAACTGCCAAGTATGTGGCCCGCATCGCGAAATAAGACGCGCACATTGGATCGAATATGAAACCATTGCTCATAGTTGAAACTGGCAAACAGGCGGATGGTCTCCGTCACATCTTCCATCGTGTACAGCGGCTCCTGTTCTTCATCTTCAAAATGCTTTTTCTTGTTGTGCCTGACGGTATCTGCCTCCTGTATTTTAGCACTGTCCATCAACATCAGCGCGCAAAGATCGCGGGTGGCATGGGTACAATATATTTTACCGCGAAATCCATCACGCACCAATTTGGGTATCCTGCCCGTATGGTCTATGTGGGAGTGGCTTACAATAAGGCAATCCAAATCTGCTGGATTGAATAGCCATTTCTCATTAAACCCCTCCAATGGATTGGGTGGGTTACTTGTGCTGCGCCCATCATCGTCGCCACCACCTTGGTACAATCCGCAGTCTAAAAGTATCTGTGTGCCATCGTCCAAAATGAGTAAATGGCTCGATCCTGTCACCTCTCTGGCTGCTCCGCAAAACTTGAGTTTCATATTTTATTATTTTGATGGGCGAAAAGTATGGAAAATTTGACAATGATCTGGAAACTTATGTATTTTTGCGCCTCCCTTTTTGAAACAAAGCCTAGAAACTGGCGTTTATAGGGACTTAATACACAAAAATTATACAAATAAATAAAACATGGCTCAATTTAATTCGGATGTGGAAGCGGTAGATGCGTTGTCAAAAGCATACAGAGACCTTTCTGCGGAAATTGGAAAAGTGATAGTAGGACAGGATGAAGTGGTACGTGCGGTTATAATTTCTCTTTTTTCTAATGGACACGCCCTTTTGGTAGGGGTACCGGGATTGGCGAAAACACTATTGGTCAGTACCATTGCAGAAGTATTAGATCTTGATTTCAAACGTATTCAGTTTACGCCCGATTTGATGCCTTCCGATATTACAGGTTCTGAAATATTGGACGAAGATCGCAAGTTTCGATTTACCCGTGGTCCCGTATTTTCAAATATCATTTTAGCGGATGAGATCAACCGTACGCCGCCTAAAACACAGGCAGCCTTGTTGGAGGCCATGCAAGAGCGTTCGGTAACAGTGGGCGGTGTTCGCCATCTCTTGCCATCTCCTTTCTTTGTATTGGCTACTCAAAACCCGATCGAACAAGAAGGCACTTATCCATTGCCCGAAGCGCAGTTGGATCGTTTTATGTTTAATGTGCCATTGACTTATCCGACTTACGAGCAAGAAGTAGAAGTGGTAAAAAACACCACGTCTTCACGGGAGGTAAAGTTGAATCATATCTTGACTTCGGAGCAAATACTTGCTTACCAGCAATTGATCAGAAAAATACCAGTGAGCGATAATGTATTGGAATACGCCGTAGGTTTGGCCTCCAAAACACGCCCCGGTACTAGCCGTGCCACCAAAGAGGCAAACAATTACCTCGGTTGGGGAGCAGGCCCTCGTGCAAGCCAATATTTGGTATTGGGCGCGAAATGCGCCGCTGCTATCCGTGGCAAATACTCGCCCGATATTGAAGATGTGAAGGCGATTGCCAACCTCGTGCTGCGCCACCGCATCGTGCGTAACTACAAGGCCGAAGCAGAAGGCGTTACAGAAGAGAACATCATTGAGTCTATGTTGTAATAGAATTATTATTATGAATTTTAAATTTGTCACACAGGTTCTTTTGTTTTGCTTGTTCTGCTTATCAGCGAACAACGCTTTGGCTTGCCATAGCGACAATAGCGACCTTGCGACAAATACTCAGGACTATTCTAAAAAATCTTGCTGCTCCCCAAACGAAGTCCAAACTCCTTGTGGGAATGATTCGTTAGGTCAGCATTCCGAACATCCTTGCCCGTGCGACCACAACAATGAGGGGTGTCATTGCCCCGGTTGTGGCATTGTGTTTCACTCCAGTGCGGCATTTTCACCTATTATGCCTTTCGTGTATTCGAGTGGTTTTCTCCTAAATGATTTGGTGCACAAACAGGCTTTTTACTTTGCCGACCACCTGCCTGAAGATGTTTACTTCCCTATTTGGCAACCGCCAAAACGATCTGCTTAGTACACTGTAAAATAAATTTATTCATATTTTGGCTAAACCTTTTTCCGTCATACTTCCCCAATTTTATTGTCCATAGCGCTGCTATGAACTCAAAAATTGGCTCGTCTGACGAAAAAATATACTACTCAAAAATAGACAAACTTAATTTACAGTGTACTTAGTAACGGTGAAACAATAATTTATCCTTTTTAACTGATTGGTTTTCACCGTTACTAAGTACCGCGTCAGCCCGACGTATATATTTCAACTTTTCTTTATTTCAACCGTTGCTGATATGTTTACTCATATCAGTCAATGTGTTCAATATCAATATTTTATGAAAAATATATTCATCGCGAGCCTCGTGCTCGTGGGGTCACTTATGGCATTTTCTGCCTGTAAAAATGAGGGGTCTAAAACCACGCCCCAAACCGCCGAGTCTGCTACACCCGGCACCAAATATATATGCCCAATGAACTGCGAGAAGGGCAAAACTTATGACCAACCCGGCCCTTGTCCAGTATGTCACATGGATTTGGAACCATCAAAAGTCGAAGTGGAGGCCAATAAAAACGAATATTTTACGGCATTCACAACCAACCCTGCCCAACTCGAAGCGGGCAAGGCGGCCATGCTTTCTTTTACGCCCAAAATCAAGGGCAACGAATCGGCTCCTGTTCCCCTCGACCTTGTACACGAGAAAAAAATGCACCTAATTCTGGTTTCTGACGACCTCTCTTGGTTTGACCACATACATCCCGAGTATCAAGCCAGTGGTGCTTATGATATTAAGGTGCTGGGTAAGGGTGACAAATTCACCAATGGGCGCGGCCACAACGAAACCCGGTTCGATTCAGGAGGCAAATACTTAGCCTTCACTGATTACAAACCCCTCGGCGCGCTGAATCAGGTGAACAAAACGGAACTCAATGTGGTGGGCTCGCCTGCCAAAGCGATGGTTTATACCCAACCCAAAATGACTACATCGGTGGATGGCTATTCCGTTACTTTCGATCCGCATGGATCCGCCATTGCCGCTGGTACTTCTGGCCACATACACATTGATATAACAGAAAAAGGCCAGCGAATAACTCCGGACAAGATCGAAAATTACTTAGGTGCAAAGGCACATGTGGTGATGATCGAAACCACGACCAAGGAGTTTTTGCACGTACACCCAGAAGCCGCTGGCGACGAGTTGGAGATGAACACGACCTTCGCCAAACCCGGTACTTATAGGGGATGGCTTCAATTTCAGACTAGTGGCAAGGTGCATGCGGCCGATTTTGTGATAAAAGTAGAACCCGCCAAGGCAGGGGCGGCGAATACGCCTAAGGAACACAGCCATTAAAAACAAGAGGCTGTGTAAAAGGGGAGGCGCATTTTTTATGAAATATTGTCGGGGTGACTTTGAGTCACCCCGACAATTTACCTCGTATATAAAGTTAAATTTGGTAAATTTTTTTTAGTTTCCACCAAACATTCTTTTTACACTTTTTTTTATTCGTTCTTATGCTAAGTACAACCAAGTCTCATTGGGAGAATATTTATCAAACCAAAGCGCCTGATGAGGTGAGTTGGTTTCAAGAGTACCCTCGTACGAGTATGGAGTTTGTCGCACTGTTTGAGTTGCAGAAACACGCCCGTATTATTGACATCGGAGGGGGAGATGGTAATCTGGTGGACGCGCTGCTAGAACAAGGCTTCACGAACATCACCGTACTCGACATTTCGGCCAATGCCATCGAGCGCACCAAAGCCCGGTTGGGCGATAAGGCTAACTTGGTGGAATGGATTGTCAGTGATGTCACGGCGTTTGAGCCTACAGAGCCTTACGATTTTTGGCATGACCGAGCGGCATTTCATTTTCTGATTGACGAAGCGTCGGTGCGCCGCTATGCCGACATCGCGCAAAGTGCTATTCGACCTGGAGGCTATTTTGTGCTGGGTACTTTTTCAGAAAAAGGGCCACAAAAGTGCAGTGGTTTAGACATTCAACAATACTCACGGGCAGGTATGAACGCAGTGTTTAGCCTGTTTTTTCGCCGCATAAAATGCCGTGAAACGGTACATATCACGCCGTTTCAGACAGCCCAAAATTTTTTGTTTTGTAGTTTTCGGCGGCGGCGACCTGTTAAACCTAAAAACTAAGTAACATATAATCATGCTCAATCAACTCATCAAGTTTTCTCTCCAAAACCGCCTATTCGTGATAGCAGCAGCAGTACTGCTGTTGGTGTGGGGCAGTTGGACGGCCATCAACTTGCCAGTGGATGTATTACCCGATCTAAATCGTCCACGGGTGACGGTATTCCTCGAAACAGGTGGCATGTCGCCCGAAGAAATTGAGGTACAAGCCGTACTGCCCATCGAAACTGCGCTCAATGGGTCACCCGGTGTGGAAACAGTGCGCAGCAGTTCGTCGCGGGGCATCGGGCTGGTATTCGTAGAGTTTGGGTGGGATGTGGATGTGTTCCGCGCCCGCCAATTGGTGGCCGAAAAACTCTCCACCGTGCCACTCCCAAACGGCATAGTGCCAGTCATGGGGCCTATTTCGTCGGTGATGGGGCAGATTATGCTGATTGGTGTGACGGCTGAGCCAGACAGTATGACTGGTCAAACCATTAGTACGGCGGCAGACCTGCGGACATTGGCCGATTTCACGATTCGACGCAGGTTATTGGCGATCAAAGGAGTGGCTCAGGTCATCCCCATTGGCGGCGACCGACTCCAATATCAAGTGCTGGTATCGTCGGTTAAACTCAAGCAATACAGCCTAACCCTCGAAGACCTAGATCGCGCCCTCGAAAATGCCAACCTGAACGCAACGGGTAGTTTTTTCAATCGCTACGGATCGGAGGTGCTGATCTCCATATTAGGACGATCTAAAAATTTAGAAGATTTACAGCGGACGGTCGTAGCGAATCGGGAAGGATTGCCTGTATTACTGAGCCAAGTGGCCGACGTGCGTTTTGGCGCAGCCATCAAGCGCGGCGATGCTTCCGTAAATGGCCGCCCTGCGGTCATACTCACGGTGGAAAAACAACCGGGGGCAAGTACCGTCGGCTTGACAGACGATATTGAAAAGGCTTTGGCAGAATTGGAACCCTCGCTGCCGCCCGATGTGCGGCTGAATGGAAAGGTTTTTCAGCAAAAAAGTTTTATCCAGAATTCATTGACCAATGTGGAACATGCCCTCCGAGACGGGTTTATTTTGGTCATTATTGTACTATTTTTGTTCTTATTGAACTTCCGCACGACCATTATTACACTGACGGCTATCCCGATTTCATTGGTTGTCACGGCATTGATATTTAAGTGGTTTGATATTTCTATCAATACGCTGACGCTCGGTGGACTTGCCATCGCTATTGGCGAATTGGTGGATGACGCGATCGTAGATGTTGAAAATGTGTTTCGCCGGTTGAAAGAAAATAGGACGGCAGATAATCCCAAAAATACTTTGCGCGTGGTTTATGAAGCCAGTAGTGAAGTCCGCAACTCCATTGTATATGCGACCATCATCGTGGTCTTGGTATTTTTGCCTTTGTTCTCTTTACAGGGGATCGAGGGGCGGATTTTTGCCCCACTGGGCATTGCTTACATCACATCCATTTTGGCCTCATTGGTCGTGTCATTGACGGTTACGCCTGCACTTTGTTCGTATTTATTGGCCAATGCAAGCCTGAGTGAGCACAAGGAAAGCAGGTTGGTGCGCTGGCTGAAACGGCAAGATGTGAAAGTGCTAAATTTTGGGTTAAATTATTCAAAAACGGTCATTACAGTGGCCATAGCCTTGGTTATTGGCGCGGCAGCGATGGTTACACAGTTTGGTACGGAGTTTTTGCCGCCCTTCAATGAAGGCAGTTTTACCGTCAATTTGTACGCCCCGGCGGGTACTTCCTTGGAAGAAAGCAATAAAATAGGCACGGTAGCCGAAAAACTCATCTTGCGCGTCCCTGATGTGCGCTATACTGCTCGCCGAACAGGCCGCGCCGAACTGGATGAACACGTAGAACCTGTGAGCAACTCCGAAATTGACGTGGACTTGAAGCCTGATGCCCGGCCACGTACAGAGGTCGTTGCTGATATCCGTAAACAACTGGATAACTTAGCGGGGGTATCGGTTAGTATCGGACAGCCTATTTCGCACCGACTAGATCATTTGTTGAGCGGGGTGCGGGCTCAGGTGGCCATTAAGGTGTTCGGAGAAGATTTGGCCGAATTGCGGGGATTGGCTGGAGCAATCAAAGAAGTCGCAGAAACCATACCCGGAGCGGTGGACGTACAGGTAGAACGCCAAGTACTGGTGCCTCAACTGACGATCCGCCTCAACCGCGCCGCCCTCCAACGCTATGGAATGCAGACTGGCGAGGTAGCACGTGATCTTGAAGTGCTGTTTGGGGGCAAGGTTATCAGCCAAATTTTGGATGGACAAAAAACCTTTGACCTTGTGTTGCGAGCCGTGGCCGAAGATCGGGAGAATTTAGAAAATATCCGTAAAACTCAAATCCATACACCCGATGGTACGCTCATTCCCCTCGAAAGTATTGCCCACATCGAGTACGAAAAGGGTATCAACTCGGTGAGCCATGAAAATGGACAGCGGCGCATCGTCGTATCGTGCAATGTGCAGGGGCGCGACCTTGGCAGTACCGTATTAGCCTTAGAAAAAGCCATCGGTGAAAAAGTAAAAATGCCGCAAGGATATTTTCTTCAATTTGGAGGCCAGTTCGAAGCACAAAAAGAGGCTTCTCGACTCATTGGCATCTTGAGTTTATTTGCTTTTTTAGGTATTTTCTTGGTACTCTTTGCTCATTTTCGCTCATGGCGCATTGTGGTGCAGGTGATGCTGAATATTCCACTGGCACTGGTCGGCTCGGTCATAGCAGTGTGGCTCACGGGCGGCACTTTTTCGGTGGCAACTTTGGTGGGCTTCATTACGCTCACGGGTATCGCCTCGCGCAATGGGATTATGATGATTTCTCACTACCTCCACCTCATGGAACACGAGGGCGAACAGTTTGATAAACAAATGATTATACGCGGTTCACTCGAACGCCTAGTCCCTGTACTGATGACGGCACTCGTGGCGGCATTGGCCCTGATTCCGTTGACTTTGGACGCGCAAGCGGCTGGAAAAGAAATTTTATATCCAGTAGCCACTGTCATTTTAGGTGGTTTGCTGTCTTCGACTTTATTGGATATGATTGTGACCCCGACCGTATTTTGGGTATGGGGGAAGAAAGCGGTAGAGGGTTATTTTGAAGGAAAAAATGAAATAAACGACATTATATGAAATACATCACCGCCTGCTTGCTGGTTGCGCTTCTGATGCTCTCCTGTAAGCAAAAACAACAGAACAACGCGACCACCGTCAGCCAGTCTTTTGACCAACTCAACGTCGTGAATACCAACAAGGAAATCGCTTGTAAACTCACCACACCGGAATTGCAAGCCCGCAAGGCGGGCGCGGTTGCCGAGTTGAAAAAGAAAATCCTCGAAACGGTGGAGACCGAGCATGGCTATGCTTTTCGCTTCGCTGGCTCAGACGAGACGCTTGGACAACTTATGGTATTCATTCAGGCTGAGCGGCAATGCTGTGGTTTTTTTACCTTCAAACTTGGTATTCAAGACATTGAAAGCCCCATTTGGCTGGAAATTTCGGGAGCATCGGGCGTCAAATCATTCATCAAAGACGAGTTAGAACTCACTGTTACTGAATAATGAAAGTCCTTTTATTGATCTACATCCTCCTCATCGTCGGACTCACATTTGTGTTGCCATCGTACCGTATTTACCGAAAAACGGGCATTAATCCGCTCACATTCGGCAATACAGATTCAGCGCACGATTTTATTGGGCGGTTGTTTAAAGGCATTTTTGCCACCCTTATTCTAAGTGGCGCGATTCAGGTCTTGGGAACTGACACTGCTCGAAACTGGTTATTTCCGCTTCCTTTACCCGATGGATTGACAATGGCAGGGGTGGTGACGTTATTCGTCGCTTTGATCTGGATCAGTATCGCCCAGGTTCAGATGGCTGATTCGTGGAGGATTGGAATTGACGAAAAAAACGATACCGAATTGGTTACCAAAGGACTGTTTGGAGTGTCGCGCAATCCTATTTTTCTAGGAATGCAAGCCACACTGGTCGGACTATTTTTGGTGATGCCCAATTTGGTAACACTCGTGGCGTTGGCGCTCGGCCTAGTGGTGGTTCAAATCCAAGTGCGGCTGGAGGAAGCGTTTTTACAAGGAAAACATGGGATATCCTATGCGGAATATTGCAAAAAAGTGCGGCGGTGGTTGTGAATATTGAGTGTTATTTGGAATAACAAAGTTAAAGGTTGTTGACAATACTAAAACATGAAAAAAATAATTAATATATTTGGTAGCCTCTTTTTCACGCTCCCAATATGCGCCCAAACCACTCTTGAAGTCGCCGTTCAGGCCGCGCTTCAAAACCATCCCCTTGCACGGGTGGGGGCTTATGAAGTGGAGGCCAAAAAATATGGAGAAAAAGCAGCCTTCAACCTGCCCAACCCCGAAGTGAATACAGAAAGCCCAACGGGAGAGTTTTATGCGATCGGGATATCACAATCCTTCGAGTTTCCGACGGTGTATGTTCGACAAAAGCAGGTGGCCAAGGCCGAAACGGCTTTAGCCGTCGCTGGGCAGCGGGTTGGCGAGAATGACCTGCGTTACATGGTTCGTACCCTTTATCTGGAAACGCAAGTGGCTGAATATCAAAGCAATCAGTGGGCCACGCGCGATAGTTTATATCAATCCATTTCAAATACTGCTATCCGACAGTTTGCTGGAGGGGAGATTGATTTTTTACAAAAAACAATGGCCGAAAACGAGGCAGGAAAGGTGTATCAGGAGCGGCTGGCCGCCGCCCAGAAAGCATCGGTATTGCGCCAGCAACTGGCCACATTTACGGGTTTGATCGAAATAGGCGTATTGTTGCCGCTTGATGCGGATACTTTTGGCGTAATCAGTGTTTTGTTGGGTGGTCATCAGAATCCTTCTGTTGCCTATGAGCAGCAAGCAGCGGCACTAGCCGAGCGGCAAATAGGGTTGGCTAAAAGTCAGGGTTTGCCTAATTTTTCCCTTGGATACCTCAATCAGGGTGCCAGAAGCACTCCAATAGATTACCGCTTTAAGGCCAGCGTTGGGATTCCGCTTTGGGTCGGGCAGTATCGCGCAGCCATCAATACCGCTAAAGTCGAAAGCCAAGCCGCTTTGGCCCGCGCTGAAGTAAAAGGGCAAGCCGTGACCCTGGAATCGCAACGCGCCCAATCAGAGGCTGCCAATGCATGGGCTAAAATACAGTACTATCAGCAGGAAGCACTACCGCGAAGCCGCGCCTTGATCGCAGCGGCCACTCGGATGCGCGAGGCTGGACAAATAGATTATATCACTTTTTTGCGAACCTTGGATGAAGCTTTCTCGATACAAGTGGAATACGCCAATCAGATAAAAACCTTGAATGAATCACAGTTGCGCCTAAAGTATTTGGCAGGCAATTGATTAGTGAAGAAAATTAAATAAAATATGAAATACCTATTATTTTTTCTGTCTGCATGCTTGATTCCGACGCTGGTATCGGCACAAGAGGCGCATACCCACGCCGATGGCACTACCCATGCAGCGCATGGCGACGATGCCGCTCACGCCGAGACGGGCGGGCAACCGGGGGCTAACCATTTCACGGTCTATGGCGAATCTGACAAATATGAACTCACGCTTTATTATCCCGAACTCGTAGCGGGACAGGAAGGGCACTTAACGCTTTTTGTGGCTGATTTCAAGACCAATCGCCCCATTGAAAAGGCGGCGTTAAACATCAGCACGCTGGAAAGCCCTCAACCTATATTTGAAGTAATGTCGGTTTCGCCGGGGGTGTACGAGTTGCACAGCACCTTTCCTGAAAACAAAGATTATACGCTCCATGTGCAGGTGTCGCACCCCAACGGGGCTGATCTCATTGGGTTGGAAGGGGTGCATGTAGGCCAAAAACTGACGGCTGCGGCGGCGGTGATTGGTGGACACACTCATACACATGGGTGGATTTGGTTTCTGGGCGGTTTGCTAGTGGGTGGTTTGTTGGTGTGGTTTGTCGGTCGTCGTCGCCATCGGATATTGACCGTGGTGTTACTATTGGCCAGTGCCTGGGTTTCGACCCCTCAATGGAATCCTGTCTTTGCCCACGGCGACGATGAGCACGGCCCTAAAGGTGGCGGTGGCGGTGGCGGCAAATCAGTATTTGCACCCAAAGAGACCCAGTTCTTGTTTGAAATACTAACCCAACCCATCGTAATGGACGATTACCAATCGGCTACGACCATGTTCGGTACGGTCATCCCGGCTTCGGGTGGATTGGGTGCGGTGGTGGCTCCGCAGGGCGGGCGCATTACGCGGGTGAATGTGGTGGTTGGCCAGACGGTGCGCGCTGGTCAAACCTTGGCAGTGCTCCAACAAACCATTGGCACGCCCGATCAGGTGGGTATGGCAACGAGCAATGCAGGGCTAGCACTACAAATTGAGACTTCCAAAACTCGGGTAGCAGCCACCAAACGCGAACTGGAACGATTGAAAAAAATAGAGGATATCGCAGCAGGACGCGACGTACAGGCTGCCGAATCCAATTATAATCAGGCTTTGGTTGAGTTGCAAACCCTTGAAAACAAGGCCGTTGGGATCAACTCGGCTGCCAATAATCGCACGGTGGCTTTGGTTGCACCGATTAGCGGGGTGGTCGGTACGTTTACCCTCACCCCGGGCGCGGAAGTGGTGGCTGGGCAGACCTTGTTCACCATTACCAATTTGAATAAAGTGTATGTAGAAGCGCAAGTGTATGACCGAGATGTTCCTGTGATTCGGGCTGGTAATAAATTTTTGGTGACCTGTAGCACTGACGACCACAAAAGTGCGGAGGTGCGATTGGTTTCGCAAGCCCAAACGATGAACCCTGGCAACCAAAGCCAACGGGTGCTTTTTGAAATGGATAATCCCAAAGGCGAGTTCAAAATTGGAGAATTTGTGACGCTAAAAGCCCTGAATAATCAGGCCAACCGCCAAATATCTGTGCCCAACTCCGCCCTCACTGAAATCAATGGCAAAACGGCGGTGTTCCTAAAACATGGGCCGGAGGAATACGAACTGGCTTATGTGCAAACCGGCGAAGATGATGGCACTCGAACCCTTATTTTGAAAGGTATCGAGGAAAGTGAAAAAGTAGTGGTGAATGGTGCGTATGAGGTAAAAATGATGTATTTGAATCAGTGATATTATTTAGCATAGATTTTTTGCACCTGACACCAACAGTGGCAGAACGATTTCCTTAGTGGTCAGTCAAGTCTATTCTGATGCGTTGGACGAACTCCCAGTATTGACTTGACTGACCAGTTATGAAACCCCATAAACAAGTAGGTTCACAAATAGAACCCCAAAAAACGGGGTCTTTGCCAATATTACTTCCCTACTTCCTGTCTCGCTTCCGATTTCATCTTTTCATTGGCATAGATGGCGATTTCCACCCGTCGGTTCTGCGAGCGGTTACTCTCGGTGTCATTGGAGGTGGTTGGTTGCAACTCACCATGACCCTCTATCCTCAAGCGGCTACTACTGACACCCAAGTTTCCGAGGTAAGAAGACACCGCACCCGCTCGCTGCCTTGACAATTTCTTATTAAACGATTCGGAACCCACGTCGTCGGTATGACCCACAATCAGCAAATCGGTTTCGGGGTATTCCTTCAGCGTTTCAGCAAATCTCTGAAGGTCTGATTTGTTGGATTCCTTTAGGTCTGTTTTGCCGAAATCGAACAGCAATTGGCTATTGAAGGTCAATTTGATACCTTCACCCACCCGTTCTACCGTGGCAGAATTTCCAAGATCATCTGCCATTTTTTTGGCTTGTTTGTCCATTTTATTGCCAATCACGGCTCCAACAGTACCACCTACGGCCGCACCCAAAATAGCCCCAAGGGCCGTGTTTTTACCTTTATAGCCGATGACACCACCGACAACCGCACCAGAGGAGGCTCCAATAATAGCACCTTTTTCAGATTTATTCAGGCCTGTTTTATTGTTCTTTTCATCTTGGCTTTTTTGCGAAGTTTTGCACGCAAACACTACCATAGAGAGGAGCATTAAAGAGAAAATTACTTTTTTCATTGTGTTATTTATTTATTTCCGGCGAATGGCACGGTTCGTTTGTGAATATATTTCCACGGAGCAAAGGTCAGGGCGACTGCTCAGGTTAGTATTACACAATTGTCGGTAAGAGTTATATAATTCACGTATTTAGTAGTTCATCACTTTCTAGCAGCCACAAACGGCAAAAAGACGACCGATGCCACGGCTCCTAAAATATTAATCACCGTTTCTTGAGCAACTTGGCGATCTTATTGTACAACAATTCCTCGTCCACCGGTTTCGAGATATAATCGTCCATCCCCGCCGCCTTGCTTTTTTCCATATCTACCGTCGTCACGTCGGCCGTCAAAGCGATGATGGGGATGGAAAGTTTCAGCTCATTTCGGATAAAAGCAGTCGCTTCAAAACCGTTCATTTCGGGCATCTGCAAGTCCATCAGCACGATGTCATATTGGTTAGCCCGCAGTTTTTCAACTGCGATTTTCCCGTTTTCGGCGATGTCAATTTCAAAGCCGAAATCCATGATGATCAGTTTTATCAGCATCTGGTTGAGCGGCATATCCTCGACGACGAGCACTTTGACGCCCTCCAATTTAGCATCTATTTCAATCGGATTTTCAATCGCCACCTCCGTTTCGCCCTCCGATTGATTGAAAGTCATCACAAAACTGAACACCGAGCCTTTGTCCAGTTCGCTGGTCACCTCGATGGTGCCGCCCTGCCGTTCTATCAATTGTTTGACGATGGCAAGGCCGAGACCCGTGCCACCGTAGGCTCCGCCGCCCTCGGTATAAACCTGTTCAAAATTATTGAAGACCTGCCCCAGTTTTTCTTCCGAAATGCCGATGCCCGTGTCGGTCAAGGCGAACTCGACGACCGCTTTTTCGGCATCCATTTCGAGCAATTTCACCCGCATCGCAATCTGCCCTTTGTGGGTGAATTTCACGGCATTGCTCATCAGGTTGATGATGATTTGCCGCAGCCGCATTGGGTCGCCGACCAATGATTTTGGGATGGCCGCATCGTATTCCTCTATTAAAACGAGGTTTTTTTCCTGCATTTTAATCTCAAAAAGCCGCACCATGCTCGCCACCGAGGCCGCGAGGTTGAACGGCTTTTGCTCAAAAACCATTTTCCCCGCATCCACTTTGGCGAGGTCGAGGATGTCGTTTATCAGCACCAACAGCGCGTCGCCCGATTCTTTTATCGCGGAGATGTATTCCTTTTGGCGGTCTTCCAAATCGGTCTTTAAAATCACGTTCGTGAAACCGATGATGGCGTTCATCGGCGTGCGGATTTCGTGGCTCATGTTCGACAGGAATTGCTGTTTCGCTTTCACGGTGTCTTCCGCAATCTGCCGTTTTACTTCGGCCTCGTTTTTGGCGGCCATCAATACGTCGCGGTCGGCCTGTTGCCCGACGGCCTCGGTGATGTCCTGCAAGGTGCCTATCACCCATTCTTTGCCATTGCTCTCGGTAATCAATTGCCCCGTCCCGCGCACATGGATGGTCTGGCCGTCTTTTTGGATCATGCGGTAATCCCAATTGGAATACTTTTTCAGGACAAAGGCATCATGGTTGGCCGCTTGCACAATCTGCACATCATCGGGATGGACACAATTCATGAAATCTTTGGAGGTGGGCGGAATCTCGCCCGGCTCGAAGCCCATCAGGCGGTACAGGTTGTCGGACCACTTGAACTCTTGGGTAGCCAACTCGACCTGATAACTGCCGAACAGTCCGATTTGCTCGGCATAGTTGAACGTGTCGTTCATCTGCCGGATTTGGCGCGCGCTTTCCATTTGCGCCGTGATGTTGTGGCTGATGACCATGACTGCGTAAATTTCGTCCTCTGAATTTTTTAGGGGAGTGTAACTACTTTCATAGAAATCTTCTGAGATCGTTGACTTTTCTTGCACGGCGTGCTCATGTTCGCTTTTGAATGCTTTTATGATGTTCAGGTATTTCTTTGAACTTTCAGATTTAGGATTAACCTCAATAATTTTTTTGCCAATAATACTGCCCTGATGAACGGTTTTGAAAATGGTTTCAGCCGTTTCATTTGCTTTCAGAAAACGCAAATCTTGGTCAATGACCATTATCAAATCGGGCGAGGCGTTTATCAGCGTTTCGACAAAAATATT
Source organism: Saprospiraceae bacterium (assembly GCA_031373665.1). Taxonomy (GTDB): domain Bacteria; phylum Bacteroidota; class Bacteroidia; order Chitinophagales; family Saprospiraceae; genus M3007. The sequence continues at coordinate 609 of JANMMZ010000064.1, read as the reverse complement.
GCGCTCGTTGAGCGAGGCGTTGGCCTGCCTTACCTTTTCACTTGCTTCGGCTATGACAGTGATATCGCGAATTATGGTCATGGCGGCATACACCTCCCCGTTTTCGTCTTTGAGCGGCGTGTAATAGATTTCACTATAATTGCGCAATTCGGGGGAATAAAAACTGGGTTCATAAACGTCCTCGCCGTTGAGTGCCCGTCGGATGTCGTGATAGGCTTTCCCATTTTCCTCGCCCGGAAAAAGCGATTCCAGCGTCTTGCCGAGAATCTCCTCTTTGGGACGGTTAAAGACCGCTGCGCTGGCCTTGTTGTACCGCAATACGCGCATTTCCTGGTCATAAACAACAATGACATCGGGCGAGGTGTCGATGATGGCGTCCGAAAATTCTTGCTGTTTCCTCAATTCTATTGTTCGTTCCGCCACCGCTTCTTCCAACCGGTGCTGTTCCGTCTTGCTTTCGGCCATGTCCTTTTGGTGCAGTTGCCTTTCTTTCGATTGAAGGGCATCGACCATTTCCTTTTCTTTCAATCGAATGGCAACGGCCACTTCCTCATCTTTCAATCGAATGGCAACGGCCACTTCCTCATCTTTCAATCGAATGGCAACGGC
>JANMMZ010000050.1:0-4074 GCA_031373665.1 Saprospiraceae bacterium | reverse complement strand
TTGCGAACATTCAAAAAACAATTGTGGGATGCAATGAGAAGCGGTAAGGACAGTACAATTGACTTAGTTTTAGAACAGATTGCTCAAACTATTTTGGCACTCGCAGAGAAACGAAAACGTGGAAAAAAAGAATCACACAATGACTTTTATATATTTGTTAATTCCCAAACCTGATACGCATGGGGTTTGGGGGCGGTGCCGCCGCCCCCAAACCCCATCCCCCTCATCGCTGCCTCCGGCAGCGATGAGGGGGAAATTTTGTTTCGGATATCCCGTAGTTTAAACATTTTCATTCCTGCACTCAATGAAACGAATTTTTATAAGAAAGCCCTGCCTTGGAGAGTCACCGCATGTTGTAGATAATTTAATTATCGTACCTTTACCCTCTTTTTAAACATCGTACCATTCAAAGATATGGAAGTAAAAGATTCAAACGGTAATTTGCTCGCCGAAGGCGATTCAGTAACAGTAATCAAAGACCTAAAAGTAAAGGGTTCATCCGACATCATCAAGCGTGGTACCAAGGTAAAAAACATACGCCTCACCGACGATGCAGAGGAAGTAGAGGGCAAGGTAGATGGTAGCGTCATGGTATTGAAAGCCTGCTTTTTGAAAAAAGCATAATGCTCTTTAAACGTATCAAATCTGGATCAAAGGTGGCGGATAAAGAATTTGACACTGTTTTCCCTGAATTCATCAGGGAACTTTCGGGTATTTACTTCACGCCAATCAATGTGGCCAAAGTGGCCTCAAAGTTCTTGACAGGAAAAACCGAGGCTAAGATATTGGATATTGGATCAGGTTCGGGGAAGTTCTGTATGGTGGGCGCCGCCTATACCAATGGCCATTTCACAGGCGTGGAGCAACGCGGACACTTGTGCCAACTCTCGGATGAAATAGCGCAACGCTATCACCTCACCAACACAACCTTTATCCATGCAAATGTACTGGATATTAGTTTCGTACCCTACGATGCTTTTTATTTATTCAATCCATTTTACGAAAATTTTATGGATATCGGAATGATAAACGATGAAACCGCCCTTGAAGCAGACCTGTATCGCCTCTATATCGCCCACGTCAGAAAGGAGTTAGATAAGATGCCAATTGGTACCAAATTGGCTACTTTTTTTAGTTCTCACAGCGAAGTGCCTCCTTCTTATAGCATACAAACGGCTCTCTTTGGTGGCAAACTAAAATTATTGATTAAGACCTCTTGAGCGCAAATCTCTCAAATTTGCAGAAACTATAGTACCTTTGCGCCATGTTTCCAAAATACGATGTTATAGTAGTAGGAGCCGGTCACGCAGGTTGTGAAGCGGCAGTAGCGGCAGCCAATGCTGGCTGTAAAGTGATGTTGGCCACCATGAATATGCAGACCATTGGCCAAATGAGTTGCAACCCTGCCATGGGCGGCGTTGCCAAAGGGCAGATTGTGCGAGAAGTGGATGCTTTGTGTGGATATTCGGGTATTGTGACTGACCATACCGCCATACAATTTCGGATGCTTAACCGCTCCAAAGGCCCTGCTATGTGGAGCCCACGGGCGCAAAGCGACCGAATGCAATTTGCTGCCAAATGGCGGAAAATGCTGGAACAGCACCCCAATATAGATTTCTGGCAAGAGATGGTGGGTGGATTAATCGTCAAAGACGGTGCTGTTTGCGGCGTACGCACCAGCATGGGCATAGAAATAGAATGTACTGCGGTCGTACTCACCAATGGTACGTTTCTGAACGGTATTATACACATCGGTGAAAAACAGTTTGGCGGTGGCCGCGCTGGCGAAAGTGCCGCCAAAGGCATCACCGAACAATTGGTAGAACTGGGTTTTGAGGCCGGCCGTATGAAAACAGGCACTCCCCCACGTATTGATGGCCGCTCTCTGGATTATACCCGCATGGAAATTCAGGACGGGGATACGCCTCCGGGCAGGTTCTCTTATACCGATACGCCCGAACTCAAAGACCAACTTTGTTGCTGGAGCACTTACACCAATCAGAAAGTTCACGATCTGCTGCGGACGGGTTTTGATAAATCTCCCATGTTCAATGGACGCATACAAGGTTTAGGCCCTCGTTATTGCCCCAGTATTGAAGATAAAATTGAGCGATTTAGCGACCGTGATCGCCACCAATTGTTTGTAGAGCCCGAAGGCCGCGATACGGTGGAGATTTATATCAATGGTTTTTCATCTTCTTTGCCTGAAGATGTACAATACAAAGCAATGAAAGAAATACCGGGCTTAGAAAACGTCAAAATGTTCCGCCCGGGGTACGCCATTGAGTACGATTATTTTCCACCGACCCAGTTGAAACTTTCTTTAGAAACCCACTTAGTGAAAAACCTGTTTTTTGCTGGCCAAATCAATGGCACCACAGGTTATGAAGAAGCCGCTTGTCAGGGGCTTATGGCTGGCCTCAATGCGGCCTTGGCTGTGAAAGAAGAAGAGCCACTCATTTTGAAACGCTCCGAGGCTTATATTGGTGTTTTGATTGATGATTTGGTGAATAAAGGCACCGATGAGCCCTACCGCATGTTTACAAGCCGTGCCGAATACCGGATATTGCTCCGCCAAGACAATGCTGATTTGCGCCTCACGCCTATAGCGCATCGCTTGGGTTTGATGGGTGCCGATCTGCGGATGGACAGGGTTAGGTTAAAAAACCAATCCACTGCCGAAATTGACGCTTATTTGCGCAATACTTCCGTCACGCCCGACGAGGTCAACGGTTATTTGACCTCAGTAGAATCGGCTCAAATCAGCCAAAAAGCCAAATTGCACAATATTCTTTTGCGACCACAGGTGAATATTCCTTCTATGGCCGCTGCCATACCCTCTTTCCAACAGTTTTTAGCGCCTTATGAGGCTGAATGCACAGAGTTGGCGGAAATTGCTGTGAAATACGAAGGGTATATCCGCAAAGAAGAAGAAATGGTTCAAAAAATGAACCGCTTGGAAAACGTGCGCCTCCATGCTCAATTCGACTATAAAAGTATCAATGGGCTCAGTATTGAAGCCCGCGACAAACTCAGCAAAATGAAACCGCTCACCATCGGCCAAGCCAGCCGCATCTCGGGGGTTAATCCTTCTGATGTTAGTATTTTATTGGTGCATTTGGGGCGGTAGTGACAATGCTGAGGTCAATTTTTCGCCCAAGATGGTCCAAATTTCATCTTTTTGCTGCTGTGCGAGAGCCCTACGACCCCGCACTCTGTTGTCTTGGCTAAGTTCCACTTAATTACTGTTGGATTGCGATGCGTATGATTGATCTTCTGCAAGGCTACATTGGTAAGTAGGGGGGCAATCTGCGGGGTCTTACGACCTACGGTATCCCCATAAATGTACCGGTTGCTCATTGACATAATGTTACCTTTTCATATGCGTAAGAAAACTCATTTTTTGGGCGATGCTCGGCTGCTTGATTCATTTCGCTCATTAGTTGAATCTATGGCTACTCAAATGAGCGTCATCATCAGGCGGCTGGGCAAAACTCGATCCGAAGAAAAGGCATTTGGCCTGTTCCTCAACCACAAATCCGTAACTCCTGAATCCCTAGTTCAGCAGTATTGGTCAGATCGTCAGGTTTCGTGGTCGGGCAAACACCTGTTAATATATGAAGATGGCAGTGTGCTTTCCTTCAAGAAGACAAAAAGGCGTCCTGATTTGGGTTATATTGGAGAGCAGACTCATCTCGGAGGGTTTTAATTACATAATTCGTTGTTGGTAGATGCCGAATCACAGTATGTTATGGTATTGGTGCGGCGCAAATACAAAATATGGTTGCAAAAAGAACGGAAGAGGAGAAGGTAGAATGGCGGCGTACTTATAATCGGCTTCCATTAGAGGAGAAAGAGACCTTTCGTTGGTGTAGTACGGCTGATCAAAGTATAAAAAACTGTTCCGGTGCGCTGCGTTATACCGTTATAGCAGATCAGGAAGCAGATGTCTATGAACTATTTGCACTATTCAAAAAACAAGAATGGGACTGGGTTATCCGAGCCTCCGATAATCGAAGAGTGATAAATACAGATGGAACCGAACTGTTGTTACGACAACTTTTAACCACAATA
>JANMMZ010000131.1:0-43850 GCA_031373665.1 Saprospiraceae bacterium | reverse complement strand
CCAGTAAATGACTCCATCATAGCCCTTGCCTGGTAAACTGATTTCCCACCAGTCAGGGGACATTGCTCCGCAACAGACCGGATTTGTGATACCTCCGTGGGAGATGGCAAATAAGACTGACCCAATTCCAGAATCTTTAAGTGCATGGCATTGACCGTCTTTTGGTTGATTTCGTAAGGTGTCGTAGCCAGTACTCCTGCATTTGCAGTATTCAAATTTTGTAATTGAGTATTTAAGCCTTCTACCCCACAAGAACAATCGAGGAGACGTACATCAATGAATCCGATCTCCCCAATGAATCAAAGCAGCTATGATGCGATCTCGATTCATCGCACAGTACAAGGATGGCAACCTAAATCGAACACAACCACGGGCTTCGAAGGAGTACTTCTTCGACCAATTCTTAGTTTCTTCATGTTTTAAAAAAACCTACTATTTCTACGATTGGGCGATGCCCAATTCGTATGCTTGCGCCCTTTCGGGGCTTTCAAATAGCACTGGAATTAAAAACAAAACAGCCGCGCCCAAAACAAGTTTGAACGCGGCTGCTAAAATTATCTTTCATAGTATCGCTAGGGAATCAACAACAACTATTGAGTTGCCCTCACAAAAGCCTCAATTTTTGTTCTTTCCACTTTGCGTTTTACATTATCTGCTTCAGTGCGGTTGCCAAAATTGCCGACACTCACCGAATAGAAGGTAGAACTAGGAAATCGAACAATTTCTGTATTTGGGAAACCAAGGCTTACCAATTCATTTAAACGGTTTTGTGCACGGTTTTCCATCAAGAAAGAACCCGCAATGACGTAATATGAACCACTTTCAGAATCACTAACTGTTACTCGGTTATCAACTGAAACAGGAGCTGGTGGATTAGCACCGTCAGGCCGTTGTGGTACTGGATTGCCATTGTTTACTTGACCATCCACATAAATCATGGATCCACCTTGGATACCAGTCATGATTTTTACTTCTGTCCGACGATTGCGGCCATGCTCTTGTTCGGTACAAGGTACGCCATCGCCACAGCGGTTGCGGGGTTCGCTTTCACCATACCCAACGGGGGTGAGGCGATTGCGAGATATGCCCTTTTGCACCAAATATTCTACCACTCCATTAGCACGGGACTGACTCAGATTTTGGTTATATACTGCCCCTCCCCTACTGTCGGTATGGCTGGCCAACTCAATCGTAATGGACGGTTGTTGCTTCATGAGCGCGATCACCAGGTTGAGGTCTTTCACCGCATCAGGGCGTAATGTTGCGTCATTGAAGTTGTAGTAAATATTAGGCAACTCTATCACAGAACCGGGCAGCAGTGGTGCAACCGAGATATTTTGCGACAACAATTGATTGGGCATATTACCATTAGTGTCCACATCTGTACTTCCGATGAGGCGATTGCCTTGGTACATGTCAACGGTGTAACGACTGTTGCGATCTAACAAATAGTCAATCTGCCCATTGGCATCTGCTACGACAGTATCTTTTTGTCCGGTTGCTTGATTGGTCAATACCAATACTGCTCCAGCCAACGGAGCATTGGTGACATAGTTAAACACAGATGGCGTCCATTTTACTTTATTGGCAGGAATGCCTTCTTTCTCCAACTGGATATTCAAAACATTGCCTGTTTTATTGATCGGTAAGCGTACCTGCTTGGTTTGGAAACCTTTTTTTGACACGATCACTACATAGTTGCCGGGTTTTAATTCTGCCCCAAATTTGCCTTTACTGTCGGTGTCACCATTGATGCCTGTATTGGGCGGCATGGATTTCATGACATCTTTTCCGGCAATATTTTGAACGGTTATCAAGTTACCATCCTCGTCGCGGCCAATGACATCATTGGCATCGTAGTTAAGGATATGCACATTGGCTTCGCCGATGAAATCTCCATTTTTTTGCTCCGTAACAACTACTTTTAAGTCCAAATTACGGTCTGGAACGCGGTTGTTTTGAAGCAAATAATCATCTAAATTGCCATTTTCAGTGTGAAAACTCAATATTTCATCTCCTCCAGCACCACCAGCACCATTGGATGAAAAATAGCCATTTATTTTATTCAAATCCACAATCAAACCGAAATCATCACCACCTGTATTGAATGGCTCGCCAAGGTTAATCGGCTTAGTCCACTTATTATCTTCGGCAGGGATCACATAAAACATGTCGAATCCGCCAGTACGACCTTCAAGGCCATCGGAAGCAAAGTATAGGGAGTTATCAGCATGGATAAACGGAAACGCTTCATTGCCTTTGGTGTTGATTTCAGCACCTAGGTTGACTGGTTCGCTCCAAGACTCTCCAATTTTGTAAGCCACAAACAGATCCATTCCGCCCAAGCCGCCGGGGCGATTAGAAGAAAAGAACAGTTTGTCGCCATCAATGCTGATGGCCGGATGGCAATCATCAAACTCATTGGTATTGAAAGGCAGGGGCTCAGGCTCTGACCAAGTTTCGCCATTCTTTTTGGCCATGTAAAGCCGCATTTTATGGGATCCATCTTTGGATAGTTTTTCCTTGCCTTTAAGTACGGTATTTCTTGAAAAATACACGGTTTCCGCAGTTCGGTCGAAGCAAACAGGGCCTTCATGAAACAAAGAAGAAAGTTCCTTAGCAAATGGAGCCGGTGTCATTAATACCGCATTGGGATCACGTCTTGATCGCAAAATGGACATGGCAGGTAACTTCAAACTTGCATCTTTTTCTTTTTTCAAACCTGCATTGTTTGTAGAAATAAAGACGATACCGTCTTCATAAAACGTTGGGCTAAATTCTAACCCAGCAGTATTAATGGCGACTTCGTTTTGAACCGTTACCACCACAGCCGTTGGTACTTCCTGTTGGCCAATGACGCTGCTCCCCGCTAACAGGCAACAAACCATCATCAGACAGTTTCTCAGGTAGTTTATATGTATATGAGTCATCATGACACACGAATATTTGAGTATTATTGATAAAAATGGGTTACATGAAGAATCGTGGATTTGACATCTTACGCTTCTTCTTTTTCAAGTCGGACTGCACTAATATTTCTATAGACCCAACAGAATAATCTTTAATGCCGGATAATGTAAAGTCGTAGGAGGCTCCTATGCCCATTTGGGGCGTTGCTTGCCAAAACGTCAATAGATCGAAAGATTCGCCAAACCCATCACCGCCTAGGCGATACGAGAATCCAGCCGTAAATTTCTTTCTGATATCTAAATTCAAATTGATATCGGCATCAAAAGGTGCATTCGTCACGTATTTTAACAAAACAGCGGGCATCAAGTTAATGTCTTCACTGAGTGGAATAATCGCGCCGACCATTCCATAGAAGTGTTGGTATTCTTTAGCCAGCAGTGTAGCAGTACCATTGGGAAAACCAATGACATTGGCATATATACGAGGAACAGAGACTCCGAAATATACTTTATCTTTGATCGTGGTATAAATGCCTGCACCTACGTTTCCATAAAAATCATTGACACTTACATTAGTCAAGGATGGATCGGTTAGAGTATTGGGCTTTGCCTTGGTATAATCCACCCCCAAAGAGCGCAAAGAACCCATGATACCAATGCGAACAGAATAATCATCACTATTGATCAAGTTGTATGAATACGCCAAATTTGCTTGAAAATCGCGCTGAAAACCAATGCGATTGTGCGAAATAACGCCGCCTACACCCACACGTTTTGATAAAAATGGAGAATTGAAACTTATCAATGCTGACTGTGGAGCACCTTCAAAACCAATCCATTGACTCCTGAAAATACCTGTAATGGAGGGCGTACCACGCACCCCTGCATAAGCAGGGTTAATCAGCAATTTATTGTACATAAATTGCGTATAATGATGCTCTTGTTGGGCTTGCACACTGATCGTTAGAGCCGTGAGCAACAGAGAATATAGTATCTTTTTCATATTTTAAAAAGTTGTCAGGTTAACGGAATATTTCAACAAAGCCTTTTACGATTTTTTCGTTGGGGCCAGGGCTGAAAATGTAAAAATAAGTACCATCAGGTAAGTCTTGTCCCGCTTGGCCATTGAGTGTTCCATCCCAACCAGTGGTATTAGAATACGGTTTGGCTTCATAGACCCTATCACCCCATTGGTTGTAGATCACAATCGAATTCTCCCGGAAGTTGCCAGAATCAAGGCAAGGAATAACCAAGGTCTGGTTGTCACTATCTCCGTTGGGTGTAAAGATATTTGGAACAAAGGAGCAATCAGAGTCCTTCGCCAATATTGTTACGGTAGCCATGTCACAGAGTTCTGGGCATGATTTTGAACAAACTTTGTAGAAGAAACTGATATTCCGAATACTGCCTACTATTTCAAATTTGCCATCACCTAGGTACTTCACCCCTGTAGGCAGGTTGGTCAAGTCTGTGACATCAAAATCGAATCGAGGACTGAGCATATCATTGTCAAAAACATCAAATGTATCAGTTGTACCAGGATCCAATACAAAACTAAGGTCATCCACTGCCTTAGGTTCGGTGGCCATTAATACCTGAACTGTGTCAGCGGGTGTTTTGCAACCATTAATAGATGCAACGACAGTGTATGTACCAGCAGTGGCAGCAGTAACACCCTGAATAGGGAAACTACGCTTATCGGATGAAACTGGCCCAGTCCATACATAGGTAGCGCCCGGTATAGAATCTGCGGTCAATACCACAATTTCTCCTTCGCAGGCCACTGGAGGATCAACCGAAGCGGTAACCGCCGCCAAACCTCGTATTTCAATACTAGTAGCGCATTCGCGCGTATTGCCCGATGCATCCGTCACTCTAAACGTGAGGGGATTACTACCCATCGTGAAAATAGATCCAGAAATTAATCCAGTTTGCTGTGTAACCACTGGGGCATTATCGCAATTGTCAGTGGCTGGTGGCAGGTTGAAAGTTAGTTTCAAACTGTCACAATTGGAAGTGGGATCTGCCGTCAAAACAAAATTGCTAGGATTGGCAATCACGCCACCACCAGAGTTTAGGATTATATTGCCTTGAGGGCAATTAATCACTGGCTTGACAGTGTCGCGCACTTCCAACGTAAACATCGTAACGATAGGATTGCCCACACTCGGCGTAGCAGTATATTCTATCTGATAAATACCTACTTTAAAGGTGTCTGTTGGTAAGAAGTTGGAGACAAGTGTAAATCCACCACAGAGCCCAACAGGGGATGGTGGTGTCCAACCGCCAATGGTTTCACAAGCAAATACCAAAATATTAGCCGGAATATTACTAAATCCAGGAGGAATACCATTGATTGTAACCGTGAATCCACAAGTATCGTAATTATTACTAGCATCTTCAGCCAGTATCAAAACGTTGGTGGTACCTACTGGAAAGGCAAAATCTGTTGGAATAGCAGACGAAACCGTTGGTACCGAGCAATTGTCGGTAGCCGTAGGCAATATCCAATTCAAAACCACTGGGCAGCCATCATTGGAGGTCATGGTCACACTAGGCGGACAAGATCCAAATACAGGACTGATTTCGTCCCTTACAGTAATGGTAAATTCGCAAGTTGCTGTATTTCCAGAAGCATCCGTAGCAATGAATACCACGGTTGAATCGCCCGTTGGGAACGATGCTCCCGACAAAGTATTTCCAATAATGGTGTCTAATAAACAATTGTCAGTAGCCAGTACATTAACCCAAGTTACCATGGTGTCGCACTTGTTATCTGGCAAAAATATTATTTTATCCAAAGGACAAACCGTAAACTCTGGAGCAACGGTTTCGGTTACCATCACTAGGAAGGTACAAGAGGCTGAATTACCGGCATCATCTTCAGCGTAGTAGGTTACAATGGTTTCACCAACATCAAAAGTAGAACCTGAAAGGTGGCTCACATTGATGGTTACTTCTGTATCACAATTGTCGGTGGCTATAGGTGCACCTGTCCATGTAACATCCGCAGCACAAGTAGCATCAGGTACAGCGACCGTCACATCGGACGGACATGCGGAAAGCACTGGGGCTAAAGCATCCGTGACGGTTACAGAAAATGAACACTGGGCAGCGTTGCCAAAATCATCAAATGCAGTACCCATGACAATGGTGGTTCCCACTGGGAACTGATCGCTTGCTGGCGCACCATCTATTTCAACTTCTACTTCGCTGTCGCAGAAATCGGTAGCAGTTGGCACATCAAAATTGAGGATCGCGTAACAATTTAGACCTGTTGGTGATATGGTCACATCATTTTGACAAATAATGATTGGTTTTGTTGTATCAAATACTTCTACGGTGAACTGACAAGTAGCCGTAAGGCCAATAGGGTCAGTAGCAGTATAGGTAACTTGAGTGACTCCTAAAGCGAAAGTAGAACCAGAAGGTGGTACTGCCGCAATGGAAGAACCCGCCAAATTGCAAGAATTCGTTATAGCAGGATCAGTCCAAGTAGCGATAGCACCACAGGCATCCGAAGGAGCATCCAAGGAAATATTAGCAGGGCAAGTAATCATAGGAGGATTGCTGCCTGTCACAATAACGCTCACGACACAGGTGGCAGAATTGCCAGCATTGTCAGTAGCAGTATAAGTTACGGTAGTATTTCCTACCAAATATAGACTGTCGGACTTGCTCGATACAATACTTTGAAGACCACTACAAGCATCTGCTGCGGTAGCATCTAAGAATTCGACAATGGCTTCGCAAGTACCTATTGGAGCCACAGCCATTTGTGTAGGCGGGCAAGTAAGTACTGGTGCGCTAAAGTCGGCCGAACTACTAAATCCACCATTTTGGGTTACAACCGCAACTGGTTGGAATGAAGTATTGGCTGCATTGAATGGCCCCTGAAAAAGCAAATCTGTAGAAGCCCCTGGTGTTAAAACATTGAAGGTAATCGAAAAGAAAGTGTCACCGTTTGGAATCACAGGCCATCCGGAAGGATTGCCGCCAAAGAAAATCAACAAACTGTCAATTGAAGTATTGAACATGGATGCGTTGAGGTTCAGACCCGGGTATGGGTTGCTCCAAGAAGCAAATTGCAACACATCAGGGTTCCATTCTATCGCAAATTGCAAACCAATAATGCTACTAAAATTCCTTACATTTACATTAAAAGTCACCTGAGTCTGACTACCACCTTGGCAATCAACCACAATGGTATCAATCAAGAGGGTCAAGGCAGAAGAAGCGGTCACCACTACATTGAATGAACAAGTGCTTGTATTTCCAGCGTTGTCCAAGGCAGTATAAACGACATTGGTCGTACCTGCATTGAAGATCCCATTGGCATTGCCTGCGCCTTGACCAATTGTAGCACCCGTGCTTACGTGTGTTACGCTTGGCAATGCGGTGCAATTGTCAGAAAGTGCTGTTGGTTGTAAATTATTTAATGTTGCCGTGATTTCGCCATTGGGCGCATCCACCGTGACACTGGCTGGGCAGGTCAGGATTGGAGCAACCAGATCGGCACTAACAATGGCACCATTGATGGTCACTACACCCGTTTCTTCGGGAGGGAACGTTTCACTGCTAAATGCTACAATTGGAGTAGGTGTATTGCCAAATGCCACAGTAGCAGGGCTGGTACTGATACTATTAAAATTGAGGGTAAACAACGTCGCACCAGATGGAAGGGTTATACCTGCCGGGGTTGCGGTAGTCCAAGCAAAAGTGAAGATACCATTTCCTGCTGTAGTGGCACCAAAATTAGAGGCATTGAGGCTCAAAGCAGCATTCACATTGGAGAAAGAAACATACTGGATCAATCCGGGATTCCAGTTTAATGAAAACTGTAAGCCTCCAATGGAATCGAAATTAAGCGTCGTAATATTGACACTAAAAGGCTCGTTGCACCCAACGGTGGCTCCACCCGCAATGAGGGTCAATGAATCACTAAAGTTATTCAACTCAACATTGATCGTAAATGAGCAGGTGGCCGTATTGGCCCCTACATCAGAAGCCGTGTAAACAACCGTAGTTTGACCTACAGCAAAAGCGAAGCCACTGGCATCGCCATCATTTGGGAAGTTGGTGGTGGTGGCTCCAGTACTACTCCAACCCACAGTGGGTGTACCACAGTTATCAGTAGCACTCAAAGGAGCGATACCATTCACTGTAGCCGAGCCAGGCCCTGATACAGAGACATTGGCGGGGCAGGTAATCACCGGAACTTGGGTATCGGTAGGTTGTACCGCACCTTGAGCCAATGTAAAGGGCATATCATCGCCCAAAGCATTGAGGAATACAACCGGAGTGGGTATGTCTGTAATAGAAACAGCGGTGGTTGGCCCGCCAATACGCCTAAAGGCGATGGCGAACAAAGTGGCACCATTGGTCATACTCACACCACCAATTTGAGTAGTAGAAACCGTAAAACGGCCTTGGTTGACATTTGCAGCAGAGGTATCAAAACCAATACTGGCAAAAGCCGGAGTGATTTGGGTAATGTAAGCGTAATCAAGGTTGGCAGCGTTCCAATTGATGGAGAACTGCATGCCTGCTACGTTGGTAAAATTGCTAACTTTGACAGGCACTAAAAAGGTGTCTGAAGCATTGCAAGCAATATTTACGGTATCAACTTTTAGGATGACGTTTTGTGCGGTACTTACGCTAGGCAAAAACGCAGAAACTAAGAGGATTAAGATGGATAGTATATTATATCGCATGGTTTGGTAAAATCATGGAAAAGGGAGGTGAAGAAATGAAGAAAGACGTGCTCGTCTTTTCTCTATATTTAGTGAAGTGAAAGAATCCTATAAACAAATCATTATTCATAATATTCCTTCACTTCACCTCACACTACTTATGATTAATCAATCAAGATCATCTTCTTACGATCGCTGAACTTAGAAGTTTCTAACTCGTAGTAGTAAACTCCTGGTGCGCCCAACTCATCTTTCCTGAAGACGACTGTATTGTTGCCTTGATTGAAATTGCCAATGATGGTTTTTACCAACCGGCCATCTGTGCTAAAGACACGAATGCTTGCTTTACCGATTTCAGCCATGCGGAAACCAATAGTGGTTTCGTTGCTGAATGGGTTAGGCTGGTTTTGGTAGAGTGCATAAGATTTCTTTTCAAGGAAATCAGTGCCCACCGAACTATTGGAAACAAACTCAAAGTCAACACCCAGTATTTCACCATTTTCGTCAATCGCTTCGGCTGAAGTGATGTCAGAACCAACGTGTAATACTTCTGATAGGCTGTTTACTGCTGACAATGCTTTGAAAGTCAAGGTAAACAATACGGTATTGTCTGAAAGGGTGGTTGATTTGGTATTCACCCATAGCGCGGTCAAATGACCGTCAGACAAGTGAGAAGAACCAAAGTTATCAACCGTCAACCCAGGCAATGATCCTGTCTGGATGTCCGTCAACTCAAATTTTGTAGGATCAAAATTGATGGTCATTTGATAAGCATTGAAACCTACGAAATCTTTGGCCAACACTGGAATAGTCACAGTCTCTCCAGCAGGTACAGATTGCTCTGTGATGCGGAATTTGATCTTATCATCATTCTCCCCACCATTGTTGATGAGGTTGTTCACTGGAGCATTGCCCGTGACATCGCCCATACGAACACCTACGAAATCGTCGTCCAAGAAATTGGTCGTAACGTTGGTGTGCTGAATATTGCTTGGAACAGGCAAACTCAATGGATTAGGCGTTGGGAACATGTAGGCTTTCGGTACAAATTTCCAGTCTGGCGCACCATTTGAATAATGGTTCACAGTACCTAGAATCAATTGTTGAATCAGCAAGTAGTCAATCAAGTTAACATTCTTATCATTATTGATGTCACCCGCTACAAACGCGTAAGGGTTGGTCAATGGCTGATTCAACTGTGGCGTCGCGTGCGTTTGTACCGCCAACAAGTCGCCCACATTGATACCCAAACTAAAGCCAGAAGTGACTGATTTAGCAGGCGTTACCGTAGTATTGGCTGCGCCAGGCACTGCAAAAGTGTATGTACCGGGAGCCAAAGTGGTTTGGTTGGCAATGACAGTACCTGTCAATGCTACCTGAACGTTTGGAATCGGAATGGTAGGTACTTTCCAAGTCGCTATGTCACCAGCAATATTATTGTTTGGTACTGCACAGTTGATGGCTACATTGCCATTGACTGTGGTGATGCTGCTGATGATTGGGATACCAGAACTATCTTGAGAGAATATCGGACTCAATATAGCGATTGGGCTATTTGAACCGATTGCCGCTGCTGTCAACAGTATATCAATATTGAACAGGACAGCACCATTAGCCAAAGTTTTTGGCGTTGGGCTGGCGTAAAACAGTGCCAATGGATTGGTTGGTGCAAACGGTGCCAAAGCAGGATTCACATTTGAAATACCCGTAATAGTACCTACCGCAACATTGCTCAATTGGATACCAAATTGGAATCCGATGACATTAATGAAGTTATCGGCCGTCACTGGTACAGAGATCATTTGTCCTTGACAACCTGTCACAGTTGGAGCAGTGATAGTGATTTTAGCACCAGCTGCTACCATAGCCGTGTCAACGCGGACACAACCTGTAGAAAGGTCAGTAACTGTCACAAAATAATTACCAGCCACTAGGTTGGTAAGTCCAGTAGTGGTAGCACCAGTACTCCAGACATATGTGAATGGGCCAACACTACCGGTTACAGTAGTAGAAGCAGCACCATTGTCGGCGCCGAAGTAGGTCTCAGGTGTACCAGTAGTCACCAAAACGAATCCGGCATTGGTACCCAAGGTTACATTTACATTGATATTACAAAGGTTTGAGTTGCCATTGATGTCAGTTACGGTCAATGAAATAGCATTAATGCCTAAATCTTGACAATCAAAGTTTGACTGTGACAATGCCATAGAAGCAATACCACAATTATCGGTGCTACCCAAGTCCACATCTACTGGCTGCAATGAAGCCTGACCATTAGAACCCAAGGAAATAACGATATTATCGTTGCAAATAACGGTTGGCACACTGTTGTCAATAGTACGGATCAATAAAGAGTCTGTACCTGCATTGCCACAAACGTCGGCTACTGCAAAGAACACCATATACTCACCTACTGGGTAGGAACCACTCAAACTCAACAGACCATCACCAAATGGTGCATCATTTGAAATTTGAACCAACGTATCAGGCGAACAGTCAAATAAATATTGGCCTACATTCAAAGCAACGGGTACTTCACAAGCACCATTTGCTGCAAAGTTAGCAGAGAAATAGGTCAATGTATCAGGCATACCCAAGAATGTAGGTGCTGTTGTATCTTCTACTTTTACCAACTGCGTATGCTTGCTTGTATTGCCACAATCATCGGTAGCAGTCCAAGTACGGCGTACCGTGTAACTATATAGGCCACAAGCACCAGAAGCGATACCGATGGTATCAATCACTGGAACAATAGTGTCATTTGCGATGCCACAGTTATCCGTAGCAGTCAACATTGGTGTGATTACTGATGCATTATCGCAACTTACAGTAATATTTGCAGGAAGCAATGAGAATACAGGTTTCACGGTATCTTGAACACTCAATACCTGCACACAAGTAACAGCATTAAGATTGACATCCACTGCTTTCCAAGTTCTAGTAATAACGGTACAAACAGGGCTAACGCCTGCTGTCGTAACATCTGTGAACGTCACCATCACGGTTGCCTGACAATTATCTGTGGCTACGGCAGTACCCTGTACGGCTGGCGCAATGCTGGCAGTACACTGGATAGTTTTAGATGGTGGACAAGTCGTAATGACTGGGTTTACATTATCCTGAACAAATACTTGAGCAATACAATTAGAAGTATTGCCTGCTGTATCGCGTACGACAAGGCGTACTGGATGTGATATGGCACCATTGGCATCAGCACAACTAAAGGTAACCGTAGCACCGGGGGTGCTGCCGGGTACATCTAAGCGTTGTACGGTGAAGGCCAATAGATTGGATGGGGTACAATTATCAAAACTGTTGTCGTTGATCTGAACAGGGGTAATAGTCACTGTACCAGATGGCAAAAGGGACACACTCACCGAGTTGTTGCATACCGCTGTTGGCATCGTACCGTCTTTTACTAAGATCGTAGCACTGTGCGAAGCAGTATTACCAGAAATATCCTCTGCAAGGAAATGCACAACATGTGTTCCTAAACTAAACACCGCAGACAAGTTGCCCAACTGCAATGGATTCAGGTCATTTATTATAGCAAGGTCGGCACCTGTAGCACAATCAGATACAAATGGCGTGATATTCAACTTAACTGTATCGCCACACAAGGTAGAAATAGGATCAGTTAATTGGGTAATCATCGTAGGTGTATTAGCCGCAAAAACAGGAGAAGTGGTATCTTCTACGTCTATTTGTTGGGTATATTCGGCGGTATTACCAACATTGTCGGTAGCCACCCAAGTACGCACAATGCTATAATTGTACTTATCAAACCCAATGGTATCTTGGGTACTGATTGAAGTAAGCACTACTGCTACACTGTTGTCGCAAGCATCCGTTGCTACCAAGATGGTAGCAGGTGGGATCGCATTGCAAGCCTCGATCAATGTATCATTAGGTACAGATACAAACACTGGAAGTGTAACGTCTGTTACGGTAACTGTTGTTTTGCAAGTGGCAGTATTGCCATTGGCATCTGTAACAATCAAGGTAACCATGTTGGCCCCCAAATTAGCGCAAGTGAAATCCAATGAGGCATTGTTAGGAGCCAATTTCAAAGAAATTGGGCCACAACCATCTGGATCATCGCTGCCATTGTCTATTTGAGCAGTCGTAACAGAACCCATACCCGTAGCACTCAATGGTAGGGTAAGCGTTGGAACGCATTGCGCATCTGGAGCGAAAGTATCCCTGTAAATCGTAATATTTTGAACTTGTGTACTCACATTACCATTGCCATCGTCATAAACCCAAGTAATAACGTAGTTTTGAACAAACAAGTTATTAGGGATAATCAATTCGTAGCGCGGTGGTGTACCGGGCAACAAACTACCTACTGGAGCAGATGGTGTACCATATATAATGGCGTTTGGTGTACTCGGGTTGCACAAGTCTTTTGCCGTAGGGGCTGGGATCACGATGATGCCGCAATAACTTACGGTATCATTCAAGGCAGCCAAATCGGGGATCGGTGCATTACCATCAGCCAAGGTTACTATAAATGTACATACTTTGGTATTGGCAGGGTTCTGATCATTGGCAGTCATAGTCACCGTAAATTGGTTTCCAGCCGCAGGCGGAACACCCAAGCCCGGTATAGCACTTAAAGCAGTAGAAGCAGCTGGAGACTGTGTCAAGGTTACATCTAAAGGACAGTTGTCAAATATTTGCACCAAGTTATTGTATGATGGCAATGCAGCATCGGGACAAGTAGCGGGTAATACTTGATTCGGAGGACAAATAATGGTTGGTTTTTGTGTATCTACTATTTTCACAATGAAAGAACAAACGGCAGTATTACCTTGCTTGTCTTTAGCAATATATGAAATAGTGGTCTGACCAACCGGGAATTGTGCCGTCACATTGGTACCAGCAGAACTAGTCCAATTGAATGGCGTGACAATATTAATGAAATCTTGGACAGTACTATTGCTAACAACTTCCCTTACAGAATCCAACTTACAATCCGTGATTTCAGAAATCATTGGGCGATTCCAAGAATACAACTGATCGCAAGATCCGCTTGTATTTGGCAAGGTAATCGTCACTGGTGTAGGACTGCATTTAGGATACGTAAACTTAGGAGTATTGGTATCTTTTACAATAATTTTGACAGAAGCCGTCTGAGAATTCAAACAAGCATCTATAGCGCGCCATACGATCACGGTCTCACCGATGGGGTAAGTAGGGAACGGTACAGTAGCCGTAGGTACTGTTGTGAAGGTCAAGTTATTCACAAAACCTGGACCTGCACCGGCAGGATACTGAATAGTATAGGCATAAGTCATTTGACCAAAAGTAGAGCAAGTATCAACCACATTAGCCGCCGTCAATAGGGCGGTGTATGTAGCAAAACACTGATTTAGGTCTGTATCAATATTCACAGTAGGTAACGTGAATACTGGTTTTTTTGCGTCTTGAACCGTAATTTGCTGAGAGATAGTACCAGTATTACCAGAGTTATCAGTCACAGTCCATGTACGGACTATCGTTTTATTGGTACAATTTGGGAGCGGCGAAACCGCAATAATATCCACAAACCCAGGGTTGGTTGCCGAAGGAACCCAACCACAATTTTCAGACAATACCGTTGGAATACCAAGGTAAGATGCCGTTGGAGCAATTGGTTGATTGCAACTAATGGTCTGGTTGGTTAATGCAGAAAGTACTGGAGCACTTACATCGCGGATGGTTACAACTTTTGAACAAGTTTTAACATTGCCAGCAGAATCCGTCACTTTCAAAACCAACGTGCGGGTACCTAGTAGGCTGCAATCGAAGGTAACTGAAGTAGCGAATCCATTGGGAAGCATCGCGATTTCGCGGGTTGCAATACTACAGTTATCTGTACTGATAGCATCTAAAGCAGTAGCAGGATATACCAAAGTACCATTGGCTGCTGAAGTCAGGTCAATATTGGTGACAGTGGCACAGTTGGCCACTGGTAGAATGTTATCAACTACTGTTACATTGGCAGTACAAGAGGAAGACCTACCACCACCGTCAGTGACAGTCAGGGTTACTACATTGACACCTAAAGGAGTACAAGTGAAACTCGTTTTTGAAATAGTACGGGTATCAATAAAGCAGTTATCAGTACTATTATCATCAATATCGCTTGGCGATAAGGTAGCCATACCAGCGCCATCCAACACTAAAGTAAATGGTTTACACTTTGCCACAGGATTCTGAGTGTCGTTTACTACTACATTAAAAGTACAAGTGCCTACATTGCCGGCTTGGTCAATGGCAGTATAAGTAACCACTGTAGTCCCGAAAAAGAAAAATGCACCCGAATTGTGGGTAGCAGTCACGATCAAACCACCGGGGCAGTTATCTGTGAAGGTAGGTGGTGTCCAAGTAGCCAAAGCCAAACAACCAGCCAAGTTAACATTGATTGGGGCAGGGTTAGGGCAGTTGGCCGTAGCTGGCTTCTGAACGTCAACAACGGTCACCGTAAAATTACATACACTACTATTACCATTTGCATCCGCAAAAGTATAAGAAACCGTGGTTACGCCTTTATTAAATAACTGTGTAGTCATAGATGCTAGGGGCGTAGCGATTGGTTGCACAGTAAAACCTGTTAATTTGTATGTCACTGTTGGCATACCACAGTTATCGGTGTATTGGCCGCTGGCCAAAGTAGAACCGGGTGCTACAAAAGTCAAACCACCATTGAACCCAGTAGCGGTGCAAAGACCTGCGCTGGTATTCAAACTAAGTGAATTAGGACACAAAGATGATGGTGCGGTGTTATCAACCACTGTAATAGTGGTGGTACAAGTAGTATTTGGTGACATTGGCGACAAGTCGGCTACCGTCAAGGTAACGCTCTGGGTGCCAAGGGTAGCGCAAGTAAAGGTGGCTGGAGCCACTGCTAAAGTAATACTGCCACAATTATCGGTAGAACCGTTGTTGATAGCAGCAGGATTCAAGGTCACAGAACCATTGGCTCCAATAGGCAATACAACAGTACCGCCTGGAACACAAATAGCAGTAGGTGCTTCATCTTCATTGATCGTGAAGGTGTAAAATATTTCAAAAATATTGTTTGGAGTTGCATTGTCAGACCAACGGTAACGGATGGTAGTGACACCTGCTGGGAATTGAACGGTGACATTGCCGCCACCTGTCAATGGATTAAAAGCAGGCGCACCTGTCAATACGTTTAGATCAGGAGAGGTTGGCATCACTGTTTCAGTGAATGTAACAGGGCCGCAATCCAATGGCATTCCATAAGATGGACGCGTAAATGTTACCACTTTGGCGCAATCGCCTGCTGTCACTGAAAAAGTATTGTTCTGACTTGTTGGAGGTATTGCAAATGCAGGGGCTTGATTGTCAATCACCGTAATGATGAATACTTCTGTATCAGTATTGCCGCTGGCATCGGTAGCCAAGTATTCTATATTGTGTGTACCCAGCGCAAATAACATACTGCCAAGGGGCAATGGAATATAAGGGCCGCCATCAATAGAGACTTCAATAGTGGTACCAGCACAGTTATCAGAGGCCGCAGGATGTGCCCAAGTATAAGAGGCATCACAAAGATTGAGCGGAGTAGCACCGCCAGTACTGGTCATGATCGTAATATCGGCTACTGCCGCAATGATCGGATCAGTATCGTCATATACTTCTACATCAAATGTACAAAAATCGCTATTACCAGCATCATCGGTCAAAGTAACAGTCACGGTAGTGGTACCGAAATTAAAAAATGAACCCGAAGCGATATCGGTTGTAGCAGTGGCAATACTACAATTGTCGGTTCCCATTGTGAATGGGTCATAAGTAACATTGGTACCACAACTCAATGGAGGCGTAGGATCAGCAAATACTATAATAGGTGAAAAGGAGCAATCGGGTGTAGGTGGCTCGTTATCTTGAACTTCCACATCAAAAATGGCGCCGTCAACAAAGTTTCCGGATTCATCTTCAATATACCACGCAATACTGGTCACGCCAGGAGATAGGACTACCCCATCGAGGGTCAAGCCTGCTGGACCAGTGAAAGAACCAGATGTTGCACCAATAAGATCACAATAAAGGGTGTAATTGGGACAATTGTCGCCAGTACCAATGCCGATAGGATCAAACTCTGAACCAGCAATCGTATAGGTACACCCACCGAAATCGGTACTCCTAAAATCGCTTGGTGGGGTCGCAATCGTGGGAGGAGTATTGTCAAATATCGAAATATTTAACTGCCGGTAATTGGCACTTGGGCCACCTGGACCTGCCGCCCTGACGTAAAAAGTCTGGGGAGACGGCAACACATCGCTACAATCAAAAGTATTGGAAACGATCATAGTAAACGCAGGATCGGTAGCCAACTCAACGGTACAGCCCGGATTGAAGAGGATACCATATGCCGCCAACAAAGAAGCATTGATCTCTGCTTCGGTGCCGCCCATTAACGTAAGAAACGTGTTGACATTAATAGGAGTAGTCGAGGGTAATGGAGCAGACTGAAAATCGTTGCATTGCGCGGAGGTGTTTTGAACCAGAGCCATACACGCGAAAATGACTGCCAGCGCCCAACGACGTGGAGTAATAAAATCGTTCATGGAAAACAATTTAGATGATTGGATAAAAAAGAAAAGGGATAAAGTTGAGGAGGAGTTTGTAATTCTCTTCATTAAAAAGTGATCGGTTTGGAATGAAAAATTATGTTTTTCAAATTATTTACAGTTTCGGTGCGGATAACGCATCGTTTGAAATATTAGTTTAATTTTTTATAAAATATTTCAAACCCTCAATATTGAAGTAAAACGGGATCTCCAATGCTACACTGAAACCTACCAAAGGTGGGTGGATTAAAAAAGAAAAATAAATGCTTAAAACAGCGCAAATGTAACCAGTTTTTTCAAACCGAATCTGTTACAAAAGTAGTTAATAGCATTTGTCCTGTATCTTTCAAAAACCGTACCAGTTTTTAGGTACATTGAAAATTTTTTCTTAACGAATGAACAATATTGAAAGATACTATATTAATGAGGCTATTCGTTTGAAAGTACTTTTTGGGAGTTTTTCGCTAAAAAAAACAGATTTTGTCAAAAAAAGGTATCTGATTCCAAAATCTATAACCTAATTAAAGGATTTTTTTTCGATACTCTCCTAAAATCTTTTATAGGATTTTTTTTTCATTTGTACGAAATATTTGTGGCTTTATCACGCTCCGAGACAAATTTATTCTTCTTGCTCTACAAACTTCACCCCAAAGTCCTCCAACTCCGCCATAACAGGCTCATAAACTTCCGGCATGGTGGGAATATTAACTCCCGTAGTGGAAATTTTTCCAAGCATGAGCAATTTCACAAAAATACCGAGGGGCAACCCGACCAATCGCGACATGGCCGTATTAGATCCATCATCACCTTTCATCACCAAGGTAGAGGTAAGTTTGCGTTTTTTACGCTGTTGCTCATACTCAAATACGTGCTGCATGATGACCATATCTTTTTCTTCTGGCCCCAATGCCCATTTTTCGAGGAGGAGATTTTCTAAGATCAGTGACGGGGTGGCATTTTGCACTTTGATCCGGCGTTTGCTGAACAGACCCAACCACTCCAATTTTTGCATAATTTCGGAGTCGGATTCTATTTCGAGCATTTTGGCTACCCGATCTTTGACCGATCCTGTGTGTTGGCTGATCCCCAAGAACGCTTCCATGAGATCGTGATAACTCAATTGGTCAGAATCAACGATTGGGAAAGTGGCATCGGTAAGGCCAATGCGTACTAAAGCATTCCAAGCGTCACAAAATCCTCGATGGCGGATGGTACCACGGAACAGCGTCCTTATGTTTTGAAGCCCATACGCCTCTTTATATAGTAGGGAGTCGCGGTTGGCATATACTTCCCATTGACCAAGGTTCGGTATATCAACCAATCGGTACTGCCTGAACAAGCGACGGTAAGGAATGTATTTTAATTTAGAATCCTCCAAAAACTGGGCAGTGCCTTGACCAGCCAATACGACATTGCGAGGATTCCAACTAAATTTATAGTGCCAAGGATTGGTATCGCTTTCGGGAGCGACCAAACCGCCGGTATAGGAGTGAAAAGCCGTTATTTTGCCGCCTTCGCGCTGGATCTTGTGGATGCGCTGCATAGCACTCATGTGGTCTATACCGGGGTCAAGCCCCAGTTCGTTCATGAATACCAAGGCGCGTTGGCGAGCATCGTCGCCGAGGCGAAATACTTGTTTGGAAACATAACTAGCCGTCACCATGTGTTTTCCCAAGGAAATACAATCTTGCGCCACCTCCAAGTGCATCTGTGGGGGTAGCAGTGATACAACCACATCATGTCGGGCTATGACATCGCGGCGGTCATTGGGTTTAGAAGCATCCAGCCAAATAGCGCGGCCATGGGTATGACCATTTATTTTCCGCTGAGCCAAGTCAACATCAGCATCACTGACCGTGACAAAGAAGTTATATCGCTTTGCTTGATCCAAAATGTAGTTGATGAGCGCAGTAGCTGAACGACCCGCTCCTATTATCAAAAGATTTTTCATACCCTGATGCTATTAATGTTTCGGCGGCAAGGTACGGCTTTTTTTTATAACTGTAAGCCACGTTTGTGGAAGTTAGTTCTACTTTGAGAAGCCCTCATTCCTATTTTTATAAATAGTCTCCACATTCCATCAAAATCCGTACATTTGCCGCTGATATGAGTTTCACTCATTCATTTTTCGTTTCCGCTTTGCGGAAAAGGCTCTTAATCTTTCTTTTCTATTCACTATTTTACTACACAATAAATTTTTTTATTATGAGTACACCTGTTACAATTAAAATTAACAATGGCAGCGTAAAAATCAAACAATTGCGCTAATATCCATTGAAATTGACCAAAAAACAGGCTACTCCAAGTTACGGAAAACATCTTCTACCAAAAAAAATTGGAAAAACAGTGCTTTCAGTCCTGCTTCTTAAAGGAAGCAGGGCTTTTTTTTGTAACCATCACATAATTTCTATCATGAAATATAAACTTATTATTTTATGCTCCTTTTTGGCGATTGCGCTCCACGCCCAAACGCCCAATGACACCACTATATATGAGATCGCTGAAACGATGCCTTACCCGTTGATCAAAAATTGCCAAATAGAACTGCACCCTAACTGGACGGTGGACAGTGTGAAGCGTTGTGCTGAAAACAGCCTTCTCTCCATTTTATCTAAAAACATGATCTATCCTGCCGATGCTCGCGATAACAACATACAAGGTACTGTGGTGACTTCGTTTGTTGTAGAAAAAGACGGGCGCATGACCAACTTCAAATCGCTGAAAGACATAGGCGGCGGTTGTGGTACAGAAGCCATCAGGGTATTGCAAGCCTTTGAAGAAGTGGGATTGAGGTGGCAACCCGCCACCAAGGGTGGACAAGCGGTGCGAACAAAGCAATCTATACCACTGCGGTTTAGGCTACAAGAAGCCCTACCCTACTATATCAGCCCAGAAGGCGATAGTATTTATACTCAAATTGATACTGATATTGAGTACAAATTAGGGACTGATTCTTTGCTTAGTTTTTTGATCAATCGCATACAGTATCCAAAATCAGAGATGAGGTCTTGTAAAACAGGACTGGTCGAAATGGCTGTTCAGGTACAAAAAGATGGGAGTGTCAAAGTGGATAACCAAATAGATTTCAATAACATCGGTCTAGACTTTCAGTTTGAAGCCCTGCGCCTCATCAACCAGACCAAGGGTCAATGGACTGCCGCGACCTACAAGGGTCAACCTGTCAGTACAATATTGCCGCTGCGTGTGTTGTTCAAATCAGATGCTCCCGAATGTGCCACCGCCAATAGCAACTTTGACCGTGCCATGATCCTATCAGATGAGGGAGCCAAACTCCTAGATGAGAAAAAAACGGAAGAAGCCATCAAAAAATGGGATGAAGCCTTGGTTTTGCACCCTAACAACTCCGAATTACTCTACTATCGCGGTACAGCCTACCTCAACCTCAATAAAAAAGAGGAAACTTGCAAAGACTGGAATCAAGTAAAAACCATATTGGGGATCACTTGGTTTGAATCTATGCGGAAGGTGATTTGTGGGTGGTAGCGTGATGCTATAAGATTGCGCAAACCATAAAAGTCTTCGTAAACCAATGGGAAAATGTGACATAAGGAGCGGTGAAAAATAACTTATCCTTTTTATCTGATTGCTTTTCACCCAAACTGCCCATCTTTTCACTTAAATAGCACCACTATTCGCGCGAAAAGATAGTTGCTTGGCAAAAACCAATCTACCTAAAAAAGAACAGTTATTATTTCACCGCTCCTAAAACAAATATAAATGATAGAATATGAGATGTTTTTTAATAATCATATGCTTTTTTGCAGGGTTAAATATTTGTCAGGCTCAAGGTTTTGTACCCGGTCAATCATATTTTAGTACCAATGACTACATTGAGTATGTGGCTGGCAACTTTCCTTTGGTTTTATCTGTGCCGCATGGTGGGTATTTGAACCCGACAACGATCCCTGACAGAAACTGCGATGGGTGTTCTTATTTCCGCGATACTTACACCCAGGAATTGGCTCGCCAAACTGTATTGGCAGTTTATGCGCGCACGGGGTGTTATCCGCATTTGGTGATCAATCGCTTGCACCGAAAAAAACTAGATGCCAATCGAGAAATCATAGAAGCCGCCGATAGCAACCTTATAGCAGAAGCGGCTTGGAGAGCGTATCACGCCTATTTGGATACTGCTAATACGCAAATCCGCAATCAGTGGGGAAAAGGTCTCTATATAGATGTGCATGGGCACGCCCATGATATACAAAGGATGGAATTGGGCTATTTGCTCACTAAAACTGAATTGCAGGCTAGTGATTCGCTCCTTAACACTCCTAATTATGTCAAAGAGAGTAGTATTAGAAACTTGGTGACTACCAATTTGAATGGGTTTACCCATGCCGAATTATTGAATGGAGCATACAGTTTGGGTACAGCATTAGAGCAGCATGGGTATCCTGCTGTGCCTTCCGAAACCGACCTGTTTCCTGATTCAGATGAGCCATATTTTAATGGTGGCTATAATACCGCAAGGTATGGATCTCGCGATGGAGGCACTATAGACGGTGTTCAGATCGAATGCAATGGCGAAGGTGTCAGGGATAATCTAAGCAATGCACTCCGCTTTGCTGATACACTTTCAGTAGTGGTGGTACACTATTTACAAAAACATTATTTTGGCGGAAACCCTAGTGAATGGTGTACTATTTCCAATACCTCAGGCTTTGTGCCAACACCTGAGGTCATTGACATATTTCCAAACCCCGGTAATGGCCGTTTCAAAATAAGGGATAGGGCTTCATTAACCGAGCAATCCATAGAAATATACGATGTCCAAGGCCAATTAATTCAGAAAGAAACGCTTCTGCCGTATGAAACATTGGAGATAAATATTAAATCATCCACTGGTATTTTATGGCTGCTATTAAGACAACCAAATGGAGCCTATCGAACAATAAAGATTATGATACATGGAACGAAAAACTAAAAATATTTTTGTCCAAGGAGCCATCAGCCCTGAATTCATATCGGAAAGCATTAAAAAACACAGTGCCAATACCAAAATTGGGGGACACAGCATCTTTTTGGGTCAAGTAAGGGCCGATGAGGTGGAGGGCAATACGGTAATGGCTATTGATTATACGGCTTATGAAGCAATGGCCTTGGAACAGATGCATGAGATTCGGGAAAGTATTTTCTCCAAATACGAACTTACGTGTATGCACGTCTATCAAAGCCTCGGCATCGTCGTGACTGGAGAGATTTGCCTCTTTGTTTTTACGTCATCCAAGCATCGGAAAGCCGCTATGGAGGCTTGTGACGAAATCGTGGAGCGCCTCAAAGCAGAATTGCCAATTTGGGGCAAAGAGTTGTTTGAAAATGACGAATATCAATGGAAAAAGAACACTTTGTAATATACAATGGTCAATATCACACATAAATCAAATAGTCTTCGACAGGCGGTTGCCACTGCCATAGTGAAGGTGTCGAAACAAGAAACAATAGATGTCATCAGAGAAAGGCGGGTTCCTAAAGGGGATGTATTGGAGTTTTCAAGGGCGGCCGGACTGTTGGCGGTCAAAAAAACCAGCGATGTGATCCCTGATTGCCACCCATTACCGGTGGAATATTGCGGTATTTCACACCGTTTGGAAGGGCTAGACATACACATTACCGTAGAAGTGCATACCATATACAAAACAGGGGTAGAGGTGGAGGCCATGCACGGCGCAGCCATTACGGCTTTGACCATCTATGACATGCTTAAACCGATAGATAAAGGCATTGAAATATCAACAATTGCCTTGGTAAGTAAAACAGGGGGGAAAACAGATTTTGCAAGTATACCCGGTATCACCTGTGCGGTAGTGGTGTGTTCTGATACGGTATCCTCAGGCGAAAAAGTAGATACTGCCGGGAAAGGGGTGGTTCAAAAATTGGAGCAGTACAACATTGAAGTAACCCACCAATCAATTATCCCCGACGACCTTGCGTTGATACAAGCAAAAGCCCTTCAATCCAGTGCTGAAGGCTACCGATTGTTGATTTTTGTGGGTGGTACAGGATTATCGCCCCGCGATGTAACCCCCGATGCCATTCGGCCATTGTTGGATCGTGAAATAGATGGAATCATGGAGGCCGCCCGAAGTTATGGCCAACAACGGACGCCCTACGCTATGCTCTCGCGGGGCGTGGCAGGGTTCATTGGATCCACTCTTGTGATTACTTTGCCGGGATCACCCAAAGGCTCGGCCGAAACTGTAGATGCCTTGTTTCCACATATTTTGCATGTGTTTAAGGTGGTTGAAGGTGGGAGGCATGATTAGCAATACGAATTAAATAATTTTCTCTTTGTTGTTTGATTTTTGTCTCTAAAATGGAGGAAGTTAGAGGTTATCTGATTTCCTTCACTCAGTTTAATATAATCCCTGCACTTTATCCTGCTTTGTCACTTTTTTCCGCCGAAAAGAGTGACAAAAGCAAGGAAGCCTGTAGTGATCTTGGTAAACTGAAAATTAACCCCTCCCAAAACTGAAAAAGCAACAGAAATACTTGATTTTCAGTTAGTTTGGCTTGTGTAGTTGTCTCCGTTTCACTACGACATGACAAATCGAGGGGAAAGGTATGGGTTCAACATCATTAAAGTGACAAAGTAAATTTATCCTAAAAACTCGAAAACCAGCCCCGAATTTGACTCAAAAAAGAGAAGAACAAATCAGGCTTGAGCAGTATGGGAAAAAAGAACCCAAAAACAGCCCCAATAAAGTGGGCCAAATGGTCAATATTGTCTTGGCCTTTGCGCGCTGCGTAATCGCTATAAAACAAGTAAATTGCTCCAAAAATAAAGCCCGGAATCGGAATCGGTATAAAAAACATCATAACGCCCATGGTTGGCATCAGTAGAATGGAGGCAAACAACACAGCAGATACCGCTCCTGATGCTCCAATACTGGCAAAACTAGGGGAATCTTTATACCTTGTATATGTAGCATAAGAAGGTACTGCGATACCAGCCAAATAAAACAAAATGAACAGCACTTTTCCATACCCCGGAAACAACATGCCAAACCACATCTCTACAACTGTACCAAAGAAATAGAGGGTTAACATATTAAATAACAAGTGCATCAGGTCGGCGTGCAAAAAACCCGCCGTTAGCCACCGAAAGTACTCCCCTCGCCTTTTTTCTTCAAAAGGCCAATGCTTCATCTTTACATTGATTTCGGGGTTATTGAATGCCATCCAAGTAATCAGGCAGGTAAATCCTATGATAAGGTACGTAATGGGTATAAATGTTGAATCCATATTATGTGTAATATATTTAGGGCGGCAAGGTATGAAAATTAGTTATGAGTTATTAGTTATAGGGCTTCCTATAAAAGTTCGTTTAATTGAGTGCAGGAATGAAAATATTTAAACTACGGGATAATCGCAACAAAATTTGCCCCTCATCGCCGCCTTCCCGACCTTCGGTTTCCCTATCGGCAGGATTGGACTCGGCGGCTCTTCGGGGGATGAGGTTTGGGGGCGGCTGCACCGCCCCCAACTCCCCTTGGCTTTCACCCGAAATTTCTTAAAACATTTTTTATAAGAAAGTTGCATTTGTTACTTGAATCTGGCTCACTCAAATACGCTCATCCCAAACAAGGCAAAATCATATTTGACTGGGTCGTTGGGATCAAATTGACGCAGGTGTTCCGTTAATTCTAGCACGGCTTTCCAATCTACCTGTGGGCGACTTAACAACTGATGGCGGCGGGCGATCCGCTCCACGTGTACATCCAAAGGGATGAGCAATTGGGCCGGGCTGATGTTTTTCCAGACTCCAAAGTCAACCCCTGCACTGTCGCTGCGCACCATCCATCGGAGAAACATGTTGAGCCGCTTGCAAGTGGATCCACGCAAGGGCGTGGCCACGTGTTTTCGGGTGCGCTCAGGGGCATACGGGAAATCAAAAAAATCGTGGTGAAAACCAATCAATGCCTTTTCGGTATCCTTATCGGCAGGAGAAAGGTGCTTAGAAAAAGCAGTCTCTAATGATGCATGCTGTTGGTAATATTGCTGAAAAAATTCCAAAAACCAGAGCGTATCCGTGGCCTGAAAAGTTCGATGTTTGAATTCCAAAAAACGTTTTCGGTCGGTTTCTTGATGATTGACCATGAAATCATACGGCGACTCATCCATCAACTCCGCCAACCGATTGGCATTTTGAATGATCGTTTTTCGCTGACCCCAAGCCAAGGTAGCCGACCAAAAAGCCATGATTTCGCGGTCTTGAAGGTTGCTAAACCGATGCGGAACCGAGATAGGATCATGCTCAATAAAAGATGCTTGATTGTACCGTGATACGGCTTCTTCGAGCAGGTAATGGAGGGGACTTCCTTTCATGCATTATTTGATTAACACCACTGTACCGACCCTTTTTGCAATAATATTGCGGGTTTCCATGAGTTTTTGTTGGATTTTCATATAATGCATCATATTTTCGGCATCTCCCGATTCCGAGGCTACTTTGATACGGCTTAGGTTAATATCGCACATTTTTTGCACTTTTCGCATTTTAAAACGATCCAAACCTTGTTTCATATCAAGGTCAAAATTGAGATCGGGCATGGGTTGGTTTTGAAGTGGATAATTCCAACGTTCTGCCCAGTTGTGCGAAAACTCGAAAGGAGTACTCATCAAATTAATGGATAAATCCACCACTTGCTTGTTTTCGTGCTGTAAAAAATAATGGTGGCTGAGTGTTTTACCTTCCAACAAGAGGTCATGGCATTCCGAAGCCAACTTACCGTATATCGGATTGTCAAAATCTCCCAGCGATTCCTCAATATCAGCCAACAAATATTCGCCGACCGTAATGCCTTCTTTTTCAAGGATTTGGCCTCCATACAATACCAAAAGTCGGATAATATCCCTTTCTTGAAACTCATCGCCGCGCAACATCGGTTTAGGCGTTGGCGGTGCGAACTCCGATTGCGCAAAATCCTCTCCGTCGGCAGAAGGTGGCGGCGGAGCCATTGGCCAGTCACTATCGGGGAAATAACTACCCGAATCACTGGCTGCACCCGCCTGTTTGGCCGTTTTTTCGTCTCTTTTTTTGAGGATTCCCGACACCAATCGGTTGGCCTCATTGTTGAGTGCGCCTTCGTCCACATTGAGCAGGGCAGCACACTCTTTCAGATATACACTGCGCTTGATGGGGTCAGGTATTTTGGCAATACTGGCCACTATATCCTTGATAAGTCCCGATTTCTTGATAGGATCGCCAGCGGTTTCCTCAATCAGCAACTGGGTCTTGAAAAGGATAAAATCCTTGGAATTTTTATTCGTAAATTCGGTGAATACCTCGCCTCCAAACGCCTGAACATAGGAGTCAGGATCATGCCCATCGGGTAGCAAACAAATTTTCACGTTTAGATCCTGTTCCAAAGCCAAATCCAAGCCCCTCAAAGCGGCTTTGATCCCGGCAGGGTCGCCGTCGTACAAGATTTTTAGGTTATTGGTATTCCGCTTGATTAGGTTCAATTGACCTTCGGTCAAAGCAGTGCCGCTGGAAGCCACCACATTTTCGATACCTGCCTGGTGAAGGGAAATAACATCCATATACCCCTCTACCAAAATGCACTCGTCTTTTTGCCGAATGGCCTTTTTCCCTTGGAATGCGCCGTATAAAACCTTATTTTTGACGTAAATTTCGGTTTCGGGGCTATTGATATACTTTGGTATTGTTTTATCTGACGACATGGTGCGGCCTGCAAAAGCCGCTACTTTGCCCGAAAGGTTGTGGATGGCAAACATGACCCTGCCCCTGAAAAAATCGCGGCTTCCATCAGTACTTGTAAGCCCTGTTTTTTTGAATAAATCCACATTGTGACCCGTGGCTCTAGCCCTCCGTACCAAAAGATCGCGTTGGTCAGGTGCGTATCCCAAACCAAATCGGCGGATGGTTTCTTCCCGAAGGCCGCGCTGCTTAAAATACGACAATGCTACTGACTGGCCCTCGTCGGTATCAAAGAGTTGTTCTTGAAAGTGTTGTACCGCAAAATCATTGATAATGTACAGAGAATCAGCCAATTGCATTTCGGCCATTTGCTCTGGACTCCGCTCCACTTCTAGGATCTCAATATTGTATTTTCGCCCCAGCCACCGCAAAGCATCGGGATACGTAAAATGCTCATGCTCCATCAAGAAAGTAACGGCATCGCCGCCCTTACCGCACCCAAAACATTTGAATATGTTCCGGGTTGGATTCACGTTGAAAGAAGGTGATTTTTCATTGTGAAATGGGCATAGCCCGATCAGGTTTACCCCCCGCCTGCGCAGATTGACAAACTCCTCGACCACTTCTTCCACACGGACAGCATCAAGTATTTCCTGTACCTGTTTTGGAGTGATCATGAAAAATTAGAATTTAGGGCATAAAATATCCTCGTTTTCGTAATTTCCGAGGTATCCGATCGAGATTTCAAAGGCTGCTTGCCTTTGTTTTGCGGCCAATGCCTTTATGTTGAGGTCGTAACTAACGCCTAAGAGTACGTTATTGAATTCGATACCCATCAGTGCTACCACGGCATCTAAACCCATGCCATCAAGGTTTTTGACAGGGCGCACCCAACTACCCAAGTGCAAGGCCGTAGTGCCGTATTGGCCAAGGCCAAAGCGAAAATTGGTGCCAGCATTCATCTCCATATGAGGCCCTTGAATGGCCACTAAGAATCGGGGCATGATACATACCTTGCTCCTACTAGACAAGGGCAGGTTGGCCGCAATTTGAGCAGATGCTTTTTTAAATAACTTCCCTCCATCGGCAGGGATGTCATAAAATGAAACCTTGGGGCTCAAGAAATGGTGCAAAGCAGTGCCAATAAAAATACGCCCTTCGCGACCTACTTGCGCCGTATAATTTAATCCTAGGTTATAATCTGCAAAGGAAAAATTGTTGTTGGGTAAATCCTCACGGGTGGTTCCGGTGTAGCCGGTAGTGCCATTGAACTCATCTTGAAAATCGAGGGATCCATAGTTTACATTGCGCTGGGTAAGGCCGCCTTGTATGCCAAAAGATAAGAATTGCCGATTGTTGACACCCAGTGATTTGTGGTAAGCCAATGACACCGCAATTTGGGTGGTACTGAAGTCCACCACGCTGACTTTATCATTGAAAAACATGAGCCCAAGGCCAATAGCGTCTTCTGTTACTTTTTTCTTTCCTATCGGAAAACGAAGGTCTGCACCAAAAGAAAAAGTCTTGATTGGATTGTCTAAAACCTTGCGCCATTGGTCGCGATAAATCGTTCCAACGCGGTATTTACCCTCAAAAGTGCCTGTTAAGGCTGGATTCAGGGTAAGTGGGGAGGCATAAAACTGGGTGAAGTGCTTGTCTTGTGCAGCGACAACAGAAGCAAATACAAGGATAAAAAGTACTGAAAAAGATAATCTCATGGATATTAAACTAGATAAATTAATCATGTTTATGGAATTTTTGAAAAAATCGGATATTTTTACGGATTAGTGAACAACGGTTATTTCACATAACTTATTCTTGTGCAAAGGTAGTGATAAATTAAACAAAGTTATGCCTTTGGCTGTTAGTTCTGCTTTGACAGTCTAAAAAAGAGACGATGAAACAATAGATTCGAATAGATTTTAATTTTCTGAATAAATAAATATGCTTTTTTATATATTAGTTATCATAGCGGCCTATGTAGGCATGGAATTCATGGCTTGGTTTACACACAAGTACGTGATGCACGGTTTTTTATGGCAATGGCACGAAGATCACCACCAGCCCAAGCACGAGAAAGAAGGTTTTTTTGAGAAAAATGACCGCTTTTTCCTTGTTTTCGCCGTTCCTTCCGCTTTTTGCTACATGTTTGGAAGTATGACTGAACATTTTTGGGTCTTTTTCATAGGTGTTGGGATTTCTCTATATGGGTTGACCTATTTTTTGATCCACGATGTTTATATACACCGTCGGTTCAAATGGTTCACCCAATTGGATAGTAAATATAGCCGCGCCATCCTTAGGGCGCACGGTACGCACCATGCACGTAGGGAGAAAACAGCAGGCGAATCTTTTGGATTGCTGGTCATCCACCCTAAGTTTTTTAAGGCTAAAAACAGACGGGATGACGACCAAATCATCAAAAATAATGAAATAGTATAGCCCAAATTAATATTTGGCCTGCAAATTGCAAGGTGTAGTATAAATCTATATACTTCACACGATGCGCTTTGCTACCCTGTTAATTGTTTGTTCGTTTTTTATGTTTGAGGTTGCCTTGGCGCAACAGAATACCCATGTAGGACGGAGGACACGGCTGCCCGCTGCTCTAAAAGAGGTGTCAGGTATGGCGCGGCTGCCCAATGGCGATCTATGGTTGCTCAATGACTCCAACAATCCCTCCGACTTGTTTCGCTTAGACCCTGCTACTTGCAAAGTATTGGAAGTGAGGCACTTACCTATGAAAAACTTTGACTGGGAAGACCTTGCCCACGACTCCAAAGGTAACCTATATATCGGTGATGTCGGCAACAATAGGAATGCAAGAAAAAACCTGCGGATCATTATTTATAACCCCAGTTCTGGATATTTAGACAGTATTCAACTGGCCTATCCTGACCAAATGGCGTTCCCGCCAGAAAAAGGAGAAGATTGGAATTTTAATTGTGAAGCGGTCATCTTTTTTCAAGACAGCCTCCACTTGTTTTCAAAAAACAGTTTCAATGGCGATTTTGTCTGCAAACATTACGTGCTGCCCGCCAAACCCGGCCAATATATACCAGAACTACGAGAGAGCATGGTTATCAAAAACAGGGTTATCACCGGTGCCGCCATCAGTACTGACGGTACTACCCTAGCCTTGGTAGGTTATATTATTGGGAAACGATGGGGATTTATTCCTTACACCAAGGCGAGTGCTATGTTTTTTACTGATTTCAAAGGGAGTAATTTTTTCAAAGGCAACCAACGCCGCAAAAGACTTCCTAAGTTTTTAATATCTCGCCAATTTGAATCCATTGAAGAATGGAAACCGGGCCATTGGTTGATTGCCAATGAGGGGCGTAAACCGCAGTTTCAATCGTTGTGGCATATTCGGAGGCGTGGGTAGCATTGTATGCCCCGTTTCTATCTTGCGTGCAGCCATGGCTAATTTCAGGCTTTTTTATTGCTATAAGTCTCATAACTGATATAAAGGCTATTCAGATCATTTATGTTAACTTTTAGAACCGTTGCCACAATGTTAGTTCATTTTTTATTTTTCGTGTAAACTTATTTCATTTGCATCAAGGTCTATACAAAATTTCATTTTTTCAAAAAAATCTAGGCCGATTACGCCTTGATAATTGGTTTCAGGGTCGTCAAAAATATAAGAAGTTACTTCAAAATTTTCTTTGATGATGCCAAGCCCAATCATTTTATTTATTTCGTATCTGTTAGCATAGATAATTCCGTTTGCGGTTTCCACAGGAACAAGCCCTTTTGTGTCGCCTACACGATAGCCCTCTTTAATGAGAACACCAAAGTTGATAAATGTGTGCGATGCCCCCGTATCAAGCACCAAATCTAACACACTATTACCGATACGTGCCGTTACGATAATTAAATCGTCTTCGGTTTCTCTCGTAAAATGGTAGATTTTAGCCATTTTCGATTTTTAGTTGGTTCGCCTGTGAAAAGAATAGTGGTTACGATATTTTTTGCAATTTCGCTTGCTTTGTAGCACAGTTCCAAATAATCTTTACTGTGTAATAAAACGCTACCTTTATCGGGACGTGCCACAACATCGCTGTTTACTAGCGAAATCAATACCCATTCATCTGGATATTGCGCTTTTATTTCATTGATTGTTAATACTTCCATACGATAGAATCGTTTAGTTTTAAAACGCAAAGATATGGGTTTTGAAGCACTTTATCAAAATATGCTTTTCCTTCAGCAACAACAGCACACCTGATTATAATGCGCCCCAAAAACTGGACAGTCACAAGCATCAAAATAAGGTGATAAAAAGTACCTTTGCAAGGCTGTTAGCCAAGGCATTTGGATAAAAACGGCGTCAGAAACAGGGGCATTCTTTGGAAAAGCAAGTTTTAAATGCCGGTAAGAACGTTTTTGCATCGGCAGCACAAAGTTAGAACCTCGCGCCAGCATGGTTTTAATTCTGCCTTTATTCCAGTACCGTTCATTAACACCCAGTATCATCCCACATAGCCATATAACGCAATAAAAAACCAGGCAGTTTCTTCGAGGACAGATATAAATGATAGGAATTTCCAGTACCGTTCAATCTGGCAAGGATTAAGTCCAACTGATTGTCTCCATCCAAGTCGCCTGCAAAATATATATACAGCACGTCCATCGCATAAGTGTCAGTGTCACTGGGTTGTTTCACCGTACCGTCGGCTAATTTTTGGATACTCCAAGGAGTCCTTCTATCCGAATTGGGTGCTTTGAGCGTCTGTTGATACAAAGTGATTTTATAATGCTCAATTCTGTCTATTGGGCCTTTGTAATCCCCATTGATGAAATTGGTGTTTGGCACTACATTTCCTTCAGCGGAGATTAAATACTTCCTTTCTAATTGATTACTCTGATCATAAGTGCCGAAACTTGCTACCTGTCCAGGCATTAGTTTAATCGGCGTTAGTACTTGATTACTAATGCCATTTGCCAGATTGAAACCAGAGAAAACGGCGAAAGGTAGATTAGATAAGTTCAACACTGCATTGTCCAAAAATCCAGTAGGTGTACAATCTGAATCCACTTTTTTCTTGCCAATTTTTAGACCAATGGAGGAAAATTGAATTGGGCTTCTATTCCGATTCAAGATTTTGGTCGTGTCCATATCCACCAGTGCTTCCCATTTAAGGTCAGGGGACAGTTCCATACATTCCCAATTGGAATCAACTCCGGAATCAGGTATGACCAAACGAACTTTTCGGTCATGAATTTCTTGTAAGAAGCCGCTGAATAAGTACCCTGTTTTGTCAGCCCAAGTCACTTTTATCCAGTAGCCATATTTGCCTTCGATTGTTTCATTGAAACCAGTATTGCTACAAGAAAGCACCTCTTCCTCAAAAGGGATGGCATCTAATTTGGTCGTATTCCTGTTTGGGCCTTCGCGTAGGGTCAAGCCTGACGGCGCTAAGACTTTGTACCATGCACTGCTTCCCTCATCGTCTTGCGGATCGCACAAACAAGATTGCCCCTGAATAATAGACAGAGAGAAAATGTAAAATAGTAGTCCTAAATAGTATTTCTTGGGCATTTGGAAGATATTTAATATTATGTGTGGGGTTCATTTAAAATCTGTTTTGTGTCTGGTTAAAATATGTCAAGGGTTGAACGTGGGCTCTCTTGCTTGTGCGACGTTTAGGAGGCATAGACAGGAGTGCAAAGTTCGTAGTGTACTTATTATATTAATTTATAAAATATTATGTTTGGTAGGAAGTCAAAATCCTTTACATTGTATGTATAGAGCGGCATCTGATGAACCACCGCAGTTGCCCCGATTATGGCATCTGGTATTTGCAGTCCGTGGCTAAGTTTATAGGTTTCTATGAATTCAATTGTTTTTTGCGATATAGCCTCATCAATTTGCACCACATCATAAAATTTTATCTTTTTTTTCATTTGGGCAAGTTCCGTTTTGTTGCCCATACCCTGAAAAAGTTCCATGACCGTAATGGCAGACAAAACAATGTCAGCCAAACCAATTTTGCTTAATTGGTCAATCGTATCTACCCTACCATTGAAGGCACTGATGAAGATATTTGTATCGCAAAGTACCATGTCAAATATTCCAGTTGCGCTTCCAGGCAGTTGATCGTATTTGTTCGATAGTTCTCGGATTATTCTTCCAGATACCGAAAAGTTGCTTTGGGTCTAACGTCTTGTCACCCCTTGTAATGCTTGGACGAAGGTAAATAGGCGATGATTGTAGTTTTATTGTTTTGATGTTCAGTGATTTGAGTACTTGAAGAAGTTGCTCAATCTCTTGAATGCCTGATGTCTCAATTGTGACTGTCATAATTTACTAAATTTTGTGCAAATATACGGATTTAGCGATGGTTTGGGGAATAATTATTTTTTTCTTCGAGTACAAGGTATGAGGATAATTTGGTATTCACCCAGTAGCATGGAATATTTTTAAAAAATATTTTTATAAGTGCCAGAATGAATATAATCCGTGGAACAGAAGTGAGAACCCCTACTTACTTAGACATCACATTGATAGCCCGATCATAGCCTAAAGCCGCAAAAGCAAGTATGATTTCAACCGATTTATCTTTGATGTGTGGAAGTTCTGCTTGCTCGTCACCAGTCCATTTGCCCAGTACAAAATTGACTTGTTTGCCTTTGGAAAAATCGGCTCCTATACCCACCCGGAGTCTCGGATAAACATCGGTACTCAACAGTTCTTGGATGCTCTTCAAGCCATTGTGTCCGCCATCGGAGCCTTTGTTGCGCAGCCGTAGTTTCCCAAATACAAGGTTCAGGTCGTCACAAATCACCATACTGTTTTCGACGTTGATTTTTTCTTTTTGCAACCAATATCGGATGGCTTTGCCGCTCAGGTTCATGTAAGTATTGGGTTTGAGCAATAGAAGGGTTCGCCCTTTGTATTTCACTTCTGCCAGATCGCCATGATGGTCTCCGCGCCAAGTCCCTTCTAACTTTTTGCACAGGGCATCCACTATTTCAAAGCCGATATTATGCCTAGTGTCGTCGTATTCGTAGCCCATGTTGCCGAGGCCGGTTATTAGATATTTCACGAGTGGTGTACTTTTCTTTTAAGGTAAAAAACTTCGTTCGAGCCGCAAATTTAAGACATTTCAACTACATATGCTTAAAAACATAGCCTTGATCCGTAAAGTATTCCAGCACGCGTGGCAACGCGTACTGCATATTTTGGCGCGCTTTCAGGCTATCATGAAACACAATGATGGATCCGGGGCGTGCATTTCGAACCACGTTTTGAAGGCATTTTTCAGGACTGATACTGGTATCAAAATCTGCACTTAGTACATCCCACATGATGATTTTATAGTGCTTCGCAGATAAGGATGCTCGTTGTTTGGGCATGAGTCGTCCGTATGGCGGCCTAAAGAGATTAGTCTGGGTCAGTGATTGGCACTTTGCCACATTGTCAAGATAGGCATTGGCATCGGTATTCCAACCATTCAGGTGATGGTAGGTATGATTGCCTATGCTGTGACCAGCCTCTACTACTTGCTGATACACTTCTGGATGCTTTTGGATATTGTCGCCTACGCAGAAAAAGGTGGCCTTGGCCGCATATTTTGCTAAGGTATGGATCACCCAAGGGGTTAGTTCGGGGATAGGCCCATCATCAAACGTAAGGTATAGTGTTTTATCCTTTTCTGGGATACGCCACACCAAATTTGGTGATAAATATTGGAGCCACGAGGGCATTTTTACTAAATACATCATTAAATGAAGGAAATTGAATAATCCCCTCCATTTTTAGAGGAAAAAATCAAGTAAAAAGAAGGAAGTTATTTAATGTGTGTTCTTGAGCATAAAATATAATAGCATAGTGTTCACTATTTAAAACTACTACATACCTCTTTGCTTTTGTCACTTTTTTCGTCAAAAAAGTAACCAAAAAGACTTGGCTTTATAGAAATTCCACGACTTCGCTGCTCAAAAAATGCTAAAATTTGTCTTTTTAAAAAAACTCGCCGAATGATCGCACAAGGGCATGCCCTTTTACTACTCATGGCTCAAACAGTTTTTAAAAAAACAAATTTTGCCTGCGGCCGCATTTTTTGAGCGCTACGTCGGAATTTCTATAAGGCCATTTAAGTAGGCAAAATTGCCACATCGTTTATTCTCTTTTTAAATAGTGCGCTTTATTTACCCTACTTCAGGGCCTTAGAAAACCCCGATTGTCCCTAAAAGGAGGGCATAATTTAATGCATGTTACTAAGTATTTCACAAAAAAGGCAGCCTCGATTGGTTCAATACCAAGCCGAGGCTGCCTTTATAATGTACTATTATGAGATGCTAAGAATTACTTTTTCCAAGGCAACTCCAACACACGCTGTGCTGCTACTTCGCCCATGCGAACGCCTTCGTCGCAGTCCAT
Source organism: Saprospiraceae bacterium (assembly GCA_031373665.1). Lineage (GTDB taxonomy): Bacteria > Bacteroidota > Bacteroidia > Chitinophagales > Saprospiraceae > M3007. The sequence continues at coordinate 8,586 of JANMMZ010000131.1, read as the reverse complement.
ACGGAAATGCACGCCTAGCGGGATGCGAGAAAGTGCATTTTGTGCACCTGCTTGAGCAAATGAACTGTAAGTACGAGCATCGCTACCGAAGAAATCGGTACGACCCTGGTGACATCCATCAGTGAAGGTGTAGGTGCCGGGGTGCTTAGCATTGTATTCAAAAAATGCAGACAAAATCTTAGATCCGCAACCACCAAAACCAGAGTGCCCCGATGGGTATGCAGGAAACGCAGGAGTGATGCCTTCTACACCATTATTGGTGTTGATCAAAAGGCTTTTCCAGTTGCTTGCATCCGGGAATTGCTGAGGCATCACACGACGGATATAAGAGGCGGGACGCTCTACGTTGTAGATATATTTGGTGTTCCAGATGGCAACACCACAATCGCTCAGGGCTAAGCCCATTTTTCCGTACAATTCAGCAGATTCAGCCAAATCGCTGTCTTCCGCCTTGATGATCTGGTTGGCAATAGCCACCAAACGAGCAGGAGGAGAGAAGGTAAGGTTTAAGATATCGTCGCTCCAGAAAAAAGCAATGGCTTTCAAATCTTGAGCCAGCGCAATATCATCTGGATTGGTGCCCGGATTGTTGATAAAGTTTACAGTGTTATACACCTCTTCCCCTTGTGTATAAAACAAAGACTCTGGGTTTTCGCTGTAGGGAATTGGCTTGCGGCCAATCTTATCAGCATCCCTTAGAGCGAAAGTACGCACTTTACCCCAATAAGGGAACACGGCACGACCATAGTCAGGGAATGTAGGTTGCCATAAACCAGGTGCTGCTGGTGGAACATAAGAAGTAGGCTGAGGATCTAAGAACGCATTGTGGCCGTAAGCATCAGTGCTTTCAAACTCATAAACGGCTTGTGCTACTGACTGTCCCCAAGCGATAGAACGCTCGAATACCGCAGGGTCTGACTCTGCTTTGTACGCTTCGTACAATTCAGTGTGCAAACGGTCAATTTGCTCAAATGCAGCGCGAGCCTCCAATTTGGTATCGCTCTCCATGTGATAGAAAAAGCGGCGCATGAGGTAATAGTATGACTCATTGATCGCAGCAGGGAAGTGGTACTCCACATCGGCCTGTGGTTCTGGCAAAGCCAATCCAGCAAACATGTTTTCCAATGAGTTGTTTTCGGGAATACCCGGTACCGCAATCTCATATGCAGATAAACCTAAGTAACCCAAAGCACGAGGCGTTGGACCAGGGCGGTAGCCCTTTGCATAACGGTCAACTTGCAAAAAAAGATCGTTCCATTTTAGATACACTTTGTTATCGAAAGAATGGGCATTTGCTAGTGAGGCCTCCGGCTGCACATCGCGACAAGACTGCACAAACAATGCAGAAAATGCCACCGCGCAGATCAAGATCCTAGAAAGTACTTGTTTTTTCATGAAATTAAATAAAAAAATTTTGTTGAAATATTCATTCTTAAGTAATGGGTAAATAATAACTTGTAGTAATCTGCCTTCCGAAAACAAGTTGTTGGCGGGGACGCCAACAAACTTCGCCGAATCTTACAAGTTATTATTTACCTGTTCCTTGGGCGCAAAGATCGTGCTAAATTTTATTTTTTTTAATGATTTTGAAAAAATAATATTCACAATGGTTCTTAAACACAGCATAATATACTGACAGTAAAGCATTTAGAAATTATTTTATTTATTATTATCTGTATTTTTGTATCTTTTTTTTATTCCATATTCAAATTAGGCTACTTTTGCACCCATGGTTAATCACTTATCGGTATTGGAATTTTTACATTCGATGGATGCACGGGTTACTTTAGATGTGCGGTCACCGGGCGAGTTCGCTCATGGGCATATACCCAATGCGATCAATTTTCCGCTTTTTTCCGATGAAGAACGCAGTCAGGTCGGTACGCTGTACAAACAAGTAGGAAAGGAGGAAGCCCTGGAACTTGGCCTTGAAATAGTAGGCCCTAAGATGGCAGGTTTTGTGAAAGAAGCAAAACGGTTGGCTTCCAATAAGCAGTTGGCAGTACACTGCTGGAGGGGAGGGCAACGCAGCGGAAGTATGGCTTGGTTGCTGCGCACTGCTGGGTTTGATGTGGTGACCCTATCAGGCGGATATAAATCTTACCGACAATTTGTATTGGAGGCATTTCTAACGCCCACTTTACCGCTTATTGTGATCGGAGGTAGCACTGGCTCTGGCAAAACCAAAGTATTGAAGGCCGTAGCAAGGGCTGGGGCTCAAATCATAGATTTGGAGCAAATAGCCCACCACAAAGGCTCTGCCTTTGGCACTATAGGCGAACCGCCTCAACCAACCGTGGAGCAGTTTGAAAACAACCTTCACCACGCCATCAGCAACGCCGATCCGTCTAAACCGGTTTGGATTGAAAATGAGAGTCGAAGCATTGGTCGGGTCTATATTCCTGATGGATTTTGGAACAACATGAAATCTTGCCCATTATTCAATATCACAATACCGGAATCTGCGCGAATCTCCAATCTTTTAGAAGATTATGTACTCGAAGATAAAGAAGCACTGATCGTCTCTTTTGAAAAAATATCTAGGAAACTGGGAGGATTACAACTTAAAAACGCCTTGGACGCGCTTGAAAACAATGATTTTGAAGCGGCCGCGAAAGTTGCCCTTGGCTACTATGACAAAACCTACCAGCATTGTTTGGATACCAGTGTATCGCCCGATATTCGGTATTTTGACTTTGATTCTGGAGATGCTGATGCAATTGCTTCGGTTTTGATAGCGGCTTCGCAAAATAATAACAAACAAATTTTGCCTTAAATCTTTGACTCCAAACACATAGTCATATATTCGCCCTTTCAAAACGAGGTTTTTATGAACAAACAGCAAATTTTAGAAACCAACCAACGATACGAAACCAAGGTGAAAAACTTGTTTGATTATTTGGGTTCATACAGCAATGACCAACTTAATCATAAACCTAAAGAGGGGGCTTGGTCTGCCTTGCAGAATCTTCATCATTTGATATTGGCAGAAGAAACCTCCTTGAGGTATGTACAAAAGAAACTGAGTTTTAACCCTACGTTGGCCGAGGCAGGACTTGCCGAAAAATGGAGGGGGTTCATGCTTTGGGCTTATTTGAGTACACCTTTCAAGTTTAAGGCTCCTGCGGCCGTGGGCGATGAACAATTACCAGAATTTTCTACGTTGGCCGAGGCCCAAACACAATGGATGAAGGTGCGGAAAGATTGGGATCAATTTTTTCAAGACATGCCCGAAACCTTGGCCTCTAAATCTGCCTACAAGCACCTAGTAGCCGGGAAACTTGGGTGGGAACAAATGTTCATTTTTTTCAATACGCATTTTGATCGCCACTTAAATCAGGTGAAAAATACTTTAGCAAACCCATCACTTAGAATAACTATAACAAAATGAGTCTTTTCGACAATCTCTTTCGTAAAAAATCTATATCCGATGCCATTGACACCGCTCACCAAGAGTCTGGTGGCGGGCCTGCGCTCGAAAAAAACCTAAAGGTCATGGACTTGACCGCCTTGGGTATAGCGGCGATCATCGGAGCAGGTATATTTAGTACCATCGGTAGTGCCAGTTTTAATGGCGGGCCTGGGGTGGTTTTGTTGTTCATTTTTACGGCAATGGCTTGCGGTTTTGCGGCATTTGCTTATGCTGAGTTTGCGTCCTTGTTGCCAGTATCGGGCAGTGCTTATACTTATTCTTACGTGGCTTTTGGCGAATTGATCGCTTGGATCATCGGTTGGGCATTGGTCATGGAGTATGCCGTGGGCAATATCACGGTGGCTGTATCGTGGTCTGGGTATTTTTCAAGCCTCTGCGCCAGTGCTGGGTGGCATATACCTGCTTGGGCTACGATTGACTACACTTCCGCCAAAAATGGATTTGCAGGGGTTTCAGCCTTGGTTTCCAATGGCGCAACCTTAGAGTCTATGTCAGGATCGCAGCAAGAAGCATTTGACGCTTGGTCAAATTCACCAAAACTAGGTGGGTTGCGTTTGATTTTAGATATTCCTGCTATTGTTATGTCCATTTTGATCACTGGACTGGTGTTCATCGGCATTCGAGAAACAAAAAATGCCAGCAATCTTATGGTAGCACTCAAGTTAATCATCGTATTTGCTGTGATTATAGTAGGGGCATTTTATGTGGATACTGCCAATTGGCACCCTTTCCTTCCGCATGGTTTTAGTGGGGTGATGGCTGGCGTATCTTCGGTATTTTTTGCATATATTGGTTTTGACGCGCTCTCTACCACTGCTGAAGAGTGCGAAAATCCCCAACGTGACCTTCCACGGGCTATGATTTATTCCATTATTATATGTACTGTTTTGTATATTATGATTGCTTTGGTACTCACTGGTATGGTGAGTTATACGAAGTTGAAAGTGGATGATCCATTGGCTTTTGTATTTGAAGAGATCAACCTTAAATGGTTTTCAGGTATCATAGCAGTGAGTGCCGTAGTGGCTATGGCAGGCGTGTTTTTGGTGTTCCAGATGGGACAACCGCGTATTTGGATGGTGATGAGCCGCGATGGGTTGCTTCCAAAGCGATTTTCTGTCATCCACCCAAAATACAAAACGCCTGCATTTGCAACCATTGTGACTGGCTTTTTTGTGGTCGTACCGATGTTATTTATTCCAAGCGACACAGTGCTAGATCTTTGCAGTATGGGTACACTCTTTGCATTTGTGCTGGTGTGCGGTGGCGTGTTGAGGCTTCAACTGATGAAAGATGCCCCAAGGGGCAAATTCAGAACGCCTTATATCAATGCTAAATGGATTTTCCCTGCGATGGTTGCCTTGGCGATATTTTTAGGAATGACCCGTTTCAAATCAGACACGATGTCATGGCTGAACAATGAAAAACAAATGTACAATGTCGAAAATTTGCTTGGAAACCTTACCGATGCTCAAAGCAGTACCCTAAAATCTTTGATTTCTAGCAGTGACTCCATTGGTTTTGCCAATACCGCTGGAGATGTATCTGCTTATATTACGGGTGCTAAAGAATCACAGGTAGTGGACATGTTGGCCGCCGCAGGTGCCAAAGAGTCACAGATATATGAGTCAGGTTGGGACTTGTTTAAGCATAAAATCCCCATGTGGCTATTTATCTTTATGTCTTTTGCGCTTGCTTTTTGGAGTTTTAGGTATAGCCTTTCATTGATTCCAGTATTAGGACTTATTTCTTGTTTTTATATGATGGCTCAGATTCCGGCCAAAAGTTGGGCGGGCTTCTTCATTTGGTTGTTAGCCGGTTTGGTTATCTACTTTAGTTATGGCTATAAAAATAGTAAGTTGAATCGAATAAAGGCATAACATTAGTCAATAAATAATCCGCTCTCGTCGAGAGAACCATGTAGTAAGAAAGAAATGTACCAATCTTTGCATCGCTGTTGAATAAAACAGTGTCAAATTGATTATGAAGCAAAACATTACTTTCTTACTACTTTTAATTTCGATGAGCATTCAATCTCAAACCACCCTCCAAGGCGTAGTGATTGACAAACTCTCCAAAGATCCCTTGGTGGGAGCCAGTGTCAGTATCAAAGATGGGTTTGATGGTGCCTCCACTGATTCCATTGGTGGGTTTAAGTTTGTGACTGACGAAACGGGCAAACAAGTACTATTGGTATCATATATTGGGTATAAGCCTGTTGAAATACCCTTAGACTTGACGCAGCAACAACAACCATTCAGGGTTATTTTGGATGAAAACCCCGCTGCTATTGGCGAGGTGGTTATATCTGCTGGTGCTTTTGAAGCCAGCGATGAAAAAAAAGGGGTGGTGTTACAGCCTTTGGATATTGTGACGATTCCGGGTGCCAATGGCGACATCACGGGCGCGATCAACACCCTCCCCGGCACTACTATCAATGGCGAAACTGGCCAACTCATCGTGCGTGGCGGAGCAGCCAATGAAACCCGTATTTATATTGATGGACTAGCGGTGCGCAATTACTACACCTCTGCCCTACCAGATCTTCCGGCTAGGAGCCGATTCAGCCCTTTTCAATTCAAAGGTACCATCTTTGCCTCTGGCGGGTATTCTGCCGAATACGGGCAAGCCCTCTCATCTACCCTGATTTTGAACACCACTGATATGCCGCTTCAAGGCGGTGCTTCTTTGGGTTTGACTTCCGTAGGAGTGAATGGCTCTTATACAAAACTTAGACCCAAATATGCCCTGAGTGGTGCCGTAGGTTACACCAACTTAGGCCCTTATATGCTCCTCATCAAGCAGCGCAATGAGATTATTAAAGCCCCAGAGTCCATTTCTGGCAATTTTGAAGGCCGTTACCGCACCAAAAACCAAGGTATTGTGAAATATGGAGCCCAAGGCACATTCACCAGTGCCAAGGTAGGATATCCTAAACAACCTTACGAAACCCAAGCCTTTCAAATCGGCATCAAAAATACCAATGTAAGGGCGTTCGCCATTTGGAGGCAGCCAGTTGGAGATGAATGGACGCTCTATTCTGCGGTACAAGCGGAAGCCAACAATGACGAATTTACGCCCAATACTTCCCCTGGATTCACGATCAAAAATCAAGCCACCAGCGCAAGGGTGAATGCCACCTATTCACCTAATACCACGATCAGGTGGCGGAGTGGTGCAGAAATGAATTATTTCAAATTGAATAACTCTTTTGCGCCCAAACCACTGAATCATACCTTGGGTGCGGTGTTTTCTGAATTGGAAACCTACGCTGGTACAAGGGTAGTATTGCGCACAGGTTTGCGTGCTGAGCGCGATTTTTACCTCAATGCCTCCAATGTGGCACCTCGGATCAGTGCTGCCTATAAAACAGGTCGCGAATCACAAATATCTGCCTCTTGGGGCCTGTTTTATCAAACCCCCGACGATACTATTTTGTTACGCCGATCCAATCTAGGCTTTGAACGGGCTCAACATTATATTTTGAATTATCAAGTGACGCGGAGCAGCCGAATCCTGCGGATCGAGACATTTTATAAAAAATACAATGCCTTGGTGAGGACTATCCCGACCTATGAAAACACGGGCAATGGCTTTGCTCAAGGAATAGAGTTGTTTTTCAGGGATCGGAAAACATTCCAATGGGGAGATTACTGGATTTCGTATTCTTATCTGGATACCCGCCGCCTGCACCGCAATTATCCTGTGAGTGCTATGCCCGAATTTGCAGCGAGTCACAATGCTTCTTTTGTATATAAATACTTTTTCCGTAAGCCACAGATCAGTGCTAATATGTCTTATACGGTGCAAACAGGACGACCATATTTCAATCCGACTAACCCTACTTTCTTGGGCGACCGTACGCCTAGTTACCACAATTTCAGCCTACAATGCGCTAAATTGACCAGTATCAAAGGCAATTTCACGATTTTTGTCGTATCTGTTACCAATGTGCTTGGACTGAAGCAAGTGTTCAATTATCGGTATTCTCCGATCCCTAATAGTCAACCTTTAGAATATACCCGTCAGGAAATCGGCCCGCCCGCTCCACGGTTTATTTTCGCAGGGTGCTTTATTAATATTGGCGACAAGCGGAAAAAAGTCACTAAAGATGAAGCCTTGGAATAATTGTCAAAGAACCAAAAACATTCATTTATTCAATACATTTATACATTAACTATTCTATGAAAAAATCACTATTTGTAGCCTTTTTTGCATTATTCTCCTTGGGATTCATGGCAAATACCTTGGTAGCCCAAGATGCGCGAACGGAAGAAAAATACACTTCCAACCTCAAAAAAGCCATGCTCAATCTTGACTCTTCTTGGGTAAATCCCGCTAAAATGAGGGAAACGGCTAATCAATTTGAGCGTTTGGCCAATTTCAAAAAAGGAGAATGGATCCCAAAATATTACCAGGCTTTGTGCTTGATTCAAATGAGTTGGTCGGTTGATGCTAAAGAACGTCCAACGGTCTTGGAAACTGCCGATAAGGTCATCAAATCTGCGATGGAACTATCCAAAGACAACTCTGAACTGGTATCTTTGGAAGGCTATATGTACCAAGCCATGATTATGATTAATCCAATGACCAATGGTGCTATTTACGGGCCTAAGAGTGCCATGACCCTTCAAAAAGCGATGGAATTGGATCCTGCCAACCCACGCCCGCATTATCTTTTAGGTCAAAATACTTATTTTACACCAGAAATGTGGGGCGGAGGTATGGAAAAAGCCAGACCCCACCTTGAAAAAGCAATGGTTTTGTATGCGGCATTTAAACCCGCATCAGAATTTTCTCCAAATTGGGGCGAAATACCTTGCAAAATGATTTTGGACGGCAAAATGGGTAAATAACCGGAACTATCCAGTCGCCTTAAAATTCCCGTAGGGAATACATGTTTATAGTGATAAAAATGTGGTTTTATGCTAATCCCGTAGGGATTATAAGTAATTTGTGTGCTTTTTTACATGTAATCCCTACGGGATTAGTATGAAATCATACATCAATAGTCTAATCGGGTGGGAGGCGGTTTTAGCCGCCGTCCCCCCACACCACCGGACGTACTCTCGTATCACGGCGGTTTCCGTTAATGTCGTTTCCTAGTCAATTCTGCATAAATAGATCGCAAGCCCATTTGGGCGAACCATTGG
>JANMMZ010000130.1:0-53438 GCA_031373665.1 Saprospiraceae bacterium | reverse complement strand
CCAATGGTTCGCCCAAATGGGCTTGCGATCTATTTATGCAGAATTGACTAGGAAACGACATTAACGGAAACCGCCGTGATACGAGAGTACGTCCGGTGGTGTGGGGGGACGGCGGCTAAAACCGCCTCCCACCCGATTAGGAGTTTATATTTTACCACCATCCCGACCTCCGTAGAGGTCGCCCATTTGTATAAAAAATGCTGAGAATGATGCCGAAATCATCAATACAATTAATGAATTTAACAAATGGAGAACCTCATCCGAGGTCAAGATTGGGGTGTTTCGTGTGTTTTCTACAAATGGGGAGCCTCTCCGAGGCTAGTTTTATGAAAAACAATCAGGGGCAATCACAAGGTGGAGTCTGTAGAATAGATTAGAAAAGCGATTCACGAAAATGCCCTCCATTATATACACAACGTTCACCAACGAACGCACGTTTGTGCGAAATCGGACATACATTTCCAATAACCTAATGATTATCAATGCGTTACGTTTTGGCACATCAATTGTCCATATAAGCTATGCTAACAAACTATATAAAAATAATTGGCCGCAACCTTTGGCGCAACAAAGCCTTCACCACTATCAATATAGCAGGGTTGGCTATTGGGATGGCTACTTGTATGCTTATTTTGTTGTATATTCAGCACGAATTGGGCTATGATCGGCACCACGAAAAAGCGGATCGTATTTACCGCGTCACGTTTACGGGTTCGGTACAAGGAGAGCAGATGCGAGAAGCCTCGGTGATGCCGCCCGTGGCGGAGGCACTGAAAGCCGATTACCCAGAGGTGGGAGCCGCTACCCGTTTGCGATTCATGGGTACTCCCGTAGTTAGTTATAACCAACAGCGATACCGCGACGATAAATTGGCCTTTGTAGATCCTAACTTTGGGCAGGTATTCGATATTCCTTTAGCGCAGGGCGATCCATTGACCGTTTTACAGAACCCCCATACCGTGGTGGTTTCAGAAAAGACGGCACAAAAATATTTTGGCACCGAAAATGCTCTTGGGAAAGTGCTATACCTCGAAAATCAAGAAACACCCTTCACTGTGACCGGGGTTATGAAGAATATACCCAATCATTCGCACCTAAAAATGGATATACTAGCCTCTATGGCCAGTCTTCCAGAATCAGCGTCTCCCTCTTGGATGGTTTCTAATTTTTTCACCTATTTGATATTGCCTGATGGATACGATTACAAACAATTGGAGGCCAAATTGCCGCAAGCAATAGACAAATACATGGGGCCACAGATGCAGAAGGACATGGGTGTCACCTTGCAAGAGTTTCGGAACCAAGGCAATGACTTGGGTTTGTCGTTGCAGCCCCTCACCGATATTCACCTCGGTCACAAATTTGAGTCTGACCTATCGCCCAGCGGCAATATCCAACATGTGTATATGTTCTCTGCCATAGCCTTGTTTGTATTGTTGGTTGCTTGTATCAATTTTATGAATCTATCAACGGCTGTGGCTGCCAAAAGGTCGAAAGAAGTCGGTATTCGCAAAGTGTTGGGCTCTTCAAAAGGAGGACTTATTCAGCAATTCATGACCGAATCCATGCTATTGACCTCCATTTCTTTGAGTTTGGCATTAGCCTTGGTCTATTTGGTATTGCCGACCTTTAGTACCTTCATTGATATTCCGTTGAGCCTCAGCCCCATAAAACAACCTTGGTTATTGCCCGGTATTGGGGCGGTGGGCTTGGCGACTGGTTTATTGTCGGGTCTATATCCGGCCTTCTTTTTATCATCGTTTCAGCCCATAGCGGTCTTGAAAGGAAAATTGGGATCGAGCAAATTTGGATTGCGCAGCAGTTTGGTAGTCTTTCAATTTGCAATATCTATCATATTGGTAATCAGCACCTTAGTTGTATATCAGCAGTTGTCATTTATACAAAACAAACAACTAGGCTACCAAAACAAACAAGTAATTGTACTCCCCGATTTGGGAGTATTAGGCAATAAAAAAGACGTTTTTAAAAACAAAATAACCCAAGATTCGCGGGTGATCCACTCCAGCAACTCTGGTTACCTACCTGCGGGCGACTCTTATGGCAACAATTTTTTTATATCACCTGCCGAAAATAGTGCGCAAGTCATCAAGTCACTGCGCTACGATATTGACGAGCATTATACCACCACTTTAGGGATGGAACTGGTCAGTGGTCGCAATTTTTCAGCCGATTATGATGCCGATTCCACTGCCATAATCCTCAATGAAACGGCGGCTAAAGCCTTGGGCTGGGGAAAAGACCCACTCGATCACACGGTTTGGCACAACAACAACGATGGGCAAAAAACCTTATTTCACGTGATCGGAGTGGTGAAAGACTTTCATTTTAAATCATTTCATGAGCCCATTACCCCACTCGTGATGGTATTCAGCACCAATACTGGCAACCTCATTGTCAAGGCCAACCCAGCAGATATTGCGGGGTTATTGGCTACCGCCAAGGCGCATTGGGATCCATTGGCCGCCGGAGAGCCATTCGTCCCAACGTTCTTAGATGAGCGTTTTGAGCAAACCTATAAAGCCGAACAAAAAACGGGTCTCCTGTTGGGTGTTTTTGCGGCATTGACCATTTTTGTAGCCTGTATGGGCTTATTCGGATTGGCTATGTTCACCGCCAGCCAACGCTCCAAAGAAATAGGAGTGCGTAAAGTACTGGGCGCATCCATTGCCTCTGTGGTAGCACTGTTGAGTAGTGATTTACTGAAATTAGTCTTGATCGCCATCGTTTTATCTATTCCATTGGCTTATTTCGCAATGGATAAGTGGCTCACCAATTTTGCATACCATATTGATATACAATGGTGGATATTTGCTGTAGCGGGGTTATTGGCCATCGCGGTGGCATTTCTGACGGTAGCCGGCCAAGCTGTGAAGGCTGCGGTGGCTGATCCTGTCAAGTCGCTGCGGAGCGAATAAGGAACGGCTCCGGAATAAAGGTACAGATTCAGGCTTCAGATTTTGGCCTTGGATTTTCTGTTTTTTGGGCATGAGCAGACGAGAAGCAAGTAAACCTTGCTTTTCGGGCGTGAACATGCGAAGCATACGCACAGCTATTTAAGTCAAAAAAGAGGGAATATAGGGTTAAAAGATGTGCATCAATTTGTACCTTTATTCGGAACCGTTCCTAAAGTATAGTCTGGATCTCTTTAGATAGTATGGGGACCGGCTCAAGGCAAGGAATCTAGAGAACCCTATTCAAAGTGCCAAAGATGTGAAGGATTTTTTTAAGGAGTGATATTCAACGTTCCGTACAAGGCTTTTTTTCTATTTCTTCCGTTGGTACGAGACTGCATTTCTAAAGAAATAACTTTCATAAGGTCAAACAGACGCAGGGGAGTTAATAGGTCAACCATTTTTCCATTTCGTTCTTCTATGGCTGGCTTATAGCCTTCTAGTTCCTCCAAAATGGCCTTGTTAAGGGTATGAAAACCCATATTCCATTGTGAAAAAAGACTAGTCTCAACTTGTGCTTGCTGCAAGATGATGACATCAGTGTGGCGAGTATCCAAAGCAATTTTTTCTTCAAACAGGTTCATTACTTTGTTTTGATCGCCTTCCAATACCTGCATAAAATGGCCATACCCATATAACAGCAACCCAGTTATGTCATGTGTTTTATTATATGGTCGGCAGTTGCTAAGCAATGCAACTAATTGGTCTTCGCTCAAATGATTTACGGCTCTACTTCTATAAATTAACTGAAAAATAGGCATTGATGGATTTGTTTGTTTGTAACTGCTCGGAGGCCACTGTCCTTATCATTATTTCAACTCAACTACTCATTACTTAAAGTGACAAATGTACACAGTCGTTTGAGTTATCCTAAAATTTAAGTCAATTATTGATAAAATTAGTCAATTGTTTTGTCATTAATTCATAAAAGTAACCGTCTTTGATTTTCAGATTGGATCAAGTCGTATTTTTGGACTATAAAACGGGTCAAAAGGCATTAGCACCAACCCAAATAAAATAAGCCACCTCCGAAATAAATGGGGTGGCTTATTTTATTTGTGTGTTTATTTCTTTGCTGATAGGGAAAATTACTTTCCGCCTTTCAATTTTTCTTGCAATTTTGCCAATTCAGCAGATTTGCCATCGCGAGCGAGGCCAGCCTGCTTAGGCCATGTAGCGGGGTCATGCATTTGGTAACGCTTTCCGGCAGCATCCAAAATAGATTTGATGGCAGCGGGCTTAGCAGAAGCCAATTGTGCAAAAGTAGAGATACCGGCTGCTACCAGTAGTTCGGCAATTTTTGGGCCCACACCTTCAATCAGGGTCAAGTCATCAGCCTTGGCAGGTGCTGCCTTTGGCGCTTTGGCTACTACTTCTTTCTTAACGGGTGTAGTTTTCGGTGCCTTTTCGGCAGTTACTTTTTTCGCAGGGGCAGGTGTTGCCTTTTTCACTGCTGTAGTTTTGGTTGATTTATTAGCCGCCGCTGGTGCTGGTTGTTCTGATTCGATATGTTGGTTGTCCAAATAAAGTTCTTCCACCAATTTGCCATTTTTCCAAGTACGACGGATCACTTCGTTGAAACGAAGGCTATTGCCAAAATGATCCGTGAAGTCAAATACAAACTGAGAGTCAGTCACTTCATCATTTACGACTTTCACAGCGATGCGCTCAATTTTGTTGGTAGTAGCGATGCTGCCAAAAAACCAACGGAGTGCCTCCATTTTTTGGGCTTTAGAAGTAGTTTTATCCGCTTCATTGCTCCAGGTGATGCAGTTGTCAGCAGCATATGCCTCAAATGCTTCTATGATGTTACCTTTGGTTACCTGAGCGTCAATTGCGTCAGCAAGTTTTTTCAATTCCATAATTGATAAATACAGTTTTGTGAATAGGGACGACACCGAATAGCGGTGATTGGTTTTTTATCTCGGTTTTAACGCTGCAAAGGTAATACAAAACAATCAAACCAAATAATAGTTTGTTTAAGGTCTTTTTGTTAAACAATTGTAAAATAAAAATTGGCAGACATTGGCTTTCACAGATAAACAGAGAATTAAATAAAAAAAATGATACATGTGCCCAGTGTATTTTAAAAACAAAAGAATAAAATTTTTAAATAACAAAAAATAAGAATTTTTATTCTGATTTTAGAAAACGGGCCTGACGCAGACATTGGTATCCATATTTGTTAGCATTTAAGAAAAAATAACAAAAAATGCAGTTCATGGCTAGGTCATGAACTGCATTTAGTTACTAAAATAGGCTTTAATCGCCGTTTCTTATGCTATTAGTCAAATTTAACATTTACCGATGCTTTGTCCGTTCCAGCATCAGTCGTAACCGTTATTTCAATCAAGTTGGGCGCACCGCGTTTCACATCTGTGATAAACGACATTTTACCCGTAGCGGCATCAAAAGTAATACTTACAATAGCCGTCCCATCTATCGTCGCCTTTATTTGATTTTGGTTATTGACATTTTGGGTAGTAGCCAGCACTTCTGTTTTGGCCAGATTGGGCGAAAACGGACTAACCACCGGCTGTGAGGCCGATTGGATAGTGATATCTGGCACTGCCCCGCCTTGCTTTACATACGTCAAGTCAGAAGAGGCAGTTGCATCACCGCCACTGTTGGTGGCATCTATTTTGAGGGTGTTTTTACCTTCTTTCAGCGACAAATTGGCCGTAATGATTCCACTTTTGGTATCAAATCCGAATTGGCGAACGGCTTTTCCGTTGAAGGTCAACCTCAGTCCTGTTTTTTCCACCCGTTGCACCGTTGCTGTCATCGTAAAGGTACTATTTTTCACGGTTGAGCCCGGTCTTCCGGGGTTGGTGAACGCAATACTAGGTTTCTGGATGCTTGGCTTGGCGTTGTAGGTTACATTCACCGTTTTCTCATCACTGCCATCGGCATTAGTAGCCTTCACCACAAAGGTGTTTTTCCCTTCCGAAAGCACTGTACTTACTTTCATGTTTCCAGTCCTATCCAATGTGATTCCCTCTATTTTACGGCCATTTTGCAGAACCGATACATTTTTGTTTCCCATCACATTTTCGATACGACCGATCAGGGTCACGGCTGCCACATCGGTGGTGGATTCGTTGGCTGGGCTTTGGATGGTCACCACTGGAGATTTACCTTTGGTGTATTTTACCGAGACCGTACCCTCATCGCTACCCGCACTGTTTTTGGCTACTACCACTATCGTATTATTGCCTTCGGCCAAAGTCAGGTTGGCACTCAATGATTTCACACGCGGATTAAAATCAAAGGCTACCGAACGTCCATTTTGGGTGACTTTGATCTCTGTTTTGTCCGCTACATTCAGAATCGTGGCACTTAGTTTTGATTCGGCGGTACGCTGTTCACTGTTGTTGGCTGGTGTGGTGATCGTCACTTCAGGAGGCGGTTTAGACGCAGTATATCGCACCTTTACATTGTCTTCGTCGCTACCACCAGCATTGGTAGCACGCACCATTATAACATTGTCGCCCTCTTTCAGTGTGAGTGCGGCATCTATTGTTTTAGCAAGTTTGTTATAGTCCACATTGCGAACCTCTACTCCATTCAAGGTGACTTTTACCTCACTTTTATCCGCAATATTGGTCACCGTTGCTTTCAATCGAGTCTCTGGCACATTCAAGTTGGTGCCTTCGGCTGGAGCCGTGATCCGAACTTCGGGCTTGGTTTGACCAAGGCTGTACCGCACCTTGACATTGTCTTCGGCGCTGCCTGCGGCATTGGTGGCGCGCACCACTATAACATTGTCGCCTTCTTTCAAGGTGAGCGTAGCCTCTATTGTTTTCGCCAGTTTATTGTAATCCACATTGCGGATTTCTACGCCATTCAAGGTAACTTTTACCTCACTTTTATCCGCAATATTGGTCACCTTCGCTTTCAAGGATACCGCAGCATTGGTCACCGTAGTGCCTTCAGCTGGTGCTGTGATATTCACCTCTGGTTTCTTATCAGAGGGTGGCGCATCGGTCGTCAGTTTTATGATACAAGACGCTTCTCCTTCACCAGATCGGTTGCGGCCGCGTATGGTAATATCATTTTCTCTATTTTGCAAAGTCAAAGACGCAACCAATACTTTAGTGCGTGTATCGTACGAAAACTCACTGGATTTAGACCCATTGACCAATAAGGTAATGTCGTCGCGAGTATCCACGTTTTCGACCGTGGCCCGCAAGGTATATGACTTGTTTTTAGTGGTTTCGTTGCTCGATGATGGCTGGGTGATTCGCACGAGTGGGCGGTTTCCAACCGGCTCATTGGCTTTATAGTTCACTTCTATTTCATCCGATGCCGAACCTGCATTGTTGGTGGCTTCTACCCTGATGATGTTGCGCCCTTCGCGCAAGCGTACATTGGCTTCCAGCCCTTCACTAAAACTAAAATCAGCGTTGGTCCCATTCACCGTCAGGCGGACATCGCGACGGTTTGACACATTTCTAATACTGGCGGCCACATTGATATTGTCGCGATCACTGTTAAATGGCGATCGCGAAGGTTGCGTGAAGCGAACTTCGGGTCTCACTCCCGACGGCGGCGGCGGTGGCGGCGGCGGTGTAACACGGTCATCTACGACATTGATGATGACGCTTTCTTCATCGCGGCCAGCAGGATTTGTGGCCACGATCCGAACCTCATTGCGGCCTTCGCGCAAGCGCAAATTGCCCGAAAGTTCCCCTTTTCTAAAGTTAAATGCTTGAGTGCCACCATTTAAGGTGCATTGAATATCACTATAGTTTTGTACATTTTTGATACGAGCCCTCAACGTGCCATCCCTTGATGCCGTAGTGGATGGGTTGGCACCTGGCCAAGTGATTTCTATTTCGGGTGGATCTTGGCGGTTTTGACGGCGACCCAAATCCCAACGCAAATGGAGGTTGGTATAGTGGTGCCAATCGTTGTTGCCAGTTCGTACATTATTATCAGTCCATGATTGTCCGTCCAAAAGATCGGTGCGGCTAAACGTGATTTTGTGGCCTATACCGATCACAAACCGAGGTGCTACTTGGTATCCAAGTTCAAACCCTGCCCCCGGCATCATACCTACTTTGATACTGCTATTGTCAAATCCTTCAGCGGCAGTCTCGTAGGTTCCATCTCGAAGGTCTTCCACGTTGGCAATACCACTCGATACATTTAGATAATTGTAGGCTTTCCCATTGGCATCCAATTGATCCAAACGTGTTCTATACAAGTCAAGGCCAATGCCTCCAAACAAAGCAAATACAACGCCTGTGCGTTCGCGCAAGCGATTGAAAGTCAGCACGCCTTCCAGTCCCAATTCGCCCATACCGTGGCGATAGTTGTGATACACAAAAGACGAATCCAGTGGATTGCTCTTATCCAATAGGTAATTGAGTGTCGAATTGCGAGTGCCGTTCAGTGCCGGGTTCTTTGCAATACCGTAAGATTTGTTGCCGCTGCTCCCATAGGTACGCGATAACAAGAGCCGCCCGCGCGCATCAAACGAAAACATGCCTCCTGGGCGATAGGCTAAATTTTTGCCCAAGGTGAGGCCAAACCCGCCCCCATTCCATTTGGTGCGTACATCGGCGGTCTGGTAGGCTGCGCCAGCATCGAGCCCTAGCGTCCACCAGCCTGATTCGCGGGATGAAAATTTAGAAAATGATTGGGCGTTAATAAAGGCGGTGCTACAAAAGAGCAGTAATAGGAAAAAGCCGTATTTAGAATTCAAAAGAAGGTTTTTCAACATGTGATAAATAATGACGAATGAATAATGAGTGGTGTTCCCTTGTTTTTCGACACAATGTTCAGTATATTTTTTGATATAGAAAAATGGATCGTACTAAAAATACATTTCAATTTTAACACATGTGTTTTGTGATTCTGCTTTTTTCTCATCCACGAGTCTATTTTTCAAGTAAAAACAGGCAATGTACTCCCATAAACGCCATATACTCGCGTTTACAATTCATTAAAGATAGTTAATATGCGTACCTTTGCCCTCAAAGAATTAACTTTGTTTTATTGATTACTCCACCACCTTAAATGTGGTTCTACGGTTGGTTTGGTGCGATGCTTCAGAACACTTGCTACAATTGCAAAGATCGGCGGGTTGAGCCTCACCATATCCCACTGCTGATAAGCGGTTGGCATCAATGCCTTTACCGATCAAGTAATTGACGGCACTTTCGGCACGACGTTGAGAGAGGGTGCGGTTATAACCATCGCCGCCACGGCAATCGGTATGGCTACCGAGTTGGATCTTAATATCGGGGTTTTGCCTAAGTACCTCGGCCAATCGGGTCAAGGTCGGTTCCGCATCGGGGCGTATGTCCCATTTGTCATAATCGTAATAGATATTCTCCAATACAATCTCTTGGTTGCGGAATATTTTATCCAACACAATTTCTATCTCAAAACTTTGGATTGGATTTTCAGGATCTTTGGCTATCCCTTTGGTAGAAAATTTTGCGCTATTGGAAAGGAATCCTGCCATACTCGCAGCAAAATTGTAATCGGTATTTTCGGTCAGTTCCAATTTGAAATAACCATCATCTTTGAGGGTAATTTTTTGCTTTTTTCCACCCAATTCATATTGCACTACCGCACCCGACAAGGGTTTTCGACCCAGTACCTTACTATTCGGATCATTGGGAATGGTGAATATTTTCTCCAACACATACCCTTCCAGCACTATTTTATACACCAATGCTTTAGGCGGGGTAGTATCCACCTTTGGAGGCTTAGGCGGCGGCACTTTTTGCTCAAAACGGTATATATCATCCCCACCTCGCCCGCCTGCGCGATTAGAAGTGAAAAAACCTTTACGGATCAAGTCGCCGGGCTTCAATTCTGTAGGTTTTTGGCTCGTTTTTTCCGTCACTAAAAACCCAAAATCGTCGGCACCACTGTTCAATGGTGCTTTTAGATTGATCGGCGGCAACCAAGCGTTTTTATCCGTCTTGTAGGTTCTGAAAATATCCAACCCACCCATACCGATGTGTCCATCGGAGGCAAAATAAAGGGTATCTTTATCAAAAGAAGGAAATAAATCATTACCGAGGGTATTGACACTGCGGCTCAATAATTTGGGTTCCTCCCAACCACCTTCTATTTTCACATTGCGCTGCACACCATATATATCGTAGCCGCCCCATCCGTCGCTATCATTGCAAGCAAAATACAAGGTATTGCCATCGCGGCTCAACGTAGGATGGATGTAGTTTACTTTTTCTTTCTGAAACTGTAGCGGCACTGGGCTGGTCCAGCCCCCGCCTTCTGCCAACTCCGCTCGATATATCTTACAAAAAGCGTCATCGCCTTTATAAGCACCAGCGGCTCTTACGAAAAACATTTCATTGGCATTTTCATCAAAACAAGGAGTACCTTCATTGTTTTCGGTATTTATTTGCCCATCAAATATCTGAGGGCTGGCATTGTTTGGATCTACAATGAAAATATCCATGAATTTTCGACCTGTCCAGTTATAATTTTCCTTACCCGCACTCATGCCCCTATCGCTGGTAAATATCAATCGCCCATCTTTAAAAAGCAATGGTGCAAAGTCATTTTGTGGGCTATTGAAATCGCTCGATTCCGTCTTGATACCGCTAGAAGTTTGATCTTTAGCCCAAGCCTCTACAATGGTGCAGGCGGTTATTTCTTTTTTATATTCGTAAGGAGAGCCTATTTCTATCCCCAAATTTTTGAAAGACTCCCTTGCGTCGGCATATCGTTCCAATTTTTTTTGAGTAAAAGCCACCGATTTCAAGGCATCTGGCCCATAATTATTGTCGTAAGCCATTTGAAACCAGCGCAATGCTAATTCATCTTGTCCGGTTCTTAGGTACGAATCACCGAGTAAAAAGGCCATTTCGCCTTTTTCTTTGCGGGTTTTAGCCTTGGGAATCTCTTTTTCGAGCATCGGAATAGCCAATGCAAACTGTTTCCGATCATGGGCAGTACGTCCATCTTTTACTTTTAAGGTGTAGGAGCAAGCCCAGCAACCCAGTATAACCATGATGGAAATCAACGATATTTTCATGAAATATTTTTTTTAAAACTACGAATCACTTCCTAAACGAAACAAGATCCAATAAAATTTGATACAAAATCAAGATCTTTGCGTCCAAAGGTACGATTTTTGAATCTAATACGTTCATAGGTTTCTTTACCACCTATTTGTACGTAATATTTTAGCCATTCCTTTTTACCTACATGCGTAAATTATCGTTATTTTTTGTTTTGCTCTATGCGGTTCTAGCCCCATTCTGTAGTTATGCACAGAAAGATAAAGTCGTTCCAAAACCATCATCTAAAGCCACGCCCTCCGCTGCTGAAGATGCTGAAGTGCTGGATGTAGAAGCGTTCAAACCCAAATACATTGATACTTCGGTAGCACCTGCCATTATTACGTTTGGTGCTTGCAATAAAGTAGAAAAACCGCAAACCATGTGGGCTGATGTAGCGGCCAACAACCCAAATCTTTGGATATGGCTTGGCGACATCATATATGCCGATACGGCCGACATGAAAGCCTTGGCCGCTGAGTACAAAGTACTCAAAACCAATGCCGATTACAAAAAACTAAGGGCCAAGGCACAAATCATTGGCGTTTACGACGACCACGACTACGGCATCAATGATGGCTGCAAAAACTATAAAATGAAAAAAGGCGCGAAAAAATGCCTTATGGATTTTATGGATGTACCCATTGGAAGCCCTTTGCGCAAACGCGAAGGAGCATATCAATCCTATACTTTTGGTAAAGGCGGACAGCGTATTAAGGTAATTATAATGGATACCCGTTATTTCCGCGACACCTTAGAGCCTGACGTAACCAAGAAAAAACGCTATATTCCCAACTTAACTGGTGATGTGCTGGGCGAAGCCCAATGGAAATGGTTGGAGCGAGAACTCAAAACCAGTACCGCCAACTTGAATATCCTATGTTCGAGCGTTCAGGTGTTGGCTGATGAGCACGGCCACGAAAAATGGGGTAATTTCCCTAATGCCCGCAAGCGTTTGCTCAGCCTGATTGCCAATGTAAAACCCAAAAACCTCCTCATATTATCGGGCGATAGGCACATGGCAGAAGTGTCCAAAATGGATTTGACTGGAATGCCTTATCCTTTGTACGATTTTACGTCGAGCGGCCTTACTCATATTCGTTCGGGCGATACCGAAGTCAATAAACTGCGTGTGGGCGATATGATTGTGAAAAAGAACTTTGGTCTATTAAAAATAGCCTGGAATGGTGACAAACCCATCGTGACGATGCAGGTGCGTGGCACTAGAAATGAAATGCATCAAGAGATCATTGTGAAGTACTAGAAATTTTTTATACATGACCAACTTAATATACGGCCACCATCCGGTAGTGGAAGCGATAGAGGCCGGGAAACTCGTCGAAAAAGTGTTTTTTCAACAAGGGGTTCGGGGTGAATTAGAGAAAGAGATACGGCATCTGGCCAAGGCGCATAATATTCCTTTGCAAGTAGTACCGCGCGAAAAACTCAATAAAATGACCAAAGGAATCCATCAAGGTGTGGTGGCTTACCTTTCTATGGTTGAGTTTCAATCCATCGAAGATATTTTACCTTTTGTGTATGAACAGGGCGAAACGCCCTTGTTGCTCCTCTTAGACAGTATTTCGGATGTCCGAAATTTTGGAGCCATCTGTCGTTCCGCTGAATGCGCGGGCGTACATGCCGTGATCGTGCCACAAAGTGGATCGGCTCCTTCCAATGAAGAAGCCATGAAAGCATCCGCTGGTGCTATGGCGCGTATCCGTATTTGTCGGGTTCGGAGTTTGTTTTCCACTTTAGAATGGCTCCAACAATCAGGCGTAAGCATCGTTGCTACTGCCCTCAGTGATAGAGCCATTCCAGTATTCCAAGCAGATTACACCGTCCCGGTGGCGATACTGATGGGTTCTGAAGGCGAAGGAGTTCACCCCAAATTGCAAAAAATGTCGGATGCCGTCGTAAAAATACCCCAAGCCACCGATTTTGACTCTTTCAATGTCAGCGTGGCTACGGGTATTGTGTTGTATGAGGCTATGCGGCAGCGGGGGATTTAATTGCCTTTGTCAGCCCCCTTCCAAACATAATACACCACATACCCAAAACACAAAAACGGCACCAAAAGAGCCATTTTCATAGTGCCACCAGCAGCCAACAGACCTGCTAATGGAGGCATGACTGCGCCACCCACAATGGCCATGATGACCAAAGAAGAGGCTAATTTGCTCTCCGCAGGAGCCATGCCCTTGGTGGCTAAGGCAAATATGGTTGGGAACATGATGCTTTGACAAAAATAGGTCAGCATCAGGCAGATGATAGCCGTGGTGCCGCCTGTGACGAAGGCCAAGGCAACCAACAACACTGCCGCTATGCTGTACCATGAAAGTACTTTGCGGGCATCGGTTTTGGTCATTAACCAAGTCCCCAAAAAACGCCCTAACATAAATAAAACCATCGCGAAAGAGGCATGGAAACCAGCCATTTTTTCGGGTGTCAAATTAGATATATCTCCAATTATAGACCTGATTAGGTCGGCATAACCTGCCGCAACCCCAACGTGTTGGGTGGGTGCTAAATCCATTTTAAAATCAACAAAATATCCCCAAAGGGTAGCCTGTGCACCTACGTTGGCAAACTGTGCCAACACGCCCAGACGAAGGTGGCTGTACTTCCTTAACAACGCCCAAATGCTTACTTTTTCTGCATTTTTTTCCGCTTCTTGGCCTACTTCAGGCATTTTGGTGAATGCAAAAATGACCGCTATAATACCCACCAGTACGGCAATGAATAGATATGTGCCTTGTACCGACAAGGCTTCTGCGACTCGGGCGGCCTCGATCTGTTCGGGACTCATGCTCCGCAGCACCTCTTCGGTATATTCGTTTTTAGAAAATATAAACAAACTACCAATAATAGGCCCTAAAATGATACTAATGCCATTGAATGATTGCGCAAAATTGATCCGCCATTCGGCCTCTTTTTGATCTCCCAACACAGTGACGTAAAGGTTGGCGGCAGTCTCTAAAAATGCCAAACCCGAGGCAATGGTGAATAGTGCAAACAAGAAAAACCCATAAATACGCCAATCCGCTGCTGGATAAAAAAGGAGTGCTCCACCTGCATAGAGCATCAAACCGGCTAAAATTCCTTTCTTATAGCCCCAGCGTCGCATGAAAATACCAGCTGGTATAGCCATCACAAAATAACCAAAATAAAAGGCGGAGTCCACGATTCCGGCTTGCCAGCGTTCGAGATTTAGCGCAAACTGAAAGTGCCTAATCAGAGAACCATTGAGGCTATTGGCGATGCCCCATAAGAAAAACAGGCTGCATACCAAGGCAAAAGGTAGCAGATAAGGGTTGCGGGTAGTGGTATTGTTCATAAAAAAGTTAGTTTAAGTATCGTTCCTTAAAAATGTACCCAACCTTGGGCTTTCAAAGGGTGCAAATTGCCACCTTTGGTATTAAGACGAATCCCATCTTTGGCATCCAAGATTTCCCCCGCTATGTATATTTCGGGCAAAAACCTGATTTTATCAATATCTTTTGGGTCAATCGTGAACAGTAGTTCATAGTCTTCTCCTCCATTGAGGGCACAAGTGATAGGATCTAATTTGAATTTAAGGGCTAATAATTCCGTATCTGGATGCATGGGCACGCCACTCTCTTCCAGTAAGGCTCCCGTGCCGCTTTGTTTGCATAAATGGAATATTTCGGAAGCCAAACCATCAGAAATATCAATCATAGCAGTCGGCTTTAAGCCAATTTTATGAAATACTTCGATGACATCCTTCCTAGCTTCTGGCTTGAGTTGGCGACCAATAGCATGTTTTTGATCTTCCAAATCGGGTTGTACCCCTGGGCTACTTTGCCATATTTGTTTTTCACGCTCCAATATTTGTAAGCCGAGGTATGCACCGCCCAGATCGCCCGTGATGCAAAGTAAATCTCCCGGTTTGGCGCCGCTTCTGTACGTGAGTTTATCCTTTTCGCCTTGACCAATAGCCGTGATACTAATAATGAGTCCTTTGGGAGCGGAGGTGGTATCGCCTCCGACCAGATCTACCCCATGTGCTTCGCAAGCAGCATGAATCCCTTCGTATAATTCGTCTAGGGCTTCTACTGAAAACCGATTCGACATCGCAATAGACACCGTGATTTGCTTAGGGAAAGCATTCATGGCGTATATATCTGAAAGGTTGACCATCACGGCTTTGTAGCCCAAGTGTTTGAGCGGCACATAAGCCAAATCAAAGTGAATGCCTTCTACCAACATATCGGTGCTGACCACGGTGCAATAATCGCCGTTTTCAATGACCGCAGCATCATCACCAACTCCTTTAATAGTGGATGGTTGTTTGATCGGGAAATTGCGGGTGAGGTGTTCGATCAATCCGAATTCACCTAGTGTATTTACATCTGTACGTTCCATGCGGCAAAAGTAGTCATTGATTTGGTATTTTATGCGCTAAGTGCGCGACTCTTTAATCTGTTATGACTCATCACACAAAAAAAAATTTGCACTTATAAAAAGTTTAGTAGTTTTACGACTTGAAACAATACATCATCGGATACAAAACAATACATCGACACAATGAAGAAAATCGGAATTCTACACGGGAAGGAAACTTCTTTCCCAGAAGCATTTGTAAATCGGATAAATGCTAAGAACATCAAGGGGGTTCATGCAGAGCCTACACTCGTAGATGAATTGATGCAGGGCAACCCCTCGCCTTATGCTGTCATGATTGATCGTATCAGTCAGGATGTGCCATTTTATAGGGCTTATTTGAAAAATGCTGCCCTGAATGGAACAGCAGTATTGAACAATCCTTTTTGGTGGAGCGCAGATGAAAAGTTTTTCAATAATTGCCTTTCTACTAAAATTGGGGTACCTGTGCCCAAAACAATCCTTTTACCATCCAAAGAAATGCCACCTGATACTAGTGGTCAGAGTTTTCGGAACTTGAAATATCCGTTGGCTTGGGAAGAGATGATTGATTACTTGGGCGGGTTTCCATTGTTTATGAAGCCTCACTCAGGTGGGGGTTGGAAAAGTGTGTATAAAGTGGAGAATTTTGACGAATTCTTCCGCGACTACAACGACACCAATACTTTGGTGATGATGCTTCAGGAAGCCATTGAGTTTGATGCTTATTTCCGTTGCTATTGCTTGGGCGGAAAATATGTTCGGATCATGGACTACGAACCACGCAACCCGCACCACCTGCGCTATGTAGCCGATCACAAAATATCCAAAGACTTGCGTGATCAAATGCACGATTTGGTATTGCGGATCAACCACTATTTGGGCTATGATTTCAATACCGTAGAATTTGCCATTCGCGATGGTGTTCCGTATGCGATTGACTTCTGCAATCCAGCACCGGATGCTGAAATCACTTCAGTAGGTGAAGAAAACTTTGAATGGGTGGTTGAAAATGCAGCCAACATGGCTATCGAGAAGGCATTGGCTCACAAGGAAGGTGGGAACAACCTCACTTGGGGTCAGTATGTAAAAGATTCTGCAGCAGGACTGATGTCGTCTATTCCAGACAATGATAAGCCCGCCAAAGCGGCGAAAGTTAGTAAGGCTAAGAAATAAATTTGAGTGCTTCGATGATCGGTTGCCCTTCAACGGGCAACCGATTTTCAAATCAATAGATCATTGATTCCTACCATACAGACTATTGCCCCAATAAAATGGGTGCCTTGCTACCATTCATAAAAATGATTTTAGCATTGGGCGAAGTTGCTACCTCTTTTTGTGTTTTTATCTGCTCATATTGGAGCAATTTATCCGTCAAAGTCGAAGTCAAAATGCGCTGGTAATCAGAGATACCTTGGGCTTCTACTCGTTTACGATCTGCCTCTTGGCGTTCCTTTTCAAGTACAAATTTCATTTTTTGCGATTCTTGCTCGGCATTTATTTTCGACTCGATGGCTAGTTTTACAGATTCTGGTAGTGAGATATTGCGAATAAGCAACTGCTCCAAAACGATACCGCGAGCGGCAAAATCTTTTTCAATACTTTGGAAGATTTTCGTCTGAAACTCATCACGCTTACTAGAATATAAGGAAATAGCATCATAAAACACAGCGTTGTCGCGTATTTTGGTACGAGATACTGGCCTAACAATTTTATCTTGTACTTCCCGCCCCAAGTTTCTCAAAATATCTGGTGCTTTCTCGGCGGTGATGTGGTATAGTACTGAAAGGTCAATCACGACCTCCAAACCATCTGCGGTCAAAACCCTGATCGCATCGTCGCCGCTCTTGTCGCCCTCATCATGCACACTTGACATGGTATATGTCTGGGTGCGTACATCAAAGCGGGTAACCTCCATCATTGGATTGACCACATTAAGACCCTCCGTCAGGATGTCACCCTGTACTTTACCAAACAGTGTTTTTACACCCACTTGACCGGGCTGTACTTGAATAAAACACGTGGACACCAGCCCGATCAAAACTAGAAGACCAGCCCCTATTTTAGCATTTTTGCCGAGGGTATTAAAAGTGGGATTAGTACTGTTTTTGAAAATGGATCCACTCAATCCTAAAAGAACGAGACCTAATACAATAAAAAACATAATATAAGTTGATTTAAATAATGTGAACTACTACCCTCCAAAAGTGGGGGAAAACAACCGACAAAGGAAATGAAATTCGATATAACAGTATAGAAATACGACAGAATATACAGATAATAATGAAATAATATCGTTTCTTTGCGGCTTAATAAAAAAAATGTCCCGATTTCGGTTATTTAAACGTCCTTTGAAATAATATGCTTAGTCGCCGCAGCGTCCGAATTAAAATCATGCAACAGCTTTACATGCTCAACAGAGATGAAAGCCTAACCCCTGCTGATTGCCTAAAAGAGTATCATAGTGGCACTTGGGAAACCTACCGCCTTTATATTTTCCACGTGTATTTGCTACTTCGCACCATGCAACAAGCGGAGAAAGATGCGGAAATAAGGATCACTAAAATGCTTCCTACTGACGAAGATCGTGCATTTTCACCTATCTTATATACCAACGAGTGTACGCGCAGTCTTGCTAAACACAAGGGTTTCCTGAACTTAGTAGATAAGTATAATTTTGCTGAAAAATTAGATGCCGATGTATTGCGCAAAGTGTATTTAGCATTTGCGGAGACAGAGGAGTACAAATCTTATTTGGCACTGTCGGAATACGAAAACAAGGATCATCTCAAGGCCATATACGACCTATACAGGTTCATGTATTCCAATGAATTGATTCTGGATATTACAGAAGATCGGTTCAACCATTGGCTCGACGATGAAGGACTTATCATAGGTGCTTTGAAAAAAACAATCAAAGAGATGCCTTTTGAAGGTGAATTTTATAAAGAATTTGAACCTACGGACGAAATACTTCGCACCTTCGGAGAGGATCTGCTCCGCCGTACTTGTCAGGAAGACCACGCATTATTTGCGGAGATAGAACCAAGCCTCACCAATTGGGATGCCGACCGTGTAGCCATCTTAGATATGATTATGCTCAAAATGGCGCTCTGCGAATTATTGCATTTCCCAACTATTCCCGTAAAGGTGACCCTGAATGAATACGTAGATATTTCCAAGGTTTATTCTACTGACAAAAGTAAGGAATTCATCAACGGTATTTTAGATCACTTAATGAAAAAACTTAAAGCGACTGACCGCATTGTAAAAGAAGGTCGTGGATTGATAGAATAGGGTTAACTATTGATAGAGTTTTAGTCCCATTTCTAATTTTTCAATGGATTTTGCGATCCTATTGACCCGTGTTTCTACTGATTTACTCCCATATATCCAATCTACATAGTGCTTTTGGGAGGTTTCGCTCATTGATTGAAACACCGAATAGGCTTGGGGAACATCCAATAGACAGACCAAAAATTCCTCTGGAATCACCACAGGACTGTCATCATAATACAACGTGATTTGAACCCAATCGCCCTCCCCTTTATTGATTTTTTTCCGAATTTCGGCTTTTATCGGCATAAACATGTTACCTGATCGAGTGGGCCACAATTTGAATTGCTTGATCGGGTAAGCATCAATCGAACCCTTGACACATACCCATCCGAAGGGCCAGTTGACGTGCTTGGGGATCTCGGGCAATTCGACAAACGTCCATCCACCTTTCATGGGCATTTTTTGAACCAGATACTTTTGATTGATGATGGGTTCTTCCATGATTGCTTTTTACAATGCTACACTGGCGTACATAATATAATTTGTCAATGGCAATTCATCCACTTTACCTTTGATTCTTGCCACAATTTGACCACGATGGTAACTAGAATGATTGATGAGGTGCAACATGGCATCGTCAATACTCATGCGGCGTTTTTGGGGCGGGTTTTCCCAAAGACCCATGAATTCAATCTCTGATTCTAGTGCCTCGGGTGTCTTGTCACCAAGGTATTCTTTCCAGCCTGCTAGATTTTCAGCCATCAATTGTTCGCAGGCTTCGAGCGTCCGTTCCTGAAACAAAGTACAGGTAAAATCCGCGTTATTGACCCGACTCAGCCACATACAATGTGAGGAAAGCAGGTGCGAGAAAAGCAAGATAGCCCGATCATCGGGCTGTTCGAGTTTTTTTAACGCCTGAAGGATCAACATGTTGCTCCAAAACTCAAATTCAAATTGCTTAATAAACTTATTTTTTGTCATGATTTTGAATTTAATTGTGCTTGAAAATCTTGAATTAACGAGATTAAAACCTGTTCCTGTTCTTTGTTTGTAATCACTCCATTGGTATCTATTTTTGATTTTGGCGAACCAATCAACACGACACAAGAGTCCTCTAATAATGCGCCTATAGTCTTCATAATCAATTGAATAGACTCATGGGCAATTTTGCCGGAAGAGGCTGCTGTGATAATCGCCGTAGGCTTTTGATTAAACACGATGGTAGAAACAGTCCATTCCAAAGCATTTTTCAAGACTCCTGGTATGCTAAAAACATACTCTGGTGTGGAGATTAAAACCCCATCCGCTTGGGCTATTTTTTCCCTAAATTCAAGCACAGGTGTTGGTGTTAAATCTCCATCTAAATCAGGATTGAAATAAGGTAATGTTTCAAGTGGAAACAACGCCACCTCAAAAAACGATTGCGTTTTTTGAATGAAATAATCCACTATTTTCCTATTGACAGAATCTGCTTTAGTGCTACCCAGCAGGACTATTATTTTCTTTTTATACATCTAAAAGTATTGACTTGGCAAAAAACTATAGTGCTCCAGCGGCCAACTTCAACCTGATCTCGGCGGATTTCAAATTAAAAAGTACTTGATTTTTTCTGGCTAAGGCTTGCTCAAGGCTGTTTTGTGCGATTTGGGGTTCCAATCCATTGGTAGTGCCTACCCGAAATCGCTCGGTACTGACCATCAAATTTTCGCGGGCAATACGTATATTCTCATCTTCCAAGGCCAGTATTTGGCTCTGGGTTTCAAAGAAGGCTATTTGATTGGCCAAGGCTGATTCAAGGATCATTTTTTGGTCATTGATCCGCATTTCTGCTTGACGCACGGCTACGGTGGCAATATCTTGCTGCCTCCGTAAGTTGCCCCCAGTGTAAAGTGGCATCACCAATTGCACCCCCGCACTCACCCCTATTTGTGTATTGTTGAGTATGAAATTGGCGGCATTGTCAGTCCTAACCAAATTCGCTTGGCCGATTCCATTGATCCTCGGCTTCCACAATGTTTTAGTCTCCGCCACATTTAGTTGTGCAATATCTACAGCGGTGAGTAGTGATAACATTGCAGGATTGGATTCTAACTGTTGAATCAATGCCGCTCGATCAGGCTTATAGGTGCTAGTTATTGCTGTTGGCAAGGTCATGGGCGTGTCGGGTACACGTGCCATGAGCAAATTGAGGTTGCGCCTATTGGTGGCTGTCATGTTTTGTTGGCTAATGAGGTCGCCTTTGCGCTGATTCAGGTCAATTTTTGCTTGGAGTGCGTCAGTTTGTGCCGCAAAACCAGCGGCCAATCGCGCTTCTGCTATGCGAAGCCTTTCTTCATTGAGCGCAATGACTTCTTGGATGGCTCGTTCTTGCAACTGACTACCAACCACGCCGTAATAGGTCTCTAAGACCGCAGCGGTCGTATTTTGGACGGCCACTTTAAGTTGATGTTGCGCCAACAGTTCTTGTTGCGAAAACCTATCTTTCACAATATACATCCGCTTCCCATCGAAGAGGGTCCAGTTCAGTTGAACGGCTGCATTAGCGTTGTTGTTAAATGCCCCTACCGCACCAATCGTACGCCCATCGGCCAATCGCAGTTCTTGAAATGCATTGACATTGGCGGTTTCATTCACCACCAAATTGACCGTTGGCAACATCCCCGCATTGGCGCGGGTATTGTTCAGCGCTGCGATTTCAATATCTGATCTGGTGATTTTAATATTGTAATTGTTCTCAAGGGCGATGCTTACCGCTTCTTCGGCACTGAGTGGCGCATTTTGTGCAACCAAGCCTTGAAAGGCCATCCATAAAAAAAGAATACTGATATTATACTTCATGTGAGTCTTGAATATGATGCAAAGGTAGAGAATCTCTGTTATCAACGCACAGGATTATTAAAGCCACTAAGTGTAAGGTTGGAAGTTGCAGCGTTGATATAACTTATCAGCGCACTACCTTTCCATCCTTCATCACAAAATCAATATGGAGCATCGCTTCTATATTCTCTAAGGGATTGCCGCTCACGGCCACGATGTCGGCCAGTTTTCCTGGTTCTAAAGTGCCAATTTTATCTTGAAGGCGTAACATAGTAGCCGCACCAATAGTGGCCGCACGTAATATGTCTTCGTTTTTCATGCCAGCCTTGGCCATGAATATAAACTCCAAGTTATTTTTTCCGTGCGGGAAAACCCCTGCATCCGTCCCAAAGGCTATTTTTACCCCTTTTTTATACACTTTGCTCGCTGTTTCCTGTATTTTAGGGCCTATATCTTCGGCTTTTTGCTGCACGATAGCAGGGAAAAAGCCCTTGGCATATTTGGCACTATCACTACAAGCCCAAGCAGCAGTCAGGGTTGGTATGTACCAAGTACCTTTTTGGATCATAGCGTCCATCGTGGATTCACTCATAAAAGTACCGTGTTCTATACTAATCACCCCTGCATCCACAGCGCGGCGCATCCCTTCATCGCCGTGTGCATGGGCTGCCACATCAATACCCATATCGCGAGCAGTTTTCACGATGGTTTCCAACTCGTCGAAAGCATAGTGCGGTAACCGCCCGTCGCGGGCCAAACTAAGTACCCCTCCTGTCGCGCAGACTTTTATACAATCGGCGCCGCGCTTAATTTGGGTTCTGACCGCTGCGCGGCACTCATCAGGGCCATCAGCAATTCCGAGTTCTGGTATAGGTGGGTCAAATAAATCCCATCTTGCACCCGTGGTCGCATCTCCATGTCCACCCGTGATGCTCAATGCCCTACCTGCGGTGATGATACGCGGCCCCGTAGCCCAACCAGCGTTGATGGCATTGCGCAAGGCGATGTTCACGCCAGTGCCACCCAAGTCGCGCACGGTAGTGAAGCCTGCATTCAAGGTGCGTTCTGCATATATAGCCGCTCTAAAAGCAATATCGGCTTCGTTAAAAATGTATTTTTCGGTGTAAGAAGTGCGACTCTGTTCCCATTCAAGGTGTACATGGCAGTCTATAAGACCAGGCATGACCGTTTTTTCTTTCAAATCAATCACTTGTACAGATCCGGTAGCGGGTAAAAAACCATTTTCTATACGAACTATCTTGTTGGCATTCACCACAAGCGTTACCTTTGTGCGCATATCGCCATTCATAGTGAGCAGGCGGCCACAATGCAAATAATAAGATTGGCTAAATGCCGAAGTTGCCAACCAACACAAGAGAAAAAATAAGAAGAAATGCCTCATAAAAGTATAAATATTGGTTCGCTACGCGAAAATTATGTGAAACAAGCACTTTCAGAACAGGATGTGCTGCAAAATCCTTTTGAGCAATTTCAAGTTTGGTTTCAAGAGGCTGTTCAGGCGCAGGTCAAAGAACCCAACGCCATGACTTTGGCAACTGCCAATGCCGAAGGGCAACCCAGTGCCAGGATCGTATTGCTTAAAGAGATAACCTCTGATGGCCTTGTCTTTTTTAGCAATTACGAGAGTCACAAAGGTAATCAATTGGATATCAATCCCAAGGCCGCTTTATTGTTTGCTTGGTTGGATCTGGAGCGGCAAGTGCGGATAGAAGGCAGTGTCGAAAAAATAAGCACTGCCGACTCAGAGGCTTATTTCCAGAGCCGCCCCAAAGGTAGCCAAATAGGGGCATGGGCCAGCCCTCAAAGTCGGGTTATCGTGGATCGGTCGGTATTGGAGTCAACGCAACAGGAACTGGAATCAGCATATGCAGCCGATGAAAAACTACCTTTGCCTCCATTTTGGGGCGGTTATATCGTCAGGCCCCAATTGTTTGAGTTTTGGCAGGGGCGGACTAGCCGCTTGCATGATCGTATCTGTTATCAGAAATCGGGGGTGGAGTGGAGTGTTGTTAGGCTGGCCCCTTAAGACTCCCAAACAAAATCTCCGCTGGGTGCAGTGCTTTGCGACCCGTTCCATCTTTTAGTTGGTGGCGACAACTGGTGCCAGATGCTGCCACCAGATCCGTGTCGGATAGGATTCGGACATAGGGGAACAAGACCAATTCCCCAATTTGCATGGATAATTCGTAGTGTTCGGCCTCATAACCAAATGATCCAGCCATACCGCAACACCCTGATGGGATAAGGTGTACTGTATAGTTGGCTGGCCAGTTAAGGCATTGCAATACAGGGGTCATGGTTGACAATGCCTTTTGGTGGCAATGTCCGTGCAAATGAATCGTTTTGGCCGTTGTTTCAAAGGCATCTTTGGGGATATTGCCCCGCTCGATCTCAGCGGCAAACCATTCCTCAAATAAAAAACTATGTTGCGCCAATTGGTTGGCCGCTTCGCGTTGTAATTCGCCTACCAAATCGGGATACTCATCGCGGAGGGTCAAAAGAGCCGATGGCTCAATACCAATAATCGGCGCATCCGCGCTGATGTGTGGTGCTAGCAAAGCCACATTTTTTTTCGCAATCCGCTGCGCGTCGCGGAGCATTCCCTTGGATAAATAACTGCGCCCGCTCTCCACATGCTCCGGAATGATGACCTCATACCCTAGTTTCTGGAGCAATTGGATTAGTTTTTTGCCCAATTCGACATCATTATAATGTGTAAATTCGTCACAAAATAGGTGTACTCGCTTGGTGGAAGACACTGGATTTTGGTTGCGTCCTACTTGTTCCCACCACGATCCTAGTGTTTGAGCGTCTAACAATGGCATACTTCGATCGGGATGAAAACCCACCATCCGGTTGGCGATACGGCGCAGGAAAGGCGTTTTAAAAATGGCATTATATACCCATGGAAATACCGATGCAAGAGCCATTTGTTGTGAAAACCGACCGATAAGTTTGGATCTAAAAGGCAGTCCGTACTGGTCGTGGTAATGCTGCGTGAACTCGGCTTTCATTTTTCCGACATCCACGCTTGAGGGGCACTCCGACTTGCAGCCTTTGCAAGAAAGGCATAAATCAAGGATGTCTTTTACTTGTTCGGTATTTACGCTCAGATCGGTATTCGTAGGTGCGGGACTGTAAAAATGCCTCAACATATTAGCTCTGGCCCTAGTCGTATCGCGCTCCAAACGGGTAGCCATATAACTTGGGCACATGGTACCGCCCGATACTTTTGTTTTGCGACAATCGCCCGACCCGCTGCATTTTTCGGCCAGTTTCAAGATACTCTCCGTGTTTGAAAAATCAAATATCGTCTCTATTTCCGGGTGAGGCAGGTCTGCTTGATAGCGCAACATGGTATCCATGGGAGGGGTATCCACTATTTTACCTTGATTGAAAATACCCTTGGGATCAAAAATGCCTTTTATCTGTTGAAACAAAGCATAATTGTAATCGCCCATTATAAAAGGGATGAACTCCCCCCGCAATCGCCCATCTCCGTGCTCCCCACTGAGAGAACCTCCGTACTGCTTGACCAAGGCAGTGGTTTCAGCCAATATCTTCCGAAATATGCGTTGTCCATCCATCGTTTTGAGGTTTACCATCGGTTCTACGTGCAATTCCCCCGCACCTGCGTGTGCGTACATTGAGTATTGAACCCCATTTTTTTTAAGCAATTGCTCTAAATCTGCGATGTAAAAGGGCAAATCTTGAACATCCACTGCGCAGTCTTCAATCAAATTGACGGGCTGCATATCGCCGGGTAAGTTGCGCAGCAAACCTAGTCCAGCCTTTCGGAGTTCCCAAGCCTTTTTGGTATCATTACCGTATAAAACCGGGTAAGCATACCCCAAACCACTGGCCTTTAGATCGTTGATCAGTGCCGCCGTTTTTTCCTGCAATACCGCCTCGGTATCGCCAAAAAACTCCACCATCAAGATGGCTTGGGGGTCACCTTCTACAAAAAAACGGTTTTTTAACTGTGCTCTATTGGTTTTGGTAAATTGTAAAATAAGGTCATCCACCAACTCCGATGCCGAACATTGGTGGCTCAAGCCGATCAGGTTGGCTTGAAGGGCTTCTTGCATGGTTTCAGTATGGATTGCTACTATGGCTACCGCCTGCGGCGGCAAATCTATGAGTTGAAGCGTCGCTTCTTTGATCAAGCATAAAGTGCCCTCCGATCCGGCTATGAGTTTGGATAAATTGAACGGAACTGTTGGGTTTGATTGGGTCATTTGACACAGCACATCAAGGGCGTAGCCAGTATTGCGCCGCTGGACGCTTGCCTTAGGGAAACCCGCCGCTATGGCCTGCCGATTCTGTTCATCGGTGATCAAATCAAGGACTTGACGGTACAGTTGGCCTTCAACATTGATTTGTTCGCATTTTTCTGCCAATGCTTGTGGGCTCAAGTTGCTAAAAATAACTTCCGTACCATCTGAAAGCAAACAGGTTAAAGACAGGGTATTGTCGCGGGTAGTGCCCCAAATAATAGAATGTAACCCGCAAGAGTTGTTGCCAATCATGCCGCCGATCATGGCACGATTGGAGGTAGAGGTTTCGGGACCAAACATCAATCCAAAGGGTTTTAGCCACGCATTGAGGTCGTCGCGGATGACTCCCGGTTGAACCCGCACCCATTTTTCGACTTGGTTGACCTCCAATATTTCTGTGAAATGCCTTGAAATATCTACCACCATCCCACTGCCTACTACCTGCCCAGCCAATGAAGTGCCAGCCGCACGAGGAATCAAGGTAATGCCCTGTGATTTGGCAAAATCAATCAACACCGCCAGATCTGCATCCGTCTTGGGGATAGCCACCGCCAAGGGTTTTTCTTGATAAACCGAGGCATCGGTAGCATAAAGGTTCAAGATCGCTTGGTGCGATTGCGAGGTACGGTGGTACAGTTCGCCTGAAAAAATGGATTCCAAGCGCGTAAAATCAGCGGTATTTGTCACAGATTTTTTTTGGGCGTAAAACTATGTTATTTGTTTGGGGATGGAGGTTTTTTTTGATGGGGTGGTGAGGTTTTCGAGGAGGCGAGGGTTCGTGTGAGGGGTTAGAGGGGCTTCATTACTGAGATGCAGGTATTTGCAACCGGTTCTGATTATGAAATAAGAACAAAGAGCCTTGGTCGGCATGTTATCCGACCAAGGCTCTATAATTAAGGCCTACAAATTAGTCTTACCCCTTTGTTTTTTGCGTTTTTCTAATCGAATTGGCAATAGAGTCCAAATGGCTAACCGCCAAATCAACTGCTTTATTCCTTACTTCGTCTGTCATATTTTGAGAAAGAGAAAGAATGGCTATGGTCGAATGCAATTTAGCAGACAGTGCTCCCCATGGACCCACTGGTATGGGGCCATTAGGTCCTATTACAAAACCACCAGCATCTAATTTTACGCCTGGAGACACAAAAATCCAAGCCTGTTCTGGAATATTTAATGGACCGAAACCACCTGTTCCTGATGCATGGTAAAAAGCAAAGGCAATACTATGTGCTTTTGCTGGAGCCGTCAGGACTCGACCCACCTCAGATAGGTGAAGCGGATTGTTCATCTCTTTCCAATGAATAAATGGTAGTGAAACAACATGGGGATAAGCCTCTAATTGCTCACTGGACTGAGTACTAATCCAGCCATCTAAATTAACATTGGCACTCAAGGCAGGGCTGGTAATAACATTAACAAAATCATCATCTACAAAAATACCTCTGTTGACATCAAAAGCATCAACGTAAGTGCCGATTTCACCATCACCGCCTTCTCCTATTGGAATAAACCATGCTGTTGCGGCAATATTATTTGATCCCGCTGTAACAAGTGGTGGGTTTTCGTAGTCATAACCAACAAGTGGGCCTTCTACATTGCCGATAATAGACCAAAATCCAAAGCGGTATCCCGCAGGAATGGCAATCGGCAGATTGTGAGGACGATATTCACTTCCAGACACGATACTGTAAGAAATAGGAGATCTTAAATTTTGGTGAGTGACACCTGCACGCCTTCTACGACGAGATGCCCAAATACAATACTGAGTTGTTGCAATCATAATTGGTTGATTTTAGTATTAAAGTTGCCAAGGAGAACCCTTTGCATCCTACTTTATGCTTCAATTTGATAAAAGGTTACTGGTAAATCGTTTATGAAGATGGCCTCTTTTTAGATTTAATTGTCCATACAGCAAAGAAAATTTAACTATCCCAACCAACGGCTTGAACCCAGGCTTGTATCTAATACGCATGCAGGGCGAAGGAAAATCAATATTTGATATGTTGATGGTTTTTTTAATAACGTGACTTAATCACTGTTCTTGTACGCAACCCATAAAAGGATACTTGGTGCGTATTTTGTATTGTTATGGTCGCTATTATACCGACAAAAGCAGTTAAAATATTGATTATCAGGTGCTTAAAATATTTTTCGCGAATGGTGCAATATTTAGGAATGTGCTTTATCTTTGCTTAACTTATTGATAAGTGCGTATATTTATGAGTTAGCTGTAAGCATAAGAGAACCTGAACATTTTGAAAATGAAAAACATTATTTTTTTGACAAGTTTAATAATCGTAATATTTGCTTGTAGACCTAACAAACAAAGAGACATTTCGAACGCAGAATATGTTGAAATTGCTTTCGACAGTATTGAGTTTTACTCTATTCATAAAAACACTTACAATTTTGATTCATTAAAAAGCAACATTCTGACGCAAATTAATGACTCTACTAAAAGAGAGGTGGTAATTGAACTATTGAATTATGCCATTGATGAAGTTGATATTCATAGTTACATACTTACCAAAGACCAATACAAAAGGCTGAAAACTGGGAAAGCTCAACCAAACACCTTTGCATTTCAAGGGGAAATGATTGATGGGAAATACGCACTGGTGACTCTTTATGGTTTTCAAGGAGTTGATTCAACATCTTCAGATAACTATGCGGATAGATTACAACGCTTATTATTGCATTTGCATAATAAAAAACCAATTGGCTGGATAGTTGACTTGAGAAATAACACAGGCGGTTGGGAATATCCAATGATAGCTGGACTTGGACCATTGTTAGGGGAAGGGATTTTGGCTTATGAAGTTAATAGAGACGGCAAAATAGAGAATGAATATTCGTATGCTAAACTAAATAAGAAAAGTATTATGACGAAACAAATAGAGCTAATAGATTCTGTAGTTACTTTTAATGAAAAGCCTTCTATTATTGTTCTAATTGGAAATGAGACAGGCAGTGCTGGTGAGCTATTAACACTTTGTTTTTTAGACAACCCCAACACAATACTACTCGGCACACCTACCTATGGTGTTCCAACTGGAATTGCTGGTTTCTTTATGCCTGACAGTACTATGATTTGCGTTACTTCCTCTGTCTTTAAAAATAGAAATATGAAAGGAAATGGGAAACCTATTCAACCTTACATTTATGAGTCAGATAACACCAAAATTCTTTCGAGAGCATATAAATGGATTGATGAAAACAGATAGATTGCCTACAGCTAACACGGGTTTTGCGTCAGGCGGGGTGACGTGTATACCTAGAGCCTTGTGCTTCTAATAAAATTTAGTAATAAATTGAAGCTTTGTGCTTCGTAAACCCGCCCGAACGCAAAGCCCCAAAACGTTAGCGGCAACTCTATGGCGACAGTGCAACCATCAAACAGTCACGGAAAATTGAAAACAATAAAACACATAATTATGGCCATAAATACACTAATCATCTTCGGTGCTTTGACTATTTTCTGTTCTTGCAGCGGACAAGGACAAAAATCAACTAATAAAGAAATTGCAGCGACTTCAAGTTGGCTTGTTGGTGACACCGTTTATCAAATAGACGGAGAAATTCGAGGAATCATGCAAGACTCCAAAAATAATCTTTGGTTTGCATCTAATGGAAATGGTGTTTATAAATATGATGGCAAATCAATTATCAACTTTACAGAAAAAAATGGTCTAAGTAGTAATTTCGTTTGGATGGTAAAGGAAGGGACGGACGGGAATATTTGGTTCAAGACAAATGTTCGACCCAAAGATGTTGATGCCATTTGTTCTTTTGACGGCTATGCTTTTAAAATAATTCAACCTGATACCTCTTTTGTAAAATATAATTTTAAGAAAGGTGATTTGATATTTGACTATTATTTCGATGGAAAAATACTATCCAAAATTCAACTTCCACATACTTCTCCAATCAAAAATGAAGAAAACAAACGACATCATTATGACATTTTTACTGCCTGCATAGACAAAAGTGGCAATGTTTGGTTTGGTACTTGCACAGCAGGAATTTGCAAATACGATGGTGAAAAATATACTTGGTTTGACAATAAGGAACTCGGTTCAGCTACTAGGGACATTTATGAAGATAGGAACGGAAGACTTTGGACTGGTAATAATGGAGATGGGTTATTTCGATATGATGGGGAGAATTTTGTTAATTTTTCAAGAGAAAAAAACTTACACAACCCTGATTTCGAAAAATATCCGATTGGTAAACCGGGACTAATGTCAAGGGTTTGGAAAATCACAGAAGACAATCAAGATAATCTTTGGGTGGCAACAATAGACAATGGTGTTTGGCGTATTAGCGATAATTCTGTTACAAATTATACAACAAAAGACGGCTTACCTATGGACAACATTTGGACTGTATTTACCGATAAACAAGGTAAACTTTGGGTCGGGACAGAAGGAGAGGGCTTATATACTTTTAATGGAAAGACATTTACTAAATTCAAGTTATGACAATCGAAAGAAGAGCAGCCACTATATTGATTTGTATTTACAACGGATGAACTAAGTGACTTTAACCTAGGCTTATCAAAAATACAGGTGGCAGGCTCCAAAAACACAAAGCCAATTATGGATGCAATGGGTGTAGAATCAGCCTCATAGACCCCGTCGCAACAACTCTATTACTTATAAAGATCCTCAATCTCCTTTTCAAACTGTTGAGTCAATACGATGCGGCGCATTTTTAATGTGGGAGTCAGAAGGCCGTTTTCGGCAGTCCAAGGCTCATACAACAACGCAAATGACCTGATTTTTTCAATGGATCCAAGGTGAGTATCATTGATTCGGTCTATTTCTTGTTGATAAAATTTATTGATTTTTGGGTTTAAAACCATGAATTGGGGAGCCGTCCAATGGATTTGATGCTCGCGACACCAATTTTCTAATTGTAAAAAATCAGGTACGATCAAAGCCGCTACGTGGGGTTTATTGAGTCCAAGTGCCATCGCCTGACTGATATAAGTGGAGCCAACCAACTGCTGCTCTACAAAGGCTGGAGCCACAAATTTGCCTGTTGTGGTTTTAAAAATTTCGCTTTTGCGGCCAGTAATCTTCAAAAAACGTTTGTGGACAAAAAAGCCCACATCGCCTGTTTTAAACCATCCATCCTCTGTGAATCGCGAGGCAGTTTCTTCGGGTAGGTTGAGGTATCCACGCATTACATTGGGGCCTCGCACCTCTATTTCACCATGACCCGATTCGTCCACATCTGCCGCAATGCGTACCTCTACCCCAGGCGCAGGGATGCCTACTGTGCCGAAATGCACTCCACCCGGCTCAAAGCGGTTGAACGCAATGACGGGGCTGGTTTCGGTTAGCCCATACCCTTCTCGGACATCAATACCGGCTGCCGAAAAAAGACGACCCAATTCGGGCTGCATGGCTGCTGCGCCTACTGCGATGTACTGTATGCGGCCACCCAGTCGTTTGCGCCAGTGGCGAAACACCAAAAAATCTGCGATCAGCCGCTTCACATAATAATCAAAAGGCATGGATTGTCCGCCCGAATACGGGAATCGCTCTCCGAGTGCAATGGCCCAGTCCATGACCTTGCGTTTTATTTTTCCGCCTTTATTTCGCTCTTCCAAAAGCCGCTCGTGCATCCGCTCCAGCACCCTTGGTACAGCCGTGAAAAAGTGGGGTCTTACTTCCATCATCGTGCGTGGTAACCGCTCTATACTATCAGCAAACCACAATGGCACGCCTGCTGCTTGATAGGTATAAGTGACCATCCGCTCTAAAATATGGCTCATGGGTAGAAAACTGACAGCAGTAGTGCGGGGACTGACGGGTACAATAGCTAAGACCGATTTCACATTGCTCACGATGTTAGCATGGGTAAGCATCACCCCTTTGGGTAAACCAGTGGTACCGGAGGTATAAAGCAACGTAGCCAAGTCATTTTCCTGAATTCCGTCACGATAGTATTTTATTTTTTCAGATTGATGCGTATCGGGATCGCAGGCTACATTTTCCCAAAACAGTAGGTTTGGTTCATTATTTTCTGGTTTTTCAAGGGCAATTAGCCATTTAACGGGCTTTTTAGCCGATTCAAACTTCTTTATCATGTCAGCGTTACTCACAAAACAAGCCTTCAATTGAGCATCTTGAACAATGTGAGCGATCTCATCAGCGCGGGCAGTGAGGTGCATCGGTACGGGCACCATACCCACTTGCATCATGGCGGCATCGGCCATCACCCATTGAGGGCTGCCACAGTGAGCCAACATACCAACATGATCGCCAGGCCGCAATCCGAGTTCCAGCAATCCTGCACTTAAGCGATCCCGCTCGTGTAAGAGTGCTGCGGTTGACCATTTGCGCCACTCGTTGCCTTCTCTTCCCGCCAAGGCTATGTTTTGTGGGAAGCATTGCTGCTGATATTCGAGTATTTCAAAAAGTCGGACGAAATTCATACATTTTATATTTTATCTATCGTTCCTTAGGTAGCCA
Source organism: Saprospiraceae bacterium (assembly GCA_031373665.1). Taxonomy (GTDB): domain Bacteria; phylum Bacteroidota; class Bacteroidia; order Chitinophagales; family Saprospiraceae; genus M3007. Next base: position 21,159 of record JANMMZ010000130.1, on the reverse strand, counting down.
ATCCAATTCTCTTGATCCGCACGGCTGCCATCAAGACGATGCTGGCCACAAAAAACACCGTCAATGCCAGAATACTGAGGCGCATATCGCCCGTGATCTGCTCCACAAAACCAAATACAAAAGTGCCAGCCACGGTAGATAATTTATCCATGACATCATAAAAACTAAAATAAGAAGCCGTGTCGGGCGTATCTTCTGGCAATAACTTAGCGTAGGTGCTACGGGCAAGCGATTGTATGCCTCCCATGACCAGACCAACAGCCCCAGCAAGCATATAAAAATCGAGACCTGTTTGAACAAAATACCCCACCACACAAATGATAGTCCAGATGACTAGCATAATCATCAAGGAGTATTTGTTGCCTTTTTTACCAGATACTTTTGCAAACAAGGTTGCACCACCAATGGCTACTATTTGAAGGATCAGTACCAAAAAAATGAGCCCAGTAGAAGAGAAATGAAGTTCTTTCTCTGCAAAGGTGGATGCCAAAAACAACACGGCTTGTACCCCTGCATTGAAGCAAAAAAATGCTGCCAAGTACCGCATCGTGTTAGGATCCGCTTTCACGGCTTTCCACGCCTTGCGCAACTCCTGATAACCCTTTGTCATCAGGTTGTCGGTGCCTTTAGATGCGGTGTCTTCTGGGAGTCTTTTTAAAGGTATTTGTGCGAAACCGATCCACCATAATCCAACCATGACGAAGGCAGTCGGGATGGCTTTTAGGCCATCAGAAAAGCCAAACCATTCGTATTTCATAATGATCACCAAATTAACCACCAATAAGATCACACTGCCAATAAAACCATAACTAAAACCTTTGGCACTCACATCGTCGTATTGATCTTCGGTGGCTATGATTGGCAAAAAAGAATTGTAAAACACAATACCTCCCGCAAAACCAATGGTGGCCAATATAAAACCGACTAGGCCGACCCAAAGGGTAGGCATACCCGTAAAGAACATCAAAGAAATACAGGCCAATGCTCCCAAAGTAGTGAAAAATCGAAGAAAAACCTTCTTTTTTCCTCCATAATCCGCAATACCCGAAAGCAATGGCGAAATACAAGCAATGATAAGGTACGCCAAAGATATGCTCCAAGAGTAGAGGGTACTATTGGACATTTGAAATCCGAGAATATTGATGGTGTCGTTGGTTAATTTCAGGAAATAACCCGGAAAAATAGCCACGGTGATCACCAATGCATAGGCACTATTAGCCCAGTCGAAGAAAGCCCACCCATTAATGGTATAGGGATTGTTCTTAACTGGGATGAGGGCAGTTGTTTCGTTTTTTATCACTGTTTTGTTTTTAGGAAGGCAATATTCTAAAAAAACGCTGACAATTACTGAATTTTCTTTTTTAATTTTTGAATACGCTTAGCGGACTGTTTGATTCGTCTTTTGGACACCCTTCCTTCTTTCACTAATTTTTTTACGATTAAAAAGGCTTTTTCTGCAATCAGCGGATCATACACCAAGTTGTTACCAAAGAGCAATATATCCACACCACTATTGAGTGCCAACTCTATGGCTCGCTCTAAACCATAATTTTTGGCAACTGCGCCCATTTGCATATCATCGGAAATAATGACCCCATCATACCGATATTCTTCCCTTAAAATACCCGTGAGCACCTTTTTAGAAAGGGTGGCAGGGTGGAGCGGATCTAGCCAAGCATTGAAAATATGGGCGGTCATCACAATGTCGCAATCGCCAGAGGCGATCAATTGCCTAAATGGCTCTAACTCAGAAGTAATCCATACATCAGTAACATCCACAAAGCCACCGTGGGTATCGCCTAAGGCACTGCCGTGGCCAGGAAAATGCTTGATAGCCGTCAAAACACCCGCTCGGTGGTGTGATCTTATGAAAGCACGGGCGTGCTCTGCCACCCGATTGGGGTCTTTACCAAAAGAACGGCGACCCTTTCTGATGAGGCAACTATCTTTGATAATACAGGTATCGAGATCTACATCGGGGGCAAAATTGAGGTTGATGCCCGCTTGGCGAAGGGTTTGGGCAATCACTAGTCCCCTCGCGGCAGTGGTATCCAAATGATTGATTTTTCCAAGGCTATCAGCCGTGATGGTGGCTGGAAAACCGTATTTGGCTTTTAAGCGATTGACCTTTCCGCCTTCCTGATCTATGGCAATAAACAAAGGCGTTTTAGATACATTTTGGAGTTGGGCGCTTAGGTTTTGGAGTTGTTGTGGCGATTTTATATTGCGCTCAAAACTATTCAATTGCATGTCTTTTTCAAAGTAGATCACGCCGCCGATATGGTATTTTTTGATGTCTTTCACAATGGGACTTTCAGCGGTGATGTCCATACCGCGAAACCCTACCAACAACATTTGCCCTATTTGTTCATCCAACGACTTTTGGGCGTTCAGGGTTAGGCTACTTAAAAAGAAGAATACGAGTAGGTGTTGAAATTTCATAAAAAACTAGATTTAGTTACCCACAAAAGTACACAAATTTTTGTACCATAGACACGATCTTACACAAGTTAAAAATCAAAAGCAACTAAAACACCACTATCCATACCATAACAGAATGACACGATCTACCCATCTAAAGTTATTGTTTTTGTGCCTGATGCTTGTGTCCGACGCTTGGGCGCAACAGGGGCGTTTTTATAAACCCAACCAACACCAATATTACTATGTGCTGACCCCAAGCGGGTTCAATGCACCGCCCGGACAATCCATGATTCAAAACGGGATGATCGGTATCAACCAGTATCAAAAAACCAATTTTAATGGTAATTCTTGGGGGCTTGGCCTCATCCCAACGTTGCTTTTAGGCGAATCATATATGCCCGTTTGGGTATTTGCACACAAGCGGATTCCGGTCATCAAAAAGCAAAATGGATTCAAATCCGTACTCAATATAGGCGGCTTCTTTCTTAGTATTCCCCAGACTTCGGGCGATGTTGATTCAGATAATATCGATCACAGTATTTTTTATGCAAACGCGAGTTTTGGCCGCCCAGATAAAAATTTTGCCATTGGCGGTTTTGTCGCACCTACTGGTTTTGACGACCGAGCCATCCCGCGTGGAGTCTCACTACATGGTATGGTACGCTTGGGCAAGCGGTCGTGTTTGGTCACAGAAAACTACATCATTCAGGATGGGAAAGGAGTATGGATTCCATTCAGTATGGGTGGATGGCGGTTTTGGAAACGGCGACTTGCGCTTGACACTATGATCTTTTTGACCCCTATTCCTGAACGATCCAGCCATCTGAATCGCAGTTTTTTCTTGCCAATCCCTTGGATATCAGTGCATTACAATAGGCAGCGAATGAGATCTTAAGTCTCGGATTTGTCAATGACATCAATCTCCTGACTCTAGTTTTACAGGCCAATCAGTGGTCATCCAATGACTTGACTTAATTCTACCTTGTCACTTTAAAAAAATTAGGAATACTGGGTCGTCAAATTCTAGTATGGTTTTTATTGGTAAAAGGCTATTGCCATTTACCCTACTTCAATGGCCTTATCTAAATTTTAGCATTTTTTGAGCAGCGAAGTCGTAGAATTTAGATAAAGCCAAGTCTTTGGGGTTACTTTTTTGACGAAAAAAGTGACAAAAGCAAGGAAGTCTGTAGTGATTTTGGTAAACTGACAATTAACCCCAGCCAAGACTGAAAAAGCAACAGAAATACTTGATTTTCAGTTAGTTTGGTTTGAGTTGTTGTCTCCGTTGCACTACGATATGACAGACCGAGGGGAGGGTATGGGTTCAACATCATTAAAGTGACAAAGTAGAATTAATATCTGTAAAAAAATATCGTCAATTCTATCAAGACTTGCTGTGTATTCCAAAATACCAGTTATATTTGCCACTTCAGCACAAAAATAACAACAATGAGGTACTTATTATTACTCGCCCTTAGCCTAACCACCACCTGCATATCAGCACAAAAAACCTCCGTTCAGAACATAGACAGCCGCATGGAAACATTGCTCGCTAAAATGACATTGGAGGAGAAAATTGGCCAATTGACTCAAGTAGTAGGCGATATTTCTACGGGTACCAATGTGTCAAAAGATGATTTATTGAGCCAAATACGCAGTGGCAATGTGGGTTCTGTTTTGAGCCATACCAATTTCGACAATAAAATCATGATACAAAGGGTGGCTACCCGCGAAACCCGATTGGGTATTCCTATTATATTCGGTTTTGATGTCATACATGGCTATAAAACCATATTTCCGATCCCCTTGGCTCAAGCCGCTACTTGGGATATGGATTTAATAGAACGGATAGAGCAAATTTCGGCTGCCGAAGCCGCCGCCGATGGTCAACATTGGACTTTCGCCCCGATGGTGGATGTGTCCCGCGATCCCCGATGGGGTCGGGTGATGGAAGGCGCAGGTGAAGACCCATTCCTGAGTGCCAAGGTGGCCATAGCGCGGGTACGTGGATTTCAGGGCGACGATTTGGCCGCTTACAACACCGTAGCCGCCTGTACAAAGCACTATGCGGGATATGGATTTGCGGAAGGAGGCCGCGATTATAACACCGTGGATATGAGCGAACAGCGCCTCCGCGAAATGGTACTTCCACCTTTTGAGGCCGCTGCCAAAGCAGGTAGCGCCACCTTTATGAATGCCTTCAATACCCTCAATGGGGTGCCAGCCAGTATGCACAAGCATTTGATTACCGATATTTTGAGGGGCGAGTGGGCTTGGAAAGGAATGGTAGTGAGCGATTGGAATTCTTTTGGAGAAATCATTATACATGGTGCCGCCGAAGATGAAACCGATGCCGCCGCTAAGTGCCTTTCGGCAGGTAGTGATATGGATATGGTAGGCGGGGTGTTTAGAAAAGGCTTGAAAAATGCCTTGGATGCTGGCCGTGTTAATATGGCGCAAATAGATGAAGCAGTGCGCAGGGTGTTGCACCTAAAATTTGCCCTTGGGCTTTTTGATGATCCCTTCCGTTATTTGGATGCTTCACGGCGTACCACCATGACTGAAAAGCCCGCGTACCGCGAGGTAGCCCGAGAGGCCGCCGCTAAAAGTATGGTACTCCTGAAAAATGATGGAGGTGTGCTACCGCTGACGGCCAAAAGTCCTTTCAAGACCATTGCTTTGATAGGTCCTTATGCCAATAGTAATGGCAATAAAGACTATATGAGTTTTTGGACATTGGGGTTAGGTATGCGCCAATATGATTCTACGAAGGTGGTGACACCTGCCCAAGCCCTCAAACCAGCCCTCGAAGCCCTAGGCTTTAAAGTGACACTCACAGAAATCTGTCTGGATGCACCTTGTACCGAAAAAGATTACTCTGCCGCTTTAGATGCCGGTCGCACAGCCGACTTAACCATTGTTTGCCTTGGTGAGCGAGGGTATGATTGTGGCGAAAGCCGCTCGGTATCAAGTTTGGAGTTGCCACGAGGACAAGAACAAATCATCAGGATGGTGCGCCGAGGCAATAAGCCCTGCGTGACGGTGATTTTCAACAGCCGCCCACTGGTATTTCCTGTCGCCAATGAATATTCTGATGCGATTTTGGTGGCTTGGCAACCCGGTTTTGAAACTGGAAATGCCTTAGCCGATGTTATCACAGGTAAGGTCAATCCTTCCGGAAAACTGACCATGTCTTTCCCGCGAAATGTAGGCCAGATACCTATCTATTATAATGCCCTCAATACCGGACGGCCTCAACAACAGCAAGGCCAAATGTGGACTAGTGGTTACCTGGACTCGCCACGAAGCCCTATGTACCCGTTTGGATTTGGATTAAGTTATACCAAATTTGAGTATAGCGACCTCAAAACCAATAAAAATACCTACGAAATGAGCGAATCCGTAGAGATAAGCGTCAAACTAACCAATAAAGGCGATGTAGCAGGCGAAGAGGTAGTACAGTTGTACATCCGTGATTTATCGGCAGATATAGCGCGTCCAGTGAAGGAACTAAAGGGATTTCAGAAAGTGCCTTTAAAGGCAGGAGAGCAGCGCATCGTGACGTTTAGGTTGACCAAAAGCGATTTGTCCTATTGGAACAATGAACTAACATTCAAAGCAGATCCGGGTAAGTTTCAAGTTTTCGTAGGCGGAAACTCTAGGGATGTAAAAGAAGTTTCTTTTGAATTGAAATAAAAAAATAGCACCTAAAAGACGTTAGTCTTTTAGGTGCAAGTATTTACTTAGGAAGATAAATGTCGAGCATTGCCTTACTTTACGTCGGCAGTGTTTTTGCCTGCACCCTTTACAATTAAGAAAAGAGCGGTGCCGATAATAAGGAAATTGATGACGGCATTCAAAAAATTGCCGATACCAATAGGACCTAATTTAAGGGCAGAGAAATCTGGAGAGCCAGCAACTGAAGCGATAAGAGGCATGATTACATCGGCTACCAAAGAGTCAATAATTTTTTGGAAAGCACCTGCAATGATAAATGCCACCGCTACTGCAAGTACCTCACCACGCATGAGGAAAGCCTTTAATTCAGAAATCATAAGTTAGTCTATTTTGAAAAAATGTGAAAGTATGTACTCGTTTTGTAATGCCAAAGGTATATGTTTTTTAAAATTTTACAACAAAATATTTTTTTTTATAAAATTTCGTTCTTGAAATAGTTACTAAAATTTCAATTTGGAGTCAATTTGTTAGATTTTTTAAATTTATAAATATAGTATTATATGGCTCAAATCAACTGGGTGCTTTTACAAGATCACGGACGGCAACACAGCATTGGTTTATACCATGGTGATCAGAGTGGGCATTTGTTGATTCATTGCAATATGAAGATCATACAGATTGATTTTTCCATCAAAGAAACCCGAACCTATTCATTTTTTGTAGAAGAAGAATTTGTTGAAATATTACTGTACAAAGAACCCGACGGCCGCTTCTCCTATCAATTTATTGTCAATAAAGAAGTAGATACCCCCTTGAATAGGGTACGTCGAGTGGAAGAGAAAAAAAACCTAAAGCATTTATGGCTTTTTGTAGCGGGTTTTGTGGGCTTGCTCACCCTTATTTTCTTTATACTCCGATGGTATGGCGATCAGCAAGAGGCCAAAAGTTATGCTACCACCAGTATTGTCCATGGAGTCAATAAAGAGATGCGCGAACGCTTGGGTAGGGAAGGCGTGGTGGTGCCCGCAAAAATAATCATTGTCCACACACCTCAAAAACAGAGGGTCTATTATACCTTTGTGACCAAAGATAGGTATCGTTATTCAGGTACTTATGCCGTTCCAGATACCGGAAATATCATGTTGCCGACTGGTTTCCCTTTACTGGATGGTGATGTGTTTCAAGCGCATTACCTGCCTTCTGATCCAGCGGTACACCGCATTGACTTACACCAACCCATCAATAGCACTATCGTAAATTATGTGCAACAAGCCCTGAAGTCAGAGTTAGCCGCGCATCCAGATTACACTCCTAAACGAGCCATGTGTGGTATCCAAGCTGCCCTCGAATTTGAGGGCTGGCCTTGTTTGGCCGATTATATTTTTCAAAGTCAAGGCTCTGAAATACATAAAGCATCCTATTGGAGGTTGCAACGCAACCCACAGTTTGAAAAAATAATCCAAGAGCGTTGCGTATTTGATTAAGTTTCCACTATTATTTACTTATGAAGCATTACTTACCATTTCTCATGTTTACTTTGTTTGCCTGTTTTCAAAAACAGCCACCCATTATAAAAAATGAACCGCCGCCACCATCCGCGCCACTATCTGCACAGACCCCAGTGTCTGATACCAATTTATTGCCAGTGAAAGCAGGTACGCGCATGAATGGACTCACCTTCGTCGCCCCACCTAAGCCCTTCCCATCCAATCCGATGGTTGACATTGAGCAGTCAGAAGCTGGTTGGATTTCTGTCATTCCGTATGCTTACACGAAACTAAACATACCAACCGTAAAATACAGTGAAGAAAAAGGCTGGCAATGGTGGGGCGAAAGCCCAGAAGGCACCGCAGAGACCATTCGATTGGCACATGAAAAAGGCATCAAAGTCATGCTCAAACCCCAAGTCTATGTGCCCTATGGATGGACAGGCACCCTCGATTTTCCTGATGCGGATTGGCCAAAATGGGAGGCCGACTACGATCGCTATATTATGCGTTTTGCCAAATTAGCCGATTCGCTCCATGTCGAAATGTTCTGCATCGGCACGGAATTCAACAATGCCATCCAAAAGCGTCCAGCCTATTGGAAAGACTTAATACAACGCATCAAAAAACAATACAAAGGCAAACTGACCTACTCTTCTAATTGGGATGATTGGGATCGTGTCCCATTTTGGGCGGACTTGGATTACATTGGCCTTGGAGGCTACTTCCCATTAGTAGATGCCGTCACCCCTTCCGTAGAAGACCTCAAAGTCGCATGGATACCTATTAAGGATCGCCTCAAGACATACAGCACCCAACAGCAAAAACCAGTATTGTTTACAGAGTTTGGATACCTCAGCGTAGATGGATGCGGATGGCGAAATTGGGAACTAGAAAAAGGCATAGAACAAAGAAAAATAAACGAACAGGCTCAATCAAATTGTTACGAGGCTTTGTTTAGTACGTTTCACCCCGAACCCTGGTGGGGTGGGGGATTCCTTTGGAAATGGTTTCCAAACATGCAAGGCCACGAAGGTTACCCAGAGCGCGACTATACCCCGCAAGGTAAGTTGGCCGGGAAAACGCTAAAAATTTGGTATGAAAACAAGTGATTTGTATTGGTAAAAGGTCGTTGCTATTTACCCTACTTCAATGGCCTTTTGGGTTACTTTTTTGACGAAAAAAGTGACAAAAGCAAGGAAGCCTGTAGCGACCTTAATAAACTGAAAATTAACCCCTGCCAAGATTGAAAAGCAACAGAAATACTAGATTTTCAGTTAATTTGGCTTGTGTAGTTGTCTCCGTTTCTCTCCGACATGACAGACTGAGGGGAAGGGGTAGGTTCAACACAGTTTATCCTATCCTGAGTAATATCGTAAACAGGTGCAAATTTCCTGACCTCTAAATAACCCTAAAAATCAAAACCTAAGTACCACCAATTTCCCCAACCGGCGCACCCCATCACCAATATACTGTACCAAATAAACCCCATTATTCAGCGTCCCAACATTCATCACAATATCATCTCCACCTTGGTATTGGTCTTTATAAACAAACCGCCCCGAAGCATCATATATTTCAACCCAACCAGACCTACTATCCATATCACCCGTCCTGATCACCACTTCATGACTGGCAGGATTAGGCATCATTTTTAAAGGCAGCATCATTAGATTGCTCGTACCGATAGTACAATCAAAATTAGGGCTATACACCACAGGTAAAGTAAAACTATTGCTACAATCATTAGTCCCTCCTGTTACCTCCAAAGTATAGGTTCCACTCTCCGTTGCGCAAAGCGAATACCCCGTTTCTCCTGCCATAGAATCGCCTTGAAAAAACCACTGCAACTCGTACTCAGGCATTGGAAACAACGCTGTGTCCAACATAGACAATTCATTTTGTTGATTCACAAACACCGGAATACTCGGTAAAGGATACACCCAAACCGTATCCATAGAAACAATAGTATCCACAAAATGGCTAATATTCAGTACCAATTTCAGTCCACCCGATTCGATCGTATCATTGCTCAAAATATTAAAAGACACCGTGCCACATGCATCATCACCGCCCTTCAGACCCGAATCCTCATCCCATACATGCAACGTGTAATTACCAGTGGTATTCAAGCCTACACCTATTGGTATTACAAGCGGGAGGCTCGCATTTTCGACATCGGGTGAAGAGTCAAATATCTGTGTGCCACTCCCATCATTCATTAAAAGATATAAATCTGGAGTGCCCAGTCCCAATTGATCCACACAATCCACATCCAATACCGTTATACTTTCCAATTTATACCCAGTAGTGTCTATAATAGCCTGATATTCAACAATATAAGTACCTGTCGTGTTATAAGTGTGAGGCAGTGGATTTTCCAGCGCAGAGAGCGTTCCATCTCCAAAATCCCACAAATAACTAAACCCCAACACACTGTCAGAGGGTATATTATTCGTAAAATCAACCGTCGTGCTACCGCATCCACTAAAATTTTCCATCGTAAAACCCTCCGTTACACTCACCTTGGGTGCTACGTACATCCGCATTTTGAAACTTGTTTCCTGCACAATAATAAACACCGTAGCCTTCAGCCGCACCGTCAAAATAAAACTATCACTTTGCGAAGGCGTGCCACACAATTTGATACACCCATCTGTCAGTGTAGCCGTCTCAAAAATAAACTGATTAGGTTGCCAAAACAACCCAGCCGGCAATCCATCCACACCCAATATTTCGATCTTTGAAATCGGCAAGCCCGGTGGAGTTACACTATCAATCGCATTCACAGGAGTAGTAGTCTTTGGCATCCTAAATGAAATATCCTCATTGTAATAACTCCCCAATTGAGCATCAGGGATTTTTTCAAGGTACAAAGTATCCGTTGCCAGTACAGGAGGCAATGCAACACTGCAGCCCGGACACCCGCTTTGAGCAAAAACAAACGAATTAGAAAGTATGAAAAGTAAAGATAGCAGTAATCTCATAATAAAATCGGTTAAAAAATTGGTAATCGGTTGTTGCATACAGGGCTTTTGAAAAATAGGCTTGATACAAATCCTCATGTATCAAGCCTATTTTTATAAAAAAATCAAACTACAAAACTTATCTGGCAATCACCATCATTTGTGAAGCCTTGCCTTGAGCATTGCCAACACTATAATAGTAAGAGCCATTAGGCAAGTTACCAGCGTCAAAAGTGAATTCATTCGCTCCACTTGTCAAAACAACCTGATCGTCATACACACGCTGTCCCATCATATCAAATACTTCAAATCTGAAATCACCCCCAGATTTAGCATCAATTTTAAAGGTGGTCAACTGCCCAAATGGATTAGGTATATTCTTAATAGAATTTACATCGCTGTAAATGTCATTGGTTCCAACCACGCACATACCCGCACTGCGTACTTGTATGTAATAGAAGTTACCCGCCCCAATATCTGTAGGATAGTTAATCGTCAATGGAAATGGAAACGATGGAGTAATGGCAGTAATCGCGATAGCCAATGAAAAATTACCAATCATATTCGAACTGGCTGGCGTACCAGTTATCAGCACACAACCAAGGGTATTGGCGTTAAATGAACAATTTGGAGGATCACAAGTGTAAGATAGACCAACGGGCATACCCGTGATGCCGCCAGTGGTGGCAATAGATGCTGAAGTCAAAGGCAGTGCAACACCTGGGAAAGACGGAATAGAAAAAGTGTCAGGAATATTGAACGTTACTGACATTTCATACGGTTCGCCGATACAAGCAGGTACCGTATGTATGACCGGGTCAGTGGGTGTGTAAGGCGCAGGCGAAACCAATTGATCCGTACCATATATGGATGAATCAGGGACGCATACCTGAGCCTGAAGTGAGCAAATCGGTAAAAAAATAAGAATGAAGAATAGTGAATAAATTCTCATAGATTAAGTATATAAAAAGTTAGTAATGAAATATTGGGCTAAAGTTCCGACAATTAACGCAGTCTGGTGGAAATATTTTATAAAAAATGTCAATAAATGCTGAACGCCCATAAATTAATGATGAAATGACATAATTATCACAAAAAAGTACCACCGTTCCAGCATCTTGCTTTAATTTTGTCCACACAAAAAATGCTACCATGCTTAAAAGAAATTTTTTCTACTTACTCCTGCTACTGCCTAGTCTTAGTTCGGCTCAAATCAAAATCAAGTTTGACAACTACGTTTCAAACTTTAATGTCCCCGTTGACATTGCCCATTGTGGCGACAGTCGCCTTTTCATTGTTGAGAAAGCGGGGTACATCTGGATCTTAGATAGTTTGGGTGTCCGCCAGCCCGAATCCTATTTGGATATTGATGCCCGCGTAAAATCCACGGGCAATGAGCAAGGACTTCTAGGGCTTGCATTCCACCCCAATTACGCACAAAATGGTTGGTTTTACCTAAACTATATTCGCAATACCAATCCTGGAGATACCCGAATCTCCCGTTTTAGCAGAGACTCCCTCAATCCAAACAAAGCAGATCCAAACAGCGAAGTTATCCTAATGGATATTGTGCAGCCTTACACCAACCACAATGGCGGCTGTATCAAGTTTGGCCCTGATGGATACCTATATATAGGCGTGGGCGACGGAGGCAGCGGTGGCGATCCCCAAAACTATGGCCAGAAAAAAAATACCTGGCTTGGTAAAATGCTACGCATTGATGTCAATGCATCATCGCCCAACCTTAACTATGCCATTCCGGCCGACAATCCTTTTGTAGCAGACCCCGCTTATTTCCCTGAAATTTGGTCTCTAGGCTTACGCAATCCTTGGCGTTTCTCCTTTGATCGCCTTACTGGAGATATGTGGATCGGCGATGTAGGCCAAAATGCCCGCGAAGAAATAGATTTTGAACCCATCAATACCCCCGGGCGCAATTATGGATGGCGTTGTTACGAAGGCAATCAAACCTACAACAACAACAACTGCTTGCCAGCATCCAACTTTACCCAACCCGTTTATACCTACGTCAATCCCTCCATTGGTTGTTCCATCACGGGCGGTTTCATATACAGAGGCTCTAAATATCCTGATCTCTATGGGTATTATATTTTTGCCGATTATTGCAGTGGCCGCATTTGGGGAACTAAGCAAGATGCCAATGGCGTATTTAACACCGTAGAATTGGCAAACCTTGCAGACAGTGAATTTAGCACCTTCGGCGAAGACCGCGATGGTGAACTTTATGTAGCCTTGATCGGTTCCGGCAAAATCCAAAAAGTAACCGAACTTTGTTCGCCATTCAACGTCACCGCCGCATTAAGCCCCGTTGCCTGTGCAGGTGCCTCGACCGGATCCATTAATCTTACTGCCAGCGGCACCACTGGTGCGGTCACATATGCATGGTCTAATGGAGCCACCACTGCCAATATAAATAACCTTAGCCCTGGTCAATACACCTATGTGGCCACCAACAGCATTGGTTGTGCCCGCCGCGACACACTCACGATAGAACAATTAAGTGCCAATGCCCCCGGTTTGACCACCAACGATACCATTCTTTGTGCTGGACAAAATTTCTCATTGACCGCCACTGATCTACCACCTGCCAGTACCTTGAAATGGTACCGCGATGGCATTTTAATCGCCACCTATACCGTCACTGGAGCAACGTTCACCCTTAATGGTTTGACTGAAATGGGCAGTTACCAAGTCTTTTTGAGCGATAGCACCTGCGAGTTGGCCTCTAATATCATTACCATAGACCAAGAGATTGCCATAGAGCCTACGGCCAACCTAGATACCTACACCCTTTATACAACAGAGGGTTATTGGGTCTCCTATCAATGGCTACTCAACAACCAGCCCATTGCAGGTGCCACCGACACCTTCTACGTGGCCACCCAATCAGGTGTATATGAGTTAGAAACCACCTCCGCCAATGGCTGTACCTATCAATCATCAGGAATCTCGGTAGTCATATCTGATACCCATTTACCAGTGGCAGTCAACGATTTCAAATTGACTCCAAACCCCACCACCGACAACATTAGGATACTCATGTCATTAAATAAAAAGATGACAATCAACGTTACTCTATCAGATATGAGTCAGAAACGCGTTTTTGACCTAAAATCAAACAATAGTAATGCGGATATTCCTATCAATATGTCCAAATTGGCAGCAGGAACTTATATGCTACACATACGACTAGAAAATGGAGAATCATTCTTCAGAAAAATTGTCAAACTATAATTAATGGCTTGGATAGCACTGGAAGGAATGCGCTTTCATGCACAGCATGGGGTGCACGATGCAGAAAAAATACTTGGCAACGAATATATTGTAGATGTTTACGTTAAGACTGGTATTGCCAAGGCAGCGGCAACCGACGATGTGGAATACACCATCAATTACGAAACAGTGTTCCACATCTGTCGGTTGGAAATGGAGCAACCACGAAAACTGATAGAGACCGTATTAACCAGCATCATCAATAAGGTAAAACACCAGTTTGCCACCATCATGGCCATTCGGGTGCGCATCCGAAAACTCAATCCGCCCCTTGGCGGTAGGGTAGAGGCATCTTGGGTAGAAGACGAGTCAGACTTCGTCTCCGCTTGTCCAAGGTGCAAATCAAAGTTTCTTTGCTATGGCGACGATGCCTGTTGGTGTAAAACCATTACCCAACTCCATCCTGCCACCCTCGAAACCCTTAATAGACAATTTGGTACCACCTGCCTCTGCGGGAAATGCCTTAAACTATACGCAGGTTAAGAATGAAAAATATTTTGACACCTATATTATGTATATACATGAACTGTCTGTTTGCTCAGCAGACACCACAGTACAGCATGTCTATATTGGATCCATATGCCATAAACCCGGCTTATGCAGGCATGGAGAATACCCTAGTCGCCACAGGAATTTACAGGCAACAATGGACTGGCCTTAAAGGCGGCCCTATTTCTCAGCACGTAGATGCCCATTTGCCCATATTTGCAATTAATAGCGGTGTTGGTATTCGATTTGATAATGATGCGATTGGTGCACATACTGCCACCGCAGTCATGATCAATTATAGTTATCAGGTAGAACTCAATCGAACCAGTGTCTTATCCTTCGGAGTGGGCGGCGGCTACTTACAGTATGTATTGGATGGTACCAAGTTACGCGCCCCCGATGGTACTTATTCAGAGCCCAATGGTACATTCACCCACAATGATGACTTACTGCCCGAAGGCAAATGGCAATCTGCTGCACCCGCTTTTGAAAGCGGTATTTGTTTAAAAACAAAAAAAATGTTGGTTGGCTTGTCAGCACAACCTATCTTTGTGCCGACCCTAAAAGATAATAATGGTGGACGGTTTGGCTTACAACTAAAACAATCCATCTTATTACATGCCCAATATATGGCATATTCCGGTGATTTACTGCAACTCCGCCCTTCTATTTTAGTTAAAAATGACATAATTGAGACACAAATAGATATTTCCATTTTGGCACGATGGAGAGAAAATACCTTTGCCGCCGTTTCGTATAGAGGTTATAGCAGCAACTCAAAAGATGCTGCGGTACTCATGGGCGGTTTCAAACTCAATGAAAGAACAACCCTTGCTTACGCCTATGATATTCCGCTATCAGCACTCAATGCGGCCAATAGAGGAAGCCACGAACTGCTCATTCAATACAACTTAAACCGACCCATAGGAGCAGGAAAACTACCACCAATTATTTACAACCCCCGATTTTTTTAATTTCGGCATTGTATTTGATAAATATCGCAAAAATAAAGGAGCCTGAATACAACAATTAGTTAAATCTGCGTTTGTCAGATGCCTTGAAACTGATGAAAATATTTAATCAACCAATTTTATTTCGATTTTCTTTTTTACTACAAATAATTAATTCTACCTTTACGTCCACTTTTCCAAGACGATCATAAAAGTAGGAAAATCACGGGTGTTTAATATGAAAAAACTACAGAAATTACTCTTTTTCGGAGGTTTCCTTGCCTTGTTGCTCGGAGCCTGCGGTCGCCAAGAAGGCGGCCAACTAGTGGGCGTTATTGATCGCCCCAAATGGAAGGGAATCAATCCTTACGGAATGAACTATATCCCCTCCGGTTCACTGCACATTGGTACAGGCGACGAAGACATCTCTAAAACGATGATTACGGCCTCCAAAACAATCTCTATTCAGGGATTCTTTATGGACGACACCGAAATCACCAACAATGAGTATCGTCAGTTTGTAAACTGGGTTGTTGACTCACTTGCACACCGTACCATCGGTGAAGACCATCTTATAGAAGGCACAGAAAATGACCAACAGCCCCCTGTTGAGCGCATTGACTGGCAAGATGGCCCTGAACTTGAATGGGCAGTTGATGAAGAAGAGGAAAATCCTTTGGATGTACTCTACTATCAAGGCAACGAGCGTTTTGCAGGTCGCAAAGAACTAGACGTCACCAAATTGGTATTTGAATACCAATGGTACGACTGGCAGAAAGCAGCACATGACCGCAGTAGCAACCGCACCAGCCACATCCACCGCGAAAAAATCAAGGTTTATCCTGATACTTTGAGTTGGATTCGCGATTATGCTTATTCTTACAATGAGCCTATGACGCGTAACTACTTCTGGCATCCGGCATTCGATGATTACCCCGTAGTAGGTGTCAACTGGAAAATGTCGAAAGCATTTTGCTACTGGCGTAGTAAAGTATGGGACATGTACGGTGAAAGCGATGTGAACACGGAAGATTTCCGCCTCCCAACAGAACATGAATGGGAATGGGCTGCACGCGGCACTCGTGAAGAAGCAGCGTATCCTTGGGGATCATACTACACTCGCAATGCGAAAGGTTGTCTTTTGGCCAACTTCAAGCCCGGTCGTGGTAACTACCCTGAAGATGGCGGTCTTTACACCGTAAAGGCTGACGGATACTACCCTAATGATTACGGTTTGTATTGCATGTCCGGTAATGTTGCAGAATGGACAGAGACCGCATTCTTTGAGAATGCATACTCTTTTGCCCATGATCTTAACCCTGACATCCGTTATGATGCCAAGGACGACGATCCAAAAACAGCCAAGCGTAAAGTAATCCGTGGCGGTTCTTGGAAAGACGTAGCATTCTTCTTGCGTACTGCTACCCGCTCTTGGGAATATCAAGACACTACCAAGTGTTATGTTGGTTTCCGTTGCGTATTGACATTCTTAGGTCGTTCTATCAATGACTTCTAGATTCTAAATATTAGATGGGTATGTGGATGTTTATTCACACTGAATAGATGTTTACATACCCATCAATTTTAAATAAACCCTACTTTCCAAAGAAAATATCACGGCACATATACTATTTTCCTTTTGTTAACGTTTTAGGTATTATTAACAAAGAGTAGCCGTTCGCTCCACTTTTGCATCAATTTTTCCATATCAAAGGCTCAACACTATTAAACGTAGTTTGTTTGTTTACCACAAGTGTAACAGAAACTAAGAGTCAGTTTTATGCAAAAATGATTCTTTAGTGTCGTGAAAAATGAGTGGTAATTGCTGTTAAGTGACCAAAATGCAGATTATTTAGAATAATTTTCTTATAATCGCCCTTTGTAATTTAACATTTGTTAACTTTGCGCCTCTGAACGACCATCCAATGAATTCAACAAAAAAAAGGTAGAACCAACTTTTAAGTCGGAGTAGAAATATCTTGTTTATTTTAATCATCTTTCTATTATTTCTTATTGCGTACATCTACTGCTAAATTTAATTTTTTTCGTCACACTGTTTAAAGTTTAAAAAACAATGAGTTTCGTCAAAACCAAAGGTTTTAAATACCTTAAAAATTTGATTATCGGTGTAGGTGCTGCTTTCGTATTAGCTGGTGCCTTATTCAAACTTGAGTCTTGGGAAGGTGCTTCCGAAATGCTTATCATTGGTATGAGCATGGAGATCTTTATCTTCTTGATGTTGGGTCTTATCGGCCCTGATCCTGATTACTATTGGGACAAACTATACCCAGGTCTTGCCGATTATGACGCACGCCTTCAGCCATTGACTGCTGGCCCTTCTAATCAGCCCGATGTAGTGCCACTTCATGGTGACGTTATCGAGCGTCAATTGGGTGGTATGCTTACCGAGTTGCAATCTATGTCTAAAAGCATGGGTGCCCTCAAATCTTTGCAAGAAGTTGATTTTTCTGGTACTTCTGACCAGATCAAAACAATGGGTAACTTCTACACAAAAATGAACGAAGCGATGTCTGACATGGCTAAGTCTGCGGAAGATGTAAAGTCTTACAAAGATCAACTGGGTGCTTTGAACAAAAACCTCGGTTCGCTCAACACTGTTTATGGTAACATGCTTTCTGCGATGTCTAACATCGGTCGTCAGTAAATTGTGCCCATTACATTCTCAATTAGTTATTAACATATTTAAATATTAAATTGTATGTCAATACCAAAGGAGCCACGGCAATTGATGATCAACCTCATGTATTTGGTGTTGACCGCCCTGCTCGCTCTCAATGTATCTGCCGAAGTAATGAATGCCTTCTTCTCGCTCGATAAGGGCTTGAAGAATAGCCGTGGCATTGTTGATAAAAATAACGAGGCACTAAAAGCAAGTATTGATGCTACCGCATCTGCTTACCCAACGCCCAAGAATGATGATTTGAAGTCAAAGGCAGCAGAAGCACAAAGAATCGCTAACGATTTTAGTTCTTATATAGAGGGTGTCCGTACTCAATTGTTCGAAAAAGCAAAAGGTCCTTCTAAAAATGACCCAACTATTCCCAAGGATATTCGCAACAAGGATATCACCACTAAAATGTTCGTGGTGGACGGTCTTGGTAATGAGATTGAAGCGAAAATCAAGGAGACTAGGGAAAAGTTTTTGGCCTTGGTTGCCAACGACCCTAAGGTGGCTGCTACACTTCCTTTGGATGTTGAAGCATTGCCCGCCGATACGAAGTCAAAATCTTGGTCTGAATTCAAATTCAAGCAAATGCCTGTTGCTGCACTTTTCCCTGTTTTGGGTAAAATGCAAAGCGATTCAAAAAGTTCTGCCTCTTCTATCATGAACTGGTGTGCTGAACAAATGGGTAAAGTCGAGATCAAGTTTGATGCCTTCCAACCAGCGATTTCTCCTGAAAAAAGTTATATTATTCAGGGTGAACGCTATGTGGCCGATGTGTTTCTAAGTGCTTACAGTACTTCTGCTGACAACGTAAGCATTAACGTAGGTGGTTCTAATCTCGCTGTTAAAGATGGTGTTGCTCGTTACGAAACTGGAACCAGTGGCGTAGGCGAACGCAGTTACAAAGTGAGCATCAACGTGAAAAATCCTTTAACAGGAGAAGTAAAGAACTATAGCAAAGACTTTAAATACGAAGTTGGCCAACGTTCTGTTGCGGTATCTTTGGATAAAATGAACGTATTCTACATCGGTGTGGATAATCCTATCAGCGTTTCTGCTGCGGGTGTTTCTTCCAACGATGTGAAAGTTTCTGGCAGCGGCGTTACTGTCAACTCCAGCGGCGGCGGTAAATTCATTGTTCGTGCTACTACTCCAGGCAATGCTTCACTTACTGTTTCTGGCGGCGGCATGTCTCAGAAGTTTGATTACAGGGTAAAGCGTATTCCTGATCCAGTACCAATGCTTGGTGCTAAAAGACAACCAGGTTCTATGCCAAATGGTACCTTTAAGGCACAAGGTGGCATCGCTGCTGTATTAGAAAATTTTGACTTCGATGTAAAGTGTGATGTAGTTGGTTTTGAAGTAACCTATTTGCCTAAGCGTCAGGATCCTATCACGAAGCCAAATGCTGGTGCTCGTTGGAATTCTGAAGTAGCAGGGTTTGTAGAAAAAGCAAAACCAGGCGATAGTTATTTCTTTGATGAGATCAAATGTAAATGTCCTGGTGACAGCGGACCACGTAATATCGGTCAGTTGGCGTTCAAGATTCGCTAATACTTGAATAAAATATAAAGAGGGTAAGGCATTTGGAAGATCGTTTTTAGTTAAACTTTTCTCCAAACGCCTTGCCCTCAACTTTTTTTACGTTCTTTGCAGCGTTACTAAACACAATAATAATTAATCAAACCTATTGCGAGTTATGCAAAAACTTTTCATGTGGTCCTTTGTACTGTTGATTTCCCTTGGTGGAACTGCAGCAGTGTCGGCTCAAACGCCAACACCACCTACTACTACACCGGGGACTACCGGTGCTGAAGAGGAAGAAGAGGAAGTTGAAGGCTCTTCTGAGGAAGGTGCTACCGTAGAAGACAATGGCGAGACCCCTGTTGATGATATCGTTAAAAAAGAAATCATGACAGAATCACGCGTATTGCCTTACCAGCCTGTTCGCGAAGCCGATATATTTTGGCAAAAGCGCGTATGGCGTACCATTGACGTTCGTGAAAAATTGAACCTCCCATTCGCTTATCCGGAGGCACCATTTTTCAAAATTCTTTCTGACGCGGCTACCAAAGGCGACCTGCCCGTGTATGCGACCGACGAAGAAGGTGCTAAGTTTAAGAAGCGTATGAGTACAGACGATGTCTTGTCTCAACTTTCTAAAACAGATACCGTTGTCACTTTTGACCCTGAGACTTATGAAGAACAGTCTAAGATTGTTCGCAATGACATCAACTGGGAAGATGTGAAGCGTTTCCGTATCAAAGAAGAGTGGTTTTTCGACAAAGAAACTTCTCGTATGGAGGTTCGTATCCTTGGTATCGCTCCGGTCATTGACCAAAAAGACAACGATGGTAACTTCCGTTTTGAGAAGCCATTGTTCTGGGTTTACTACCCACAAGCGCGCGAATTGCTCGCTCGCCACCGTGTATTCACGATGGGTGGCAACACCAACGCGACCCTTTCGTGGGAAAATATCCTTGAAAAGCGGCTTTTTGCCTCTTATATTTACAAGGAGTCAAACGTATATGACCGTAAGATCGAACAATATGCACAAGGTGTAGATTTGTTGATGCAGTCTGAAAAAATCAAAAATGATATTTTCAACTGGGAGCATGACCTTTGGCAATACTAAGGCTATGAATGGGTAGATATACTGCCAATCAAGACTTAAAAGTCATGCTATCCACGATGGGTAGCATGACTTTTTTTATTATCTACGATGCAAAAACTAAAAAACACCCTCTCCGTAGCTTTGTTAACAGCCCTGATTGGAGCGGGTACCTACGCTGCCGCATATCAATTTAATGATGGCAAAATTACCCAAGCCGTGATAGGTTCCGTGTTTATGGGTATGGCATTCCCCAATTTTTTTATTGCGGGCGTTATGCGTTTATTCCAGCACCGTGCTGGGTTTTACTTTCTCTGGACGGGGCTTAGTTGCGCCCTCATTGGGCTTTTATTGTTGATTTGTTGAGCAGGGCTTTCGTATAAAAAATATTTTAAGCAGTTTCGAGTGAAAGCCAAGGGGGCTTGGGGGCGGTGCAGCCGCCCCCAAGCCCCATCCCCGAAGAGCCGCCGAGTCCAATCCCGCCGATAGGGAAACCGTAGGTCGGGAAGGCGGCGATGAGGAATAATTTCTGTTTCGATTATCCAGTAGGTTAAACATTTTCATCCCTGCACTC
>JANMMZ010000119.1:0-166917 GCA_031373665.1 Saprospiraceae bacterium | reverse complement strand
CGGGGTGACTCGAGTCACCCCGACACTTTGCACATCCCTTGTCACCAGTGAGCCAAATCTGCCCAAAAACAATCATTTATTAGCACCATTTTATGTCATATTCCAAGTTTTTGCTGATCCTAGCCCTATTTTTTTCAGGATCTATACAGGCTCAAAAAATAAGCCGCCGCAATGCCGACCGCGATGTGGCAGCCTTAAAACGTATATTTTTCAAGGAACATCCTGCCCCTTTTGCTTATATAGGCTGCGATTCTGTGAATGCTATTTTGAATAGCCTCACCCGTTTTGAGGGTGATTCGCTCTCTTTACACCAATGGGAATGGCGGGTCAGGGAATTACTCATACGGATAGGTTGTGGACACACTTATATGACAGGAAATCCGAAATTAATTGCCATAAAAGACCCTAAAGTATTGCCCATAGATGTATTTTTGAATGCACAACAGATCTGGCTAACAGGTATCCGCGACAGCGCCCAAATGGATGCCATACCAAAAGGAGCAGAGATCCTACGGATTAATGACCTGACCGCCAAAGAAATAATAGAACGCCTGCGGCGGCACCAACCTTCCGACGGGTACAATACCAGCATGGGCTTGAGAACCATCAATAAGCCCCTCTATTTCTCTTATTTTTTGCGCAAATACATGCTTCGCGATACCTTACTCCGACTCACTTGGCGTATTGAAAATGATACCAGCCTCCACCAGACCAATGTAAAGGCCATTGCCGAAAAAGACATGATAAAAGTAAAGGCACTGGCCGCCGATACGACCCGAAAAATCCTATTCCACACCAAGAAAAACCAACAATATTTCTATTTTCATCCACAACACCCAGACATTGGGGTGCTGCGGAGTACTGCCTTCCGGGGGAAAGGGACTAGCCTTTATAAAAAAGCATTTAAAGAAATGAACCGCCGCAAAACGCCCTACCTTGTCATAGATGTACGCGACAATCTGGGCGGTGATTTCACCAGTTGTATGGACATTGTGACCTATATCAGCACTGAAAAACTGAAAATGCAGGGATCTCGCCCCCTCTTTCGTACATGGAGGCACCAGCCATTCAAAACAGTGATGGGAAGAATAGGCGCGGTCTTATACCTTGATGTACTCAAACTACGCCCTCGATGGATCAAGCATGGAAAACTAAAACAACGTATCCAATTCAGGCCGCGCAAACGCCGACACTACAAAGGACAGGTTTTCGTCATCACCAATGGGTGGTCTTTTTCGGCCTCCAGCCTCATGGCTACCTACCTCAAAGAACAGTCATCGGCCATCATAGTAGGTACAGAAACGGGCGGCGGTGCTAGGACTAACAATGGACTAATTATCCCACAGTTTGTACTGCCGGGCTCTCGCATCAGGATCAAAGTACCACAATATAATCTTGACTACCACCTAGGCCCCGACCAAGGGCAAGGCGTAACGCCTCATATCCCTACTAACTACACGGTGCAAGACATCTTGGATAAACGGGATTTGGAATGGGAGGCTGTTTTGGGGAAAATCAAGCGGTAGGTAACGCGCCTCTGGATTCTGACATAAATGAATAAGTAACGATTAAAGGATAAGTTATTTTTTTTCCGTTCCTTGCTGGCGAATTATTTCACAGACTGCGTGCTAAACCACTTTTTGCAATGAAAAAATCTTTTTTGATCCTGTCCATGCTTGCCTCATTCTTCTTGTGCGGCTGCGATTCCTGCGAGGTCGTCCGCGTTACCGACGGCAAACTTCATTTTTCAGATGGTAAAACGACCGACATCCCGCACTGGGGCGATCCAGAATGGACCATCTTTTTCTTTGTCCGCCATGCTGAAAAATTGGACAACTCGGACGACACTGACCTCTCGCCCGAAGGCTACGCCCGTGCCGAACGCTTGGGGGGAATCATGGAAAATACTGGGCTTGATTTTGTGTTTGCCACCGACAAACGGCGCACTCAAAAAACTGCCGAAAAAGTCCAGATGCGCGCCCGCACACCATCCGTCATCATTTATTCGCGCGACGATGCTGCCGAAACAGCCTTCTTGACTGCACAACTTGCCGCCAACCGGGGCAAGCACTTGTTTGTGGTAGGCCACTCGAATACCGTGCCACGGATGATCAACAAGTTGGTAGGGGCAAGTTCGACGCTGACCGATCTGGACGAGGGCAACTTTTCGGCTTTCTACGTCGTCGCTTCCCGTAGTCTTGGGGATTCGGAATTTATATCGAAGATCTATTAGTTTGTTTTTCCACCATTCACCCCAACCATTCTACCATTCACCAGTTTCCGCTTGCAAGGCTGGGTGTCGAGCCAACATCTTTGTGCCATTAACACAACTACTACACAAAGACTTACGATTATGAATGGTTTTCGATTATCTATTTGGTTCCTGTTTTTAATGCCCGCTATGCTATGGGCTCAATCTTCTACCCTACGGGGCGTGGTCATAGACCAACAATCTGAAATACCCATCGTGGGGGCTACCGTAATTTTGGTTCAAGCCACCGATGCTGCCCCCAATGGCAATATGACCAATGCCGATGGACAATTTACCCTTAAAAATGTACCCACCGGAAGGCAAGTGATCAAAATTATGTACTTGGGTTATGAGCCTTTGACCGTGCCCAATATTTTGGTGACTTCCGGCAAAGAAGTATCTCTTAACCTGAAAATGCAAGAAAGCCTCACTACTATGAATGAGGTGGTGATCACTGCAAAAGTGGAAAAAGACCGCCCAGTGAATGATATGGCGAGTATATCGGCGCGACAATTTAATGTAGAAGAAGTACAGCGGTACTCGGGTGGCCGTCAAGATGTGGCGCGGATGGTGGCCAATTTTGCAGGCGTTGCCACTGGCAATGACTCGCGCAATGACATTGTGATCCGTGGCAACTCTCCCACGGGTGTTTTGTGGCGTTTGGAGGGGATTCCGATCCCTAACCCTAATCACTTTTCTACTTTGGGAACTACTGGCGGCCCAGTTTCGGCATTGAATACCAACATGATCGCCAATTCGGACTTTCTAACGGGGGCTTTTTCAGCCGAGTATGGCAATGCCTTAGCGGGTGTGTTTGATATTAACCTGCGCACTGGCAACCGCGAACGCTACGAGGTCACTGCTCAGTTGGGTGCGTTTTCGGGTTTGGAAGCCATGATAGAAGGCCCCTTCAATAAAAAGAAAAATGGCTCTTTTGTGGTGGCTTATCGCCACGCATTCACAGAAGTGGCTAAGCAGGCAGGGCTGGATCTAGGCGCAACACCGCTGTATAAAGACTTGACATTTAACCTTGATTTTGGCAATACCAAGGCTGGAAAATTCTCTATCTATGGAATCGGTGGCTTGAGTGCTATTGACTTTTTAGCCAAAGATGCCACCGCAGGTACGAGTTTGTTTGTTGATCCCAACCAAAACTCTTACAATACTTCTGATTTTGGAGTCGTAGGAGTCAAGCACAACTTATTGCTCAATGATCATTCTTATATACGCACGGTGGTTTCGGCATCAGCCAATAAAGTAGGCTTTAGTTCCGAAGACCTCCAAATGAATACCGATGGTACGCCATTTCAATTGATTGATGTGAAAGATGAAGGCATCACTTATCGCCTTTCTTCTATGTATAATAATAAGATCAATCGCCGATTCTTAGTGCGTACAGGGGTTTTGTTGCAACAACAAGTACTGGATACCCGCGTGGATACCCGTGATGGCACTCCCGACATAGATGGCGATGGCCGCCCCGACTGGCTCACCAACCGCGATTTTGATGGCCATTTTAACCAAGCAGAAGCATACGTGCAAACCCAGTATCGCCTCAATGAAAAATTGATTTTCAATACGGGGGTACACGGTATTTATTTTCAAAAAACAAAGGATTTCAAGGCAGAACCTAGGGTGGCATTGAATTGGAATTTTGCCCCTAAAAATACCCTAACCTTGGGTTATGGCCTCCACCACCAGACCCAGCCGCTTCCAGTGTTTTTCTTCCGCGATCGCGATGCCAATGGCAACTACACAGAAGCCAACTCCAACCTTGGATTCACCCAAAGCCAGCACCTGATATTGGCCTACGACTGGAAACCAGCCCCCAATTGGAGAATCAAAGCGGAGACCTACTACCAATGGCTGGACAAAGTCCCGGTGGATAAAACTGCCTCTTCTTTTGCACTACTGAACTCCGGTGCAGATTTTGTTTTTCCTGAAAAAGGAGCCTTGGTCAATGAAGGCAAAGGCCGCAATTATGGGTTGGAACTGACGGTAGAAAAATTCTTTGCTCAAGGCTGGTATGGCCTATTTACCACCAGTTTGTTCCGTGCCCACTATACGGGTAGCGATCAAGTGGAGCGCAATACAGCCTTCGATGGCCGCTATGTGGTCAATACCTTGGCGGGTCGTGAGTTTCAAATTGGCAAAAGCGGTCGTCGGTTCTTTACCCTCGATACCAAGTTCACGTACGCTGGTGGTCGCCCCTATACGCCTATTGATTTAGAGGCTTCTCGATTGGCCAATCGCGAAATACGCAATGAATCATTGGCTTTTAGCCAGCGGTTAGATGATTATATGCGATGGGACGTAAAATTTGGATTCCGATTGAATAGCACTAAGCGCAAATTCTCTCAGACGTTTTACCTTGATTTTCAAAACGTTACGAACCGCGATAACATTTTCGCCATGCAATACAGCACTTCCGCCAAAGAAATTGGACGGGTCAATCAGATTGGGTTTTTCCCTGATGTGTTGTATCGGGTGGAGTTTTAGATATTTTTCATACTGTTTATTAGAGTGCTTTATTCATCATGAATAAAGCACTCATAATGATCACATCTTGTATAAAATGTATCACCCACGCGATGCCAATACCTTGGGTTTCATTGGTTGCTTTTGACAGAATATAGCCCAATACCCCAGCCATGAGCATACCGATACCCCCACTTGGATACCCGAAGTAATGCGGAAGCCCAAATAGGATGGCCGAGATCATGAATATGGAAGAGGTGGACACCAGAGGGGATAAGTTGCCATTGATGACAAAGCGATATAGGATTTCTTCAGAGCATGAATTGGTCAAGGAAATCAATAAAACCAGAGGCATGAACGACCAACTAAAATTTTGAAGGCTGTTGGTAGATTTGACGGCCAAAAACATAAAGATACCCGTGGCCAGACTGATGAAAAGGGTAAGTTGGAGGCCCTCTTTGCCCCAAGTGTTTTTACCATTGATGCCCATCCATTTTAAGGGTTGGGCAATCGCATTCAAGTCGCCGAATCGAAGCAATTTTTTGCTTTCAGGCGTGAATATCAGGGTGAGTAACACAGCCACTAAGGCTATGGATAGGGCGAATAATTGATGTTTTAAAACTCCATTTACAAAGGAATTTGTGTGAAGGGAGAGGTTGATATTGGCTAAAATCTTGCTGGAACTAACCAATGCGACCGTCGCCAACATCACGTACACAATGGTGAACACTATTTTTGTCATAACGAATATTTTCCGCAAAGGTCTGTCAGTGCGCTCTATTCGCAATTACCGTTTGGTAACTTATGAGTTCGCCAGTTCGTTTCGTATCCGACTCAGGCTCTGAGGGGTAATACCAAGGTAAGATGCAATAAATTTTTGTGGGGTGCGCTGAATCACATTGGGCTGCTTTTGCTGTAAATCTTGATAGCGTTCTTTCGCTGTTTTGGTCAAGATGTCTATTTGCTGCTGCTGCTTGTGGATAAAAAGCCCTTCAGCGGCAAAGCGACAGATTTTGTCGCCAAATGCTGTGTCGTTGCTTATTTTGTCGAAATTGCGCTTGGATATCCTGAATAACTCTGTTCGCTCAAACGTAACAGCTTCCAAAGGAGAAGCCTGCCCCGTCAGCAAGGACATGTAATCGCCGAAAAAATCATTTTCATAGCAAAGGTCTATACACACAAAGTTGTTTTTGCTCCAGAGCAGGAGTCCACCTGAGCCTTGTAAAATAAAATATAGGTACTTTTCGGTGGCATCATTCTTTTTCAGAGTTTGATCTTTTTCTACCATGACTACCTCCCCGAGGTCGGCAAAGGATTGCCAAGCCTCGATGGGAGCCTCAAAATAAGGATCAAATGCGCGTTTTATGCGTTGAGCAGTGGTCATTTTAACAAACATGTCTGAATCTTACTTCAAATACAGCTCCAGCCATCCCAAAAACTCGCGTTGCCAAACCACACTGTTTTGAGGTTTGCTCATCCAGTGGCCTTCATCTGGGAAGGTCAACAACCTTGATGGAACGCCTTGCAGTTGAGCCGCCTGAAAGGCTTGCAGCCCTTCTCCAAACGGTACTCGGAAATCCAATTCATTGTGGATAACCAAAATGGGGGTGTCCCAATTTTTGGCGAATAAATGAGGGCTGTCTTCACGGTACATACGGGGTTTTGGCTCTTGCCAGTAAGCCCCTTCAAAATCATAGTTAGGAAACCAAACTTCTTCTGTCGTCCCATAAAAACTCTCCAAATTGAACAATCCACAGTGTGAAATAAAGGTTTTGAAGCGTTTTTGGTGGTTTCCAGCCAACCAATACACCGCATAACCTCCGAAACTAGCACCCACTGCCCCCATCTTGTTGGCATCAATAAAGGGTTCTTTGGCCGCCGCATCGGTGGCGGACAAAAGATCTTTCATGGCATCGCCCCAATGGCCATGTATGGCATCATTCCAAGCCTGACCTGATCCGGGCATACCTCTGCGACATGGTGCTACTACTACATAGCCTTGCGATGCCATCAAACATGGATTCCAACGGTAAGAAAAGCCCTGACTCAGGGCAGATTGGGGGCCACCTTGACAATATACTAAGGCTGGATATTTTTTTGTCGGATCAAAACCCGGTGGTAACACCAACCAGACATTCATGTCTTGACCATCAAATGTTTTGACAGTACGGCGTTCTATGGTAGGTTTTTTTAGGCCTCCCCAAATTTCGGAAGTTACCGAGGTGAGTCTCCTAGAAACACCACTCCTGAAATCAGTAGCATACAATTCGGGAGGGGCATTCATAGCCACACGAGTACCTATTAATTCATTTCCAGCCACTTTCAAGGCCGTAAAATCATGTTCTCCCTCACTGATTTTGCGTATTTTCTTGTCCGCTACCAGTATCTGATAATAATGATACGTGAAACGCTCCGAACTCAGAAAAAATAGGGATTTCCCATCAGCCGACCATTGTGGGTGGTTCATTTCATACACCCAACCTTCGCTCAACTCGCGGCGGGTCATGGTGGTCAGATCAATCACCATTAGCCGCGTGCGGTCGGCTTCATATCCTGCCCTTTCCATACTTGTCCAAGCCAAAGTCTTACCGTCTGGCGAAAAGACAGGATCTTGGTCATAGCCCATCATACCGTCGGTGAGGTTTTTGGTGGTTTTGGTTTCCAGATTATACCAATAAATATCAGCATTGGTGCTTTGGGCCTCGGCAGTACCTTGCAATTTGCGAGAGGTATAGGCAATAGAGCGGCTGTCGGGACTCCAAGTTATTTGCTCCATACCGCCCATGGGGGTCAATGGACAATCAAAACGCTCGTCGCGCATCAAATCAGTTGGGGTTGACAATTTGCCCTCATTGTAGTCGGCATACAACACATGGCTGTAAGCCTGATCGTGCCAATTTTTCCAGTGCCTATAAAACAACCCATCAGATACCTTTGCCGTATTCATCGGCAAGTCGGGATATAGTTCTTTGGCATTGTTTTCTAGTTTTATATCTTGCGTAAAAAGCAAGTGTTTTCCATTGGGGGCATACTGAAACCCACCCATTTCAAGGTCGCTGACCAAGATAGGTTGAGCGTCTGAATTGATCCCAATTTCGTAGAGTTTTCCACCCTGTAAATAGCCTATTTTTTTTCCATCTGGGTGAAATGCCCCATCCGAACTTTGTTTTGATTCATCGGTAAATGGCCTTGATAATCCCGATTTGATGTTCAATAAATAAAGGGTTCGGCTACCTTTATTGGTAGAAACATCGAAGCGTTGTACGCCATAGATAGCCCATTGACCATCGATGGAAGTGGCATCCAAACTGACCCGGCCTGTTTTCCAAAGTAGATCGGTGGTAAGGGTTTGGGCATTGGCGTGATTCATTGTAAAAATAGAAATCACTATGACTGCAATAAAAATAATAAATTTTCTCATGTGTTGTATGTTGAAATATTGGGGACAAATATCACAAAAAAGATTGAAATGGTTGCTTTTTTATTGTGTGCGAGAGGCTAGTGAAGGTCTTCGACCCAAAACTACCCCAAAAACAAATATCTTAGTATATTTGCCTCTAAAAATAGATCAAATATGATCCGAATACTCACTTGTTGCTTGTTATTTATCAGTGTTAGCCTTAGTGCCCAACGCAGCCTCATACCATACGTCAATCCTTTGATAGGTACAGGTGGGCATGGTCATACTTTCCCAGGAGCCACTGCCCCTTTTGGTTTGGTACAACTCAGCCCCGATACCCGTACCGATATGTTGGATTGGGATGCCTGCTCGGGGTACCACAATGATGATACCTTAGTCTATGGATTTTCGCATACCCACCTCAGTGGCACGGGCGTGGCCGATTACTGCGATATATTGGTGATGCCTTATACGGGGGGGGCACGGATGGATCCCGACGAGTATGCCGCCCATTTCAAAAAAAGCAAGGAAAAAGCGGAGGCTGGCTATTATAGTGTAGTGCTTGAAAAAAACAAGATCAAGTGCGAGTTGACGGCTACCGAACGGGTAGGTGTGCACCGCTATGCTTATCCTCAAAACCGTGAAAAAGGTAGCATTCTATTCGATTTGAGGCATCGCGATGAAGTGTTGGAAACCCATATGGAGGTCATAAATGATCAGGAAATAGCCGGATATAGGGTCTCTAAAGCATGGGCAACCAATCAACATGTATATTTTGTGGCACGTTTTTCAAGGCGTATTGCCAGTAGTATCGTCTTAGATATGGCTCAAAACCCAAGGGTAGCGGAGCGTTCAGTCACCAGTAAAGCCATTGTGGGATTGTTTGATTTTTACAATGATCCAGAACCATTGGTGGTCACTGTGGGTATTTCGGGGGTGAGTATGGAAGGCGCGCGGCGCAATTTGGAGGCGGAATGCAACCACTTCGATTTTGATCGGGTCAAAAACGAAACCCAACAAAAATGGGCGCGTCAACTCTCAAAAATAGAAGTAGAAGGAGGTAGTGAAAACCAAAAAACTATGTTTTACACCGCTTTGTACCACACCATGATACAGCCCAATATATGGAATGACACAGATGGGCAATACCGTGGCCGCGACCAAAAAATATACCGGACGGATGGACACGATATGTATTCCGTTTTTTCGCTGTGGGATACTTACCGGGCTTGCAATCCATTATATACCATCATAGAACCTACGCGTACCAACCATTTTGTCCAAACTTTTTTGCGACAATATGAGCAGGGAGGTGCCTTGCCAATTTGGGAATTAGCGGCCAATGAAACCGATTGTATGATTGGCCACCATGCCATACCCGTCATAGCAGATGCTTACGTGAAAGGGATCAGAAATTACGATGCTATCAAGGCCCTCGAAGCCATGAAAGCCAGTGCGATGGATCATAATCGGGGCGGATTGTCCTATCGAAACAATGGGTTTGTCAGTGCCGATGAAGAGGCCGAATCTGTGTCAAAATCACTAGAATACGCCTTCGACGATTGGTGTATAGCCCAGATGGCACGTGCCCAAACCAATGATTTGGTATTCAATACATTTATGGGTCGGGCGCAGTCGTATATCAATCTATTTGACCCTTCATCTAAGTTTTTCAGGGCCAGATCCAATGGAGGTTGGTATGCGCCTTTTGATCCTTTTGAGGTCAATTTTAACTATACAGAAGCCAATGCTTGGCAGTATCGGTTTGCCGTACCCCAAGACGTAAATGGGATGGCGAATTTGTTGGGTGGGCGCGAACAATATGCCGCCGCTTTAGACGAACTATTTACAGCCAAAACCGAAACCAAAGGGCGCAATCAGGCGGACATCACGGGTTTGATTGGTCAGTATGTGCATGGGAATGAACCGAGCCACCACATGGCCTATCTTTACAACTACGTAGGGCAACCATCCAAAACCCAGGCGCGGGTGCGTCAAATCATGGACAATATGTACCATAATGCGCCTGACGGCTTGAGTGGCAATGAAGATTGCGGGCAAATGTCGGCTTGGTTGGTGTTATCTGCTATGGGTATTTATCAGGTAGCACCCGGCGACCCGACTTACACCATTGGCAGCCCTTGGTTTGAAAAAGTAAAAATCAACCTTGAAAATCAGAAATCCTTCATCGTAGAAGCCCCCGGAGTCTCCGCTAAACAGTGTTATATCAAGAATATAATGCTCAATGGGCGAGAATGGGGCAAAACTTGGTTGACCCATGACGATATTTTGGCGGGTGGTACCCTCAAATTGGGTATGAGCGACGAACCTTCGCTTTGGGGTTCTACACCGGGCGATTGTCCCGTATCGGATATTATGAGCGCGGCGGTCACGCCAGTGCCATTTGTAAAAAAAGGAGGACGCGTGTTTCGAGGCGAACAAAGTATCGAATTGGGCTGCGCCAAATCGGATTTGCCTTTGGAGTACGCTTTTGTGACCAATCAGGATTTTGAGCGATGGATTCCCTACACCAAGCCATTTATCATAAAAAAATCAGAGAAAATAAAAGCAAGGGTCGTCGGGCAACAGACGTGGAAGGCTATGGAAGCCCAATTTTCAAAAATCGAAGAAAATCGTAAAGTATTGAGGTACAATACCCGCTTCAATGACCAATATACCGCTAGGGGCGAAGAAGGGTTGATAGACGGAATCAGAGGCAATAAAACAGATTTTCGGACGGGCGACTGGCAAGGTTTTGAAGGCGTGAACGCCGATTTGGTGATTGATTTAGGCAAAAAACAAAAAATTACGACCGTTACCGCTGGGCTAATGCAAGACGAAAATGCTTGGATATTTTTTCCCACCCAACTGCGAGTAGAGGTGTCTGATGATGGCCAAAATTTTGTTCCAGTTGGAGACATCAACACCACCGTACTGCCTACGGAAAAAGGAGTGATCTCAAAAGATATCACCATTTCAATCAAGCCTACCAAGGCGCGTTATATCCGCTTTGTGGCGGTATCATTGGGCAAATGCCCTGATTGGCACAAAGGGCGGGGATTCCCTTGCTGGGTGTTTTTGGATGAAGTGATGATTCAGTAATTACCGCCCAATCATAGCCACCAATATACCCGTGGCCACCGCCGCATTGAGCGATTCTGCGCGTCCGTTCGGATGCCGAGGTATGGTCAGGCGATGGGTCAAAGAAGCCTCCACTTCGGGTCTGATCCCACGCCCTTCATTGCCAATAATAAGGATGCCCTGTTTGGGTAGCGTGGCCGTAAAAATATCATTACCGCCCAACACTGCACCCATAAGCGGAGCATTTTGAGCGATACCGACGAGGGTTTTCCATTCCATTTCAATGGTTTTGACCCTAAAAATAGCCCCCATCGTAGATTGTACAACCTTAGGGCTGAACACATCGGCGCATTCGGGCGAACAAAAAACGGTGCCAATACCAAACCAATCGCAGATCCGCAGAATAGTACCCATATTGCCTGGATCCTGAATCCCATCCAAATAAAGGCACAAGGTTTGGGTCAAATCTGGCAAGTCGGTGTCGTATTCCGGCAATTCGGCCACTGCAATCACCGCAGGTGGGGTAGTGAGGGTGGTTACTTTTTTGAGTTCATATTCCTCTACAAGGTTAAATTTATCTAAAAGTGGCTTCAATCTGTGGCCATTTTCTTGTTTCCAACGTTCTGTACCGTATATAGCCGTGATGGCTATTTTTGGTTGGTTGAATAGTTCTTCCACCATTTTATCGCCTTCCACCAAGAACTTTCGGTACTTTTGCCGATACTTTTTGAGGCTCAAGGATGTTATTAGTTTCGATTGATTGTGCGATAGCATAACCGGCCTATATATTTAAATATTTATGTTGTATAATTACTCCATTTTCAAGACTTTACACAGTCAGTTACTCGGTTTATTGCTAATGACTTGGGTGCTAACGTCGTGCAATGTTACGAAGTATTTGGATGATGCCAAGGGGGAACGTCTATTAATTAAAAATACCTTAGATATTAAGAGTGTGGAGAAGATGGGATTCTCCGAAAAAGCATCCCTCCAATATGAGTTGGGCGGGCAGTATAAGCAGATCCCCAACCGGCGTACTTGGCCGTTTAAGTTGTTTCAGCGGCGGGTCTGGCTCTACCACCAGTTTGATCATAAAAAAGACTCCTCCAAGATAGCCCGTTTTATTATCAAAAAAATAGCCGAACCACCGGTGATTTATGACGATGCCAAAGCACAACGCACTGCTAAAAATTTTCAAAACCAAATGATACAACGGGGGTACTTCGATGCCACATGCACCTATAGCACCAAATATGTCAAGGATCATTTTGCCAAAGTAAAGTACAATTTGGTCATAGGCCGCAAGTATGCTGTTCAAAATGTGGTGTATGAAAGTAGCGATAAAAGAGCCTTGTCAATCATACAAGAAAATTCAGGAGGGAGTGCTGTCAAGCGTGGATCCGACTTGAGTGCCCTAAATTTTGAAACCGAAAAAACAAGGATCACCAAACTGATGCGTGATAAAGGGTTTGCAAGTTTTGGTCCTAATCACATCGAATGTACCGGCGATACCGTAGGAACCAACACCAATGTCACCATCGAAATTCTGCTTCCAGCCGATTCATTACCGCACCGGATCTTCACACTGCGCAACATCACCGTGTTTGAAGGGGTCGTCCCTGACCTAAGTACCATGCGTCAAGATAAGCATGTGGACAGTCTCTATTTTGCTACCGACCGCACCGAATTTTCTATCAAACCAGAGCGGCTGTATCAAGAAATTACGATTAGACCCGGACAGGTCTATAGTCAATCCGATTTCGATAAAACCTCCAGAAATCTTAATTCCTTAGGCGTGTTTAGGTTTGTAGCCATCAGGCCAGCTCTCGTACAAGACTCACTGTCAAAAGACCGATTGGATGTCAATATTTTCTTGACCCCCAATGATCGGTTGTCCATTGGTGAAGACCTCGTGCTCAACTCTTCGCAAAGCAACAATGCCGTTTCGCGCAATTTATTGGGTATTTTGGCTTCGGTTACGTTAACTGACCGCAATGTATTTCATGGAGCGGAGCGTATTCAGACGGATTTGCAATACAACGTAGAATTTAATGTGGCCAGTAGGGATCGGTTTATCTTTTCACAAGAGTTCAAGTTTCAAAATCAAATGGTGTTACCGCGCTTTTTTGATTATTTTAGTTTTTGGAGAACTGCCCACAAACTCAAATTAGGTCGCACCCAATTGGTCTCAGACAAATTTTATGGACTCCTCAAAACCGATGGCGAATCAAGAATATCGGGCAACTACAACTACCTCAATCTCAACGCCTTTTACAATTATCACCTTATCAATGCTTCTTTTGGTTATGAATTGCGCCACAATGAGCATCAATACTCGTTTAGCCATCTAGGTATTGATGTTTTGAGGCCAGAGTTTGCTGGGTCATTCACACCTACCCAATTTTTGAAAAATAGTTTCAGTAACCAATTGTTTACAGGCTTTGTACTGCGCTCTATCAGTTATAGATTGGCCACTAAACAAAACAGGTTTGGTGAAAAATGGACTTTTTTATTCAATTCGGACTTGTCAGGACTAGAAGTACACGCGCTCAACAAAGCATGGGGGGCTGCCTTTGGAAAAGAAACTTGGAAAATTGGGGATTTGAATTTTGCAAAATACCTACGCCTTGACCTAGACGCTACCTATAGCCGCGAATTCAGAGAAGACCTGATTGGAGCTTTGAGGATGGCTACGGGCGTGGTCGCACCTTTTGGCGATTCAAGAACCGTACCCTATGTCAAACAGTTTTTTGTAGGCGGCCCAGCAGGTATCAGGGCTTGGCGGATTAGGGAAATAGGACCAGGAGGCTTCTTTGACCCTACCGTCAGTCAGCCCTATTTTGAAACCGGCGATTTTAGGCTCGAAATGAATGCTGAACTGAGGTTTCCGCTATTCTGGTGGCTTAAAGGAGCTATCTTTTTGGATGCTGGCAACGTGTGGCTTCTAAAGCCCGATCCTGAACGCCCGTTGGGTAATCTCACTTGGAATTCATATAAAAACATGGCCATCGGTACTGGTTTTGGACTCCGTTTTGATTTTGATTACTTCGTATTCCGGGCAGATATGGGATTGCCGCTGCGAAATCCTTACCCATCCAACACAAAGCAAAATAAGGGCTTTTGGGTTCCTAACCGCATCTCAAAATTACAGTTTAATGACCTGAATCCCAACATAGCCGTTGGGTATCCATTTTAATTTTACTTTGGCACTTTATTCTGGCATATTGAACCCATACCTTCCCCTCGATTTGTCATGTCATAGTGAAACGGAGATATCTACACAAGCCAAACTAACTGAAAATCAAGTATTTACGTTGCTTTATCAGTTGGGCATCTTGTGTAGCCACGCCTAAAGCGTGGTACGTTGCGACATGACAAATCGAGGGAAGGGAAAGATACCACAATCTGCGAAAGTTAGCAATTAATAAAAGTCGAAATTACTGATTTTCTAAAGTGACAAAGTAGAATTAAGCCATTCAATCCGTTTTTTACCGAAAATACGCAGTATCTTTGCATTAGTTTTGCCGCTGTTGGTGTCTTCGCCAACAATGGCAAAAAAATCGCATAAAAAACAAGTCAACATGTCAGAAATCACTAGCCTTTCCCAGTTGGATCTAAACGGTCATTACTCTTACGCCGACTACTTGGGGTGGCAGTTTGACCAAGCCATTGAAATCATCAAAGGCAAAATATTGCCGATGGCGGCACCAAGTACCAAGCATCAGCGGATTTCGCGAGTGTTGAATGGTGTTTTTTATAATTATTTCCAAAAAAATCCTTGCGAATTTTTTGCAGCCCCCTTCGATGTCCGTTTGCTCGACAGACACAAGTCAGCCAAGGCGAACAAGGATGTATTTACCGTTGTCCAACCCGATATTTGCGTCATTTGTGATGATTCAAAACTGGATGAAAAAGGCTGTCTCGGATCTCCAGATTTGGTGATCGAAATCCTATCGCCCGGTAACTCAAATAAGGAAATGCGTTTGAAAAAATCCTTGTATGAAGAAAATGAAATACGCGAATATTGGATCGTTGACCCAGAACATGAGACCGTCCACCAGTTTCACCTTACAGAAGAAGGTATTTACAGCCCCGCCACCATATACATCAACGAAGATTTTTTGGATGGTGTCATTTTCCCAGATTTGAAGATCGAATTGATGGAGGTTTTTAAGCAAAAATAGTGGTTTGATCTGCTTTTAAACCTACCTTTGCCCCAACTTTCTAAACAACACTCTCCATGCTTCAACGTCCGAGACGCAACCGCCAATCAGCATCCATACGTGGGATGGCCACCGAAACCCATTTGCAGGTACAGCACCTGATTTTTCCCTTGTTTATGGTAGATGGACACCAGATCAAAAGCGAAATTAAGTCATTGCCCGGCATATTTAGATACTCTCCCGACCAGTTACTGGTCGAGATAGAGTCTTGTATGAACCTTGGCTTGACCAATTTTATCTTGTTTCCAGCCGTGGCGGATGCCCTAAAAGACACCACTGCTACCTATAGTTACGCAGCCGAGAATTTTTATTTGAAAATGGCCCGCGACATCAAACAGCGTTTTCCAGAGTGCTGCCTCATCAGCGATGTGGCGATGGATCCTTATAGCAGTGATGGCCACGACGGGCTGGTCATAAATGGCGAAATTGTGAACGACGAAACCCTACCCATATTGGCCCAAATGGCCGTAGCCCAAGCCCAAGCGGGGTTTGATATGTTGGGGCCTTCCGATATGATGGATGGTCGTATCGGCCACATACGCCAGGCTTTGGATACCGCAGGATTCACAAAAACAGGGATTCTAGCCTATACTGCCAAGTATGCCAGTGCTTTTTACGGGCCATTCCGCGATGCCCTCGATTCCGCGCCCAAAAGCGGTGACAAAAAAACATACCAAATGAACCCCGCCAATAAAAGAGAAGCCCTCATTGAAGCCACCTTGGATACCGCTGAGGGAGCAGATATGCTCATGGTGAAACCGGCATTGCACTACCTAGATGTCATACACCTCCTCAAAGAAAAATCAGACTTGCCTATTGCCGCCTACCACGTTTCCGGAGAATGCGCCATGCTGATGGCTGCCTGCCAAAATGGTTGGTTAGACTTTGAAAAAGCCATGCCCGAAGCCCTTTTGAGCATTCGGCGGGCGGGTGCAGATGTGATCTTGACTTATTTTGCTAAAGAGTTTGCGAAGCGGCAGAAAATAGGGATGTTTTAACTTAAAAGATCAAGTTGTAAACGCGGATTATACGCACTCGGATACTTAGATATGATGAATTAACCCTACCTTTACCCGCGTTTGCAAAATTTCAGCAAGCCACTATTTATGACAAACCAAACCTATACCGGTATGAAACCTCTTGTTTTGCACCTCCTCTTTCTCCTCTTTTTAGCAACACCGACGCTGCTGAATGCCCAAATCTTGGACACCTTCTACCCAGAAGATGATCGTTTTTTTCAAAAAAAAGCCGACGAATACCAAAAATGGCTTCAACAAACCCATCTTGGTAACACCCTCCGTGTCGAAATGGTGCGTCTCAAAAAGCACGATACCGAACTAGAACTTATCCTATTGCTCAAAACCCTCGACGTAGATTCGGCAATCGGTATGTGGCAACAACTAAAACGGGATTTTTCGGCGGCTTCGGCCGGACAAACGTTGGAAGCCGAACTGTTTCGGGTATTTGTACATAAAATGGAAATCCCAGCCATACAAGGCAATGTTCAACTATATGTAGCCACCCCAAGTGGCAGCCACAATAAATGCTTTTATCTTGGTATTTGGGAAGAAAACACCCAACTGCAACTAGATGAACGGCTAAGCCCTTGTAAAGCCAGCCCAGCGAATGTGTTCATCAAGCCCATTGTACTGAAAAAAACGGTCAAGGGAAAAACGATAGAAACCACCCAAAAGTGGACTTCAAAAGACGTTTTTGACAAAACCATTGCTTTTGCCTACCGTTGGGAGCAAGTAACTTGTGCGGAGCGATACCCGAAAATTTCAGACATCGAACAAACGGGGGCTCGGCTCAAATTTACCGTCAGCGATCTCTGCCAAGTCGTGCTGACCACTGAAACCCGATCACTTTGGTGCGATTTTGTCACTGCCTGTGGTGGTACTTGTAATGATACCCGCCGTGAAAGGCTCGAATTTGACTTAGAGTACATCGCTGACGAAAACCGCTTGCATTGTAATGTCTTGGGCAAATTTGGTTCGGGGGTGTATCGTCCACGCAAAGACGGTTGGCTCAATATGGAACCTGATTTCGCGGATTATCTGGAAGATTTTATCAAAAAATTTAAAACCGACTTGGAAAAGGAATTCAAATAATGACCAAAAACGACATCCGCAATCAGATTGCCGCAGGCGAATTGCCCCAAGCGACCCTCACCGCCCTCGAATACGCCACCCAAAGCGGGGCAGCCGAAGCCACCAACGGCCTTACGGTCTTATCGGCCACCCTCGAATCGCACCGCAAACAATGGACAACTGGGCAAATATCCTTTGATGAATTCTCCCGCGCCCATGCCCGTATAGCGCAGGGACTGAGCGATTGGCTCGAACTATTGCCGGACACCGCTACCCCAGGTGCCGCCAAAAAAATGCTGGACGAAGGGCGTTTTAAAAACCGAATCCTCTACCTGTTACTGGGCACTAAACTATTCGTGTTGGGCCGATTGTGGTATCATTGGGATACGGGAGGGTTTGATAAAGCCGAATTTTTTGCAGCCTTGGGCTTGTTGATACCTGCTTTGGCCGCTTATGGCTCGGTCATCCTGAGTGATTACATGCGAGCGCACCGCGAAGGAAGTCATCCCAAACGCCGATTCGTGTCGGGGCCACTCGTGCGCATCGCCTATTGGATATTTCCGATTTATGCCTTTGCCTTACTCTATTTTATAGAGCAAAAAGCCATGTCTAACCTCTCTTTCGCCGAAATGAACATGGGGCTGGCCTTGGTAGAAAGCCTTTTAGGTGGCTACGTGGGGCAGATCGTCGGGACTTTTTTTAAAAAAGAATAGACTAATGCCACCCGCTTAATTTTACGTTGTCACTTTAATGATATTGAACCCATACCTTCCCCTCGATTTGTCATGTCGTAGTAAAACGGAGACAACTACACAAGCCAAATTAACTGAAAATCAAGTATTTCTGTTAATTTTTCAGTCTTGGCAGGGGGCAATTTTCAGTTGACCAAGATCACTACAGGCTTCTTTGCTTTTGTCACTTTTTTCGTCAAAAAAGTAACCAAAAAGACTTGGCTTTATAGAAATTCCACGACTGCGCTACTCAAAAAAATGCTAAAACTTACCCTTTTAAAAAAACTCGCCGAATGATCGCACGAGGGCTACGCCCTGAAACTACTCATGGCTCAAACAGTTTTTAAAAAGCCAAGTTTTGCCTGCGGCACGCATTTTTTTGAGTGCTCCGTCGGAATTTCCATAAGGCCATTGAAGTAGGGTAAATGGCAACAGTCTTTTACGAATAAAAACCATACTAGAATTTGATAACCCAAGAATGTTTGATTTTTTTAATATGACAAAGTACAATTAACTTAAAAGCAACAATCCACAAATTTATATATTTACAGTATGAAACCACTCTTTTTCCTCGTATTCACCCTCTTTTTTCCGCTTTTTGCGGCAACTCCTCCACCTCAAAACACACCCGCCCGCACAGGCAAGGACTACGCCGTGTTTTTTTACGTCACTGATTACACCGACCGACAACTGACTCCCCTGCCAGAGACCAAAATAGAGTGCGAAAAAATCGCCAAGGAACTCTACGACAACTTCGGGTTTGTGAAGCCAGAAATGGTCGCAAACCCGACCAGACAGCAAATCCGCGACAAAATCCGCGAATACAACGCCCGGACGTACAACCCCAACGATCAGGTGCTCTTCTTTTTTTCGATGCACGGCCATTACGACGGTGGACAAACCGACGATGGGCGTGGCTATTTGATCGCAAAAGATGGCAAATGGGGCGACCTTTATGGCGATTCGTATTACAGTTACGATGACCTGCGTACCGACCTTGGCCAAAACAAATGCCAACACCTGCTCTTGGCTTTCGATGCCTGCTACTCTGGCGCATTTGGTATCCGTAAAAAAGGACCCAGCGGCCCAGACTACGATGAACAACCCGACTGTGCGACAAAAATAAATAAAGCGCTCCAATACAAATCCCGACTTTATTGGTGTTCCGGAAGCAAGAAAGACCGCACCCCTGCCAAATCACAATTTGCTTCGCAATGGCTCGAAACCCTTCGCACGGGCGGCGATGGCGGTATCGTGCGCAGTCAGGACTTGAATTTTGCCCTCAGTAAAGTAGAAGAACCCCGCTGCGAAGCCGGTACGTTTAGCGGACATGATGAAGGCGGCAATTTTGTGTTTGTCCGCAATAATACCTGCGGCAGCCCCCCACCGCCGCCCATCTCCAATGACCGCGATGGCGATGGTATCCTCAACAGTGCCGACCAATGCCCCGACCAATACGGTATTGCGGCCAAAAGCGGCTGCCCCGATGATGGAAACAGTGACGAAGGGAATTTTACTAATAGTGGGAACATTGACAGGGGTAAGATTCCCAATAATGGGAACAGTGACAGGGGAAATAGTACCGACACCGACCTTGACGGCATACCCAACACGACAGATGCTTGTCCAGAAGCCTACGGCACCGCCAAGGCCAAGGGCTGCCCTGATGCCGACGACGACGGAGTACCAGACAAGAGTGACAAATGCCCCAATGAAAAAGGAGAAACCACACGCGAGGGCTGCCCAAAACCCGATAATATGATACTCGTCAAAGGCGGCACTTTCCAGATGGGCAGCAACGATAAAGATGCAGGAACTGACGAAAAAACCGTACATGCTGTCACTTTATCCGATTATTATATCGGGAAAACGGAGGTGACTCAAGCCCAATGGCGTTCGGTTATGGGCAGCAACCCACCAGAACTCAACTTCAAAGGTTGTGATGAATGCCCAGTTGAAGGTGTAAGTTGGAACGATATTCAAGCGTTTTTAACTAAAATAAATCAGCAAACGGGTAAAACCTACCGCCTCCCCACCGAAGCAGAATGGGAATACGCCGCCCGTGGCGGCAATAAAAGCAAAGGCTACACCTATGCAGGCAGCAATACCGTAGAAGATGTGGCTTGGTTGAGTTCAAATAGTGGCTCAAAAACCCACCCCGTAGCAACCAAACAAGCCAACGAATTGGGTCTGTATGATATGTCGGGCAATGTGTGGGAGTGGTGCAATGATTGGCACGATTCTGATTATTATAAAAACAGCCCAAAAGTCAGCCCTGCTGGCCCTAGTACGGGCTCGTACCGCGTGGATCGCGGCGGCTCGTGGCGCGACAATTCGGAGGGTTGCCGCGTCTCGCGCCGCGGCGACAACACGCCGGGGCGTCGGAGCTACAGTATTGGCTTCCGCCTCGCTTCGTCCCCCCAGTGAGGAGGTTTGTTATTCGTGCCATACATTGAGCAAAAGGGGGAGGTGTACCACCCCCTCAAAACCCCTGCAATATCCCCTTTTCAGCAGGCGTTACCCCCCGTTGCATCCAAGAAGGCATAGCACCCCCTAAGAGATAATGGTCAAAAAACTGTTGCATTCGATGTTGAAAATCCACGCGGTTCTGCAATTTGACAGGCCAGTGCGGTTCATCATTGTAATTGAGCATCCACGCAGGTTTTCCCAATCGGCGCAAGCCGGAGTAAAGTTCTATCCCTTGATACCAAGGCACAGCACCGTCTTTGTCATTGTGGAGGATCAGCACGGGTGTTTCCACTTTATCTAAGGCAAACAAAGGCGAATTTTCGATGTATTGCTTGGGCGATTCCCAGAGAGAACCACCGATTCGGCTTTGTTGGTGCTCATATTGGAAGGCGCGGCTCAATCCTGATTCCCAGCGGATACCTCCATAAGCAGAGGTCATATTGGCGACTGGTGCGCCTGCTTCGGCGCAGGCAAAAAGGTTGGTACGGGTCACCAAATAGGCTGCCTGATACCCACCCCAAGAGTGGCCTTGCAAGGCTACTCGTTTGGGATCAATGAACCCACGGTCTATTAGGTTAGCAACCCCGCTTACGATGGCATCGTAGGCGCATTCGCCCGGATACCCAGTGCGATAGGCAATGTCAGGAGAAAAAACAACATAACCCCTGCTGGCATAAAAGGTAAAGTTGATTTGAGACCTATGAAAATCGGGCGACCGATGCCGATGGAATTCATCGGTTACTTGCTCATAAAAGTTCACAATCATTGGATACTGCTTGGCTGGGTCAAACCCGTCGGGTTTAAAAAGCATGCCCTTGAGTTTTTGGCCCGACAAGGAAGTCCATTGAACCATTTCTACGCTTCCCCACTGGTATTCACGCTGCTGAGGGTTGACTCGGCTGATCTGCTTGGTTTGAGTACTTCCCCATTGGGTTAGTTGCAAATCTGGGAAATTCGCGTAGTTTTCCTTGGAAAACAGCATCGTTTCCGCATTTTTAGCCTTTATTGGCTGTCTCGAAAACATCGCATCTCCACCCATCCAAGGCTTGAGCGTATTGGTTTTTAGATCTAATAGGTAGTAACCCTCTGCTTTCGTGTCATGATGAAAGGCGTGTAGTAGTATTGTTGACTTAGGGTCAATGGTGCGCAAGTCGGGGTCTAAGCGGATATATCGGTAGGTGATCTGCGATTCGCGACCTTGAGTGAGCCTTTGTCGTTTGGTGGGGTCTTTAGGATCCATATTCCAGAGGTCGTACTTATCATACATAAGCATAGCCTCATCGTTTTGAAGCCAGCCCGCCAATCCGTATTCATTGGGATAATCAGGCACGTCATTGTCTTCGTCGTAAAATGGATTTTTTAGGTTATCGGTTAGGCGCGTGATTTTGCCCGTAGCAGCGGGCCAAGCAAACCAAGCCGTATCGGAGTCGCTCCACCAAGTGATATATTTTGCCGATGGCGATATTTGAGGGTTACAACGCAGGTCTTTTAGTATCAGAGTATGGGTTCCGTCTTTCAGATTGACGGCATAGAGATCCTTGTGTGGTGTACCCTCTGAAGTGATATAATGCCCATAAGGCTCCTCATTGAAGCCTAGTGCAAGGTTTGCATTGCGCTCGTACTGAAACCTAAATTCTGGTATAGCAGCACTACCAATGGGTACAAAATCACTGGTTTTTGTGTGAAAAACAATGGGATAATACTGTTTTTTATCGTTTTCGAGGTTATTTTTCTGTTGGGTATAAATCTTTTTTTCAGTCCATGCCCATACCTCCACTTGTACTATTTCTTCTGTAAGTAAGGTAGTGTCATTTAGTATAGGCTGAGGAGCCATCCCGAAATAGAGTTTGGATCCATCTTCCGAAAATAAGGGTTTGGCGTGTTCGCTGATCATATAGCC
Source organism: Saprospiraceae bacterium (assembly GCA_031373665.1). GTDB lineage: Bacteria > Bacteroidota > Bacteroidia > Chitinophagales > Saprospiraceae > M3007. The sequence goes on along the minus strand of JANMMZ010000119.1, from coordinate 144,294 downwards.
CGGTACAGTTGTTTTATTGGTGCTTAAAAACGCGCTTTGATCGTTGGCGATCATTGTAGCGGAATCCAGTTTAGGATTCCAATACCAGAGTTGGAGGGGTCTTATTCGCGCCTTGGTGGTATCAAGGTCGGCCAAAAATGCCGCTTGATTCCCTTGTTCATCAAGGCTGAGTTGTTGAAATTTCCCTTTTTTTACGCACAAAGGCTTGACGGTACGCGAATCAGCCGCCCACAAATAAATCCCGTTTTTAATGACCGCCGGATGGTGAGCGTAAGTCATCGTATCGCCTTGGCCACTTGATTGAAACAAGATACTTTTCCCTTTTTTAGCAATGGCGTACTGGGTCACATAGGCGATGGTATCTTGGATCCCTGTGTCTGTGTTGCGCACAAAAAGGCGAGATCCGTTTTCTTTATCCTCTTTTTTGGCTTTTTTCAAGGACACTTTCACCTTTGCAGCAGCAGTATCTTTTTTAGGTGAGGCCGCTTTTTCAGGATCTAATTGAAACAATAGACATCCGGCCCATTTTTCGGGCAAAGCGTATGATTTCAGGCGGGCTATTTTTTCCACCTGTCCATTGGCAAGGGTCAATATAACGAGCGTATCCTTGGGCAGGTCGTCGTCCTTTACTTTTTTGCGGCGCAAGGCTTTCAGGCTATCCAAGGCGGGCTTTACTTTGAATACCAATAACTTATTGTCTTCCGAAAAACGAAAATCGGATCCCCGATCAAATGTTCTTTCCATACCACCTTGTATTTGATGGAGATACAGTACTGGATCACCCTCCGTGACAGGCGTTTGCAGCCAAGCAGCCCATTGACCATCATTGCTTAGGGTAGGGCGTTCCACCTTTCGCCAACGATGTACATCGGCATGATCGAGGGGTTTTAGATTGTTTTGTGCGGACACATATTGCAACAAAGTCAATTGGAGCAAAAGAATATAGGCAGTTTGCTTGAAAAACGTCATAAATATGCAAGAATAATTTGCGCAAATGTAATCATAGTACGGAGGAACAAACTATTTTTGCCCGATGAAACAGATATTACCACTAATAATTTTCTTTTTGGGCACCTCTAGTATGTTTGCTCAAAACGCTTCTCGCATCTCTGGCAACTTACAATCCAATGGTAATTTTTTTATCACGGATGCCAAAATCGGTGCCTCTGGTACTCCACAGTATCAATATCAGAAGTATGGAGCCGAGAGTTGGCTCAACCTAAACTACTCCAATTCGGGGTTAGATATGGGTATTCGTTTTGATATGTTCAATAATTCCAACTTGCTCAATCCCAGCGGATCTTACACCGATGAAGGCATTGGTCGTTGGTTTGTGCATAAAAAAATAGATAAGGTGGACATATCTGGCGGCTATTTATACGATCAGATCGGAGCCGGTATTATTTTCAGGGCTTACGAAGAGCGAAGCCTTATGATTGACAATGCACTGTATGGGATCAGGGTTGGTTACCAGTTCAATGATAATTGGCGGGTAAAAGCATTCAGCGGTCGCATCAAACAACAGTTTAGCCGATATGGCACTGTCGTGCGGGGCGGCGCATTGGAAGGTTTTATCAAGCCAGATAGCAGTCGCAATTTCTCGTTTGCGCCCGGTATCGGAGTGGTAGGACGCACCTACAGCGATGCCACAGTTGATTACATCAGGAATACCATCGCCTCATACGTGGTACAGGATAGTACGGGCGCACAGTACAATACTTATGCTGCTACCTTGTACAATACCCTGACGGCAGGCAATATAACTTGGTATGTAGAAGGTGCTGTAAAAAGCAACGATGTCATCAATGATCCTTATGCTAAAAATACTGTTTTTGAAGAAGGCGAATTGAATAATCGCAAGGGCTATACCGCGTATTCGAGCATTTCGTATGCCAACAAAGGTTTTGGTATTACTTTGGAGGGCAAACGCACCCAAGATTTTAGTTTTAGGGTAAGTCCCGAGCAGCAATCGGGCGTACAAGGAGCCATCAATTTTTTGCCGCCTATGGCCAAGCAAAATACGTATCGCCTGACGGCGCGATTCAGCCCAGCCACCCAAGAATTGGGCGAACAAGCCCTCCAATTGGATGTAAAATACAAACTCAATAAGGCCCTTTCTTTCGCATTGAACATGTCAGATATCCAACTCCTCGATGGTACGGAACTGTACCGCGAAATCGCGCCAGAGTTTACTTACAAGCGGAAGCGGAAATGGCAGGTCATCGGAGGTTTGCAGATACTAAAATACAATATCAATATCTATCAAGGCCCCGACAAAGGCGACTATGTGAATGCCATCACGCCTTATGCGGAGTTGCTTTATAAGTTTACCCCACGCCGATCTATGCGTTTGGAGGCTCAATACTTGCATACCAAAGAAGAGTTCGGATCTTGGACTAATGTCTTAGCGGAATTCGGATGGGCACCGCACTGGTTATTGTACGTTTCAGACATGTATAAACTGCGCCACGCCAACCCGGAAAATTATCCAAACTCCAAAACAAAATACGATGGACTACATTATCCAAGCGTTGGGTTGGTGTATTCGCACCGCGCCCACCGTTTCTCATTGGCATATGTCAAACAAGTGGAAGGTATCAACTGTGCTGGCGGTATTTGCCGGCTAGAACCCACCTTCCACGGCGTGCGCCTCAATGTAAATTCTTCATTCTAAAAATAAAATGTGATGAAACAATTCCTCCTCCCTTGTGTTTGTGCCTTACTACTAGCCCTGTGCAGTTGTGTACAGACTACCAACAATTCACAAAATAACAGCAATACATCCCCTGTGAGTATATCCGTTTTTAATGCAGACCCTTTTCCTGCGCCGCACCCGGCTAAAAAAGCCAAAGAATTGGTCGCCTCTACTGGCGATAAACGCAGCGATGAGTACTATTGGCTCAATGAACGCAACAACCCCGATGTGATCGCCTACTTGGAGGCTGAGAATAAATACGCCGATTCAGTATTGGCTCCAGTGAAGGAGTTGCGCGAAAAACTATTCGATGAACTCAAGGCTCGAATCAAAGAGGACGATAGCAGTGTGCCTTATTTCAAAAAAGGCTATTGGTACATTACCCGTTACGAAAAGGGTAAGGAATACCCGATTTATAGCCGGAAAAAGGGCAGTTTAGAGGCTGCCGAAGAGATTTTTATTGACGTAAACGAACTAGCCGTCGGAAAGGCTTACTGCCAATTGGGTGGTTTTCAGGTGAGTCCCGACAATAAAACAGTGGCTTACGGCGTGGATTATACTGGCCGTAACCTATTCAAATTGTATTTTAAAGACCTAGGTACTGGCCAATTGATCTCCGAATCATTTGACTACGCCGGTTCTATGGAATGGGCCAATGATAGCAAAACTATTTTATACGACACCAAAGACAAGGTCACGCTCCGCAATGACAAGGTTTGGCGGCACAAAATGGGCACCGACCAGAAAAAAGATGTGTTGATGTTTCATGAAAAAGATGAAACCCAGTACGCGTACCTCAATAAGACCAAATCTGACCAATATTTTTTGATCAATTGTGCTTATACTCAGACGGTAGAAGTGTTTTACTTGGATGCCAACAATCCAGAAGGCAGTTTCAAAAGCATTCGCCCAAGGGAATCAGAATTTTTTTATGAAATCAGCCATAAAGACGATCAATTTTTGATCAAAACCAACTGGAATGCGCCTAATTTTAGGTTAATGACAACCCCCGTAAGTGATCCAAAACGAGAAAACTGGAAAGACTTATTGCCCCACCGCGAAGACGTGCTATTGGAAAGTCTTTCTGTCTTTAAAGAGTATTTTGTGACGGGCGAGCGCAAAGGCGGATTGAGTCAAATCAGGGTGACAAGTTGGGCCGATATGTCGCACCATTATATCGAAACCGGAGAGCCAACCTACGCTTGTTTTATTGATAACAATCCCGAGTTTGATACCAAAACCTTGCGCTACAATTTTTCATCCATGAAAACTCCAGCCACTGTGCTGGACTATAATATGGATACCCACCAAAAAGAGGTAAAAAAAGTAGCACCTGTACTAGGCGGGTACGATCCCAACAATTACCAGACCGAGTATGTCTGGGTGACAGCCAAAGACGGCACCAAAGTGCCAATGTCGTTGGTGTATAAAAAAGGAATGAAACGCGATGGTGCCGCGCCTTGTCACCTCACAGGTTATGGGTCTTATGGATCTTCTTACGATCCTACATTCAGTCGCGACAAGGTGAGCCTCTTGGATAGGGGATTTGTAGTGGGCATTGCACACATCAGGGGCGGTATGGAAATGGGCTATAAATGGTATGAAGATGGTAAATTGCTCAAAAAAATGAACACTTTCACCGATTTCATTGACTGTTCTGACTATTTGGTCAAGGAAAAATATACCGCCGCCGATCGTTTATTTGCCGAAGGCCGATCCGCTGGGGGCTTGCTCATGGGAGCCATCACCAACATGCGCCCTGACCTCTACAAGGGCATCATCACGGGAGTACCTTTCGTTGACGTACTGACTACCATGAGCGATCCTACGATTCCGTTGACCACTGGTGAATACACCGAATGGGGCAATCCGGGCAATGCAGCGGAATACAACTATATGAAAACGTATTCGCCATATGACAATATGAAAAAAGGCAATTATCCTAATATGTTGGTGTTGACTTCTTTGAGTGATTCGCAAGTTCAATACTTCGAGCCAGCCAAATATGTAGCGCGGTTGCGCGACCTTAAAACGGATAAAAACCTCCTCCTATTCAAGACCAACATGACGGGGTCGCACGGTGGCTCATCGGGTCGTTTTGAGCGGCTCAAAGAGCGCGCCATGGAGTACTCTTGGATGATGGGTTTGTTGGGTATGAAAGAGGCTGGTATGAAAGGGTAGGGGAGCGCGAATTATTCTTTTTGATCTGTATAAACGCCATACTTCAACATCAGAAGTATGGCGTTTTTTATAGAAAAAGGCCACGAATACAGACATCAAACCGTTCCCAAACAAAAAATCTATTCAGAAATCAATTTTAGGAAGTACTTTTACGAATTCAAACCACTGCGCAACCACGGCAAAATAGGGGCAGATATGCCTGCTTTGGTAGTAGGTACTGGTGGAATAATTTATAAAATGTTTGGATAATGAAAATTCATCAAATTAATATTAAAAATTTCAAAGGTTTTGAAGGCCGCTCCTTTGAGTTAAATGACCATTTTACGGTATTCATTGGTGAAAATGCAGCAGGAAAAACTACTGTTTTAGATGCACTTTCTGTGGCTTTGGGTGGCTTTTTTATTGATTTAGGCTTAAATATTAATACACGACCTATTGATGCAAAGAAGGAAGTCCGATTGGCGTTCGTAAACGGCCAATCACGCCCTCAATTGCCCGTTACAGTGGAAGTAACTGGGCAGGTAAATGGAGCGAATATATCATGGAAAAGGGAGATACAAAAACAGAAAACTACGTCAAGGGATGCCAAGCCAATTAGTTCTATTGCGCTTGATTTGATGCAGGCCAGTCGTCGGGGGGAGCCGGCTATATTTCCAGTATTGGCCTATCATGGTACTGGAAGGTTATGGGCAGAACACGAGAAAATTGGTTTTTTAAAACAAAATGAAGGTTTATTGATGGCTTATGCCAATTGTCTGTCTCCAAAATCATCCAGTAAGGAGTTTTTGGCTTGGTTTAAGACACAGGAAGATAGTATAAACAAATTTGACCAGCCCTTAGAAAAAGCCCATTTGGCGGCTTTCAAACAAACCCTGTTGGCTTTAATTCCTGATGATCGTTGGCAGGACATTGCGTTTGATCGAAAACAAGAGGAATTGATGGGTATTTTTACAGATAATCAAGGTCAAAAACATAAATTATCTTATCGCCAATTGAGTGATGGTTTCAGGATGATCATAGGGCTTGCTGCCGATATTGCTTATCGCTGCATTCAGTTGAATCCGCACTTGGGCGAACATGTGGTAAGAGATACACCAGGCATTGTATTAATTGATGAATTGGACATTTACCTACACCCAAACTGGCAACGCCACGTGGTATCTGATCTGAAAAACGCTTTCCCAAACATCCAATTCGTAGCCACTACGCATTCTCCTTTTATTGTGCAGAGTTTGGAAAGTGATGAGTTGATTAATTTGGATTTAAATCTTGATGGTCTTGAAACCGACCCTACGAATTACGGTATAGAAGATGTTTCAGAAATTGAAATGGGTGTTAGAGATGTGGTTAGAAGCGATGCCTTCTTGGTACGTGCCGAAGTTGCGACGAGATACTACCAGCTGATCGAAGAAGGCAAAACAAGCAAAACAGATAAAGAAGTAGCAAATCTGCGCCAACAATTGAACCAGATGGACGAGCGATTTAGTAATGATGCAACGTTTGTTGCACATTTAAGACTTGAACGAAACGCCGCCAATCTATGAGACCTGTCCATAAATGGCCCGTGGGATTTACTGCACCCAACGGCCAACAAGTAGCCGAACAGTACGAGCCTCATGGGTTGGCTAATCCTATTTTAGAGGCGAATCTTGACTCTTTTTGTAGCTACTGCGAGGTATTTAGTTCCGATTTAGAAGTCGAACATATCGTATCGCAATATCAAGATGCCACCCATGCTACTCAATGGGGTAATTTCTTGCGTGCCTGTAGTCGTTGTAACGGAAGGGATAATAAAAGTAAGAAGCCCGTTGATTTAAACCAGATGTATTTTCCTCATCAGAATAACACGTTATTGGTATTTGAATACCGCGAAGGAGGTTGGGTAGGGCTGCACTCAGACCTGAAAACTCAAAACCAAAAAAATAAAGCCAACAAATTACTCAAACTCGTTGGATTGGATAAGTATTCAGGCAACCCAGATTATCCGCTGACGCGGATACACCCTCAGGGTTTTCCTATAAATGATATACGCTGGGCTCATAGAAGAGAAGCATGGGAATGGGCTCAATTTAAATTGACTCAATATGAATCGGGATCAATATCTGCTGATGATGTATCTAAATTCGCAGATCAGCGCGGCTTTTTTTCGGTTTGGTTCTCTGTTTTTTCAAGCCATAGGGACGTGAAACAAGCCCTTATTCATGCTTTTAAAGGTACAGCATTGGATTGCTTTGACTCCTCTACATACAACCCTATCCCCCGCAACCCACAAAACCCTACCGACCCTATATAAACAGTTACCGCTTAACTGTTTTGTCAAAACAATACCAAGTAGCGTTCAAAAAATAAACTAACGATTTCTCACGTAATTTGCGTGTCAAATCGTTAAGTTGTTTTTTTTAGCGTTACCAAAACAAAAAATCTACTCCGAAATCAATTTTACGAAGTACTTTTACGCATGTCCTATGAAGCCTAGTATTCGCACACCAACATGAACTATTACCTAAACCTATTTCTAGAAAGCCAACGAGCCTACGGCGCATTTTTATGGCATGAAATCCTACACCCCAGTTGGCACAACTACTTTTATTGGGTGTTGGCCTCCTCTATCGCTATTTTTGTTTGCGAAGTGTATTTCCCTTGGCGCAAAGACCAGCCTGCTATCAGAAATGATTTCTGGTTGGATACCTTCTATATTTTCTGGAATTATTTCCTGTTTTCATTGGTGCTCTACACGGGTGTCTCCAATGTTTTTGTGGATATATTCAATAGTTTTTTGACAAAAATAGGCATCACCAATACCGTAGCCTTTGAATTGGGGCGGCTACCCAGGTGGGGTCAATTGATATTTATTTTTGTACTCCGCGATTTTATGCAGTACAATATACATCGGTTACTCCACCATGTTTCTTGGATGTGGCATTTCCATAGGGTACACCATAGTGTGGAAGAAATGGGATTTGGAGCCCTCATGCGGTATCATTTCATGGAGCATTTCTTTTACAGATCTTTAGAGTATATTCCTTTGGCTATGTTGGGCTTTGGGCTGACCGATTTCTTTGTTATCCATATATTTACCTTTATTTTAGGCCAATTGGGTCATGCCAATCTACACATACCTTTAGGAAAATTAAAGTACTTACTCAATGGCCCTCAAATGCACCTTTGGCACCATGCCAAAGAGTTTCCCGCATCTCACCCAAAAGGCTTCAATTTTGGTATTTCCTTGAGTGCTTGGGATTATATCTTCAAAACTGTGCATTTTCCCCATGAAGATGCACACTTACCCGTGGGATTGCCTGAAGCATACAAAGTCCCCAAGGGCTTTTTGGGACAACAGTTGGGTGTTTTTTTAGGCTTTTTTCGAGGGCATAACAGGTAGAAATGTTCCCCTATCTCCCCCGCACCAACTCAATATATCCATTTAATACATCTGGCCTGAGTACAGCCCCAGTGACGCGCTTTTCATACACACGACACACATAAAAATACGTACCTTCATTCAAGGTTTTACCTTGTTCATTAGTCCCGTTCCAATTGATGGCTGCATCTTGGGTTTCAAACACCAGATTGCCCCATCGGTTGAAAATTTGCATGTCAATGCGCTCAATAAAACGATAATTAGGAAATGGTTTGAATACATCATTGGCACCATCGTCGTTGGGCGTGAAGGTATTGGGTAGGTCGTATTTGGGGCAATTGTCTTTACATACGATATTGCTCCGCGCACTTTCATTACCCACTGAATCCAAAGCCGAAACAGCGAAACAACCCGCTATTTCATCACTAAAGTTGCTAAAGTTAATACTAGTAGCACCATCTGTCATACCAATCAGCGTGAGTGGCAGTCCTTGTTCGGGTGCAAACCATACCTTGTACGACACCACATCGTCGGTGCCATTACAGGTTTGATTTGGATTGGTCCAAGTCAATTTGTTTTCATAGGGTGGTTCCGCAATACTGGCATTTTGATCATCACAAACATTGGTGACGGTCAGCACAGGAGGGCAAGGCGGCACTGTATCAATAGGCGTACCGCAGGCTTCTTGTGAGTGATTCACAATGGGGTCTAACACACCTTCGATACTGTAAGTGCCTACACTGCGCACGTAATAACAGTATGAAATACCATTGGTGAGTCCACGGTCGTCGTATTTATTCGCCTCAGCACTCCCTATAGAGTCAAAGGCTCCGGTTGTATTATTTTTTCTAAAAATATCATAGCGATAATTAGCCCAAGGCACGTCCGATGCCCAAGTCAATAAGTTGGTCTGGTCGGTTGAACCCACCGACAAAAAAACGGAAGAAGCCTCGTTGGTTGTCCCCAAAGGTTCTGTTTCGCCTTTCACATAAAAAGCCACCTGATAGTGGTAAGGATTGCCTTGAGTATTCAGGTTTTCATCAAAGCGAAATACCGTATCGTTGGCTCCCCAAAATGTATTTGACACAAAGTCTGCACCCGGCACGGGCTGCAACGAGCCTCCACTGAATTGTGGTGCGCGGAGCAGTTGGTACCGATAAGGCCCATGATTAAGGATGGTATCCAAGTCAGCAGCCACGGGTTTTGACCAACTGATCTCCATTTGACCCGACACTGCATCGGTACTTTCCACGGTTACCTGCGTGATTAGGGGCAGATTTCTTGGTAATTGCACACAAACCTCTTCCGACGGAAGGCTTTCCACCAAGTTATAAGGGTAATTGGCACTGGAGCGACGAGCAAATATGGCCAATACCCGATAGCAATAAGTTCGGCCGCTTTCAACATCCTTGTCTTTGTAAAAATAACGCCCATTCTGCTCCTGTTTGGTCGCAAATATCAACCGCGAATAGCCACGGCCGTCCAAGCCTATTTCGCAGGAGTCCGGCACAAAAGGGTTGCTGCCCTCGCGTCGCCAAACAGAAAAAGCATAAAAATAGTCGTTTGCCGCTTCTTCGCAGGTATATGGTTTCTCCCAACTAATTTCGGCTTCGGTAGTATTTGTGACCACTTGTACATCCAACGGTGGTGGCCCCACCACTCGGATACTTACCGATTTTAAATCAGATAACTGAGTGCCGCCAAGGGTATCCAATGCCTTAAAAACAACAGAATAAGGTTGTGGTGCAATGTGTTCGCAAGTAGTAATCCACCTAAAGGTACCATTGACGGGCGGTACCCGATATCCACTTGGTACGGTAAAGGTAGCAGGACTGAAAGGCGTCGTAAAAGGGCCTCCCAAAGCGGTTAATCGCACCAATTGACCAGTATCTGGATCGGTGGCTTGCACTGGAAACACGAGTGTATCTCCTGCAACGACGCATATTTCTTGAATGGTAGCCACCACTGGTGGGCGGTTATCGCAATCGTCCACAAATATTTGCATGTCACGGATCGTCGTATCTATTGGCACACCACCGCGCCAACTGATGATGATGAAAGCAATATTGTATTCACCTTTTATTTCGGGCGAAGTCCAGAGTATTTCCCCGGTTTTGCCATTAATAGTCAGGCTATTACTCCCTGGCCCAAGCAAGTTGGGTATGGTGTAATTGGGTACTTGGGCATTTATCCCAAATAGCGGAATCGTAAATTGAAAAGAGAGGCTGTCTCCATCTTCGTCGTAAGCATTGGGGTTGTGCTTAAACGGGATTCCTATACAAGCATCATCTATAGGTGGTTGAAGTAGATAAGGGGTGGTATTATAGCCCCCAAACTGCTGATCCTGAAAGGAATACGTCGTTTGTATATGAAAAGGGACGTTATCGGAGGAGGGCGGATTTACGTTTAATATTCCTGCATTCCGATTGGGGTCGGTCATAGAAATGAGGTAGGTAGCCGGCCCTGCATAAGTATGCTCGGCTATGTATATATTGTATTTTACATCATTATCCAAAGGAAAACCCTCTCCATTGGAGCGCAATACAGATTGAGGGATGGTACCATCGCCCCAATTTAGCGAAAGGGTATCCCTATCAGCATTGACGCTGCTGGTCTTGGTCCAAGTGACAATAGTGGCTCTTACGGTAAGAGGGCCAATTTGCTTGATATGTATTTCTCCTGCACGGTTATGAGTGGCATACAGGTTTGAAATCCCTAAGATAAAAATCCCGGAGATCAGTAAAAGTAGTCTTGAGTTCATTGTTCACGATTAATATTTGACCAATTTTTCAATGGCTCGACCATTGGCGGTTTGCAAAACGCAATAATATACCCCTGCGTTCAGGTGCTGAATATCAAGATACATTTGTTGGATCGAATGCTCCGAAAACTGCTTTTGCCACACAGATTTGCCATTGTTATCCAATAACGTTAATTTACCTGCTTGTGGTACATCTAACTTCCATTGACAATACGCGCCCTCCTTCACAGGATTGGGAGCAAAAGTGAAAGATTGGATGCCTCCTCCTATATGATTGGTTGAAACAAATGTCTTGGTCACCAGTATATCATCAATCTGTAATTGATAGTCATCCTTGGAGTCGTGTAGGAAAGCAATATATACCGTTTGGCCAGCGTAAGCGGCAAGACTGGCGTAGTGTGGTTCAAGTCGCCCCCGGAAGTAAGGCAAAAAGGGTGGGTCAGGGGTGTAATCCAGATAATAGTAGGACGTATCCGTGTAACTATTGGCATGTAAATATCCTGGGGTATAATCGTAGTCACTGACGTGCAACGATCCAGTTTGGCTATGCCCTAATGTTTCGGCTGCTGTAAAAAGAGTGTCCTTAAAATTATCAGAATTAGTGAAGTTAGTGGCTTTTGATACCAATACCTGATACCCATCTGTGTAATCAGGACCGTAAAAAGATAGGGATTTCCAAAACAAGCGATAACTCTGATCCGGTATATACACAGGAGGTAATATGAGCCAGTTTCGGTTTCGTTTATTTATATTTTGTAGCCATGAGCAACTAGTCATGGCATCATTTTCTGTTTCGCCTGCGTTATAGCCCAAGTCGCCTTCCCAAAACCAATTTTTAATACTATCAATCATACCAAAACAGCTATTTTTTTCATTATCCTCATCATAATTGACCCATTGCAGATCATTACCATTCGCAATAGGCATCATGGTATCAGTAGGATCTAATAGCCCTTGAAAAGGGTGAATGATTAAGGTGTCTAAATTTTGCAAATTTTGTGCTCCAAGCGATTGCTGTACCAAGCATATGGTGAGACACCAGAAAAAAAACTTTACCATGGCCACTAAGTTTATAAGAAAATGTTTAAAATTTTGTTTCTTACCCCAAAAACCTTAAAAAAATACCTTTTGGTGATGGAAATCACCACATAGATACGATAAAATTTTCAAATGAAGCCAATTATTTTTTAATTATTTTTTCACTGCGCCTTGAGATATGTTCAAACATCGAATTTATGGTCTATCTTTGTACTTCGGTAAGGGTCTATTGTTTCACCGATCCTAAAATACGGCTATTCCTATCCGAAAAAACTACATTTATTATTTAAACCTAGAAAAATCCGTTACCATGTTAAAAAAACACTCAATCCTCACCCTTTTTCTCTGGTCGCTTTGCCTCGTGACGAATGCTCAAATTGTTAATATTCCTGATGCGAATTTTAAGAATGCGCTGGTGAATACCTTTTGTGTGGATACGACAGGGGGGGGATTTGGAAATGTGGATGCAGACTCTAATAATGATGGCGAAATACAAGTAAGTGAAGCCTTAGCGGTGACATGGTTACGTGTTGATAACCGTTCGATCCAATCCTTGGCAGGAATAGAAGCATTTGGTAATTTGTTCCTATTAAGTTGTAATGGAAATCAATTGACGACCTTGGAGGTACAGGGGCTGACCAATTTGACATATTTGGACTGCTTTTTCAATCAATTAACGACCTTGGATGTGCAGGGGTTAACAAATTTGAAAGAATTGTATTGCTCTGGCAATCAATTAACGACCTTAGATTTGCAGGGGCTGACAAATTTGAAAGTATTGTATTGCTCTGCCAATCAATTAACAACCTTGAATGTGCAGGGGCTCACTAATTTGCACAGATTGATTTGCGGTGGAAATCAATTGACAACTTTGGATGTGCAGGAATCTACTAATCTGGAAGTATTGAATTGCTCTAACAATCAATTAACGACCTTGGATGTGCAAGTGCTGACTAATTTGCAAAATTTGAATTGCGGTGGAAATCAATTGACAACTTTGGATGTGCAAGTGCTGACTAATTTGAGAGTATTGAGTTGCTTTACAAATCAATTAACGACCTTAGATGTGCAAGTGCTGACCAATTTGGAAGTATTGGATTGCCAGGGCAATCAATTAACGACCTTGGATTTGCAAGGACTAATCAATTTGCATTTATTAATTTGCTTTAATAGTCAATTAACGACCTTGAATTTGCATGGGCTGACCAATTTGGAAAATTTGTATTGCTGGAAAAATCAATTAATTTCCTTAAATGTGCAGGGCCTAAGCAAATTGCAAGAATTATATTGCTATGAAAATCAATTGACAACACTAAACGTGCAGGGGCTGACTAATTTGCAAGGTTTGGGCTGTTCTAACAATCAATTAACGACCTTGGATGTGCAGCAATCTACTAATTTGGAAGCATTGGATTGCTCTAACAATCAATTAACGACCTTGGATGTGCAGAGCCTGACCAATTTGCAAGGTTTGAGTTGCTCTAACAATCAATTAACAACCTTGGATGTGCAGGGGCTGACTAATTTGCAAGGTTTGTTTTGCCATGACAATCAATTGAGTTCGCTATTTATAAAAAATGGAAGAATAGAAACGTCTTTATATTTTGAAAACAACCCCTTACTCTATATCTGCTGCGATGAAGGACAATTATCATCTGTCCAAGCCCAAGCGACACAGTATGGTCTCACCAATTGCTTTGTCAATACCTCCTGTATTCAGATCGGAGCACATATCCAGGGACACATCAAGCACGACCAAAACCTCAACTGCCAGTCTGATTCCACGGAAACAGCACTGGCGGGCAGAATCATCAAGGCAGAAAAACTAGGAACAGATCCTTTTTATGCCGTTACCAATAGCACGGGTTATTACGAAATAGTACTTGATACTGGCCTTTACCGCCTTTCTGTTCCAAATGCGCTTACCGATAGTTATTACGCACTATGCGAAGATTCTATTTGGGTAAATCTACCCCAAATAGACGATACTGTGAATACCGATTTCTTGTTTCAAACCTTAATTTTATGCCCTTTACTAGAAGTCAATATTGCTTCCAGTATCATGCGCCGCTGCTTTCAAAACCAATACATCGTCAAATATTGCAACACAGGCCCAGCCCCTGCGCCCAATGCTCAAGTGACCGTGACCCTCTCTGACGATGTGCAATACATTAGCAGTAGTATCCCAGGCGTGAATATCGGTGGTCAGGACTGGCAGTTTTCCTTGGGAGAAGTGGTTTCAGGGGCTTGCGGGTCATTTACGATCAATTTTTTAGTGATTTGCGATTCAACAATACTTGGACAAAGCATCTGCGCGACGGCACATATTACACCCGACAGCATCTGTACCCCTCCCAACTCCAATTGGTCAGGCGCGGAAGTAAGAGTAGATGGTTATTGCGAAGGTGATTCGTTGCAGTTAGTGATTCGAAATATCGGTACGGGTGATATGACCTCCGATCAAGAATTTGTGATTATTGAAGACCTGTTGATTCTACAAGAAGGCATTTTTAACCTCTCAGCCCATGACTCCTTGGTGATCAAAGTGCCTGCCAATGGCAGCACTTATCACTTGAAAGCAGGGCAAGAGCCTACTTTCCCTTTCGTTTCGCAGCCGTCGGTGACAGTAGAAGGGTGCGGGGCGAATTCGAACGGCTTATTTAGCCTTGGTTTTGTGAGTCAGTTCAATGGAGATGACGGAAATCCATTTTACTCTAAGGATTGCCGCGAAATCATCGGCTCTTTTGATCCCAATGACAAATCAGCCCATCCCATCGGCGTGGCCGATGCCCACTACATAGAGCCCAACACGCCGATTGATTACCAAATTCGTTTCCAAAATACGGGTACCGATACGGCATTTACAGTAGTGATTCGGGATACTTTGTCTGCTTGGTTGGATGTGGAAAGTTTCAAAGTGGGCATTTCTGACCACGCTTTTCGCACGGACTTTGAAGGCCCGAATATCTTGAAATTCACTTTCGATCACATCCTTTTGCCCGATAGCAACGTGAATGAAGCCGCTTCGCATGGTTTTATTCAGTTCCGAATCACGCCTAAAACGACCACGCCGCTGGGTACAAAAATCGAAAACCGAGCCGCTATTTTCTTTGATTTCAATGCGCCCGTAATAACCAATTGGGTATATCACACGGTGGATACGGGCTTTTTGGATCGAAAAACCATCTCTGTTTTTTCAGCAACAACATCTGCTCAACAGCAGATTTACCCAAATCCTGTTCGCGCTGGGGACTTACTGTTTTTTGAAAATTTGCCAGCAGGTAATAGCCGCATTTCTTTGGTTGGCCCGCTTGGGAAAGTGTTTTTTGCAGCAGAACTCATGGGCGATACGGTGCGCATTCCGTCCACTTTGGCGGGCGGTGTGTATTTTTTGGAATGGACTGGAGAAAATGGGGTGAAGCGATGGGGTAAGATGGTGGTGAGGTAATTCTAATCCACCCGCAACCACCCCGTAATACTCAACCGAGAAGCATTGGTCAACAACACTTCGTGTTCGAGTTCATCGCTTTTAAAAAACACACATTTCCCGTTATTTGGTGATATGGTTTGCTTATGATCGCTGTGGTGGATACAGAGTTCGCCGCCATCTGATGGTTGCCAATCGGTATTCAGGTACAGAATCATCGAGAAAGCGCGGCTTTTATTGTTCTTGAACTGGTCTAGGTGTTTCTTATAAAAACTCCCGATTTCATACATCGTGTAATGAAATTCATAGCCCGTGATCCCCGTGTAACAAGTCTGGTTAAGGAATCGAACGAATAGATCCATTCGATCGAAGAAACTGTTTTCATGCACATCATTGTGCGCTCGGTCGAGCCAATATATTTGGTCTTTTCGGATCAATTGATCGTGCGATTGGATCAGATCGTTGCCGATACCTGCCGGCCTGAAATTTTCCGCTGCAAACAGCGCAACCAAATTGGCTTTTAGATCTACGGTGAGCGCGTCGGTCAAAAAATGCGAGGCGATCCCGACTTTATCTTCCATATAACTATCAATCAACTCATCAAAAGCACGCTGCACATTATTCCATTAGTACCTACGGCATAAAACCGGAGGACATAAAGGTAGTCAAGTTTTTGGGATTTGGGGAAAAAGTACCCAAATTACCATTTCGGGGCTATTCATCTTCGTCAAAGATCGCGATTGAAGCGTTACATGTTTTTTAGTATTCAATAAAAAAAAATTCATTTTTATCGGAATTAAATTCAAAAAATAAAACTTTATTGACGCACCTTTGACCAAAATTAATCGTCATTTAAAGTCAAGCGAAGTATGCCTACAACAAGCGAAAGAGCCGCAAAATCCTTTAGTTTCATCCATGCCCCTGGGGACTTAATTGAAACGATCCGCAATAAGACTCCGCATTCATTGCCTGTTGAAAAATTGCCTTCATTCGAGCAGAGTGAATCAGGAACACAAACCCGCCTACAATTTTTAGCCGAAAAAGGACATCATTTTGAATATTTGAATGGTAAAAAAACATTCACAGATATCGAAAGCCTGCATGGCAACATCGAAAATTACATCGGTATGTCGCAAGTGCCTACAGGCATTATCGGCCCGCTGCATGTGATTGGTACCGCAGCGAAGGGCGATTTTTACGTGCCTTTGGCAACAAGTGAAGGCGTTTTAGTAGCCTCTTACGATCGAGGTGCCAAAGCCAGCCGATTGGCAGGGGGTATTTCGTCCATTTGTTTGTTGGAAGGCGTACAGCGTAGCCCCGTTTTTAAGTTTGCAAGCATTGCTGATGTGGGCGCGTTTATACAGTGGGCTTTGCAGCAAATAGATCAATTTAGGGTAATTATTGGCCAAACCAGTCGTTTTGCACAGTTGAGCGACATGAAAACCTCCATCGAAGGCAACCACATTATCTTTACTTTTGAATACCAAACGGGTGATGCAGCAGGCCAAAATATGGTGACGCTTTGCACCGATGCCATTTGTCAATACATCATTGCCAATTCGCCAGTACAACCGCTGTATTGGTTTGTAGAGGGTAATTATTCGGGCGATAAAAAAGCAACCGCCCTGTCTTTTTCTAATGTTCGCGGCAAAAAAGTAACCGCCGAAGTCAATTTGCCCCGCAGTATCGTCGAGTCTGTCTTGAAAACCACCCCCGAAGCCATGGCCAATTATTGGATCACCTCCACCTGCGGAGTCATCCAAAGCGGTGCGATCGGTGCCCAAGGGCACGTTGCCAATGGATTGTGCGCCCTTTTCATTGCGACTGGGCAAGATGCAGCCTGCACCGCTGAAGCAGCAGTAGGCATCACCCGCATGGAACTCGATCAAGACGGTGGTTTGTATGCAGCCGTGACGCTGCCCAACCTGATTGTCGGTACGGTCGGTGGTGGCACAAGTCTCCCCACCCAACGCGAATGCCTCGAATTGTTGGATTGCTTTGGGGCCGGAAAAGCGCGAAAATTTGCGGAAATCTGTGCTGCCACGGCTTTAGCGGGCGAAATTTCTATTGCGGCGGCTTTGTCGGCTGGGCATTTTTCGGCGGCGCATAAAAAATTTGGTAGAAAGAAATAAATACCTAATATAAATACAATACGATATGCCACCAGAACAATCCTTATTAGCCCGCTTATGGATTTATCAAAGCGAGCGTTTCCCCCTCTTTGCCCACGGTATTTTGATTGCCTCTTTTTGCTTTTCCGCCATTGCGTATTCCCGTATATGTCGAGGAGCAGAGGGCTTTGTCGCCCTATACGACTATTTATTGGGTATTTTTATGTGCGTCAGTTTGTTTTTATTGGTGCGCATTTTTGACGAATTTAAAGACAAAGACGACGACGCACAACATCGCCCACATTTGCCCGTGCCACGCGGGTTGGTTCGCCTCGCGGAGTTGCGCACGGTAGGCATCGTGGTGGTGGTGGTACAAATAGCGGTACAATTGGCTTTTGCCCCAAAAATGTTGATTTTTTATGTCCTTGTCATGGGGTATTTGTGCCTCATGGGCAAAGAGTTTTTTAGGGCAGCATGGTTGAAGGAGCACCCTTTTTGGTACGTCACTTCTCATATGGTCATTATTCCGTTAGTGGATATTTATGCCAGTGGTTTGGATTGGCATTTGGAAAATGTATTGCCACACAAAGGCTTATTATTTTTCTTTTTGGTGTCCTATTGCAATGGCATTGTGTTGGAAATAGGTCGGAAAATCCGCACCCCTGAACAAGACGAATTTAATACTTATTCCACCATGTTGGGCGCGGAAAAAGCGACGAAATTATGGATATTGGTGCTTTTCGGTACGCTGCTAACTAGTTTCGCTGCCGCGATTTATGCTGGATATGGGCTTTTAGGCTGTGTCATTCTTGGATTTTGTTTCTTGGTCTGCGCCGCTCAAGGTTGGTTATTTTTAAGCCATAAAACCGCCAAAAGTGCCAAAAGAATCGAGTATGCTTCGGCTTTTTGGACTATCGCTATGTATTTGACTTTGGGCGGAATTCCGATGTTGATGCGGCTTTTTTAACTATTAAAAACAAAATCATGCCCAACTTCTTAACTGCCCCTAATCCTGCGTATCACTGTGGCGGCAAAGCCGACAATTTAATGGTGCTCCAATCACTTGGCTTTCGGGTGCCTGCCTTTGTCGTCATCCCTTGGGAGCGGCTCAGTGCTGCCAATGAAGCCAGTTTGGGGCAAATAGCCGACGAAATTAGCCAGTATTTGAGCCAAGATGCGGCCAATCCTTATGGCTTTGCGGTACGTTCTTCGGGCATCGCTGAAGACGGCCAAGAACACTCTTTTGCGGGTCAGTTTGAAACATTTTTGCACGTTTTTCCAGCGCAGTTGGCCGAAAAAATAGCGCAAGTGCGCGATTCTGCCAATAACCAACGGGTGAAAGACTACTTAAAAAATAGGGGAATGAATGCAGAAGGTGCTGGCATTGCGGTATTGGTACAACGTATGGTGGTACCTGAAGCGGCTGGTGTGGCGTTTGGAGCGCATCCGGTTTCTGGCAATCGGCACCAAAAAGTCATCACCGCCGTCTATGGATTGGGCGAAGGTTTGGTGAGTGGTTTATTGGATGCTGATACATTTACGGTGCAAGCCGATCATCGGATTGAATCACAATTGGCACAAAAAACACAGCAGATGGTGTTCCATCAAGCCATTGGTCATGGCACGATCCTCGAAGACGTTCCGACTGATTTACAAGATAAAACCAGTCTTCAAGACGCTCAAATACAGGAAATTGGTCGGATCTTAGATCAATTGAGAAACCACTACGGTACGCCCCAAGATATAGAGTTTGCCATAGAAAATGGAGCGGTCATTTTGTTACAAACCCGCCCAATTACGACTTTTTTACAAGAAAAAACGCCCATTATACCCAATGAAGGCGAATATATCATCTGGGACAATAGCAATATCATCGAGTCATACCCCGGGCTGACATCGCCCCTGACGTTTACTTTTATCCTCAAAATGTATGAAGCCGTGTATCGGCAATTGAGTTTGTTATTGGGTGTAAAAATGGAAGCCATCGAAGCCGAAAAAGAGGTATTTGCCAATATGCTGGGCTTGATAGAAGGGCGGGTATATTACAACCTTTTGGGTTGGTATAAGGCCTTGGCTATGTTGCCCGGCTACTCCATCAATGCCGAATTTATGGAAAAAATGATGGGTGTCAAAGAGCGTTTTGAGTTAAAAAACCTTCCTAGGTACGGTTTTTGGGAAGAACGTTGGCGGCAAATTGGAATGGTACGATCCATGTGGCGCAATTGGCGGGCACTACCTCAAATGCGCCGCGATTTCACCGCCGAATTTGAACAAGTCATGCAGGAATACAGCCGCATTGATTTTCGTTCAAAAAACGCTTGGGAATTGATGCATCTCTACCTGCGCTACGAACAAACGTTGTTAAAAAAATGGAAAGCACCCTTGGTCAATGATTTTTTTGCCATGATTTACTTTGGTGTTTTACAGAAATTGACTCTAAAATACCAACTGGATACCCAAGGCAATTTGCACAATAACCTGCTTTGTGGGGCAAAAGATATTGTTTCTACCGAGCCCATTCACCGTTGTTTGCAGTTGACCGAAACCATCCGTCACCAACCCGAGATGAAAACCCTGTTTTTAGAAAATTCGGCGGAAACACTGGTGAAAATGTTTAAAAACAATAAATTTCCGCCTGAAATACAGGAACAAATAGCAGAATACCTCGACAAGTGGGGCAATCGTTGCGTCGGTGAATTGAAATTAGAAACGGTCACTTACCAACAAAATCCCGCAGCATGGTTACAAATCATTCAGTCTTATTTGCGGCAAGATTTGAAGGCCAATACCAACGATATTGAGCACACCATGCGCCGGGAAGCCGAACAAGTGGTGGCTGAAAAACTGCGTTTAAAGCCTTTAAAACGCTGGATTTTCAATTATTTCCTAAAAAATACCCGCACATTGGTGAGCGCACGCGAAAACCTGCGCTACGCCCGCACCCGAGGATATGGCACTGTCCGGGATATTTTTTGCGCCATTGGTCATCGTTTTGCTGCCGCCAACTTGATCGAAGCGGAGCGTGATATTTTCTTTTTGACCCAAATTGAAATATTTGACCACATCAAAGGCACAAGTATCAATGGCAACTTGCGCGACCTGATTGATTTGCGGAAAAAACAGTACGAAACTTGGGGAAAATCGAAGCCACCAGCCGAACGCATTGCAACAACGGGTATGGTCTATGTTGGTAATGATTTTACCATCAATTGCAACCCCGTGGAACCTATTTCGGATAGCGATTCGATGAAAGGTTTGGGTTGTTGTCCAGGCATCGTGCGCGCAAAAGTGCGCATCGTACTCGATCCTAGGGAAGTGGAGGATTTAGAAGGCGATATATTGGTGACTGTCAGCACGGATCCGGGATGGGTGACACTTTTCCCTTCAGCGGGCGGCATTTTGGTTGAAAAAGGTAGTCTTTTGAGCCATTCTGCCATCGTATCGCGGGAAATGGGTAAGCCCTGCATTGTGGGCATTACGGGTTTGTTGCAACGCTTAAAAACGGGGGATTTGGTGGAGATGAACGGGGCGACTGGGGTGGTTGTTGGATTGGACAACGGATCTTAGTAGGATTGGACAACGGTTCAAATTTCTATAATTGAAGCGTAATTTCAAACCGCTGAAAATCAATGATAAGGACGGTATCTCTAAAAAATCCAACCTTGAACGATAATCAAGTCTTCATAGGAATCAAGTTCGAAGGGTATTGGGATCATAGCGTTTCAATTTTTCTGAAAAGCCCTGCTTTAGCGATTTTTTGGGGTTCACCCGTGAAAAAATGTACCAAGTTTTTGCTCGTTTTAAAGATTTCACGCGCCTGCAAAGCCATCTGACGTTTATCTTTATCATGGACTCACACTGTTCCGCCCATTATAATAGAGCCATCCATAACGAGAAATTCATTATTTTTGTTTCATTTATAACAACAATGAAAAAATTAACTGACGAAGTAGAATTTAGTTTTGTTCGCTACGCCAATGTGTGGGAAGATGCCGACCTATTGATGCGCGGCTTACAACCTAAGCCCGGTAGCCGTATCTTATCCATTGGTTCGGCGGGCGACAATTGCTTCGCATTGTTGGAGAGCGACCCTGAAATAGTGGTGGCTGCCGACCTCAACCCTGCCCAATTGTGCTTGATTGAATTAAAAAAAGTGGCCATTGCACATTTAAACTACGCTGAATGTTTGCAGTTTTTGGGTTTTCACGACCATAAAAATCGAGTACAAATCTATCAGCAATTGGCAGACCATCTTTCCAACGATACGAAGGTTTTTTGGGACAAAAACCTAAAAGACATTCAAACGGGTGTGATTCATGCTGGAAAATTTGAACGCTATTTTCGCGTGTTTGCCCACAAAGTGTTGCCATTTATTCATTCTAAAAAAACGGTGGAAGCATTGCTCTCAACCAAAACGACACAAGAGCAACAGGCGTTTTATCATCAGCATTGGAATACATGGCGTTGGCGACTGTTGTTCAAAATCTTTTTTGGCCGTTGGGTCATGGGGCGATTGGGTCGCGATCCCGCTTTTCTAAAAGAAGTCAAACTTAGTGTGGGCGATTACATATTTCAAAAAGCAGAAAAGCATTTGTGCAGCGCGTTGGCGCAAAGCAACCACATCTTGCGTTATAATCTAACGGGCGATTTTGGGCATCTGCTGCCCGATTATTTGAGTTCGGCGGCACGGTTTGAGCAGTTAAAAACCCGTATTGATCGGGTGGTACTGTTCAAAGGATTTGCACAAGAATCAGGTGCCCAATACGGCCATTTTGATGCCATGAACCTGTCCGATATTTTTGAATATATGGACGAAAGCACCTTCGCTGCCGTCGGCCAACAACTGATGGATATTGCCAATCCGGGCTGCCGGATCGCATACTGGAATCTGATGGCTCCACGGCGATTATCGCAGGTTTTTGGGGAAACACTGCGCTACGAAACCGAATTATCGCAACAATTGACCGCCGAAGACCGTGGCTTTTTTTACAATCAAATCATCATCGAACAATGGAGATCAAAAGCACTTTAATCTTGTCGGCGGCTTTTTTACTGCTTTTTGGCACCGCAGAATGCTTATTTGTTTTCGGAAAAGTACGGGCGGAATACACCCGTAAATTAGTGCATATCGGCACTGGCATCTTGACCATGCTTTTCCCATTGATGCTCCATACGCACTGGAATGTGTTGTTGTTGTGCGGTAGTTTTGCGGGCATCCTTTTGTTGAGTATGCGGTATGGATTTCTGCCCTCTATCAATGCGATACATCGCAAATCACATGGAAGTTTATGCTATCCCATTGCAGTTTATTGCTCCTTCCTTTTTTATGAATGGATGTCCAGTAGCAATACTGCCAACCTACCGCCGCTCCTATATTTCTATCTACCCGTGCTCATCATGGCATTGTGTGATCCTGCTGCTGCTTTGGTGGGTCGCCGTTGGCCGATCAGAAAATTTGTGGTGGGTTCGGGTACGAAATCGGTGGCGGGTACTGCCACGTTTTTTATCGTTGCGGTGGCATTGACCGTCGGATTATTGATGTTTGTTCCTCCAACCCCGATAACCCATTGGCACATTTGGGTCATTGCTATTTTAATTGGAACCAGTACTTGTTTGACGGAGGCTTTTACACCCCACGGATTGGACAATTTGAGCATTCCATTGGTGACGATGCTGGTGCTTTTTGGGGTGAATCAGTATTTAATGTAGCGATGAGTAATACTCAAATAACGCATACTCATCTGATGAGTATAGCGCACCAGATGAGCAACACTCCAATAACTTGCACTCATTTTTAAAAAATGAAACCAATGACTATTTACGATAAAAACACACTTTTGTTCTGTTATTCAGACCTCACAGCGCGAATATATCCAAAATCAATGCCGCTAAAAATCAATGACGCTTTCTTTTTTGCAGGCATTGTAATCACCGACAGCGAAGGGCAACCCGTCGCTGCATGTGTACTTTATCGCAATGAAAATTTGCATTTTGAAGGGGAAGTGGCCTATTGTTTTGGTCATTTTGAAGCCCTCAATGATGCAGTGGCGACCCAACAATTGCTCCAAGAAGCATTAGCATTGGCCAATCAACAGCACGTCAACCTCCTCATTGGCCCCATGAATGGCTCCACTTGGGACAATTACCGCGTGGCTACCGACAATTTTGAGTACAAATATGTGCTTGATTTTGAGCATCCGCCCTACTATGCGGCCTTGTTGGAAAGTGTAGCGCAGTGCCACGTATTAAGTACCTACCACACCAAAATAGACTGCATTTTAGCGTATGATGTGGAAAAATGTCAACGCGCTGAAGCACTTTTTCATGCTTCCAAATTGCGGGTTAGGAACATTGATTTGACCAATTACGAAGCGGAATTGAGCCGTATTTATCAGTTTTGTATGGTTTCATTTCATGAAAATCTACTTTTTACGCCCTTGGCTGAGGCTGTTTTTATTGAAAAATACCGGCCATTGAAGTCCTTTTTGCAAGAAAAATACATATTAATCGCAGAAGACAACTTGGGCGAAATCAAGGGCTTGATGTTTGCCATTCCTGATTTTATCAACCCGACAGAAAAAGGAATTGTCTTGAAAACATTGGCCCGAAGCCCAGACAATCAATACGTCGGATTGGGTACTTATCTCGGTAAGCTGCTCTACGATCAAATGAAAATAGATCAATTTAAGTATGCCATTCATGCTTTTATGGAACAAAGCAATATTTCTAATAATTTGTCGAGGTCATTCTCGGGTGTAACTATTAAAAATTATAAGTTGTATTATGTCAAAAACAATGAACACAAATATTTTTAGCATTTTCGAGGAGGCTGCCCTTCAATATCCCGATAATATTGCCATTATCGAAGGCGATCAAAGGATTACGTATCGCCAGTTGCTCCAAGAGATACAGCAAACGGAAGCCCTGTTTTTTGCCAAAGGCATTCGATCTGGCGACCGCGTTTTGGTGTTTGTTCCCATGAGTATTGATCTTTATCGGATTGTTTTGACCTTGTTTAAAATGGGCGCAACCGCCGTGTTTTTAGACGAATGGGTGAGTTGGAAACGCATGGAATTGTGCTGCCAATTGGCAGATTGCAAGGCTTTTGTAGGTGGTTGGAAAGTTCGGTTTTTGGCATTTTTTTCTCTCGTTTTACGCCGTATTCCGCTCAAATTTGGGATTAATTTGCCACCGTCAACCCATCAAGTTACGCCAACACCTACCTCCCCCGTTCCAGCCGACCAAGCCGCCTTGATTACTTTTACGACTGGAAGCACAGGTACGCCCAAGGCCGCTTTGCGCAGTCATGGATTTTTGCGGGAGCAATACAAGGCATTGCACGAAGAGATCAACCCCAAAGCAGGGGAGGTGGACATGACGGTTTTGCCAATTGTCTTACTGGTCAATCTTGGGGCAGGCGCTACTTCGGTGATCGCAAAATTTAAAGCCGCCAAACCTGAAACCCTGAATGCGGGTTTAATCATCCGTCAACTGAACCAATATCAAGTGCAACGAATCACGGCTTCGCCTTTTTTTGTGCGTTGCTTGGCCGATTTTGTCTTGAAAAACCACCTGACCATTGACTCCCTCCAACAGATTTTCACGGGTGGCGCACCCGTATTTTCTGCCGAGGCGGCTATCTTGGTACAAGCATTTCCGACAACAGATATAAAAATTGCTTATGGCTCTACGGAAGCGGAGCCTATCAGCCTCATTTCGGCTAATACGGTTGCCCAAGGAATGGGCAACCAGCAACTGGAAGGCTTAGCCGTCGGCCAACCCTATCACCAAGCGGAGGTAAAAATCATTGCTATCACCGATGAAATCATCGAATGGCAAGCCAATACAGCCTTGAAAACCCGCGAAATCGGAGAAGTTGGCGAGATTATCGTCGCTGGCCCCCATGTTTTATCCGCCTATTTCAACAATGCTGAAGCACTGCGCCGCAATAAGATATTCGAAGGCCTCAAAGTATGGCACCGCACAGGTGACAGCGGATTTTTGGATTCCGCAGGCCAACTGTACCTAACGGGTAGGTGTACCACTATTTTCGAACACCAAGGCCAATTGGTTTTCCCATTTTTATATGAAAGTTACTTTCAGCAACTTGATGGCGTGCGCATAGGTACAATCTTGAAAACTGAAAAATCGGTTTTGATCGTACTAGAACTTAGCGATACTTCCCAAAAAGACAAACTCAATTTGGCGTTGCAAAACCTCCCAATTGGGGCAGTGGAGGTGCGTTTTTTAAAGAAAATACCGAGGGATCCTAGGCATCATTCTAAGATAGATTATGGGATTTTGGAGAAAATGATTTGAGAAACTGCTCCAAAACACTATTCTATGCACGTTTCTTCCATGATTTTTGTTATATCGGGCGAAATGGTCACAGAAATGGGTAGATTTCGCCCGATATAATGAAAATTAACTAAAAAAATGTTCTAGAATCTTTTTAGAAGCGATGCTAATAAATGTATTTGCAAAAAAATACTGTGATTTACCAAGCCCCTGTTAGCCACTTCCGCGCGGCATCAAAAGCCCCCTTCGGCACCACGCCCGCTGCTTCCAAGTCCTGCCAGTCTTTTTCCAAAACCACCTTGTAGTCGCGGCCCTCGCCGTCTTTTTGGCCTTTAAGATGGAGCCAGGCTTCGTGGGCTTCGGCTGGGTGGCCAGCGAGGTAGCGGGCGTGGCCGATGTTGGTCCAGACGGACAGATTGGACGCATCGAGCGCGAGGCAGCGGAGGCCTGCTTTTTCGGCCAGCGCGTAGTTTTGGGCAAAAATGGACCACTTTGATGCACTGCCATACTCCGATGTGCTGAGTTCCAGCAGGTCCTTGTCCACGCCCCGAAGGCTGTCGAAACTGCTCGCCATCAGCAGCCCAGCCCGCACCGTCTCGGCATATTGCTTCCGGGCCTCGGTGGAGTCTTTCACATCGGAGATGTTGCGCAGCACCTGCGCCCAATTTTGGGAAAAATGAAGATTCCCCGCCAATAAATCTGCTTGCCGGATGTGCAGGGCTTCTTCGTAGTGATCGAGGGCCTTCGGGTAGTGCTTTAAGATTTTAAAAAACACGCCCAGATTGTTCCGTACCGTGGCCACATACGATAAGAAAGCGTTGGGGTTTTTCTCCGCCAATGTCCGATAGATGTCGAGTGCCTCGTTGTAGGCTTTTTCCGCTTCTGACATCTTTTGGTTGTCGCGGTAAAACACGCCCAAGTTATTCAGCGTCAGGGCTACATCCGGCAGGAAAGCGTCAGGGTTTTTCTCCGCCAATGTCCGATAGATGTCGAGTGCCTCGTTGTAGGCTTTTTCCGCTTCCAGCATCTTTTGGTTAGTGCCGTAAAAAATGCCCAGATTGTTCAACGTCGTGGCTACATCGGGCAGGAAAGCGTCGAGGTTTTTCTCCGCCAATGTCCGCCGGATGCCGAGCGCCTCGGTGTAGGCTTTTTCCGCTTCCGGCATCTTTTGGTTGTCGCGGTAAAACACGCCCAGGTTGTTCAGCGTCGCGGCCACATACGACAGGAAAGCGTCGGGATTTTTCTCCGCCAATTGCCGATAGATGCCAAGCGCCTCGGTGCAGACTTTTTCCGCTTCTGGTATCTTTTGGTTAGCATAATAATATGCGCCCAAGTTGTTCAACGTCTTAGCCACATCCGACAGGAAAGCGTCGGGGTTTTTCTCCGCCAATTGCCGCTGGATGCTGAGTGCTTCGGTGTAAGATTTTTCCGCTTCCGGCATCTTTTGGTTTTCGCGGCAAAAAATACCCAAATTGTTCAGCGTCGTGGCGACATCTGGCATGAAAGCATCGGGGTTTTTCTCCGCCAATTTCCGCTGGATGCTGAGTGCTTCGGTGTAGGCTTTTTCCGCTTCCGGCATCTTTTGGTTGTCGCTATAAAAATTGCCTAGGTTGTTCAGGGTCATGGCCACATCCGGCAGGAAAGCGTCGGGGTTTTTCTCTACCAATTTCCGATGGATGCCGAGCGCCTCTATGTAGGCTTTTTCCGCTTCCGGCATCTTTTGGTTGTCGCGGTAATACTCGCCCAAGTTGTTCAGCGTCATGGCCACATCTGGCATGAAAGCGTCAGGGTTTTTCTCCGCCAATTGTCGTCGGATGCCGAGCGCCTTGATGTAGGCTTTTTCCGCTTCCCGCATCTTTTGGTTGGCGCGGTAATAATTGCCCAGGTCGTTCAGCGTCGTGGCTAAACCGGGCAGGAATGCGTTGGGGTTTTTCTCCGCCAATTTCCGCCGGATGCCGAGCGCCTCGGTGTAGGCTTTTTCCGCTTCTGGCATCTTTTGGTTGGTGCGGTAATAATTGCCTAAGTTGTTCAGCGTTTGAGCCACATCTGGCAGGAAAGCGTCAAGGTTTTTCTCCGCCAATTTCCGCCGGATGCCGAGCGCCTCGGTGTAGGCTTTTTCCGCTTCCGGCATCTTTTGGTTGGCGCGGTGAACATTCCCCAGATTGTTCAACACCACAGACCGCCGGTACTCATCTTTGGACAGCGCGAGGGATTTTTCATAAAAACGGGCTGCTTTGTGTAGGTTGTTTTGCTGGGCGAGGAAGTAGGCGAATTGGAAAACGTAGTCATAATTGCTTGAATCCAAGGCCATCATCAACTCATAGCACTGCTCCACGCTGTCGAACTCGAAGCGGTTGGTGTGCAGGTCGGCTTTGAGGTTGAGGGCAGGGAGCACATCGGCGGTGCGCTGTTTCTGCACGGAATCGCGCAGCGGTACCTCGCGCTGTATGGCCGAAATCTTGCCGCGCTCGGCCAAGATGTTGCGGGCCTGCCCAGCGAGGTCGGCTTGGCGCAGAATATCGAGGGCGTGTTCCAACTCGCCTTTCTGAAACCAAGAAAAGGCTTCCTGGAACAGGGGCGAAGCGTCGTCCAAATTGATGCGCTCGTAGCGGCGGGCGAGTTCGCGGGCGGTTTCGTCAATTTTGGCGCGCTGGGCTTCCAAAGCGGCCAATTGCGTTTCCAACGCGCTGATGCGGTTTTTGTCCGCATGCTGGTCGGCGAGCAGGGTTTGCCGCTCTTTTTGGAGCTGGGCGAGTTTTTCTTGGAGGGCTTTTTCGGCGGCGGTTTTGCCCACGTTGAAGTACTGCTTTCTGTACTCGGCCAATTTCTGCGGCGTGGTCATGTAGATTTTCGCCCAGTCCTTTTGCCCAGCCACTGCGGTGAGGGCGTTGAAGTTCACGACTTCCAAGCCTTCTTTTTTGACGGAAAAGGTGATGCTTTCCTGGTCTTTTACGCCTTTCACGACCAAATCGAAACGCCCGACGGCATCGGTGGTCTGGGGCGTTGCGCGGTCAAAGTCTTCTTCCACCTGCGCGTTGGCGACGTACTGCCGGGTCTTGGTCTCGTACTTGCTGTTGAGGATGGAGACTTCGCCCCGGATGGTGGATTGTTGAGCGCAAAGGGCTTGCGCGCCAAAAAGTAGGGATAGGAGGAGGTATTTCATTTTTGATAGTTGTTTGTACGTGATTACTTAAGTACCCGAGTGAGTATAATCCGCGTTTACAACTTGATTTTTTAACTTAACACATCCTTGTTTTCTTACTCCGATGCGCTGCCTCGAAGTGCAAAAACAGGTCGTTTTAACTTAAAATCTCTTCGTTCTATTCCACGGATTATACTCACTCGGGTACTTACCGTTTTTTAGGGGGCAATTTCTGCATCACGATATTAAGCGGTTGATTGGTTTGAGGGTATGCTTTTTTTATTTCCAAGCGGTATCCCTCTTTGTAAAACTTCACTTCTGGGTCAGAGCGTTGCTTGTTTTCAGGTACTTGAATACTGTACGATCCTGTGGCATCGGTTGTATCGCGGAAGGTATTATCAACCGAAACAACGACATCAGAGAGGGGCTGGTCGCTCGCCAGCACCGTACCTGACACGCGACCGAGGTGCTTCAAAGCCACCTCCAGATAAATCTGCCCAGAAGCCTCAAGGGTATAAACAGAATCGGTATGCGTGGATTGGAAAGGCTCTGAAAATTCCACGTTCAGGTTGCGAATTTTGTCGCCGAGATGAAGATTTTTGAAATTCGCTTGGCCTTTGTCGTCAATGAGTTCTTTTTTGCGCTCACCATTGATATCTAGTACGACGTAGCCCTGCTGCCGGAGCGATTGGGTGGATTGGCCGTTTTTTCCAGAGATAAAAACCGTAAGGCCAAGGGCTTCTTGTCGTTTACAACTGTCGTCGGCAATTAGCATAGCCGGGTTGAGCAAATAAACCAATGCAAAAAGGCCCAATGCGCCACCCGCTTTGGCTACCCCAGAATCAATATTGATAAAACCAGGTAAAATTGAGCCAATACCAGCCGCACCTAATGCCAAAATCAGTCGAAACACAAAAAACTGAGCCGAACTCGGACATGGCACAAACAATACCGCTGCCAATATCGCCGCCAGCGATGCCACGCCAATCCAGACGGACATCTTCGGCGAGCCGTGGCCACCATCGCTTGTTCCATTTTGCAGGGGCGGCTTAGGCCCGTTCCCGTCGCCCTTGTCAGGGTTGCCAGCAGGCGGCTTCGTCACCGAAACCGTCACGGTCGCGCCTTCGGGCAGTTCATTCAGCAGATCCAGTAGGGCATTGGTGATTTGATTCCGGGATCGGTTAATGTCGGTCGTAGATTCGAGACCGAGGCGTTTTTGCCGCTCCATTTCGTGGTATCGGGCGGAGAGTTGTACCACTTCGTTTTCGTGACGCGTTCCAGCAGCCATTGGCTTCATGGCTTCGATGGCTTCGTCTATTCGGCTTTGGGCGATGAGTTCGCGGATATTTTGGATGATCATAAAAATTTGGTTACTTATTTTGATTTGATGCAACAAATTGAAGCAAAGAACCGAAAAAAGCACCAATTACAAGGCATAGGCAAGGATATTTTTACGTTTTTTCTATACCAATAGTTCGATATAGGGTTTTTCTGGTTCCGTCATCTTTTGGTTGGCTCTAAAAAATACGCCCAGATTGTTCAGTGCCGAGGCCACAGCGTAGAATAGCACCTTGTTTTATTGTTAAAAAAGAATCCAGAAATGACGTAATTTGAGACAATAAAAAAAGCAAAATATATTGATTATTAATGCATTAAAATTAGAAATATTATCCAGTCATAATTTTATTATTCAAAAAAATAAAAAATAAAAATATTATTTATGCCTTTACTATAAAATAATTGCTTAACTTTGGTGCTTAAATTGACTTTTTTGTGTTTCAAAAATTGACTTTTTAAAAATTATGTCCATCGTTTAATTAGTATTTGTTTCGACTTTTATTGACTTAAAAATCAAAACAAGTACTTAAGAAGCCGTTTGAAACCTCTTCCCGTTCGATAAGGCTCATCTTGTGACATCAACCTATCTTTTAATTATTTAACCAATCACTCATTTTTTCAAACAAACTATTTCTGTTTATGAAGCATTTCAAACTCATGCTGATCTTGACATTATTATTGTCGGGACTGCATTCTATTTCTGCCCAAGTGGGCAAGTTTATCGTAAGTGCCCCAGCTATTGTAGCCGGCGATTACAATTATATATCACTACCCAATGGTTGGGGCGCACCCGCTACTGGTCTTTGCGGCGATTTGGTACTTATGCTAGATTCCACTGGTGCTACCCTTGGTTGTTTGCCACCTGTTACCAGTTTAACAGGTAAAATTGCCTTTGTTGAGCGCGGTACTTGCGGCTTTTCGGCCAAAGTATTGGCGGCTCAAAATGCAGGTGCTATCGGTGTCATCATTGGCAACAATGCAGGTGCTGTACCAGGGGCTTTGGGCGGTGGAATACCTCAAGTGACTATTCCAGCAGCGTTGATCAGTAATGTTGATGGCGCAAAACTTAAAGCAGAATTATTGGCTGGCGGTTCTGTCATCACCGGCTGTATGAGTCTGCCCGATGTGAAAGTATCTTTTACCGTAGATATGAAAGGGCAAACGGTAGATCCCGCTGGCGTATTCCTTGGTTATCAAGTTGAAGGCGGCGCACCAAATGCTATCTCGATGAATAATCTGGGCGGTGGTATTTATTCAGATACCATCAGCGTACCTGCTACCTCCGAAATTGCATACGTCTTTGTTAATGGTATTACTGTAGCTGGTACAGAGATTGTTCCGGCTGCATGTAGCGTTAATGGTGCTCGTTATGTATTTTCTACAACTACTGGTGCTAATTCGGCAAAAGTATGTTTTGGTAAATGTACACTATGCGAAAACACCGTGACACTCCGTGTAAATATGAAACAGCAAACGGTGTCTCCGTTAGGCGTACACGTAGCAGGTAGTTTTCAGGGATGGAATCCTTCCAGCACTGCTATGACCAATGCTGGTAACGGAATTTGGACTTATACCTTTGTTGCATCACCTGGTGATTCTGTGCAATATAAATTCATCAATGGCAATGCTTTTGGTATGGATGAGATGGCTATCACAGCAGCGTGTGGCGCACCCAATGGGTTTGGTGGTTACAACCGCCTTTTTGTAGTACCCAATGAACCAGCAACACTATTGCCTGAAGTATGCTACGACTCTTGCGGTGCTTGCCCTGCTCTACTCCTCGAATGCGACCCGGGAGCCATTATTTGTGATGGTTTTGATACCTATACTATTGGTGGACTCAATGCGCAATCTGCGAACTGGGATGTTTGGGACGGTACTGGCGGCGATGGTTTAGTCTCCATAGAACAGGCCAAATCTGGTACACAATCTATGAAAATTGACTTTACACTAGCTGGCGCAACACAGGATGTTATTTTGTTATTAGGTGATAGCACACAAGGCAATTATTTGTTGAAATGGAAATTTTATATTCCAACTGGTAAAAAAGCCTATTACAATATTCAGCATGATCTAACACCGCACGTTTATGGCTCAGATGTATTTTTTGAGGCAAATGGTGCTGGCCGTGTAACGGCAGGAGGAGCACCGGTGAGTACCTTCAAGTACCAATATGACAAATGGATCAATGTAGAACAGTATATAGACATTACTAATAATGTAACTTACCTACGGATCAGTGATACTTTAAGGGGAGTATGGAATTTCAACCGTGCGACTGATGGTGCTGGCGGCGCTACCACCAGCAATCAATTGGCTGGTGTGGATTTCTATCCTATTGATGCTACACATAAGTTTTATGTGGACGATGTTCAATTTGTGAAATTACCGGCTGGTATTTCTAGCGATTTCTGCCTAAATGCAGCGGATATCAATGTGTTGTTTGGTAAACCTGTAGGTTCTGTACAAAGTTCTACCTTGTATAATAATACAGGTGCTGGAAAAATAGGTGATCTTACAACGGGTTATGCCTGTTTTGGCGAACCTAATGGTGGTGGTGCTACGCCAAGTTTAGAAAATACTGTTTGGTTTAAATTTAACGGTGATGGCAACGCATATTTGATCGAAACGGCTCAATGTAATGCCACCGCAGCAAATTATATCAACGATGGTGATACACAAAT
Source organism: Saprospiraceae bacterium (assembly GCA_031373665.1). Classification (GTDB taxonomy): domain Bacteria; phylum Bacteroidota; class Bacteroidia; order Chitinophagales; family Saprospiraceae; genus M3007. The sequence goes on along the minus strand of JANMMZ010000119.1, from coordinate 111,258 downwards.
AGCCATTTATGAAGGTGCTAATTGTGGTGTCCTTACGCCAGTACTGTGCAATGAAGATGGCCCAAGTGCTACGGCAACCCTTTACCCTGCTGGTGATACGCTACAAACGGTAGCGGGTAAAACGTACTTTATGATGGTGGATGGATTCGCCTTCAACGGTGCGATCTCCGATGGTGAATTTTGTGTAACTGCAAAACGGATGGCTCCTACACCACGCGCCGTCACTTTCCAAGTAGACATGTCGCAGGAAACGATCTCTCCAATGGGTGCTTATATCGCTGGTGAGTTCAATAACTGGACAGGTCAGCCAATGACCAATGCTGGTGCTGGCTTGTGGAGAATTACGATCAATTTGCCACAAGGAGATACCATTGAGTATAAGTTCCAAAATGGCCCTGGTGGTTGGGAAAACAATTTGCCAGTACCTTGTGGACTTGGGGCTACGGGCAACCGTTCCCTTATCGTACCTGCTTCGGTTTTGGCCACCTCTAATGTGTGCTTCAATTCTTGTACGGCTTGCGTTTCCAGCATTTCTGACGTAACATTCAACAACAATATCAGCATCGCTCCAAACCCAACAAATGGTGCTACTACTGTGATGGTTTCGTTACCAGAATCAACTGATCTAACGGTTAAAGTAATGAATAGCCTTGGTCAAGTGGTAGAAACTCGTATCGAAAAGGGCATTCAAACGGGTAATATCCGTTTAGAAATGGCCCGCTACGGTAAAGGTATTTACTTTGTTGAACTGACTGATGGCGTGAATCGCGCTACGCGCCGTGTTGTGGTACAATAAGTTGTACGGATAGCATTTCGCTTTAAAATATAATGGAGAGTGTACTGTCTTGTTGGGATGGTACACTCTTTTTTTGTATTAATAATACAAAAGCCTCCCAGTTCTTGAATATTAACAAATGGAGAGGCTGCGTATGTGGCTGTCCGATTGATGTTTTTTACAGGAAATAATGGGCAGTCATAACAACTACAAACCTTGCAATCAACTGATTGTCAACAACTTAAATTTATGAGTATCAAAACGATTAACTGCTTTCTATTTTTGTGTTTCATCCATTCTATTGGGCTGCAAGCACAAAACAGTCAGGAAGATTTGCTCAAAGCGGCCCAAAAAACGGGCGTGGATTCTAAGAGCGTACAACCTTTATCAGATTTGATTGCCTCTGGGCAACTGACGGAGCGGCGTGTGTTGGCAATGGCTTATAGTTGTATTGGTTACTTGAATCTAGCCTTATTTTTGCACTTATTATCAAATTAATATTGAAATTTGAAAACAAAAATCATCAAAACTGGTTAGACAGTTTCACTATGCGATAGAAAAATTTAGGAATGCAAGAGAAACACTTTTTGACTCAAATCTTCAATGAGAAAAATTTTAAGCCCGATGATTTAGAGAAAATTATCAGTCAATATCAGCGCATTGAATTTGCTAAAAATGATTACCTCGTCAAAGAAAACAACGTTGCCAATTTCTATTACTTTATGGAAAGTGGTTTTGCGCGGTCGTATGCGATTGATTTGGAAGGCAATGACATCAGCACCAAGTTTTTCAGTTCTACCGATATCGTCATTGATTGGCACTCCTATTTTTTGAAGGCAAAATGCCGAGAAAATATTCAAGCGATCACGCCTTGTGTGGCTTGGAAAATTTCATTTGACAATTTCATGAAATTATTCAGTATCGAAGCCTTTCGAGAAGTGGGCAGAACACGGTTGATCAACAACTATTTCGAACTGAAAAACCACAGCGTTTCAGTCATCGCAGATCCCGCAAAAGATAGATATTTTAATTTATTAAATGCAAAACCTGAGATAGTTCAAAACGTACCGTTAAAACAAATTGCTACTTATTTGGGCGTTACGGACACTTCATTAAGCAGAATTAGAAAAGAAATAGCCGACAATAGATGAATAATTTAATACCTTATTTTACACCGCAATGGATTTCGATATTGTTTTTGATCGTTATCCCGATTCCTATTATTTTGATTGCCTTTTTAGCCCAAAAAGGGGCATCTGAAAACCTCAAAAATACCGTTTTTTATAGCGTTCTTGGTTTCTTGGCAATTTATTTCTCCTTGGTAAGCATTGGTAGTCTGAATGGGCTCTTCAATACCGTTTCCTTGCCGCCAACGGTGCTGTTGTACACCACTTTTCCGTATGCTATTTTCCTATTTGGGATCGTGTATAACTTAAAAATATATAAAAATATTTTCCAAAACCTGCAACTTGAAGATCTTGTGGGAATTCATATTTTCAGGTTGATTGGGGTATTTTTCATCCTGCTTGCCTATCACGATGCCCTGCCCAATTATTTTGCTTTAATAGCAGGCCTAGGCGACATGATTACAGCGATTACAAGCATATTTGTAGTAAAGGCAATCAGAGACAAGAAACCTTATTCCCAAAAACTAACTTTCCTTTGGAATACATTTGGCTTGATAGACATTCTGTTTACTGCTACCGCTGCCAATGTGCTGACTAAAATATCTATGGATACAGGTGCTATGGGCGTAGATGCCTTGGCTGCATTTCCATTTTGTTTGATTCCTGCATTTGCACCACCTACCATAATTTTCCTACACGTTGCCATATACCAGAAAATTAAAAAATCTTTCGCATAATTTTACTTCTTGTCCTATGGCAAGATTACTCTTTTAGCCTGCCTATACCTTTGTGCCATCATTCACAACAAAAATAAAATAAGATGGTACAGAAAAAAGAATTCATGCTCCTGTTCAGATTTGAACCCACCAACGATTATCAGCCAACGGCTATCGAAATCGGCGAAATGCACCAACAGTGGGGTAGTTTCATTGGCAACATCGCCCTTCAGGAAAAGTTGGTCAGCACCCATCAATTGGGTTTTGAAGGCAAACAAATTTCAGCCGACCAATCCGTCATCGGCGGCATCCACGTTGCCAACAACCAAACGCTGGCCGGCAATATGGTTGTAAGGGCCAATAGCCTAGATGAAGCCGTCGAAATGGCGAAACATTGCCCTATCCTGCGCTCTGGTGGGACGGTGGAAGTACGTGACATCACACCTATGTAGTGTAGCAAATAACTACCTATTTCATCAATCAAAAATTTAATTTAATTCAAAAATGAATAAAAAAATGATTTTATCAGTAATTGGAATCGCACTTGTTGCATTCGTAGGATTTGGTTTGTTCAAAGCCAGTGGACTTCAATCTTTGCAGATTGTGAAGTCAGTAACCATCAATGGTTCAAAAGAAGAAGTATTTGATATGGTGAGGTACTTGAAAAACTTCCCGAAATGGTCGCCTTTTTTGGCGCAAGACCCTACTCAAAAGTATGAAGTGAAGGGTACTGATGGTGCCGTAGGCGCACAATACCACTGGGATGGCAACAAAGGCAAAGACCTTGGTTATCAAGAGATTGTAAAAGTAGATTCCTTCAATTTCGTGGGCATGAAGTGTGATATTCAAAAGCCATTTGTTGCTAAGCCAAGTTTCGATTATTCTTTCAAACAAACGGCTGCGGGCATCGAAGTGACCCAAGATTTTAAGTTGCAATCTAGTATAGTAGATGCTTTTTTCATGTGGCTATTCGGCGCAAAATCTGCGATGGAAAAAACCAATCAACAAGGATTAGATTTGTTAAAAAAAGCCGTAGAAAAAAAGTAGGCATCACTTCCATGATGTTTTCTTTTAATACCGAAACGCTTGATTATCGAACCGATAATCAAGCGTTTTGGTATTAAAAAAGCGTTAATACACAAATTTTTTTCATTTCTTAACCAATGCCAATGCAAAAAACATCGGTGTTTCCTGAATTTTTTTCCGTTTCTCTGCATTCCGTAGTGAAGCCCTTTCTATCTCCTTTAAACTCTCTCCCCAGAAGAAAACAAAAAAATCACATAGAAATGCCTCCCATCTTTTCAGATCAACGTACCTTTCGAGTTCAAAATTTGAAAAACTCCGTAGATGCGTTACATTGTACTATTTATAGTGGCTATTTGCGTTAGCCAAAACCTCTTTGGGCAGATCATTGATGATTTCAGTGACGGAAATTTTTCCTCCAATCCGATTTGGACTGGAGATCAATCCAATTTCCAGATCAATACCGCCCAAGAACTCCAACTCAATGCCACCGCTCCTCATTTTCGAGTACAAGGGTTTGGCCAATGGCCATTTGAACCGTAGAGAAATATTTTTCTGCCCTGTTGCGCGAAATCGCCATCGTTTTGGGCTGACTCAAGCAACGGGAGGGATCGCCACCCAACATTTGTAGCGGAAAAACCTCAAAAAATGTACTATCCACATGCAAAACATGTTCCTCGCGAATGTTTTGATGCACTTCCCCATCTCGTTTTACCAAATAGTTACCGTAGGATCTGATTCGACACCAAGATTGTATTTCTGGCATTTCTTTGGCGGCATCTGGTACCATATAGGAGCCGACCGTTGCCAGTTCGAAGTGGTTGTTTGCAAAATTAATATCGGCCACCGCCCGGACTATTCGATCCGCATGGGGATTCCAGCGGTCATAACTGCGTTCATTCGCCACATAAAGCGAAATGAGCAGGCAAGCCGCTACTCCAAGCGACAATCCGACGATGTTCAAGCCTGTATAAAGCGGTTTTTTGCGCAGTTGGCGCATGGCTATGATAAAATAGTTTTGTAGCATCATGATAAAATTTATTTTGCAAAAACGCAGCCATCGGTTTTGACCAAAATGGGAGTGGCTAATTTTTCATTGTTTTGTTTAAACAGATTCTCCGCGCAATAACCGCCGTTGTTGAGCCATCTCATCTCTTTTTACAAAAGTGAGGGGTACAAAATCGTCGGTAGGTGCGCCAATGTAAAATAGCGCCCAATCTTGGTCGTATTGACTGAGCAAACGTTGAATACACTCTACGCGGTCGGCAGTCGGTTCAGGACAATCTGCCCAGTGCAGCAACTCTACACGGTAGTGCATTTGCTGCTTGTCACCATTGATCGTGACTTCTATTTCGATGTCTTATTTTCCGGGCAGATTAGGGATAGGGACTGCAATATAGGCCATAGTCAAACTGATTTGAAAAGTTACAAAACTTAGATTTATGCTGTCAGTGCATCACTCACTCCGTAGCGACTTCACTGGATTAATCAGTGCTGCACGCATGCTCTGAACGCCGACCGTGGCTAAAGCGATGGCCACAGTTACAAAGCCAGCCGCAGCAAACATCCACCACTGAATATTAATATGATAGGTAAAGTCAGATAACCATTTTTGCATGACCCAATAGGCTAGGGGGGCTGATAGCACAAATGCCGCAGCGATGAGCCGTGTATATTCTTTCCCAAATAACCATAATATACTCGCGAGGCTGGCACCCAATGTTTTTCTGATTCCGATTTCTTTGCGCTTCCGCGCCACCATAAATGCTGCCAGTCCATACAGACCAAGGCAACCAATAAAAATAGCAATACCCGCAAACACCCGAATCAATTGTAAGACAATGCTTTCTTGTTTGTAAAAATCGGCAATTTGGGCATCCATGAAATGGTATTCGTAGTAGAACTCTGGGAAAACGCCCATCCATGCCTTTTCAACAGCAGACAGGGTAGGTTGAGTATTTTGGAGATTAAGCCGTACTGAACAAACATCATAACTCCTTAGACTGCTGCCCATCACTTGTGGCTCTATTTCCTTATGAAGAGAGTGATTGTGAAAATTTTTAACCACTCCCACCACTGGAAAAGTCTGATGATCCACTTCAATCGTTTTTCCGATGACATCTTCTGGCGAGGCCAAGCCGAGTTTTTTTACAAGTGCCTCATTCACTAGGTATTCTCGCAAGGTGTCGCTAAGTTGTAGGTTGCGACCAGCCATTATTTTCAGGTCGAAAGTCGCCAAATATAGATCGTCCACAAATTTGATATTAACATCCCAAGGTTCTTTTTCTGCTCGTCCTTGGTACTGCAAAGTCGTCCCCCAATTATCTTCCGAAACAGGCGGCTGCATACAGTAGGAGACGTTTTCCACGCCAGCGATCCCACTCAATTGTTGACGGAGCGCGGCCAGTTTTGCTGGGTCGGTTTTGCCGGGCAACGGTAGATTTACGATCCCGTCGCGCCGAAAACCAAGGTCAGCCTTTCTCGAAAAGTCCATTTGTGCTGTCACAACCACTGCCCCTATAATGAGCGTCTGCGAAATAGCAAACTGACTACCCACCAACAAACGCCGAAGCGAAAAACCGCCTGCTTTTCCACCATCCACAGAGCCTTTCAGAGACTCTATCGGGCGAAAACCTGACAATGCCAATCCCGGATAAGCACCTGATAAAAATGTCACACCAACCATCAATGCTGCCAAAAAACCATAGAGCGTAAGATCCCGACCAAGGCTCATGGTCAGATTGGTGGTCGTCAGGGTATTTAATAAAGGGAGGCCGATGGAGGCTAATACTAAGCCGACGCTCATTGAAAACAGTACAATTAGCCCCGTTTCGGACATAAATTGCCAAAAAAGTTGGCCACGGGTGCTGCCCATCACCTTCCGCACCCCTACCTCGCGAGCCCGGTTGAGGGCTTGGGCAGTGGCCATGTTAATAAAATTGACACAGGCGGTGATTAACAAAAATAAGCCGATGAGCGATAGCGTCCAAATATAGGATTTACTAGTACCTGTACCATAATCGGGATCGAAGTGGGTTGTCGCAAAAGAGACGGCATGATAATGCCACTCGCGTACTTCTGGGTGGAAATACTTATCGCTAAAACTCGTCAACGCGGTCTCGAACTCATTGATCGTGTACCCTTCGCGAACCAAAGCAAAACAAAGGGTGGTACTACTAATCCCGCCCCAATTGGTAAGCCTGCGGCGCAAGTTTTCATCTGCACCCATGCTGGCCCAAGAGCAATAAATTTGGTAATCCAGATCCGTATTTTCTGGGATGTCTTTTAGCACGGCGACTACCCGATATTCAGTTTTATTATTAATTTTAAAAGTCTTACCGATAGGGTCGTCTGTGCCGTAGTATTTTCGAGCAATTTTTTCGGTCAATACCGCTGTATTGGGCTCTTGAAGCCCTACGATACTACCCGCCACTAATGGAAAATCAAAAATATAGAACAACTCTGGATCTGCAAAGGCTTGAACCCCGTCTTCCTTGAATTTTACAGAAGCCTCTCCCGTTTTAGATAGTGTTATGATCGCATTATCGAGTGCTGTGACCATTGCTGTTTTTTCCAAAAAAGCATATTCTTGCCGCAAGGCCGCTCCCATCGGATAGGGTACCGCACTCATTTTTACGATTTCTTCTCCCCTACTTTCAGTCGTTACCATAGCGATACGATCCAATTTGCTATGGTATTTGTCAAAACTCAAATGATGCCGCACCACCATAAAAATGAGGATACCACAAGCAATACTGAGGCCAAGACCCACGATATTGAGCATAGCATAAGTTCGGTGTCGCTTGAGGTTGCGTAATGCAACGTTGATATAATTGGATAGCATGAGTAAATTTTTTATGATTGATCCAAATGACGATAGTGGTAGTGCAAGTATCTAGTTATAGTACTACGATGCCAACCATTGCGCCAATAAAATAACTTATTGATAATCATATGATTAGGCAATTCCCTTTCAAACAGAAATGTCCGAAAGCGAACATGATAGTTCGGCTTCGGACATTTTTAAAAAGTACGCTACGATAAAAAAATCCGTGTAGTCTTCGTTCCTCTGCTTCTCCTTGGTGAGGCTCCTCTCTCCCTCTAAAGAATTTCATCCCCAGAAGAAAACAAAAAAATCACATAGAAACGCCTCCCATCTTTTCAGATCAACGTACCTTTCGAGTTCAAAATTTGAAAAACTCTGTAGATGCGTTACATTGTACTATTTCTAGTGGCTATTTGCGTTAGCCAAAACCTCTTTGGGCAGATCATTGATGATTTCAGTGACGGAAATTTTTCCTCCAATCCAATTTGGACTGGAGATCAATCCAATTTTCAGATCAATGCCGCCCAAGAACTCCAACTCAATGCCACAGCCCCCGGCACGGCTACCTTATTGACACAAGGAAATATACCCGACAGCGCAGTCTGGGATTTTTACTTCAAATTGGCTTTTGCACCTTCAGGGTCTAACCGACTTTCCATTGTTTTGATGTCCGACAATGCTGATTTAAGCCTTGCCAATGGTTACACCCTTGAAATGGGTGAAACAGGCGCCAACGATGCCTTAAAACTCAATCGCTTGGATGCTGGGGTAAAGACCCTGTTGGCTACGGGCACCCTTGGTCTAGTGGCCACCAATCCAGCCATTGACGTACGGGTGAAACGCAATGTGGCCGGCGATTGGAGCATAGAGGCTGCCCCAACTGGCACTGCCTTATTGCCCCAGTTGAGCGTCAATGATAATACCTTTTCAGGCGGAAATAACTTGTTATTTGGCTTCAGTTGTGTTTTTACGATTTCAAATAGTACTGGTTATTATTTCGATAACATCAACATACAACCCAATCAACCCGATGTGGCGGCACCCGTATTGAACAGTGCTATGGCTATCAATACCACCACCATTGAGGTGCTTTTTGATGAAGATTTAGATCTCAATTCGGCACAAAACCCGGCCAATTATACCTTGGTAGGAGCCACCAATACCATACAATCGGCCACCTTGCTGACCAACCTCAAAACCGTGAGCCTTACCTTATCTACTCCATTGGCCACTGGTGCTTACACCGTGCAAACCAACAATGTAAAAGACCTATTGGGCAATGCTTCCAATGTTCAAACCGCTGCTTTTCAATACCTTTTAATAGAGGCGGCGGCGCAGTATGATGTCATCATCAATGAAATAATGGCTGACCCTGATCCCGTTATTGGATTGCCCAACGTAGAGTGGCTAGAACTCTTCAACATGTCTGCCAAAAACATTGACCTTGGCACTTTATTTATCCGTGATGCTACAGGGACTCCAAAGGTATTGAGCCAATACATCCTGCCTCCGGGCGGGTATGTGGTCTTGACTGCGGCTTCCAATGTGGCCACTTTGCAGGCTGCTGTATCAGGGGTAGTCATTGAATCGCCCCTATCTACATCCGCCCTCAACAACGATGGAGACCTCATCGTACTGACCAATGCCAATGGCGATATCATCAATCAGGTTCCTTATTCAGTGAGTTGGCATACCGATTCGGGTAAAGACGATGGCGGGTGGTCTTTAGAGCGGGGTAATCCATTTGCCCCTTGCCAAGGCAGCAACAATTGGGGGTCTTGCGAGGCGGATCTTGGTGGCACTCCCGGTCAACAAAATTCTACCTTTTCCAATACTCCCGACGATGTTGCCCCCGAATTGATAGATGCGTATTTAGAATCATCTACTGAAATAACCCTTACTTTTTCAGAAGGATTGGATGTGGTTACTGCTGAAAATCTAGGGGCTTACACCCTTACGCCCACCCTACAGATAGCATCTGCGACCCTACAACAAGATGGAACGATGGTGACCTTAACCTTGGCTCAACCTTTGGCTCTTTCCACAATTTATACCCTTGAAATAGATGAAACAGTGACAGATTGCAGTGGTAACCCGCTCCCAGAAGTGCAAACTGATCAATTGGGCATACCCGAAGACCCGATTGCCAACGATATTGTGATCAATGAAATCATGTTCAATCCTGCTACTGGAGGATTAGACTATATAGAGTTTTATAATCGCAGTGAAAAACTATTCAATTGGACGGAGTTTTTCATTTGGAGCCGATATGTGGACAGCGACGGAGACACTGCTACACAAATAGAGCCCATTGTTGCCAATAGATTGATGTCGCCCAGGGCTTACGATGTATTCACTGAAAATGCCGATGATATCAACCTTAGGTTCAAAAACATTAATCCCACGGCAGTAATCAGCCAGTCACTCCCCACTTTTCCAGACGATGCTGGCAATGTCAGGCTCATTTGGATCAAAGGCGGGGTCTCGATCACCATAGATTCTTTTTATTATTTCGATGATTACCACAATGCCTTGTTCAGTGTCACCGAACGCAACGGGGTGGCTCTTGAGCGACTCAGTGCTGAATTACCTTCCAATGCACCCTCCACTTGGACTTCCGCAGCCACCTATGTGACCGGTGCGGCAGGTACCCCAACGCTACCCAACTCTCAAAAACTTAATCCAACCGATCCCGTCACTGATGAACTGGTCACTTTGCCGAGTTCCAGAATATCGCCTGCTGAAATAGATGGCCGCGAAGATTTCTTAGAAATACACTACAAAACACCCAAAGAGGGTTACGCTGCCACCATCACGATATTTGATGCCGATGGAGTGCCAGTGAAAAAAATAGTCCGCCAAGAACTGATCGGTACTGAGGGTGTTCTTCTTTGGGATGGAGACCAAGATGGTGGAATAAGGGTGAAGCCGGGTATCTATATTCTTTTTGTTGAAATGTTTGAACCGGGCGGCGATGTGAGGCATATTAAGAAGTTGATTTCGGTAGTTTCTAAATTTTAGGTTTGTTTACACTACATTTGCGCCACACATGGCAACTACACAGCATCAAAGAATTATATTCGGCTTAAAAGTTAGGCAACTCAGACAAGAACATGAGTGGAATTTCGAAGAATTGAGTAAAAAAAGCGGCATTTCTGTCTCCTACCTCAATGAAATTGAAAAAGGTAAAAAGTACCCGCAACCTGAGAACCAGAAGCGGCTGGCTATTGCACTGGGTGTTACCCAAACGTTTTTGATCTCTCCCGAGTTAGGCAAACAATATGCCCCGCTTCTAGAGTTATTGCAAAGCAATTTCCTCAATGAACTCCCCCTTGATCTATTTGGTATAGACCTCCAGCAAGTGGTCGAAATCATAGCACGTGCCCCCGATCGGGTCAATGCTTTTATCTCCGCTTTGTTAGAAATAGCCCGCAACTATTCCCTCCGCGACGAACATTTCTTTTTTGCTGCCTTGCGTTCTTATCAAGAATTGCGCAACAATTATTTCCAAGAAATAGAAACCGAAGCCGCACAGTTTATGCAACGCCACCAAGTCCCTTTGGGACAAGAATCAGGGTCGGTTTTTTTTGCTGGGCTACTTCAAAAACACTACGGATATCAAATCGTCGAAGACGGATTGAATGCTTATCCCGCTTTACAAAACCTACGTTCCGTATTTAACCCAACCGCTCGAAAACTACTGCTCAATGGTGCATTGAACGAAAGTCAACGATCTTTTCAATTGGCTAAAGAATTGGGATTCAATGTGTTAGCCTTGAAAGAACGACCATTGGCTTCAAATTTCATAAAAGTTAATTCATTTGAAGAAGCCTTAAATAACTATAAAGCGGCTTACTTTGCAGTCGCCATCCTGATTGACAAAGCGACTTTTTCAAACGATGTGGGTCTGTTTTTTCATGAGCCCGCCTGGAATGAACAAAGTCTTTTTCAGATGATGTCCAAGTACAAAGCCAGTCCAGAGGTGTTGTTTCAACGCTTCAATATTTTGACCCAAGAGTTTGGGTTGGACAAGGTGTTTTTTTCACGGTTTATCCATGACTTGACTCGGAATGCGTTTGATATGGATAAAGAACTCCACCTCAATCGGAAACACCAACCCCATGCCAGTGGCCTCAATGAACACTATTGTCGCCGTTGGTTGTCGCTTACCCTCCTCAACGACCTTCACCAAAAACAACTCGATCAGTCCACCAAATCGCCCGTAATGACTGGTGTGCAAATTGCTTCTTTTGCAGACAGCGGAGAATCGTACCTTTGTATATCTTTGGCTAAAACGGGGCATCCCACCAAGGATCGAAACGTCAGTGTCACCCTCGGAGTGTTGTTGGATGAGCACACTAAAAAGACCATCCGATTTTGGAATGATCCCGCCATACCTCAACAAACCGTGAACGTGACCTGCGAACGGTGCAATATCATGGATTGTCAACAGCGGGTAGCACCGCCTCGGGTCGTGCAAAAGCGAGAAGAACGACAAAAAATGCAGGAATTATTAGATACTTTAACTAGGTAAGTACCAATACTTGATTTGGAATCGTTACTTATACAAAGCGAAAAAACATGTCTAAAGATATTCAAGATGCTTACAACGCCTGGGCTGAACAATATGACAGCAATCACAACAAAACCAGGGATCTAGAAGCCATTGCTTTGCGCAGCAGTTTGGCCGAAATTAATTTCAGAACCTGCTTAGAGATCGGTTGCGGTACTGGAAAAAATACGGAATTTCTCATGGCCAAGGCCGTCAGTGTCACAGCGGTTGATCTTTCAGAAGAAATGTTGGCCAAAGCCCAAGAAAAAATCACCTCTGAACGGGTTCAGTTCATACAAGCCGACATTACCCAAGACTGGGATTTTGGAGTCAATCAATTTGATTTCATCAGTTACAGCCTCGTACTGGAACACATAGAAGACTTAGACCATGTTTTTAAGGAGTCAGCTCGTGCCTTGAGTACAGATGGCCATATTTACATAGGTGAGTTGCACCCATTTAAGCAATATTCAGGCTCCAAAGCGCGGTTTGAAACAGAATCTGGCACACAAATCCTACGGTGTTACAACCATCATATTTCCGATTTTATCCATATCGCTCAAAGGCATGGCTTATCCCTCATCGCATTTGATGAATACTTTGACAACGACAATAGGGACGAAATACCAAGAATTTTGATTTTAGTATTTAAAAAACAAGGCGATTAGATCTCCTCCTCCTTATGCATAGCAATAAATATAGTAGCCGCCACCGCCGCGCCCATCAGCGATCCGATAAGGCAAGGCCAAATATCATTCCACAGCAAGATCCCTGATAAGGTCATGCCAATAGCCACCGCAGGATTGAAGGCTCCGCCCGAAAGTCCGCCAAACATATAACCCAACCCAGAGGCTGCCAACCCAATAGCCAATCCATAAAATTGATTGCCCGCTTGCTCCCGTGGCCCAGCAACATTCATAATGATATATACCAAGGCAAAAGTGCCCAAAAATTCGGCAATCGTGGCACAAAGAGGATCATTGTTGAGGGGCGAAATTTCCAAGCCTCCATTGCATTGATGTAAAAAAACACCGATCACGGCACCTAAAACAGCCGCCAACACCTGCGCTACGATATAATAAATAGCATCGGTACGGCCAATCTTTCCACGCATCAACATCGCTAACGTCACCGCAGGATTGTATTGTGCGCCCGATATGTAACCGCCTGCATAAATCAAGGCCATCAATACAAGGCCAACTGCCACTGGAGCCATCAGGCCGACACCATTGTTGTTTGATACCAAAACAACCGATAAAATCAGGAAAAAAGTGCCAATAAATTCAGTGATGTACTTTTTCATAAATATTTTGTTACAGATCGTTTACTTTTTTAGCAGCGCAAACATGTTTTTCTTATAAGCCTCTACACCTGGCTGGTCAAACGGATTTACACCAAGCATATAACCGCTCACGGCGCAGGCCTTCTCAAAGAAATAGAACAATTGACCCAAATAATAGGCAGATGCTTCTGGAATATGGATCAATAAATTCGGGACACCACCGTCATTATGTGCCATTCGGGTGCCTTCGGCAGCCTTCTTGTTTACATAATCTATTGTTTTGCCAGTCAAATAATTGAGTCCATCCAAGTCTTCCTTTTCAGATTCTAGCACCATATCTACTTCGGGCGTTTCGATGTGCAAAATAGTTTCAAATAAATGCCTTTTACCATCCTGTACATATTGACCCATAGAGTGCAAATCGGTTGTAAAATCAACAGAAGCCGGGAAAATACCCTTCCCTTCTTTGCCTTCACTTTCCCCGTATAATTGCTTCCACCATTCTGCCACATAATGGCAACGTGGTTCATAATTGACCATCAATTCAATATCTTTTCCTTTGCGATGCAGTATATTACGAGCCGCTGCATAGCGATAACAATCATTGTCTGAAAATGCAGCCTTATACGCATTTCTTCCGTCGGCTGCACCTTGCATCAGCGCATCTATATCAATACCAGCCACGGCCATCGGTAAAAGACCCACCGCCGTCAACACAGAGAAACGGCCGCCCACGTCGTCGGGTACCACAAAAGTCTCATAACCCTCCTGAGTAGAAAGCGTCTTCAATGCCCCCTTTTTAGCGTCGGTGGTAGCGTAAATACGTTGTTTTGCGCCTTCTTTCCCATATTTTGCTTCTAGTTTTCTTTTCAAAATCCTAAAAGCAATAGCAGGCTCCGTGGTAGTGCCTGATTTAGAAATCACATTGACCGAAAAATCACGATCACCAATCATCTCTAATAAATGACTCATGTATGGTGCCGAAAGATTGGTGCCAGCAAAATGAATTTCGGGCGTTTTACGCTGTTTTTTGCTAAGCGTATTGTAAAAATGATGGCCACAAAACTCCAAAGCCGCCTTCGCGCCTAAATAGGAACCGCCTATACCAATCACAATCAAAACCTCGCTTTGCTTCTGAATTTTTTTAGCCGCCGCCTTCACTCGTTTGAATTCGGTTTTATCATATTTCACAGGCAAATCCATCCATCCTAAAAATTCATTGCCCGGCCCTTTTCTCGATTCTAATAATTTTGCCGCACCCATCACCTGGGGTTCTATATTCACCATTTCAGTGGCTGATACATAGTCTGGCGCGTGTTCGTGTGTAAATTTTATCATGTTGTGTTAGAATTATTTTTCAAATATACTTTTGTTTAATGCTAAACCAAATCCACTATCTAATGTTCAAGAGAGATAAAAGTCATTCAACTTACGTTTATGCCAGTCTATTCTCTCAAACGCATCCAATACCTCCCCATTACTTTAGATCAGGCTTGGGATTTTTTCTCTAGCCCCCTCAACCTCAAAGAGATCACCCCCAAACATATGGATTTTAAGGTGTTATCCGATCCCGATTTTTTTCAAAAAATGTACACGGGTCAAATCATCACTTACACCGTCAAACCTATATTGGGCATCCCCTTATTTTGGATGACAGAGATCAAGCACGTCGAGAAAGGAGCATTTTTCATTGACGAACAGCGCGTAGGCCCTTACAATATTTGGCATCACCAGCACCACTTCAAAGCCGTGCCCGGTGGGGTCGAAATGATTGATCTCGTACATTATCAGTTACCTTTGGGTTTTCTAGGCGCTATTGCGCATTGGCTTTTTGTAAAACGCCAACTCACCCAGATTTTTGATTACCGTTGGGTTAAGTTGGAGACTTTGTTCGGGAAAATGGAAGCCACGCAATAAAAAACAACGTCAGTGCCAAAAACTCCGCTCCAAGCAAATACGAAGGCCACTCCCCAAAAAGATCCAGAACGGTGCCCGGTGGTTTAGCCCTTAAATACATGAAATTGGTATTCAATATCCAGTTGAACCCTGATACAATAACAGCATACACATTAATGAATAGCAGGCATTTGAAAATACCTCTAAATGTAGGCCGAAATCTAAATACAAAAATAGCATACAATCCACTCTGTACCAAGGCAATATGTACTAAGAAATACCGCAAGTTATGAAAATGAGGGAATCCACTCATTAGATCAGGAGTCAACAAAGCCTGAAAACAACCCGCCATCAAAATCGGGTAAACAACATCAAATATCGCATAAGACCGCCAAAGTAGCATTAATGGCATCACAAAATGCAAAAAATAGCATAAATGCAAGGGCCATCCAGATTGCGTTTCCCATTGTCCGTGCAAGGGCATCAGTATTTCAGCCAATATCCAAGCTCCAACCCCCAACAAAGTCATGTACATGCCTATACGGTTCTGAGCCTGCTCCGTTTTAGCCTTCCGGCCCAGATAAACCCAAAAACCAGTACTCACCCCAGCAAACAACAGCCACATCAAGTGCTGTACTGACCAAATTGCAAATTCCGCATTAGGAATATATACTGATTCTATCATGTATTAGATATTTATTCTTAAACCGCTCGTGAGGGTCTCCGACCCGAAACACACGCTATTGAGGGTCTCCGACCCGAAATTCCGTCAAAAATGCCATCACATCCACCCCATCCGCATAATCCACCAACGAAGGCTTTTGAGAAGCACCAAAGGGCAACACATCAATATTTTTCAGTGCCATATTACTGATAACACACTGTATCTCACCTTTTCTGGATTCTAAGACCGAATCTACCTCCTCAATATCTCCATAATACTCATAATGTGCTGAGGCAATCCTAGAAGAAAGCGAAGCATCTTCCCGCAGCAACAGACAACCATTATTTAGGTGAGGCATACTATTCAGAATGAACAGCGTAAAATTATAATCAAAATTATTCTTATACTTATTATGGAGTGCCAATTCGTTGTATTCGTGCAATACCTCCAGCAGCATATCAAATTGATACCCATGTGGCACATAAAGTTTGCTCACATTGCGACAGCCCAGACCAAAGTATGAAAACATATCAAGTCCCAAGGCACGAATATCGTCGGTAGTTTCCATCCCGTTCAATACTGCTACCGAGTGCCTATTTCCCCTAATAATATGCGGAACTTTACTAAAATACTGCTTAAAATAACGAGCACTGTTGTTACTTCCAGTAGCGATCACGGCATCATAACCCTTCAGTGCGTTGCCTTCGGTAACAAATTCGGTATAAGCCCAAGACTCAGGCATCCATTCGGCCATCTTTTTCACCAAGTAGGGTAGGAGGCACTTATCCTTATCGCTCAGTTTTACCAATGCGCGATTGCCCGATACAAATACGCAGAGCCAGTCATGAAAACCCACCAGCGGAATATTACCCGCCATCACGATCCCGATACTGCGTTTCGGATAATCCGAATCCTCCAGCACATAAGAATCTGCCCATTTGCGAAGCAAATGCTCCTCTAAAAAGCACTCGGATAAAGAGGTCAATGCCAATCGGACACTAGAGGCCGTAAACCACCCATTTTCAAAATATGATTGCTCGATGGCAGTATCCAAGCCCTCATCGCCACCTGTGCGGAGGAAGTAGCCCAATTCCGATAATAATTTTATTCTATCTTGTAGTTTCATTGTTGGCTCAAAAGTACAAATAACTAATGATTTAGATATTCATAATTTTTTGCGGGTTCTAAGCAAAAATGAAAAGTTGAAACACAACAAGGATTTTCTTAAATATTCGGATATACTCTAGTGCTTATACAAGAAGCATTGGCTATGCTATAACGAGATAATCATTGCTGGCTGAAAAAAATCGTTAGTGTTTTAAAATTACAAACCGTGAGGCAATCACCCCCCACTTCCCCCACCAAAGAAATAATTACATAATTTTTTCAAACACGCTTGGAAAAGCCAACAGCATACCTACCTTTGCGCCGCTTTTATTAACTGCACCTTAACAAGGGCTACACAATAAAATTAGTTTAGATTTTATCTAAATAATAGCCTTTTCTCCAATATATTTTGGTAAAAATGCTACCTTGAATACCTTTGCGTGACAAAACGATGACGGACAACATATTTTGACGATATGTTTCATCCGAATTCGGCATAAAAATAAAGAAATTGTATTTAACCACACCTGTATATATGTTCCTGAAACGTATTTGTTTGGTTCTGACCATCGCCCTCTCAGCCACACTTTCACTCTTGGCTGGCCCTACAAAAGAGGCTGGAAAAGAGTTATTCGTTGCCAACTGTGCCTCTTGCCATGCCAAGGACATGAAAACCGCGATGACTGGCCCTGCCCTAGGCGGTGTCGAAGAGCGATGGGCTGCTTACCCGCGCAAGGATTTGTATGCTTGGATTCGTAACTCTCAGGCTTTGATCGCAACTGGTCACCCACGGGCTACCGAGCTCTGGGCAAAGTACAAGCCAACCCTTATGAATAACTTCCTCGCCTTCTCCGATGAGCAGATGGAAAGCCTTATTCTATATATTAATGATGCAGCAACAATCGGCGGCCCCGGCTCAGGCTCCGGCCCCATCGATCCTCAAGAACCTGTCAAGAAAGAATCTGGTATTCCTTGGATGTTCGTAGGCATTGCCACCATGTTAGCACTCCTTGCCTTTGCTTTGATGCGCATCGTCAACAGCCTAAACAACGTCAACCGCGTTCGCGAAGGCATGCCACCGATCGAAAAGTCATTAAAGCAAATATTGAGTACCAAAGGCGCGGTAGCATTCATGGTATTCGCTCTGATCTTGATATTCGGATACAAAACAGTGGACAACGCCACTAAAATGGGACGTACCCAGGACTATGAGCCTGATCAACCCATTGCATTCAGCCACAAAATACACGCAGGTATCAATAAAATTGAATGCCAATACTGCCACGATTCGGCGCGTCGCTCCAAGCACTCCTCTATCCCAGGTACCAATACCTGTATGAACTGCCACGCAGCCATCAAAAAAGGTACGAACTCCGGCACCAAAGAAATCACTAAGATCTTTGCATCTATCGGCTACGATCCGATCACCAATAAATACATAGACAACTACGAAAACTGGAGCGATCAGCAAATCGAAGAACTCTATAAAAAGTGGATAGGTCAAGAATATATGGCCGCTGCAAATATCACCGCTTTGGATGCCACAGGTGTCAATACCGTTTCTAACCAATGGGATGGCCTTGTAAAAGCACTCAAAGACGACTCCAATGGCAAAATCCAAGGCCCAATCGAGTGGACTCGTATCCACAACTTGGCTGACCATGCATATTTTAACCACTCTCAGCACGTAGCAGTAGCACAGATCGAGTGCCAAAAATGCCACGGCCCAGTACAAGAAATGGATGTGGTATATCAGTATTCTACCCTCGGTATGGGTTGGTGTATCAATTGCCACCGTGAAACCGAAGTGAAATTTGAGAAAAACGACTACTACAAGCAATACGAGCGTTACCATAAAGAACTAAAAGATGGAAAGCGCGAAAAAGTAACAGTAGAAGATATAGGTGGTTTAGAGTGTCAAAAATGTCACTATTAAACCAACATAACCCTACAAATTGCCAAGTTAGACAAATTAACAAATTGACAAATTAAGTAAATATGCATCACGATAACGGTATTTGGGTCAGCACAGAAGATTTGATGCGCGAAGAATCCTTCGTACAGTCGTCTGAACGCGAGTTTTCTATGGAAAACATAGATCAGATGGACAGTGGTTGGGATACGACGCGTCGTGACTTCCTGAAAGTACTCGGTTTCGGTCTCGGTGCGGCTACAGTGGCTGCTTCTTGCGAAATTCCAGTAAAAAAGGCCATCCCTTACGTTACCTCGCCCGACGAAATCGTTCCCGGCGTAGCCAGTTATTTTGCCTCCTCTTTTGTAAATGGTGGTGACTATTGCGCTGTTTTGGTTAAAACCCGCGAAGGTCGTCCTATTAAAATAGAAGGCAATACCCTAAGCAGCGTTACCAGTGGTGGTACCAGTGCCAGGGCTCAAGCATCAGTACTAAGCCTTTATGATACACGTCGTATCCAAAATGCTGGTAAAATTGCTGACGCAGCCGTCACTAAAATGGAATGGCCAGCCTTGGATCGCGATATCAAATCAAAGTTGGGATCAGGCAATGTTCGCATCCTGACCAACACCAATATGAGCCCAACGGCTACCAAAGCCATTGCCGAATTCACAGCGAAATACGCCAATGCACAAGTGGTATCCTATGATCCAGTTTCTGCATCGGCACTTTTGGAGGCCAACGCACAATCGTTTTCAGTGCGCTGTATTCCATCTTACCGTTTCGATTTGGCCGATGTGATCGTATCTTTTGGTGCCGATTTCTTAGGCACTTGGATCAGTCCAACAGAATATGCCCACGCTTACGCTAAAAATCGTAAGATCAAAGGCATTAAGAATGCTAAAATGTCGCGTCACTACCAAGTAGAGTCGCACATGTCGCTCACTGGTTCTAATGCGGACAACCGTATTCTAGTGCGCCCAAGCGAAATGGGTGCTGCTATTGTGGCCTTATATAATGAAATAAGTGGCAACTCCGGTGGCCCAAAATTGAATGACAAAGCGGCAGCAGCCATCAAGAAAGTAGCGACCGATCTTAAAAACGCTCGTGGCAAATCATTGGTAGTTTGTGGCACCAACAATGTGGCCGAGCAACTGCTTGTCAATAAAATAAATGCTGCCCTCGGCAACATCAACACCACTGTTGATTTCAATAGTACTTCCAATCAACGTAAAGGCGATGATCGCGCAGTAGAACGCCTCATCGGCGAAATGAACGCAGGTTCAGTAGGTACATTGATCGTTTGGGGTGCAAATCCTGCATTCGATCTTCCAGCAGCCGACAAGTTCAAGACTGGTATGGCAAAAGTTGGTACCCGTATTTCTTTCAATGGTACGATGGATGAAACCACCGCACTTTGTAACTACTCGGCACCAGCCCACCACTTCTTGGAATCTTGGGGCGATGCTGAACCCAAATCTGGACATTTCAGTTTGATTCAGCCAACCATCGCACCGCTATTTAATACCCGTCAAGCAGAACACTCCCTATTGGTGTGGGCCGACAGTGCCAACCTAAAAACCAATACAGAGCAGCCATATTACGAATACGTAAAAGACCACTGGAGTCTAGAAATGATCAAGGTTCAGACCAAATATGGTACACCTCAAGCATTTTGGGATATGAGCCTCCATGATGGAATATTTGAGTCAATCAATACTGGTATCACTGCCACTGTCAATGACGTGGCTGTAGATCTCAACGCAGTATCCAAACCTTCGACTTCTGAAGTAGAAATTTCATTCTACGAAACAGTCGGTATTGGCAATGGACAGTACGCCAACAATCCTTGGCTACAAGAAATGCCCGATCCAGTCAATCGCACCGTTTGGGGCAACTACCTGAGCATACCAGTAGAATGGGATGGGATCAACAAAATCAGCGGCTGGAAAGAAATGACCGACGGCGACAATGTTGAAGTAGAAGTAAATGGCCAAAAATTGACCTGCACTGTCGTACGTACCTTCGGCCAAATGGCTGGAACCGTTGCCATTGCCCTTGGTGGTGGCCGCACGGCTGGTGGTGCTGGTAAAGATTATGGAGTCAATGTCAATCCTGCCTTGAAACAAGATGGCGGTTTGACACAATACTACGGCACAGATGTAAAAGTAACCCCAACGGGTACTAAAGATAAACATTTCGCTTCTGTTCAGCACCACCATACCATGGGTGTGAAGGCAATGGGCAAAGAAGAAGGCAAGGTAATCAACGTGGATGAAAAGGCTTTGGGCTGGAAAGGTTTCCAAGGCTCTTTGACCAATCGTTCCATCATATTTGAAACAAACTTGAGTGAATTGCCAAAGTATGGCAAAGAAATGCAGGAGTTCCACAAAGAGTCGGAACACCTCAACGCTCAAACCCTTTACCCCGACAATAAGGAGTTTTTCTCAACGGGTATGAAATGGGGTATGTATGTCGATATGAACGCTTGTATCGGTTGTGGTGCTTGTCAGGTGGCTTGTGTTTCAGAAAACAACGTTCCAGTGGTAGGTAAGAAAGAAGTAGCCCGCCACCACGAGATGACTTGGCTTCGTATAGACCGTTATTTCTACGGAGATTTTGAAAATCCAAAGGTAGCATACCAACCAATGATGTGTCAGCACTGCGATAATGCGCCTTGCGAAAACGTTTGTCCGGTAAATGCCACCAACCACTCGATGGAAGGTCTCAACCAAATGGCTTACAACCGTTGTATCGGTACGCGCTACTGCGCCAACAACTGCCCGTACAAAGTACGCCGTTTCAACTGGTTGGATTATACCACTGCCGACGTATGGCCTGCCAATGAAGAACGTGTATATCATGTAGAAGGCGACGATAAGCCATTCTATGCAGATAATCTGCTTCGTATGGTACTTAATCCTGATGTTACTGTCCGTTCACGCGGAGTCATCGAGAAGTGTACCATGTGTATTCAGCGCATTCAAGAAGGTAAATTGACCGCTAAGCGCGAAAGCCGCGCCATTCAAGATAATGATGTTCGTACGGCTTGCCAAACGGCTTGTCCAACAGGAGCCATCGTATTTGGTAATACAAACAATCCTGAAAGCGAAGTTAGCAAGGCTCGCGAAGCAGCAGGGGAGTTGGCATTCCAAGTATTGGAGGAAATCAACGTACGTCCTACGGTACAATATTCAGTATTAGTAACTAACAGCAACGAAGCACTTTTTTCCTGAAGAATAGGAAGTCAAGTCCCGACTCAATAGAGTAGGGTAGTGTTCATTCTATATTCAAAATTCAGCAATCAAAATTATGTCGCAACCAGTATCGCCTGTTCGGCACGTGTTAATTGAGGGTCATAAATCGTATCACGATATTACGGAAGATTTATGCCGCCCAACCGAAAAAACGCCAACCCGTGAATGGATTATAGCCTTCGCAGTGGCATCGGCTTTTTTAGGTATTTATGTATTCTGTATCGTATGGACGGTCTGGAAAGGTATCGGTGAATGGGGTGCAAACCGTACCATCAACTGGGCTTGGGACATCACCAACTTCGTTTGGTGGATCGGTATCGGCCACGCAGGTACCTTGATCTCGGCCATCTTATTGCTTTTCCGACAGCGTTGGCGTACCGGTGTAAACCGTGCGGCAGAAGCCATGACGATTTTCGCGGTAATCTGTGCAGGTCAGTTCCCTATTTTCCACATGGGACGAGTTTGGTTAGCCTTTTTTATCTTTCCATTCCCCAATACCCGTGGCCCACTTTGGACAAACTTCAATTCGCCCCTACTTTGGGACGTTTTTGCAATTTCGACCTACTTTTCGGTATCTTTATTGTTCTGGTACACTGGTTTAGTACCCGATTTGGCCACTGTTCGTGACCGCGCATCGGGTTTCCGTCGCAAAATGTACGAGACATTCTCCTTTGGTTGGACTGGTAGTGCCAAGCACTGGCAGCGTTGGGAAGCACTTTCCTTGGTTTTGGCAGGTATTTCTACTCCGCTCGTACTTTCTGTACACACCATTGTATCCTATGACTTTGCTACTTCTGTGATTCCGGGCTGGCATACCACGATCTTCCCGCCTTACTTTGTAGCGGGTGCGATCTTCTCTGGTTTTGCTATGGTATTGACCCTTATGGTCATTACCCGTAAAGTACTCGGTTTGGAGCAGTATATAACGCTCAATCACATTGAGTCCATGAATAAGGTAATCGTGCTTACGGGTACGATTGTCGGTGTGGCTTATTTGACAGAGTTGTTTATTGCTTGGTACTCAGGCTACATATATGAGCAATTTGCCTTTTATAATCGCGTATTCGGTGTATATTGGTGGGCGTATTTTGGTATGATGTTCTGCAATGTGGTAGCACCACAAATATTCTGGTCGCGTAAAATGCGCCGCAGTATAGAAGTGACCTTTTTCCTGTCCATTGTGATCAATATTGGTATGTGGTTCGAGCGTTTCGTAATCATTGCCACCACCTTGGCACGTGACTTCCTACCATCATCTTGGAGTTATTACTCTCCAACTTGGGTAGAGATGGGTATCTTCTCTGGTACCATAGGTTTATTCTTTGTATTGTATCTGATCTTTACACGAGTGGCTCCAGTAGTTGCTATTGCCGAGGTCAAATCTATTTTAAAAGTTGCTGGCGATCAGTATATCGGCCCAGACGCTAAACAAAAACATTAATTTATAATGGCTGCTTCAAGTACAAAAGTCCTTTATGGACTCTATAACGACGAGGAAGATCTGAAAAAAGCCGTGAGAGCGGCAAGTGCGGCGCACTTAGACATTTTTGATGTTTATTCTCCTTTCCCAGTACACGGTCTTGACCCTATACTCGGACTAAAAGAGAGTCGCTTGCACTATTTGGGCTTTATTTATGGCCTGATCGGCGCTTCCTTTGCTTTTTTGGTCATGACATGGGTGTTTACCAGCGATTGGCCTATTATGATTGGTGGTAAGCCATATTGGTCTGTTCCTGCATTCATCCCGATTACTTTCGAGTTCACGGTATTGTTTGCTGCTTGGGGTATGACCATTACTTTCTACACTATTTGCGGCCTTTGGCCCGGTGTGAAGGCCAAAACACTCGATGATCGTATCACTGACGATAAATTTTGTATCGCTTTTGATGTTACCAATGCGAGTGACGGCGATACCGACAAGTTGAAAAGTTTCTTTGGTAGCAGTCAAGCCGCTGAAGTAAACGTGAAGACGATTTAATTTTTTTAGAAACATCATTAATAGCATAGCAATGAAAAACGCGATTGGTATCCTTCTTGGAATCGCTTTATTTGCCTGGTTCTTTTCTCTTTGCTCTCCAGCAGGGAAGAATAAGACTGGACATGAATATATGCCTGATATGTATCATCCGGTTTCTTACGAATCCAATGTATATAGTGCCTATAAGTGGAATCACTGGGACAAAGAGAGTGTACACACTAAAGCAGAACTTTCACAGCCCCGTGGCAAGGTGAACGGATCAGTACCGCGTGGTATGACCGGTTTGTATTATGGTGGCGAAGAGGCCATCGCAGTAGTTAGGGGTAAAAATGCCCCCAACGCCATCGCGTCTCCCATCAATGGAGAAGCACCGTTTTATTATCAGGACAATGAAACCGAGCGTGCTCGTTGTGAGCAAGAGATGGTAAACAACCCATTCAGCATCACTGCGGCAGGTTTGGAACGTGCAAAACCATTGTACAATGTTAATTGTGGCATTTGTCATGGTGAACAAGGCGATGGACAAGGTTGGTTGGTAGCCAAGCCAGATGCGAAGTACTTGGCACAGCCTAAAAACCTGATTGCCGATGACATGATTGCAGCAGGCAATGGCCGATACTACTACGCTATGATCTATGGTAAAAACGTTATGGGTGGATATGCCGACAAACTTTCGTTTGAAGAGCGTTGGCAGGTAATTCACTATGTTCGTTCTTTACAAGCCAAATCTAAAAAGTTTCAGTACGACGAAAAAGGTAATACTTTGAGCAATATTGAAAAACCTGCAAAAGGTGAAGCAACTGGTCCAGCCCGTGCTGGCAATACAGTCGTGCCGCCTCCTGCAACCAACTAATACTATTAGTTTAATAAGTCATTAATTATCAGGCTATTTAACCTGAATTTGAGATATGAATTTGACCAATACGCAATTCGTGTTTGATAGCAAAACCAAGCGAGTCCTCATTGGGGGCATGGTGCTGGGTGCTATCTGCCTTGCCTTAGTGGCTATCAATGATGACCAATATCACACCCGTTTTTGGACAACTTGGTTGCACAATTCGGTGTATTTCACTGGCATCGCCTTTATGTCTATGTTCTTCCTTTCTGCCCAAATTACGGCGTTTGGAGGTTGGAACACAGTGGTAAAGCGTGTTTGGGAATCCATGAGCCAATTCATGTGGGTTGGCCTCATTCTGATGGGCGTTATCGCAGTAGGCGTGTGGGGACACCTCCACCACCTATACCATTGGAATGTACCGGGCATCACTGATCCCGCCAGTCCAATGTATGATAAACTCATTGCAGGGAAAAAATCTTTCCTTAACCCAACGTTTTTTACCGTCGGAACCATTGGTGTCTTGGGGCTGTGGTATTTTTGGGCATTCAAACTCCGTCAGGCTTCTGTAGATCAGGATACGATGGAAACGGCTTCTTTCGATTACTATAAAAAGCAGCGCAAATGGGCGGCATCTTTCCTTCCATTAGGTGGCTTTTTGAGTACCTTCTTCCTTTGGTTCTCCGTGATGTCTATTGATACGCACTGGTATAGTACCATGTTTGCTTGGTATTCTATGGTATCGGTATGGTTGGGAGCGGTATCGCTCACTGTTATGCTTATCATTTGGTTGAAATCTAAAGGCTACATGGAGTATGTTGGCCGCGACCACATGCACGATATTGGCAAGTTCCTGTTTGGTATTTCCGTGTTTTGGACTTACCTTTGGTTCGACCAATTCATGTTGATCTGGTACGCAAACAACGGTGAAGAGACCATCTATTTCAAAGAACGTATGGTACATTATCCAGTGCTGTTCTGGGGAAACCTAGTGTTAAACTTTGTATTGCCATTCTTGATTTTGATGCGCAACGACACCAAGCGTAAATACGGTACTATGTTCTTCGTGGCTGCGCTCGTATTTTTCGGACACTGGTGGGATTATTTCTATATGATCAAGCCAGGTGCTCGTATTGCAGCACACGAGGCTACCGAACACGCAGCATTACATAGTTCTGTGTTGCCTGCGGCTCCGATTATCCTAGAGGCGGGAGTACAACACGATGATCCTAAGGCAGGAACACCTGCTACCACGCACAGCGCACCCCAGCCAACAACTGCTCCAGGCGAAAAGCCTTTAGAACATGCAGCGGGTGAAGCCCATAGTCCAAAACCAGAAACCCACGAAGGTGGTACAGTAGAGCATCCAGAAGAACCAGTACATGCAACAGAAGGCCACGCAACGCCTGATGCTCATAGTGGCGATGCACATGCAGCCGATGCACATGGTGCTGGTCACGAAATAGATGAATCAAAAGCATTCAAGTTGGGCTATACCATTCCGGGGCTTGACGATTTGGGTGTCATGATTGGATTCTTATCGCTGTTCCTTTATTTCTTTTTTGGACAATTGTCAAAATCTTCTTTGGTTCCATTCAAAGATCCATTCTTAGAGGAAAGTTTGCATCACGATACTGGTACCTTGATCGAGACAGAGGAACACGAAAAACATGGTGGAGATCACCACCATTAATTTATTTAGAATCATTCTAATTACATTATTGGACTTATCTAAGTACTGAACATTATCTATACCTTTGGGTTATATAAAATAAAAATTTAAGTTACACATGGCACCGCTAATAGTATTAATTTGCGTAATTCTGGTTTCCATCGTCGTGGTGCAAATCGGTAAGGTGTTGGAACTCACTGCTCAAATAAAAGGAGATCGTGAAGTACAGCGCGACAACAGCAAATGGAATGGATGGTTTTCTATCGGGTTCTTGGTTGTTTTCTTAGTAGGCGTTGTGGTTTCTGCTTACCACTATCGCAATGTGATGTTGGGCTATGGCCCGCATGAGTCAGCCTCTGAACATGGCTTGTTGTTGGATAATCTTTTCAACACTACTTTGTTTTTCACGGGTATTGTTTTTGTATTGACCCATATTGCCTTGTTTTATTTCGCTTATAAGTTCCGGTGGCAAGAGGGTCGCAAGGCGCAGTTTATCTCACACGATAATCGTCTGGAAATCTGGTGGACAGCCATTCCTGCCGTAGTAATGACGTTTTTGGTGGTTCAAGGTCTTAATGCTTGGAATACAGTAATGGCCGACGTAAAAGAAGGCGAAGATTACATGGAAATCGAAGCAATGGCTCAACAGTTTAACTGGACGATCCGTTACCCAGGTGCTGATGGCAAACTTGGCACCCGCGACTATAAGTTGACCACTGCCAATAACCAAAATGGTATGGACTTTCGCGATGATAAGACTTGGGATGACCAAATACCGGGCGAACAATTTTACCTTCCAGTAGGTAAAAAAGTACGTGTTCGTATCATTGCAAAAGATGTACTACATAATTTTTACTTGCCTCACTTCCGTGTAAAAATGGATGCGGTACCAGGTCTTCCTACCTATTTTGTATTTACTCCAACCAAGACTACTGCGGAGTACCGTCAGGAACTTAGTAAGTTTGAAGAGTTCAATACACCCTATGACGTAGCCGATCCAAATGGCCCTAAGCGTTGGGAAAAATTTGAATATGAGTTGGCTTGCGCTGAATTGTGTGGTAAGGGTCACTATTCTATGCGCCGTATTTTCAAAATAGTGCCTCAAAAAGAATATGATGAATGGATTGCTAAGCAACAATCATTCTATTTGACACAAATACGTGGTAAAGCCGAAGATCCAAATAAGGATAAGATGGTGCTGCCAATTGAGGTTGGTATGCGTGCCAAAGATTTTGGTGAGAAAGTAAAGAAAGCCGTAGAGTCTTCTACTGCGACCGATAAAGTACTCCGCTTGGACTATGTTACGTTCGAAACTGGCTCTGCTCAATTGACAGCGGATAGCAAATACGAGTTGGACAATGTAGTAAAGGCAATGTCTGATTTTCCAGCGGTAGTGATTGAAGTAGGTGGCCACACTGATAACGTAGGTGACCCAGCATCCAACCAAGCCTTGTCGGCTCAACGTGCTGATGCTGTTAAAACATATCTTTCAGGCAAAGGAATTACGCCTGCGCGGATGATTGCGCGAGGTTATGGAGATACCAAGCCAACGGCTGATAATGAAACAGCAGAGAATCGTGCTAAGAATCGTAGGACAGAACTAAAAGTAGTATCGGGTGGTACAGCGGTAGAGGAAGTACAGTAAGAGATACCTACCAAACAAACAAAAAATTGTTTCTTTCATAATAAACTAACAATGTGGTAGCCTTTAATGGCTGTCATCAAAAAATTATCAAAAGTTATGGCACACGTAATCAACGCCGCCGATACACTTGAAGAAAAACTCACGCAAGAGTTAGGATTTGACGACCATTTCCATGAGCATCATCATGGCGATAAGTACCAGTCTAACTTTATGACGCATTACATCTTCAGTACCGATCATAAAATGATCGCTCGTCAATTCCTGATTACAGGTATTTTCTGGGCATTCATTGGTGCTGCTATGTCTATCATTTTTCGCCTACAATTGGGCTTCCCTGAAGCCGATTTGTCTTGGTTGAGGCCAATTCTTGGCAAGTGGATACAAGTGAGCGAAGCAGGTATCGGAAAGTTGGATCCTGAATTTTACTACTCTCTAGTGACGATGCACGGTACCATTTTGGTATTCTTTGTATTGACGGCTGGTTTGAGCGGTACTTTCTCCAATTTGTTGATTCCATTGCAGGTAGGTGCTCGCGATATGGCCTCCCCATTGCTGAATGCCTTCTCTTATTGGGCGTTTTTCTTGGCGGGTGTTGTCATGTTTCTTTCTTTGTTTCTAAGCACAGGCCCATTCTCTGGGGGTTGGACAGCCTATCCACCATTGAGTGCCTTGCCACAAGCATCTGATGGCTCTGCCGCTGGTATGACCATGTGGATCGTTTCCATGTCATTGTTTGTAGTATCGGCTCTTTTGGGAGGCATCAACTATATCACTACTATCTTGAACCTTCGTACCAAAGGCATGAGCATGATGCGTATGCCATTGACCATGTGGGCCTTCTTTGTGACGGCTATCTTGGGTGTACTATCATTTCCGGTATTGTTCTCTGGTCTATTGCTCCTGATGTTTGACCGCAGTATGGGCACTTCCTTCTATTTGAGTGAAATCGTAGTAGGAGGCCAAATATTGGATCGGATCGGTGGTAGTCCTATCTTGTTCCAGCACTTATTCTGGTTCTTGGGTCACCCAGAGGTGTATATCATCATTCTTCCGGCTATGGGTATCTCTTCTGAAGTATTGTCTGTACATGCACGGAAGCCGATTTTTGGATACCGCGCTATGGTAATGTCTATTTTAGCCATTGCAGTACTATCCTTCATCGTATGGGCTCACCACATGTTTATGTCGGGTGTGAACCCATTTATTAGTAATTTCTTTGTAATCTTTACATTGATTATCGCGGTACCATCTGCGGTAAAAGTGTTCAACTGGATTACTACGATATACGGCTCTAACTTCAGGTTTACTTCTGCGAGTTTGTTCGCCATTGGTTTCGTATCTATGTTCATCTCTGGTGGTTTGACGGGTATTTTCCTTGGTAATTCAGCTATTGATATTGCATTGCACGATACATACTTTATTGTTGCCCACTTTCACATTGTAATGGGTATTGCAGCATTCTTCGGTATGTTTGCAGGTATTTATCACTGGTTTCCTAAGATGTTCAGCCGTTTCATGAACGAAACACTTGGTAAAATCCACTTCTGGGGTACATTGGTCGGTGCTTATGCGATATTCTGGCCAATGCACTATACTGGTATGGCTGGTGTGCCACGTCGTTACTATGACGCAGGTGCTTCTTTTGATGCCTTCAAGCATTTCACAGAATTGAACCAGTTCATTACAGTTGCTGCTATCGTGGTATTCTCTTTGCAGGTTTTGTTTATCATCAATTTCTTCTACTCTATATTCAGTGGTAAGAAATTGACGACCAAAAATCCTTGGGGAGCCAATACACTGGAGTGGACAACGCCAATTGTGCCAGGGCATGGTAACTGGCCCGGTAATGTCCCAAGCGTTCAGCGTTGGGCCTATGACTATGGTAAAAACGGGGAGGAGTTCATTCCTCAGTATGTGCCATTGAAGGATGACGAACATGATCACGGACATTAATAATCAAAGACATGCAACGGGAAGAAGCGAAACAGGTTGTTCTTTGGGATGGTTTGATACAGCAGGTAAAAGACTTCGGCATATTGGTGAAGTTTAAACTCTCTCTGTTGGTCTTGTTTTCGGCACTGATGTCTTACGCTATAGTCAGTGCTGGCGATTTTGATTGGACGATGATGTTTATACTGGCTTTGGGTGGATTTTTGGTAACTGGATCTGCTAATGCTTTGAACCAAGTGTTGGAGCGCGATTTTGATCGCCTGATGCCTCGAACTGCCAATCGTCCATTAGTGACTGGCAGGATGAGCGTCTCGACAGCGGTTTTGTTGGCTGGCCTCATGGCTTTATTAGGCATTAGTTTATTGTCTTTTTTTGGGCCTTTGGCGGGTTTTATAGGTACGTTGTCGTTGATTAGTTATGCCTTCGTTTATACTCCGATGAAACGATCAACGTCGTTGTCAGTTTTTGTAGGGGCTATACCGGGTGCATTGCCTCTTATTATTGGAAGTGTCGCGTTTGAAGGTACTATTTCACAGACGGCCTTGTTGTTGTTCAGTTATCAGTTTCTGTGGCAATTCCCACATTTTTGGGCAGTTGCTTGGTTGGCTGATGACGATTACAAAAATGCAGGCTTCTATTTATTGCCATCTAAAAGTGGTGAAAAAGATAGTTCAGTAGGTTTCATTTCGATGATGTTCTGCTTTTTATTGGTCTTGAACATTGTATTGGGTTATGCCTTGGGTCTGATTGGTTTAGTGGCTATGATCGTACTAAATGTGATCAACATCTATTGGGCTTGGCGTTGTTGGATTTTATATAAAACATGTACACGAGAGGCGGCGTTGAAGCAAATGTTTGTTTCTTTTTGGCATTTGCCCGTCACGCTGATCGTGTTATTAATAGATAGACTATGAGTGTTAGATCACCACAGTATTCGCAAAGTAAAATACATCAGTATAAATTTGCGCTTTGGGTAGGTATTGCAAGTATCATTATGATGTTTGCTGCTTTTACAAGTGCCTACATTGTTAGAAGGTCTGCGGGAAATTGGTTTGAGTTTAAGTTGCCCGATATTTTTTGGTTTAATACTATCGTGATCTTGTTGAGTAGTGCTACCATACATTTTTCGTATATTTCTTTTAAAAAGGGAAATGAGAAAATGTACAAACTATTGCTCATCGCAACTTTTTTGTTAGGCTTGGCTTTTATCGCCTTGCAATATCAAGGTTGGGTTGCTATGGATGCCATCGGTGCTACGTTCACGATCAATCCATCGAGTTCTTTTATTTATGTGATTTCGGGTCTTCACGCGGCCCACGTGTTAGGAGGGATTGCAGCAATTATTACGGCTATGGTACATGCTTACATATTGCCATTCAAGCCGACACCGCGCAGGCAATTAAGATTTGAACTAGTCGTGCAGTATTGGCACTTCGTAGATATACTCTGGGTTTATTTGGTTGTTTTCTTTATGATGCAATCTTAAAAACCTTGATTTAATTGAATATTATTTTTCGTTTTAAACGAAAGCAACCTATTAATAATAATTGACTGATAATCATGGCAGATACATCTGTAACCCATTCACATGATTCACACGGGCACAGCGATGAGTCTCAACTCTGGGAAGGCGGCGTAGAGCCGTTCAAAGCGAGTTATGGCAAATTAATGATGTGGTACTTCTTAGTATCCGATGCTTTTACGTTTGCTGGTTTCTTGATCGCTTATGGCGCGCTCCGCTTCAGTATGCCTACTTGGCCTGAAGCAGATTTCGTGTTTGCGTCATTTCCCTTTGTGAAGGCACACTGGCCCTTGATCTTTGTTACGTTCATGACCTTTGTCCTGATCTTCTCCTCTGTTACGATGGTTCGTGCGGTGCAAGAAGGCCATCGCGAAAACCAAAAAGGTGTCGTGTTTTGGATGTTTTTGACCATCTTGGGTGGTGCTACTTTCTTAGGTAGCCAAGCCTACGAATGGACGACCTTGATCAAAGGGGAAAACATGACTGTTAGTCAAAACCCCTTCGGAAGGCACGTAGCAGACGGTATTTACCTCAATGCTGATGGCACAGAAGCCAAAAACGCAGATGGCAGCACCAAGACATTTGTTAAAAACGATAGTTACCTGATTCACTTTCACGATGACAAACCATCTGGTTTGGTATATCATTCTGACGGTAACAGAGGTGAGCATGATGGCTTGAAAATCCGTTACACGACTGGTATAGATGCTGGCAAAGTATCAGAGGCAGCATTTGGCCCCAAGGCGTTTGGTGCGCTATTCTTCTTCATTACTGGTTTCCACGGTTTCCACGTATTCTCAGGTGTGCTTTTTTTAGCGATCATTATGATCAATGCAGGAAGCGGCCTTTATGCGCAACGTCGAAATGGCTATGAAATGGTCGAAAAAATTGGTCTTTACTGGCACTTTGTAGATTTAGTCTGGGTGTTTGTATTCCTTGTTTTCTACCTGTTATAAGTTGTATTCGTTCTGCTTGTTCTACACATTCAATTCATTGTAAAATATAATAGAAAGATGGCTGCACATCTCTCATACGAAGATCAAAAGAAGTCTGTTTTTAAAGGCTTAATGTTACTTGGGGCGATCACTCTGGTAGAAGTATTTATTGCTTTGTTGGCCAAAGGCCACTTGATTCATGGCGTGGAGTTCAAACATGGAATCGGCCACGGCCTATACATGTTGCTTATGGTAGGTTTCTCCGTGTATAAGGCATACTTTATCATATTCCAATTCATGCATATGGCGCATGAGATGAAAGGGCTGGCACTCAGCGTATTGCTGCCAACCATGTTGCTGATATGGGCTATCATTGCATTCTTCCACGAAGGGACTGTTTGGGGCAGGCGCCGTGAACAAATCAAAGGTTTTAATGAAACACCAGCCCAATCATCGCCCACTGGTAAGCCAAGTGGATACGTGATACCTGGTACCGTTTTGTACCAGCGCGGGTAAACAAACGATGTGCATTTGCACCAATTAGTATATGCAAAAAAGCAGCGAGTCCGTCGGTACTCGCTGCTTTTTTTGCTAAGAATCTGGAAATAATAAGGAACGCCTATATTATTCACTCGTTCCTAAACAAGTCAAAAAATTTATTGTTTAATTACTATGAGTTCAGTTAACACAGATACAAGACCCAATAAGAAAAATCGTATTCTAATGGCTATGGTGCTTGCCACTATTCTCATTATTTTACCTGCTGTTTCTTGGTTCTATCTAAGAGATGGCCTTAATTGGCATAAAAAAGCCGTGGCAGAATTGGGACACTATGGTCAAATACCAGTACACAACTTGCACAGCCCTAATGGCACCAAGGCCAACGTGCTAGCGGGTGCCGTCACTGTGGTACATATATTCGGAAATGGCGTTGAATTGACGGAAGATAATAAGACCATCATGAATAATGTCGAACGCCTTCAACAGCGTTTTGGTCGTTTGAGTGATGGCCGAATGCGTCCGGGATTCCGATTGGCTATGATTTCCTCTAATGAGGCATCAGAATTCAAGTCTCGGTATCAAACCATGTTGAGCGTTGATGATCCAACTTGGGTGTGGACTCATGCTTTAGGAGCTTGGCCGTCTCCTATTACTAAAGGTTATGAAATGTATTGCCAAGATCAAGGGGTGAAACCGGTGAAACATTACTTTGCCTTGGCCGATACGTCTGGTCAGTTGCGCCGGTTTTATAATGCCTTGGACGAGGCAGAACTTGGCCGATTGGTAGAACATATACCTTTTTTACTTCCTAAAGATTAAATCATGGGCAACGTACCGAATAGAGATTTGGAAAAACGCCTGAATGTTTGGGCATATATACTTTCAGCAGTAGTGCTGCTTTTGGTGGGTTTGATGCGCAGGGTAAAAATTGATCTTGGTATAGATTTTAGTTTTTTGCCTCCTATACACGCCTCATTCAATGCCATCTGTGCTGTATTATTGATTGCTGCCTTGTATTTTATCAAGAATGGGCAAGTGGAGAACCATCGGAAATCCATTTATGGAGCCTTGACTTTCTCCGCTTTATTCCTTGTTTCTTACGTGTTGTATCACTTCACTACGCCAGAAACAAAATTTGGTGGTGTTGGTACTATCAAGACGGTGTATTTCATATTGTTGATTACCCACGTCATATTGGCGGCTGTTATATTGCCGTTTATACTATTGACGTTTACTAGGGCTTATACAAATCAGTTTGATCGCCACAAAAAAATGGCTAGGTGGGTTTTCCCGCTTTGGTTGTATGTGGCTATATCTGGGCCTATTTGTTATTTGATGTTGAAGCCTTATTATTGATTTTATAATTCGATTTGAAAATATTATTATGAAAAATAACTATATTAAAATCGCCGCTGTTGTGGCATTCGTATTTATCCTTTCCATACTCTTTATGGAACCTGCTGCTGCACAATGTGCCATGTGTAAGGGTGCGGCTGAAGCCAACTTGAAAATGGGTGGTGGCGATCCTAAGGGATTGAACAAAGGCATTTTATACATGTTTTTGATGCCCTACACGATTGTAGGCTGCATTGGATACTGGTGGTGGAGAAATAGGCGTACAGACGACCAAGCAGCCGACTTGACGGAGGCTGATTTTGGTGAAGAGGTGGTGGCTTAGTCTCTAAAAATCATAACACTTAATCTGCCGACGCTTCTGTTTGTGTCCACGCGATTTAGAAGGGCGAAGCCCGCTACCTTCGCGCTCCCGAAATCTTAGGGAGAACCCATTTATCTTTAAGCCAACATAGAAGTCTGTACCACTGAGTTCGTCGCGCTGCATGAAACTACCCAGGTTGTCAGATCCAAGGTAGAGCCAGCCTAAGCGAACGGCAGCACCAAACCTAGGCGACTGCCAATCATTGATCATAACTGGAAGTGATACTGAAAACCAGCGGTGCTCAAATCGTGGGATAAATGCCAAGGTAGAGGCACGCCTGACAGAATGCTTAAAAATAGGCGTTCTTTGGGTCAGGATGGCCGCTATATAACAGTGCTCAGTCATTTTGTAGTCCACCTGTATGGATATTGCAGTGGGCAAACCCATTGAAAATCCTTCGCTTTGCAATGAACGGTTGGGGTCGCCCAGTAAGGCATCACTAATTTTTCGAGTATATTCTCTGGCTGTACTGGCATTTATATTGGATCCATCCACGTTTTTGATGGAATCAAAAGCGATTTTATGACGTTCAGCCCCGCGCTTAAAGTTTACTAGACCCAGGTCTAGTAAGGAAATACCTGCTTTCCAGCGATAATCTCCATCTTCGCCATCCGGCGAAAACCAACTGATACCCATATCGGTCGCAAATCCCAAACCGCCCACGCGAGATCCTTTTTCAAAGGATTGGTCGAGTATATTTCCTGATAATCCATATTCCCAAGTGGGGCTGCCTATAATAGCCGTGTCACCGCCACTGGGTGTAACGCTAAAGGTGTTGTTTGATTTTCCAAAACCGCCGGCCATACCGATCAGCAATTTTGGGGATATGCCCCAAGCCATAGATACCCCATCATTTTCTGTTTTGTGGCTGTAATGCAACCCAACCTCACCCCAACCCATCGCCGTGATTTCAGTAGGAGTGATCTCAACGGTTTCGCCTTTTTTTACTTGACTTGCCTTCGCATAGCGCAGCACTGCGGGTATTTTGTACATCGTAACGTCGGATCTGATGGCCGTTTGTAGGCCAATCACATGGTTTCCTCCAAAACGAAATAGGAAGCCTGGGCCAGCGACACGGGTATGAAGGATGCCCCTCATTTTTCGGTCTTTATTAAAGAAATCTTGTATGATGGCATTGGCTGGCGGTGGTCGGTCGGGATCAAGATCGGTGATGGCCACTAGGTTTTCGGAATTTCGGAGGGTGTTTTGTACCGACGTATTGCGGAGGAAAGCATAGTTATTTTCTGCAAAAAGTTCGGCACTGAATAGGGTCACCTCCCATTGGTATGGCATCAATGCGGTTTGAGCAGGGTTGATACTGGCTCCATAAGCACCAGCATACCGTTCTAATCGCATACCGAGTTGTTCTTGGGCACCGATGGCAAAAGGAAATAGGAATAAAAAAAAGATGCAGTGTCTGTGCATGAAATGTTACGGATTTGACATAGGAACGTAAATCAGCGTGGCTGAATTGTCCAGTATCAAAATTTCGTTGGCAACCCTATGCAAATCGTGGGTACTAACGCGCAGGTAAATATCTACTTCTTCGTTCATTAATTCGGCCCGATCTAGTAACTCATAAAACGCTAGGTTTTGGGCTTTATTCAGGGCATTCATTTCTGAAAACACGATGGTGCTTTCAAATTTATTTTGAATCTTTTGCAATTCTCGATCAGAAATGGGTTCTTTTTTGAGCATTTCTAATTCATCCCAGATGGCTTGGGTTGCGGTTTCGATGCTTACACCTTCTGCTGGGCGGCCTTCTATCACCAATACACCCGGATCAATATTAGCCGTGATATAGGCATCTATTTGGGCGAAAACACTTTTGTCTTTGACTAAATGGCGGTACAAACGCGCCGAATGCCCTTGTGCCAATACATCGGATATTAAATCAACGGCATAAAAATCAGGTTCGAGTCGGGCGGGCATCCTGAACGCCAGAAAAATGGCTGGTACAGGCACTTGAGCCTCTACTTTTTTGTAGCGGGCGGCGGTCTGGGGTGGTTCTTGTACTAGGTTGCGTTGGGGTCTTTCGGGACTTGGTATGGGGGCAAACCATTTTTCAACCAAAGCCAGTGTTTCTTCGGGGTTTATTTTTCCGGCTATACTTAGCACTGCATTGGCGGGGGTGTACCATTTTTTATAAAACTGCTGGACATCGGGTAGGGTAGCGTCTTCGATGTGTTGTGGTACTAACCCAATGACTGGCCAACGATAGGGGTGTTTTTGGTACAACAACTCAGAGAGGTGATGCCAAGCATCGCCATAGGGCTCATTAAGGCAGGTTTCTTTGAACTCCTCCACCACAACTTTACGCTGTACTTCCAATGATTTTTTATTGATGCTGAGCGCGAGCATACGGTCACTTTCGAGCCACAGTGCGGTTTCTATGTTCTCGGCGGGTAATATTTCATAAAATGTAGTGTAATCGTTGGTGGTGTAGGCATTGTTTTCGCCACCAGCCCTTTGCAAAGGATCGTCAAAATCTGAGATGTTTCTGCTGCCAGCGAACATTAAATGCTCAAAAAGGTGGGCAAATCCCGTTTTTTCTTCGCTTTCATCGCGAGAACCAACATAGTAAGTAAGATTGACGGCTACCAGTGGAGTGGTGTGGTCTTCATGAAGGATGACGCGGAGCCCGTTTGGGAGAATGTGACGTGTAAAATGAACCATGTAAAAAGTTGGAGACGTTTATTTAGCACAAACGCCTTCACTCAATATGTAATTGTTTGTAGTGTCATTTATTATTTTCATTCCAAAAACAGTGGCTATGTTTTTCAACAGATCACCAGCATTTTTAGAAGGGAGTGGAGACGTAAATTTGCAATCCAGCAGGAGCGGATTGGTTATGTTTACCTGAATACCGTAGTATTTTTCTATTTCTGTTTTGACTACTGATAGGGGGGCATCAATGAAACAGAGGCCGCCTGCTTGCCATGCCAAGTCTGCATTGGATTGGAGGGTACTCGTTGTGATTTTGGATTGGATAGGGTCATAAACCAATTTTTGGTTGGGTGACATGATCACGCCTTCTTGTGTAGGGGTGGGTTTGAAACGGACTTTGCCCGATTTCAAAATCACCGTTACGGCTGACTTGTCGCCACTGGTTTTCACATCAAATTGAGTTCCCAATACTTCAACAGAGGAGGTGTTGGCTACTTCTACTCGGAATGGTCTAGATGGATTGTGTGTTACTTCAAAATAGGCTTCCCCTTCTAGTTTTAGGCGACGCTCAGTGGTGTTAAAACTATTTTCGGAGTAAGTTAAGGTCGTATTTTGGCGGAGCCAAACGAGGCTTCCATCGGGCAGGGTGACTTGACGTTGATCGAAGCCTTGAGCCGTTTCAATAATATCTTTGGTGGCTGTGATTTGGCGCAATGTCCAAACAGCGGCCAATAAACAAACCAAGATAGCGGCAGCACGCAAGATGCGCCCACCGAATGAAACAACCTTTAATTGCGTGGTTTCTCCTTGGTTGATTTTTGCTAGGACGTTTTTGAAGTCGCCCTCAAGGTCATTGACGGCTATGGATGGTACATGATTGGCACTGGATTCCCAAACCTGCTTCATTTGTGCTGCAAATTGGGTGTTTTCAGGGGATTCTTGTTTCCATATATCAAGCAAATGCAATTCTGCCGGGGAAATGTCTCCAGTGAATGACTTGCTCAATAGTATTATATAGGTTTGATCTTGCATTTTAAATATTTGCGCTTTTCAAATAACTGCGCGGCTTATTACTTTGACAATAGGTTGGAATAAATCCCCTATGAGTTCAGGTTAAAAATAGGCACGAAATGCCAATAGAAGACAAATGGTTGTATTGAGACATGATTCCTCGGAGAATTTTAAAGGCTTTGGTGATTTGATTTTCGATTGTTTTTACAGAGATGCCAAGGCTTTCGGATATTTCTTTGTGCGACATTTGCTCAAAACGGCTTAAATTGAACACGATCCTGCACTTTTCGGGCAACGAATCAATGGCTTCGTGCAAGGCTTGCTCTATTCGTTCTTTACTGGTTTGTTCTTCTAGTATTTGTGGGGTATCGTCGGCATTGAATACCCAATTTTCGGGTTCTTCAAAGGAGATTTTTTTTTGCGTTTTGATGTGGTTTAGTGCCTTGTTGACCGCTGCCCTCCTCAAGTAGGGTCTTAATGCACTATGAATGGTCAAAACCTCGCGTTTTTTCCAGAGTTCTACAAATACTTCTTGGGCCAAATCCTTGCAAGTATCGGTATCTTGAATCAAGCGATAGACATCCCTGACAAGCAATGGATAATGCTGGTCAAAGATGTGCCGCAAAGCACTTTCGTCTCCTTGGCGGAGGGCGGAAAGCCATTGTTTTTCTATCTCTTCCGAAGTGGAGGCCATTTTTATGTTAAAAAATTATTATTTTGCAAAGGTAGTAAATTTTATTTTCATTTAGAATAATTGTTCTCTAAAAACTTTTTAAGCAAATTTTATTTTTAAAATCAATATAATTAATCTTATTTAGACACCCAAATATATGGTTGCCAAAAAATAATTTTTTGAAAGCATAGGGGTTATTTCTGTTGGTTTTGTCAGTAATAGCGAATATGTGAAAGAAATCCACACAAAATTGTTATCCGTATGATGAATGTAAAGACTGCTACACCAACCTTAGAAACCAATCCTTTATTTGCCGTTTTGACAAACGATGAGCGCGTGCTGCTTACGATTAATAGTACTGTAACGTTGTTTACGAAACATCAAGTGCTGTACAAGCCAGGTCAGGTTGCCAATAAGGTCTATTTTCTGACTAAAGGACTGGTTAAAGTAGCCGTTCACGCAGAGAAAAAAGATATTATTAAATACATCGTACGTCCGGGCAACCTTTTTGGGGAATCGTGCCTCACAGGAGATCAGGCTCGCCGTGATTTTGCTTATGCGATGGATGATCAAATTGAAGTAATTGAATTTGATTCATTGAGTGTACTGTCTGTCATGAAAAGTAATTTTGCTTTTGCGCAGTCTCTTCTACACTTTTTGGGTGAGCGTCTCCGTTATACTGAAGTGCAATTGGAGAAGGTAGTTTTGAAGGATTCAAAAAGCCGTATCCTTGAGTTTTTGCATCAGATGGGTATAGAACAAGGCAAACCAATTGGTCTTGAAACCTTGGTAAAGCACAACATGACGCACCAAGATATTGCAGACCTAACCGGTACAAGCCGACAAATGGTCACTGCCGTGTTAAATCAGTTGAAGCGATCCAATGTGCTTTACTTCAACCGTAAGAAAATATTGTTTAGGGATCTAAATGCCCTTCCAATCGCAGTGTAATGCTGCCCCTGTTTTGAGTTAACAGTTTTTTACTTCATACGATAGAATGGATTTTATCCGGGCGGTGTGCAAAGGCACGCCGCTTTTTTTTGGGGGGTGAACGCGCATTCCAAAAACTAGCCATGCAAGATAGCATTGCGTGCACCAACGCACAAATCATTCAGGAACGAAAAGGATATAAAATCCTGCTGCGCAAGATGGGTTCGTAGTATTTTTTGGTGGTGGAGGATCGAAGTAATGGCTGATTTTTAATCTAACACGGGTTTAAAACTTAATCATGGACATATCCCCAATCCCAATAAATCCAGCCCAAAAAAACGGATGCGAATCTGTTTTACCCGTACGGATAAAAAACCGTTTTGCGGCAGCCAGTGCGGAGTCCTTGCGATCCCCAGCTTTAAAAATCAACCATAAAACCCTTCGTGCGACCGTCATCAACCGCCCAAAGCGAGTTGACGATGCTTTTTGCACCTGCGTAAGTAAAGGCTCGCGTAAGCCCGATAATGCCCTCCCCCCGTCGCAATTCTCCGAGACCTGTTTCGCAGGCACTCAACGGTACAAGGTCAGCGTTGAGGGAGAGGTTGTAGATTTCGCGGACGTAGAGCCATTCATTTTCAATGCTGTCATTCGGTGTTTCGTTTGCGCATCTCGCGGAGGAGCGTAGCGGAGTAGCAATAACTTATCTCATGGTCAAGCACCCAATACTTATAACGCCCTGTCTTAAATATACCGCTTGGTTGTTCGGATAGCAGGGCTTCGAAAGGAATGTAGGTCAGAATACCGTCTGGGATGACGATGATTCGTCCATTTTTGGGGAGCAGGCTATCTACAGGGGCCTGCAACAATTTGACCAACGGAGCAGGTTTTTTGATTTGGTCGAGCGTAAGCAGGTCTTGTACATGAGTCCGTCGCTCAAATCGGCGAGAATTTTTTGGGCCTGCGGAGGTTAGATAAAGGATGTTTTGATGCAACGCTTCCGATAGCTGACGTACAAGAGTGGTTTTGCTCACCTGTCTGTCTGTGGCCAATGACCACGATGGCATTGCCCTTGCCCGTCCATGGCTAATATTAGAGATTATGTAGAAAAAATTTGTAAATGCGCCGTCATTTCGGCTTCTGGCCAAGATGTGGCACTTTTGACGAGATGCAAACTATCGGCTCATTTACGAAAATTTTTCGCATAATGTTTATTATTGCCTTGAATTCGTGCTATAAACATGAACGCAAAGGTACAATTTGTCTTTACAAATTAGAACTTGAACTTCTAATTTGCAAAGACAAAATGCATTTTTAACAATCCAATAATAATATGAAAAAAACATCCTTATTCCTCGCGTTTTGCCTTTTGGCCAGTCTTGTTTTTGCACAAGGAAAAGTAGATAACCAAAACATCGTCATTGGCAACATTGACAGCCTCCAATCCAAGATATTGGGCGAACAAAGAAAAATTTGGGTGCATATCCCTGATGGTGCTAACCAAAAATATCCCGTTGTCTATGTGTTAGATGGCGACGGACATTTTTCATCCGCCGTAGGCTAAGTGACCGAAAAAGGTGAAAAATGGCTGGAAAATACTATTTTGGACTCAGTAAAAAAAACCTCAACCGCTCTAAGTACCAGTGATGAGAAAGTTGAATAACTGGCCTGTTTTTGCTGTAACGCTTTGTGGACTCCCAAAAGTGGCTTATATTTGTGCGGACGGAAGTAATTGAACATCAGTACACTAACAAGTATTTGTACCAGCGGCGGGAATATTAGTGAAAGATGGTGTTTACTTAATTCAATAGTTCGTGAAAACTTAGTTGGTATGAAAAGATAAAATAAAATGCTTAGAATAGAAAACCTAATCCGTTATTTCATCGCTTATTAATCCATTCTAATCACTTATTAATTAGATTGGGGCGACAATGGCATTTAGCATTTTATTTGTCCCTTTTTATATGTCAAACAATTCCACCATGCGCTATTTCGTACTTCCTTTTCTGTTGTTTTTGACCTCAAGTGTAACAGGGCAAAAATGTGAATGCCTTCTGTATTCACAAAACGAAAAAGCCATTGATTTTGCAAATGAAATCATGGATACGACCGCCATCCAGTCGTGGTACAATAAACTCAAGACCTCACCTGATGCTTATTGTAAGTTTTTGGGGGGCTGTCAAGAGATCAGGTATTTTACCCAAAAAAGGAGGTTCTCCCTTATTCCCGGGCTCTTTAATAGTCTTGAAAAAATAGAGAAAACCATCCATTGCAAGGAATTGACTGCTGTTGATATAGCGCGGTACAAAGCAGATTATTATCAAAAAATTGATAGTATAGAGTTGGGGACTAAGTATGCCTTTGATGCATTGGCACTGGCCGAAAAAATGCAAAACGATGAAAAAACGCTATCTGCTATTTCTATCATATATACCATATTATGTAGGCAAAACCAAGATGCCAAAGCAACGCCCTATGTTTTAACAGCCTTAAAATTGATAGAAAGACAGCCTGAAAACTACAAATTGGCACTGTATTACAATTGGCTGGGTCGTATCTATGAAACTAACTTTGCACTCATTGGAGACAAAAAACTGCTGGATAGCACCGCTATTTTCGCCAACAAAGCACTCGATATTGCCCAAAAATATCAACTTTATAAACAAATACAATATGCCTTTCAACTCAAAGAGGCCATTGCATACCGCCATGGAAATTTTCAGCAGAGTTTGTCCTTCCATGATTCAACGTACTATTACATAAAAAAGACTGGAGACCTCCAATATATCCACACATATTTTCAAACCAAGGCACTTACTTTGGTCGAAATGCAGGATTTCAAAGCCGCAGCGGCACATCAAGATTCCGCTATTCATTATGCGAGAAAATACATACAAC
This sequence comes from Saprospiraceae bacterium, assembly GCA_031373665.1. Lineage (GTDB taxonomy): Bacteria > Bacteroidota > Bacteroidia > Chitinophagales > Saprospiraceae > M3007. Next base: position 68,190 of record JANMMZ010000119.1, on the reverse strand, counting down.
CTGCTTTTGTGGCCAATATACTCAAACAAGGCGCAGAGGTATTCGAAATGATCGGCGAAAAAGACAGAGCCTTGGCAGCACTCAAAGAATATAATTCCATGTCTGACAGCCTATTTAATGTATCGCGCAGTACAATCATCAACGAATTGGAGCAAAAGTACCAAAAAGTAAACTATGAAAATACCATACTTGACCTTAGCAATCAGCGCAAGTTCTTATGGATTGGGTTGTTGTCATTAGCGTTATTAGCAATGATTGTTTATTACCAATACCGACAAAAAATATTCAAACAAAAACAAGTAATACTAGAAACTGAACAGCGATTGAACAGAGCCAGAATGAATCCTCATTTTTTCTTCAATGCCCTGAGTTCTCTTCAGAGTTTTGCCATCAATGATACGGATTCTATTGTCCTTGCCGAAAACCTGTCTAAGTTTTCGCACATCATGCGCCAAACGCTGGAAAACACCTATCGAGAATATGTGACTATAAAACAAGAAGATGATTTTTTGCGTGAATATCTGGAACTTCAGCAGATGCGTTTTCCAGGCAAATTTGATTTTTCTATACAATGTGATCAAAACCTTGATGTTGATGATTTACTCATCCCATCTATGATTGTACAACCATTTGTCGAAAATTCGGTGGAGCATGGTTTTACAAATTTGTCGTATAAAGGTGTCCTGAAAATCAAGTTTGATCAAGATAAAGAGGGCATTCTCATAAGCGTATATGACAATGGCCGAGGATTAAATTACACTGCTTCGGTAGCAAAACCCTACGTGAGTCGTGCATCACAAATCATCAAAGACAGAATTTATTTGCTTAACTTAAAACTAAAAACCAATGCTACTTTTAACATCATAAGCAATATAGAGGAGGGTGTGACAGTTACTATAAAATTACCGATTATTCATGAGCCCTAAAATTCTTATAGTAGATGATGAAACACCTATCAGGACATCACTCGCCAAACTTATCCGCCACTATTTAGGCGATCAGGTGTCCTTGATAGAAGCGTCAGGTGTCTATGACAGCTTGCAAAAAATTGATACTTATCAACCAGAAATTCTGTTTTTGGATATTGAAATGGAAGATGGATCAGGGTTTGACCTTTTGAAAAAAATAGATAACCCCAGTTTTCAACTGATCTTTACGACGGCACACAATCAATATGCGATACAAGCCTTTGAATTTAGTGCGATCAATTATTTACTCAAGCCAATCAGCCCTTCAGCCCTCGAATCCACCCTGCAAAAGGCACTCAAAAACATTGAACAGAATAACCTCCAGCAACAATTGGACATATTGATGTCACAGATTTCAAATAAAGTAGATCAGCATCAAAAAATTGCCCTAAAAGATACCAATGGCACCTATTTTGTTAAAGTCAGCGATATTATTTTTTGTCAAGCGGATGGGCCATATACCAAATTCGTGATCAAAGGAATGTCTAGTATTTTAATCTCCAAAAATCTCAAAGAGTACGAAATCCTGTTTGAAGCATTCAAATTCCTTAGATGTCATCATTCCTACTTAGTCAATTCACGTTTGATTAGCAGGTTTGACAAAAATGAAGGCGGCTGCCTCGTCATGGCTGGAGGCGAGCAAATACCAGTGTCTCAGCGCAAACGAGATACGGTATTGACCTATCTTGATAAGCACCAATAACTAGCAAAGAGGATTGCCGTTACCGACAACCCTCTCTGAATTTGGTTTTTAAAGATCATGATTTCACTGGTACTTAATTTAACACCAACAACTTTTGTGTGGTAGAAACACCGTATATATTCGTTACCTTCACAAAATAAATTCCGTCAGGCACTACCTCTAATGGAACATTTACGAATGTTGGGCTACCCTCCAGTTTTTTATAAATGATAATGTCGCCAGTGGATCTGAAAACAGTATATGACAAGATACCGATGGTGGATTTGATCGTAAAATCTCCTGATGTTGGATTTGGTGAAAGCACCACTTCTGAAATTTCGTTATCTTCCGTGGTCGGCATATCTCTTTCTACAATCATTATTTCACTTTCCGAACCAACAATTGGTTTGTTACTGGGCGGTGCCACAATATTGAGCCAATAGTCCTCCGTCTCACCAAATGAACCCACTGGAACACAAGCATTCATGCTAATACCTTGATTTTGTTTCAAAAGAACCAATCGCAACCTTGCATGGCCGAGTGAAGCACTGGCAGGAATCGTAACCGTGTAAGTTTTCGTACTAGTATTGGAGATGAAATAAGTGTTACCCATTTTTTCATTCACATCAAACATTCCATTGCGATTATGATCCAAATAGATCGCAAAATCATGTGCCGAATTGCCACCCACGAATCCCGCTTTGACCTTAATCGTTACGGTACTGCCAGTTTGAGCATCCACTGGAGCAAAATAGTTAACATACCCATTAGGCTCCGCACCTGATGGACGGATAAGTGTCTTGACTTGAGCATACTGGATAAAACTGGCACTATTATTCATACTCACACAATTGGTCGTGAAAGTATTGACTGGAGAAAAACTACCCTGACCATACGAACAATTGGTCGCTATCTTCCAATTATATTGGGTGTTGATCAACAATCCAGTCAAATTGTAAGTAGTATTACTGTTAGTAGTCGTAATAGTTGTCCAGATACTGCCGCTAGACTGTTTGTACTGGATAGTATAGGATTGAGCATCCGACACACTAGTCCAATTGAGTTGAGCAGAAGTATTGGTGATACTCAATATATTTTGAGATACTGAAGTTGGACATGGCGGATTCAGGGTCGTAAAAGCCCCAAAAATAGGTGCGCTGTCAAAGTAGGGACAATTGAGGTTGACACACCATTCATAATTAGTGCCTGGTGTCAGATTAGACAAGTTATAGGAAGCACCAGTCGAACTGCCAAGTGAGATCCAAGTACCGCCGACTGGCCGATAAGACAAGTAAACACCTTGCCCATACATCGGATCGCTGGCATAAGGATTAGACCAATTGAGTGTAGCACTCGTTTGAGCAATGTTCGTCGTACTGAGGTTGGTTGGTTCAGGACAAGGAATGGTGAATGTAAATACTGCCGAAGTGTGCGTATCTCCATTTTGGCAGGTGGTGATAATCCAATAATCGTACGTTGCACTGAGTACACCGCCAGGTGTCGAAAAACTATTGGTCGTCATAGTACCCAAAGATTCTGGAGCCGAGAAACCACCCGACTCAACAATCATAAACTCGTATTGGGTAGCATCTGGTACAGCATCCCAACCAAAGGTGTGGATTCCTGTAGAAAACTGGTAGGTCAGATTTGTAGTCGGACCACATTGTGCATTTGCTTTCATAGTACACAAAAGCAAGAGAAATGGCAGAATTAAAATTTTAGTATTCATATTGTTGTTTAATTAATGATGCCACAAATGTATCGGCCATATTTGAACATACCTTGTCTGTATTAATAAGTGTAGTAGTTGGGTTGATAAGTGATAAGAAATGATTGCTTTTTAGGAACGGTGTTGAAATAAAGGTTTAAATATTAAAAAAAAAACAGGCGTTCGCTAGTGCGAACGCCTGTCTGTATTCGAAATAGTGAGGTGATGCGAAGTATTACTTAGACACTACGATTTTTTCCGTAATAATACTATCGCCCGCCTTTAGGTAAAGGATATAAACACCATTGTTTATTTTTTCAAGCGGAAGTATCGTGTTATTATCACCTTTTATGACAGAAATATTATTCTGTATCATCAATTTTCCAGTTATATCAGTCATCCAAACGCTCATTTCTGTGTTTGAATCAGCCTCGAAACGAATCATCAATTGATCAGATGCAGGATTTGGGCCAAAACTAAGTGCTGTGATTCCTGCATTGTTAAGTTCTTCTGTAACTACTCTGTTCGCGGGCGTTTCACGTTCTTCACCCGGATTTGTAAAGTTCTGAAAACAACCCGTGATAACTACATCATCAATATATACCTGGTCATCATCAGCAGATGCGTCTCCACGGAAACGAAGACGAGTCGTAGAGGTAAATGGCCCAGGGACTACAACGGTTGCATTATTGTGAACACCATTGCTGAATTGAGTTCCAGCATTAAAGTCACCAACAGTAGTATAGGAAGCGCCACCGTTGGTGGATTTTTGAAGCCAGAAATCTTCGCCAGCTTCATAACTAACGGTATAATAACTGAAGTCAACTGTTATTTCGTCATAAGAAGCCCAATTCTGATTGCCCAATGTAGTGGTGGAGGTGCTGGTATTGTCCCTTAACTGGATGCTAAAGGTTGGAGAATTGGCATAGGTTGCATTGTTTGTACGAATACAATCCGTACCCCCGTCAGTCCAGATTCCGAATCCTGCTTCAAAGTTATTAGAATTAATAGCACCATAAGTACAGCCACCGCCACCGCCGCATGGATTGAGGCAAGGAGCATTATAAACTTTATTACGAATAAGGTCTCCAGGTTGAGGGCCGAAACCGTTGTTAAAATTAATACCTACGCCTGAAACCAAATGGCAATAACTCATAATAGTGCCGCTGACTGGATTTGCTGCCGTACAGCCTTCACTGTAACCTGCCGTTGGGCCACAACCGTCTATAGCGGTGTTGTTACCATTCCAAGCGCAAGCATGTGTATGTGGAGAACCGAGGTTATGACCAATCTCGTGTGTAAGTACTTCAATGGTCCAAGAATAAGTTGGCACATTGCTATAAGTGGCGTTGATACTGCTGTAACCCACGCCATAAGCACTGTTGCAAAGCACATCAACATAGGCTACGCCGCCGAGACCATTAATACCAACAAGGTGAGCAAGGTCGCCATTGAAGACACCATTTAAGGCTGTCCTGAATTGGTTGAGGTAGTTACTGGCTGACGGGCCAGTGTATGGGTCAGCAACATCCCAGACGAACAAATCGTGTAAGACTACATTGACTAACTCATTGGTATATAAAGCAGAAATCTGGCTAAATACACCTGTCATGTAAGAAACCACATTGGCAAGGCTGCCTTTGTTTTGAAATATAGTGTAATCAGTTTCAATATACATGCGAACACAATTGTCTGGCCCTGCAGAACGGTCAGCCGCTTCCGAAGCCTCCTCCCCTATCCGATGTAGTTCATCATCTGTGTAACAGGTAAACAGTTCATTAGAAGTCAGGTTAGCCACATTATATAATACGTGGGCTTTGTCAGTCCTGTTAGGAATGGCACCTAACGTGTAGCGACTGTTTTCAGTGACAATGCTACCCATCATTTCATGATTTAACAAACTAATGGTAACCAATGAGTTAGGGTTATTTTTTACAATACCCCAGTAATGGATGCCACGATCAACAGCAACTTCCTGACCACCTGAACTGGCAGTGTGTACTGCAAATCCATTAGAGAAATTTTTGGCAGGAACCAAGTCGAGGGTGATGGTCTGTCCATTTTCCCAAGGCAAGGTTAGTGAAATAGGTGTGTTGGCATTAGATTGTAATGCTTGAAATTTTGCTTCGTCCCATTCTAATAGAATAGCGTTGTTCAATGCCGCGCTGACTTCGGGGAGGGCAGAAAGGTCAGAATTTGGTTTTTGAAAAAATGAACGGTCTATAAAAGACTGTTGAGATTGGGCGGTTGCCACCATTTGAGTGATGGGCTTTAATGATTGAGCGTTGGCGATTAAAGAAACCAACAATAAAGCGAGAGTTAAAAAAAAATTACGCATATTACGATAGGAATTTGTGAAAAAAATAAAATTTTGATTCGCAAATGTATATATAATACCAATCAATAAAACAATATTTAACAAAAAAAAGTTATTTTATTTGTAATAACAATAATTATATACTATTTACCCTTCTTTATACCACTAAAAACGCTTAAATCTACAATCCAAGGCTTCATGTACCAAGGTAATTCGTTGGGCTGAAGCCAGTCCAAGTAATGGTGTTTGTTTTTCTAAAAACCAATAAGTAGCCCCGCACAGCCTTCAATTTGTCTCGTATGTGCCAATTTATTCATTATTAGAGGTCTTTTCATAAAAAAACAAAAAGCATAGTATTAAATATGGGCATCTTAATATATTTGCCCTCGAATATTTTAATATTCCTCGTTATTCAATTTCTTATCATTATTTAATCATTCCTGTCATGTTTAAATTCGGACAATTGCTTTGTTGGGTGCTGGTGTTTTTTTCAAGTGCTTTATTTGCACAAGTGAAACCAGTGGCCGCGTCTATTATCAACTATGAAAACAGTGGTGCTGCCTTTGAGCAGTACAATTTATTTGCGCGCGCTAACAAAATAAATGCGGAAGCGGCAAGTTTTGCGCAAGATGGTCAGTTTTTGACCCTTTCTACCAGCAAATTACAAACATTATTGGCTGCTAAACCAGCAGGTTTGTCGCTGCAACTGCCTTTTCATGGAGATCAGGTCATTGTTGATTTGATTAAGGTATCTATCCATACCGAAGATTTTAGCGCATTGCTGAGCGATGGTAGTACTTATGAGTACGAACAAGGGGTTCATTATCGGGGAATTATTCGAGGTGATGAGAACTCATTGGCCTCCATCAGTGTCTTCAAGGATGATATCATGGGGCTTTTTTCTAATGACCGCTATGGAAACATGGTGTTGGGTAAGTTGGATATTAGAGGCAATGTGAAAGATTATATCCTCTATACGGAAAACAAACTGACGAAGGCTAATCCTTTCAAATGTGGAGTGATAGAGCCACCAACAGAGCCTCATGGAAGTGGCCATGCCAATGGGAATCCTGAAGTGAATGGATGCGTTCGTGTTTTCTTGGAGGCTGATTATGAGTTGTTTCAGAATAAAGTGACGGTGCAAGGAACCATCAATTGGCTGTCAGGCATGTTCAATCAAATGGCAACGCTTTACACCAATGAGACAATTAGTACTCGGTTGTCGCAAGTGTATATTTGGGTGGCTGCTGACTCCTACGATAACAGTAGCAGTGGCACTGCCTTGAATCAATTCCGTACGCTACGGACAAGTTTCAATGCGGATTTAGCACATTTGATCAGTCTCGGCGGCAATAATGTAGGCGGAGTGGCTTGGTTGGATGTATTGTGTAATTCAACGTACAACCGTGCTTATAGCAATGTTTATTCGTCGTACTCGACGGTGCCAACTTACTCTTGGACGATTATGGTAATTACGCACGAAATGGGGCATAACCTAGGCTCTAACCATACGCAGTGGTGTGGATGGACTGGAGGAGCCTTGGACAATTGCTATACCACCGAAGGTGGATGTGCGCCTGGGCCGCCACCAGTGAATGGTGGTACGGTGATGAGTTATTGCCACTTGACCAGCAATGGGATCAATTTGGCCAATGGGTTTGGTAGTCAGCCTGGCAATGCGATCCGAACAAGGGTAAGTGGGGCTACTTGCTTGACGGCTACTTGTTCTAATGCGCCTAGTTGTGGTGCGCCATCTGGTATTTCTGTCAGCAATATAGGTTCAGGGGCTGCTACCATCGCATGGAATGCAGTGGGGGGTGCCAGTTCTTATAGCCTTCAATGGCGTTCGATTGGTGCTACTTCGTGGAATACTTTGTCAGGTGTCACTAGCCCTTATGTGGTGAGTGGGCTTCCTGCTAATGATGAAATAGAAGCCCAATTGCAGGCTACTTGTAGCGGGGTAAACTCTGGATATGTGTATGGAGTCATATTTATATCAGGCGGAGGATCAACCTCTTGTACGGCTCCTAGTAGTTTAAATGTGAGCTCTATTGCTCAAAATACGGCAACTGTTTCTTGGCCCGTTGGCACTGGTGCTACTGCTTATAGGCTATCGTATAAAACATCAGCGGCTACTACTTGGGGCACTGAAATCACGGTCAATGCTAATACCTACGCCTTGTCTGGATTGACGGCTAGTACGGCGTACAATGTTCGTGTTCGTTCTGTTTGTGGCACTGCATTTTCGGCATATGTTACGGCTAATTTCTCTACGATTGCTAATCCTAGTTGCACCAAACCGACAGGTTTGAATGCTACAAATATCACGGCTACTACGGCCAATATGACTTGGAGTGCTGTATCGGGTGCCCAAGCCTATGATCTTCAGTATCGCCTTTCTAATAACCCTGCATGGATAACTATTTCAAATATTCCGACGAATAGTCATCAGTTGACGGGGCTGCAAGCCAATAAAACATATCGCACGAAGGTGCGTACTAAGTGTGCAGGTACTAATAATTATTCGGCTTATTCTGCTGAAAAAACTTTCACTACTCCTGCTCAGATGGGCGGCGGTAATGGGTCTGATATGAGCGTTGGTAATGACCGTGAAGGGATAGATAATGAAGATGCGATCACGTTGCCAATGGAAGGTGATATGTTGCTTTCGCCAAACCCGACCACTGGGTTTGTGACGGTTAGTCTAAGTATGAGCGAAATCGCGCAAGTACAGGTTGATTTGCTGGATATGAATGGTAAATTGATCCAACAACAGCAGGTTACTTTACAGGAAGGTGCGGTTCAATTTGACTTAACGGGCTTACCTTTGGGTGTGTATATGTTCAGAAGTACGCGTAGCAATTACGCGCCTTTGGTGAAGCGAATCGTAAAGGGTGCTATAAACTAAGTTTTTTCATTGGTGTGGTATCTGTCGTTGAGGAACGAAAAAGACAGATACCACACCAATGAAAAAACTTAGTTTATGACACTGATCAATGCTTGGGTAGTGATGCGCAGGAGGTCTGTGGCGATTCCTTCAAATTTGCGTTTGGAGCCTGACATTTCCGTGAGCAACTCTATTTTGAGTTGCGCCCACCGGCCTTTGAGTAAGAGTTCAAAATCTGATTTAGAGATTTTTTCCTCGGCAAATAACTCAGCATAACGACGGGCATCGGTTTCTAAACTCGTATGTAGTTTACGGGTGAGTTCTTCGTAGTGTTTTTTACGTAGTTTCACAAAGTTAGAGACCAAATCTTTGATTTGGCTGTCCACGCCATCAAGGGCTTTTTGAATTTCTTTTTCTTTTTTTGGCATAAGATTGAATGTTGCTTAGTTCTAAATATTGGGCTTGTGCTGAAATTTTGGAACTAAATAGTGAGTGATTCGTTATTTGGTGTACCTTTGCGGCGAAATCGGAGGTTTCATTGTGATAGATAAAATTTCCTAATGGTCTCGTAGCTCAATGGATAGAGCACCTGCCTTCTAAGCAGGCGGCTACAGGTTCGACCCCTGTCGGGATCACATATAACGGGGCAAGCAGTACTTTATGTATTGTTTGCCCCATTTTTTTTACATATTGGAGAGTATCATCTCAGAAAGATCATACACTGGTATTTGCTCGTTTTTTTCTTTGGCCTTCAATCCATCTTGAAGCATAGTGATGCAAAATGGGCAGTTGGCTACTATGGCAGTCGGGTTGGTGGCTAGGGCTTCTTCTATGCGTTCGGTATTGATCCTTTTGTCGCCAGGTTCGTCTTCTTTCCACATTTGTGCACCGCCAGCACCACAGCAAAGGCCATTTTGCTTGGATCTCTTCATTTCATATAGATCCACATCTAGTTTTTCGAGTATTTGGCGCGGTGCTTCATAAATATCGTTGGCCCTGCCTAAGTAGCAGGAGTCGTGATAGGTGATGCGTTTGCCTTTGAAATCGCCACCTTCTTTTAGTTTGATTTTGCCTTCGGCCAGAAGTTCATTGATGAGTTGGGTATGGTGTACTACTTCATAGTTTCCTCCCAATTCGGGGTATTCATTTTTGAGGGTATTGAAGCAGTGCGGACAGGCGGCCACTATTTTTTTGACCCCATACATATTGAGGGTCTCGATGTTCATGGCGGCGGTCATTTGAAATAAAAATTCATTGCCAGCCCTGCGCGCTGGATCGCCAGTACAACGCTCTTCGTTGCCGAGTATGGCGTACGATATTTTGGCGTGGTTGAGTATTTCGCAAAACGCTTTGGTGACACGCTGCGCTCGTGCATCATAACTACCGGCACAACCGACCCAAAATACAATATCTGGTTGGATGCCTTCTGCTTGGTATTCTGCTATTGTTTTGGCTAACATATATAAGTAATGATGAGTTTTTTAAAATTATGCTTTGTTCCATGCGTCACGGTCTTCGCTCATTTGCCAAGCGGCTCCGGAATTTTCAATGGCGTTGAATAGTGGCATCCATTCGTTGGGCCCTGCGGACTGGGTCAGTATTTCGTGGCGGCGCATTTTCACGATGATGTCTAACGGATTGATCAGTACTGGGCAGGCCTCTACGCAAGCATTGCAAGTAGTGCAGGCGTGAAGTTCTTCGGGGGTAATCCGATCAAAAAGGCTTTTGCCATCATCATATGCTTCCAAGGTGAATTTGCCTTGGTCTAGTTGAAATCCGACTTCTTCGGCTCGATCTCTGACATCCATCATCACTTTTCGGGGCGATAATTTTTTGCCAGTGATATTGGCTGGGCAAGCATCGGTACATCGGCCGCACTCGGTGCAGGTATATGCTTGGAGGATGTTTTTCCAAGTGAGGGAGAATACATCATTGGATCCAAATTCTGGAAGTTCGGTGGAGGCATTTGGGTCGGGTTGATCCATACCCATCATGATGCGTACTTCTTTTTGTACTTCGGGCATGTTTTCTAAATGCCCTTTGGCGGTGAGGCGCGCGTACCAAGTGTTTGGAAATGCTAATATGATGTGCAAATGCTTAGAATAGGGCAAATAACAAAGGAATCCAAACACAGTGCTGATGTGCAACCACCACCCAAAGCGTTCTATACCGATAACGGCGGCATCGCTCATGCCTCCAAATAGTGCTGGGCCTAACCAAGTACTGATGGCAAAATTGCCTGTCAGGTGGTAGTGGTCTAATCCCCTCATTTGCAATACTTTATCACCGCCATTCATACAAAAAATGCCAGTAATTAGTACAATTTCACCCAAGAGGATGTAGTTGGCATCGCGCCAAGGAAAACCCTTGAGTTCGGGCTTTTGGAATCGGTTGATTTTCATGACATTGCGGCGAACTAGGAACGCAATGGTTGCTACAAAGGCTAATACTGATAGTATTTCAATAAAACTAATGACAAATGTGTAAAAGCCGCCTAAGTAGGGTGCAAAGAAGCGGTGGGAGCCAAAAATACCATCTACAAATATTTCAACCAACTCAACCTGAGTGACCACGAAAGCCACGTATAAACATAGGTGGAGTAGGGCTGGAATCCAGTTTTTGAACATTTTCTGCTGACCCAAGGCGATGAGCAGCACATTTTTCCAGCGTTGGCCCCGATCTCCGGTAGTGGATTCGGCTTTGCCGAGCATTATGTTGCGTCGAACACGGGTAAAGCCTTTCCAGGTGAACCATCCGGAAATGCCTGCTACTAGTATAAATAATATGGACTGAATCATAGTTTTACAATTTCGGGCTAAAAATACTATCATTAATTCTACTTACCTTTGCAAACTCAAACTTTTTTCAATATTATCTATGCAAATTCTCAATCATCAGCAAATACGGCAAAAAATACGGCGTTTAGCCATAGAAATTGTCGAAAATAATTTTGAAGCAACGGAGGTGATTTTGGCGGGCTTGAACAATAATGGGTTGGGCTTTGCCCAGTTGCTGCTGAATGAACTTTTGATCATCGTACCGGAGACGATGAAAATTACGATTACCCGCATTCGCCTGAATCCGGCCAATCCGATAGATTATGAACCTGTGATTGAAATGCCCGATGATTCGCTAAAAGATAAAACCATTATCATTGTGGATGATGTGGCGAATACTGGGCGGACGATTTTTTATGCTATTTTACCGTTGTTAAGGATCCTGCCTCAAAAGGTGGAAGTGGCGGTGTTGGTAGATCGCAAACACAAGTCTTTTCCTATTAAAACGGACTATGTCGGGTTGTCGCTGGCGACTACTTTGCGCGATCATATCAAGGTGGAGATTGGGGATCCGGAGGCTATGGCGGTGTATTTGACTTAGGGCCTTACTTTTACCTCTAAAATGAAGCAGATTACTTATGCCGAAACCAACAGTCCGTTCTACCATTTTCATAACCCTTAAAAACAGTATTGATGGGCGCGCCGTGGATCACTTTTTCATTAAACTCGGTGCGCACAAGGTAATTGAACGCACCCATATCGCCTGTGTAAGCCGTTTTATTGTTGCCGTTGTAGGTTTGATGAATCACGCACAGTTTTTCGATAAATAGTTGCATGACTGCTATCTGTCCTCCGATGATACCGCAATTGAGCAAGGTATTTTGCCTGAATTGTTCCTCATAATCGGCATAATCGGCCATTTGATGGCGGAAATGCTCGGAATGGGCTTTCATCCATTCATTATCAAGTGTTTTGGGTTCGTCGCCACAAAAAATGGCTGAAGGATTGTTCAAAAACAAAGGCTGAACGAAAGGATTGCGAACGACTACAACATCCGAAACGTCGGTTATGAAGAGGTTTTCGATGTCGTGATGGTGGCGGCGCAAAAAATCAAGGTAAACAAAATACCGAAATACATTGGGGCTGAATTCAGGACGATGCTCTATTTTGATGAAATGAACGACCTCATTTTGGTGTGCTAAACAGGTTGATTCTGAGAAATTATTGTGAAAAATGATGCCCTGCAATTGCAGTGCTTTCAGGGAGGCCGCCCAGTCTTTGACAAACGTATAGTCGTCGTCGGGCAAAGTATTGTTTCTATTTACGCCATAGACACCCGTGATATGGCAAGCCATGACAAGGTTTTTGGGGATAAGAAAATCAAGCATCTATTAAGTCTATTTGCTTTTGTTTTTTTATTTTTGCACACACACTATTCTGGATATTGCGGTAGTAAATATAGGTTCTCAAATCAAGTTTTCTAACACGATACTGTTCGCTGGCACGCTGATAGAAATTGGTATCTGCGCCATAACTGCCCTGAAACTTAATATTTAGAAACACCGCTCGCTTGCCAAAGAGGGTTGCAAAAAGAATACAATTGTCAACGTGAATCAACTGGGTGTTATCAAACAAATCGGAGACATAATAATCGTCTTCTGAATCCACAATGGTGTCTGTGGTAGAGGCAATCAAGTCCATATTTTGAATTTCTTGCAAACACGACGACAAGTGATGGGGTTTGTATTCATCATCGGAGTCAATGATGGTAACATATTCACCTTTGCTCATTGGAACGACTCGATTGATGGATTGGGATTGCCCACGATTGGTGTGCCAGAGATAGGTGATTTTGTCTTCGTGTTGTTTTACGTATTGAAGTAATTTGTGTTGCTCCTCATTTTGACTGCCATCATCAATAATAATAAGTTCAAAATCTTGGAACGACTGATTTAATACAGAGTCAATGGCTCGTTTGATTAAGCCAAAATCTGTATTGTGTACTGCCATGAGTACTGATATTTGTACTTTTCTCCCCATTTTCGTGATAGTTTGATTAAACTGGGGCAAAGATAGCAGCGTTTTTTTGGTACAGCGATCAAAATAAAAAACCTATAAATCCAAAATCACCTCCGTAAGGTTTGCATCATTGAGTAGCCCCAGTTTTTTGCGGAGGCGATAGCGGCTGGCTTCTACGCCACGGACGGATATATTCATGAGTGGGGCAATTTCTTTGGTGGTCAAGTTCATCCGCAGGTAGGCGCAGAGTTTATGGTCGTTTGCGCTTAATTGTGGGTGTTTTTCGCGGAGTCGTTTCAAAAAATCAACATATACATGATCGAAATGGAAGGCAAAGTGTTGCCAGTCATCGTCCAATTGAGCATCAAAATTCAATAGATTGAGCAGTTGTTGGATCTCTTTTTTGAGGGCTTGGCTGGGCGATTTTTTTAAGAGTAGGTTTAAGTTCTCCTGAATGGTTTGCAAAATCTCTCCTTTTTGTACCAAGTGCATAGTGGCGGAAGCCAATTCTTGATTTTTGAATCGAATATCTGCTTCTAATTTTTCTTTCAGAATGACGGTGATTGCTGCTTTTGACTGCTCCACTTCCCGCTGTTGCGCTGCTGCTTTTTGTAGGTGTGTTAAGGTTAGATTTTCTTTTTCGCTTTCAAATTTTCTGTGCTGCCGCAATAAAAAACTCAGGAACAGTCCCAAGAAACCCAGTGCATACAGCACAAAAGCCAGATTGTTGGCATACCAAGGAGATCGGATCTTAAAAACAAAAGACAATACCTCACTCTGAATCCCATCTTTTCGTTGTGCCTGTACCAGAAAAGAGTATTTGCCGGGGCTAAGGTTGGTGAAATTTTGAAAATTTTCACCTGACCAATTTGACCATTCGCGGTTCAATCCTTCTAGTTTAAACCGATAGGTCAAATAGGCTGGATTTTTGTAGTCGGTAGCAGAAAATAGAAAACTTAGGTTGTTTGATCCTGATTCCAAGACGGGTATATTATTTGCAGATTGTTGGGCTTGGAGGCCGCCGTCTCCTAGAAACCAGCCATGAAATAGGGTCGAATCTTGGGTTCCGCTCACCCCCACGTGGCTCAGTACTAAATGAAGGATGGTATCCAGCGCTTTATGACCAGTCGCATCGAAATGAATAAATCCCTGCTCTGCACCAAAAAAGACATTTGATTCATCTATTGGAAAAATAAACTCAAAGCCGCTCACCAACTTCTCAGAAATTTCTGGATAAATGCGTTTTTGTACTGTTTTTTTAAGCCCCAAATCTTCTACTTTCAAAAGTCCCACCTCCTTTTCCGAAACATACCAGATATTCCCTTTGAGATCTTCTTTAATATAATTAATTCGAGTTTTTTTACCCAGCATTTGATTGAACTCTTCGTCGGGAACAAAGACAGATTTCCCCTTGTCATATCGAAAAATACCGTTTTCAGTCGCAAAAATGGCTTTTCCTGCTACCTTAAAAACTAGGTTGTTTAGGTCAGAAGGTAGCCCGTTTTTAGCATTGAAAAATTGAACATTTAAAAGGCTTTTGCGCGCCTCCGACCACTCAATGCGGTAAAGCCCTCTGTAAGGGTGAGATACCCAAAGGGCGCCGTCTGAATCTTTGACCATGAATCGGCAAGACTCCTGCAACCCATCTAAGTGCTTGATAAACTGCCATGTTTGCCCTTTTTTTTCGTACAAAACAATGCCAGTGTAGGTGCCGCCTAACAAATACTGATCGGAGGCCTGTACAAAGGTCCAGGCACCCGGTTCGGCCGACATCGGGAGTAGGGTAGTGCCATCAATGGCAAATGAACCCTCATGATGCCCTAATAATAACTGGCCACCCACGGTATCCAACGTCCATACTTGGCCATCGGTCGGTTTAATTTTTTTAAAGGGGGCACCTTGCTCTATTTCGTAAAAAGCATTCCAATTGGTATGATATACGCCATTGGAAACGCCTAAATACAGTTGGTTTTGAAAAACCATGGCCGCGTATCCTGTTCCTTGTAAATCATCGTCGGGGATAATGGTTGAAAAAGGCGAATCCAATACGACACAATCAATACCACTGTCTAAACCTAACCATAGGTTACCCATTTGATCGGAAAATGTAGAAAGGATATTGTTGTTTTGCAGCCCATGTTTGGTGGTCATATGCCTATAAACACGGCGGTTTTCATCAATTACCAATAAGCCTCCAAGCGAAGAGCCGAGGGCAATCTGTCCGTTGGGCAGTGCCGTTGCGGTGTATATTCGTTTTTCTTTAAATGTATTATCATGGTTGGTTTTCCAACGCCCCAATTGATTTCCTGCAAAATAAAACAGTCCGTTTTTCAACGAACTAAACAGGATGGTATCGTTTTTCCAAGGTATGGCTCCTGTGATGGAACTTCTAAGGTCAAGATACTTGATAAAAGGACGAAACCCGCCAGCCTCAAAAATCAAAAGGTCGGTAAGGTTCTGCTGAATAACCAAACCGCGAGGGGTACTAAACATAGCGGTCAGTTCACCGCCCGGTTCATGTATGGTTATTTTTTGATTTTCAAATTGAAAAACAGTGCGGTTTGTCCGAAAAAAGACGGCCTCGCCAACCGAAACAATGTCCCAAACGTCTTCGAAATTTCGTTTTTCGGGAGGTAACAAATGTATCAGTGAGTGGTATTGTAACTGGCCATTGTTATCTGGGAAAAAATAGCCCATTTCACTTTGTGCCCCAACAAAAATTTGTCCTTTAGGGTCAATGGTCACTGAACGCACGACGGTCTTGTTGGATACCGGATGACAATGCCAGTGAGTGCCGTCAAATTGGAGGAGTCCTTCGTTATTAGCAAAAAACAGTACTCCCCGACTGTCTTGAGCGGCATCCCAGTTTTGGGTGCCTGCCTTATATATGTATTTTGAGAAATTATGAATGGGGGGAATGCCTAGGTTCACGCCTTGCGCCACGATTTTGCTGCTACAGAAGAAGGCAAAAACGATCCAAAAAAGGTTGACCTGAAATTGATACTTATTTTTCATCAAATGTTCAATAATCTCTCCTGCCCAAGGGTAAATATCTTAGAAAACCCAAACGTACGTACTTTTTTTGTGATTGGATTAATAATGTTTTTTAAGGCCAGTCTTTAGATTTAGGACACGGGAATAACCATACCACAACTCTCACTGTGTTGGCCGTTTAGCAGATGTGTTGTTGATGATTTTTGGGTTTGAGTAGTCTTGACGTACTCAAAATACAGGTTTGTCGTAGTCGAATAGTGGTATAATATTATGATGTCCCTTTGTTGTGAGCATACCTTTGCCAACTTAAAAACTTAAAAATGAAATATTATTTTAAAATCATTAAATTCATATTTGCGTGAAAAGACTTTTCCTTTGTTTTCAGTTATTGACCCTTGTTGTAGCGCTTTCACAGGCACAGACAACTATTTTGGACTTTGAAACCCCGGCTACAAGTACGGTTTTCCAATATTTTGGTAGTCCACTCGACGGATCGGTTAATCAAGTCATTGCTAACCCTAACCCAACTGGCATCAACGCCAGTAGTATGGTCGGCAAGTTTATCAAACCTGCGGTTGCCGAAGTTTGGGCAGGTGCATTTTCTAACCCTAATCCCACGGCAGTCGTGGACTTAATCGCCAATAGTAAGATTTCGGTTAAGGTACATATGGATCACATCGGTGTATTGGGTGTGAAACTTGAAGGCTCGACTGATGGTGGCGACAACTGGTTAGTCACAGTGCCCAACACCAAAGTAAATGAATGGGAAGAACTGGTGTTTGATGTTAGTCTCCCTTCCGTTGATCCTCCGATGACTGCGGCTGCAGGTCATACCTACACCCGTGTAGTGTTGTTTTTTGATTTTGGTACGGTGGGTACTGGCACCGAGGTGACCAATTATTTTGACGATATCATCACCCAGCCTAGTGCGGTAGTTGTGACTCCAATCTTAGATTTTGAGACCCCGGCTACGGGCACTAATTTTCAATATTTTGGATCACCGCTTGATGGTACACTTACCGAAATCATTGCCAATCCAAACCCAACGGGTATCAATACAAGCGATGATGTTTTAAAATATGTCAAGCCCGGAGATTCTCAAGTTTGGGCCGGTGCTTTTTCAAATCCAAATCCTACTGTACCAGTTGATTTTTCTAGTGGCGGTCAAGTGTGTGTTAAAGTACACATGGATCACATTGGCAATCTTGCCTTAAAACTTGAAGGTTCTACTTCTGGCAAACCGAACTGGATCACTCAAGTATCAAATAACAAAGTTGGTGAGTGGGAGGAGATTTGTTTTGATGCCAGTTTGCCTTCTCTCGAACCACCCTTCGAGGCTGCTGGCGGTGCCTACACTCGGATTGTCTTGTTTTTTGATTTTGGTGTCGTCGGTACTGGTACAGATGTCATTTCATATTTGGATGATATCGTCGTGAAAACTAGTGGTGTTCCACCAGTTCGTACAGTCAATTTCAAGGTGGATATGAATAGTTACTCTGCCAATTTTGATACCGTATTTGTATCAGGAATGTTTAATGGCTGGTCTGGCAATGCAAACCCACTGGCTGATGCTGATTTGGATGGAATCTGGGAAGGTAGCATTGCTGTAACCAACGGTTCATACGAATACAAAGTGACCCTCGATAACTGGAATGCTCAAGAGCAATTTATTGGTACTGAAGAATGTACCAAAAGGGATCCATCAGGACAGTTTGTCAACCGCCTGCTACTGGTTAGTGGCGACGTTGATCTTCCAAAATTCTGCTTCAACTCATGTTATGCTTGCGGTGAGGAAGTAAAAATCAATTTCAAACTTGGTATGGGTGGTGTAGTGCCTAATCCTGAAGGCGTTTGGTTGAGCGGCGGTGGCAATTTTGATGTACCAGGCGGACGCTATAAAATGAATGATTCAAACAACGACGGTGTTTATGAACTCTTAGTGCCACGTAAGAAAGGATTCAAATCATTCTACGCATACGCCAATGGCCCTTGTGGAGATTTTAGTTGTAAGGAAAATCTGACAGGCCTGCCTTGCGGCGACCCGAACAATTTTAATGACCGTTACGTGCCAGCAGTTACTGCCGATACTACGGTTGCTACTTGCTTTGGAGCATGTTTTACCAATGCTGAGTGTGTTTCTTCGGTGAAATCTCCAGTAGAAGATGCTCAAATTTTCAACCTCATCGGTAATCCTGCTGGTTTGGGTGCTTCTATCCTGACTTTTGAAACCTCCGCTGACGATAAAAATGTAGTACTTTCCAATGCCCTTGGCCAACCTTTAGGTCAATGGAATTTGGCCAATACCGCTACTAGTTTCGATCTAAAAACGGCTGATCTTTCAGCAGGTATCTACTTTGTGACGGTTCGTGTAGGTACTCGCTTCTTTACCCGTAGGTTGGTAAAGTAAATTTATAGGCTTAACTTTAGAAAATCCTGAAAGAGTTGAATTTGAATAAGGGGTTGTGCAAAAAGGATGTTTGGTGGGAATTAAATTTTTTTTACCAAATTTAATTTTATATGCGAAGTAAATTGTCGGGGTGATTCAAAGTCACCCCGACAATATTTCATGATTTTGAAATATTATTTGGTCAAAAAAATGCGCCTCCCCTTTTTACACAACCACTTATTCATGTTCAATCTCTTAGGGATTAACTTCCCATAAAATCATGGATAAAAATTCAAAAAAATTTACCGCCATGCGATTACATCTATCTTTTTTATTTTCCCTGCTTGTATTTGCGGCTACGGCGCAAATCAAAATCACAGGACACATCAGTATTGCCCCCGATAATGAATCTGCTATTGGGGCTACCGTTGCAGTGAAAGGCATATCTTCTGGCGCGATCACTGATGTTGACGGCAATTTTTCGATCCAAGTACCCGATCGAAAGGCCATTCTGGTTTTCTCTTATACTGGTTATACCACCCAAGAACAGGAGGTTGGAGATCGTAATGTATTCACGATCATGCTTGCTGAAGATGCTTCACAACTAAACGAGGTTATTGTAACCGGGTATGGTACTGAGAAGAGATCCAATATCAGCGGGTCTGTTTCTACTGTCTCGGCAGAAGAAATCGCAGAACGGCCCATTTTGCGCGTCGAACAGGCTTTGCAAGGCCGAACCGCCGGCGTGCAAGTAGCCCAAAATTCAGGTTCGCCGGGTAGCACCCTATCCGTCAGGATACGCGGTGTTGGCACCATCAATAATGCTGACCCTTTGTACATTGTGGATGGGATACCAGTGGATGGGCTTGATTTTTTGAATCCTAATGATATAGAAAACATCAACGTACTCAAAGATGCTGCTTCGGCCGCTATTTATGGGTCGCGTGGTGCCAATGGGGTAGTGCTCATCACTACCAAAGGTGGGAAACGCAACCAAGAAGGACGTATCAGTTACGAGTCTTACTATGGCGTTCAACGAGCAGGGCGACTGCTTGATTTGCTCGATGCCCGCGAGTATGCGACCCTACAAAATGAGGCTTATATAGCCGCTGGGAAAACACCGTTACCCGAATTTGCCAATCCAGAATATTTAGGAAAGGGGACAGATTGGCAAGAAGCCATCTTTCAAAAAGCACCTATTGCTAGTCATCAACTTACCTTTTCGGGTGGCAGCGAACGGTCCGCATACACGGTGTCTGGCAATTATTTTTCCCAAGATGGGATTGTAGGCGGAGGGAAAGCCAATTTCCAACGGGCAACTGTGCGCGTAAATGGCGTACACGATGTAAAAAAATGGCTAACCATAGGCAATAACTTAGGCTTTACGTGGCTCAAACGCGATGGATTGACCGAAAACAGTCAATACAACTCTCCGCTTATCCGCGCCTTAAATATGGATCCCATCACTCCGATCAGGAAGGCCGATGGTAGTTTTGCTTATTCTAATTATTCTAGTACCGACATCGCAAACCCAGTCAATGGGATCGAACAAACACACTCCACTTGGCGCAGCAACCGCCTGGTTGGAAGCGTGTATGGAGAACTAAAATTGGCAAAAGGCTTGACTTTTCGCTCGGCGCTCAGCATTGATGCCACTTTTGCTACCCAGCGTTCGTTCAATCCAAAATATGATCTGAGTAATATACCCAGCCTAAGTGAAGCACCGGCTGCAGAAAAAGCACTGGTCAATTCAGTAGGAATCGGCAATAATACTTGGCGCAATTGGCAGGCTGAAAATGTACTGACTTGGCAGAAAAATTTCAACGAAAAACATGATTTGACGCTTATAGCAGGTACTACAGCCCTCGCCAACCGATTTGATGCCAGCGGCGGTTCTAATACCAATTTGCCGTCTAACGATCCAAAAGATGCCTATATCGGAAATACGATAGATCCCATTGCTTCCCAAAGTGCTTATCAATGGGCTAATGAGTCATCTTTGTTTTCTTATTTTTCCAAAATTAACTACGGATTCAACAATACCTATTTATTCTCCGCTACTTTCCGTGCAGATGGTTCTTCTCGATTTGGGAAAAACAATAGGTTTGGTTATTTTCCATCCGCATCAGTGGGCTGGATAGTCAGCCATGAAGATTTTTGGAAAGTAAAAGCCATCAGTTTTTTCAAAATAAGGGCTAGTTGGGGTCAAAATGGTAATGACCGCATAGGCGATTATAGTTTCACCACGGTCGTCAATAATGGACAGAACTATACGTTTGGAAATGGAGAAATCATCACCAACGGTGCGGTTTCCCTCACATCTGCTAATCCCGATTTGAAATGGGAAACCAGCACCCAGACTGATATTGGTCTTGATTTGGAATTGTTTGACGGACGGCTTAATTTTACAACGGATTATTATGTAAAAAAGACTTCCGATATGCTTTTTGCTGCGCCGATTCCGTTGATTGCGGGTACTGCGGCTCCCGTTCAAAATGTGGCCACGGCTGAAAATCGCGGACTCGAACTTGCTTTAGGTTACCGCAATGCTTATCGGGCATTCAAATACACCATCGGAGGAAATATTGCTTTTGTGGAAAGTAAAGTCACGGGCTTGGGCCGTGGGGGAGAACCTGTGCTTTCAGGATTTGTCCAGTCTGCCAATGCCAACGCTGCAAAGACTGATGTAGGTCAGCCCATTGCTTCGTTTTTTGGGTATGTGACCGATGGTGTTTTTCAAAACCAATCGGAGATAGAAGCCGCTGCTTTTCATAGTACTGGAACGGTGCCGGGTGATATACGGTTCAAAGATTTAGATGGCAATGGACTGATAGATGCCAATGACCGTGCCTATATCGGAAATCCCACGCCTCGGTTTACCTATGGTATCAATGCTGATTTTGAATGGCGTAACCTGACAGTAAACCTCTTTTTTCAAGGCACTCAGGGCAATGATGTTTATGTGAACACGACCCGTTTTGATTTCAGTTACGTCAATCGCCCCTCATCAGCCCTGAATCGTTGGACTGGCGAAGGCACTTCCAACAGTGAACCGCGCGTTAGCCTCACCGATCCTAACCAAAATGCTCGTGTCAGCGATCGCTTTGTGGAAGATGGATCATATCTTAGGCTAAAAAACCTACAAGTGGGCTACACTTTACCTAGGACTTGGATAAAAAAGATGAATTTTCAAAAATTCAAGGTTTATATAACGGGCCAAAATTTGCTCACCGTGACAAAATATTCTGGCCTCGATCCCGAAATTGGTAATATAGGCGGCAGCCTTGAAATTGGGATAGACCGTGGGTTTTACCCGCAAGCACGTACTATTATGGGCGGTTTAAGTTTAACTTTTTAACAAAATTTGATATGAAAAATACAATCCTCTGCCTCTTATGCCTCAGTTTTGTGGCATGTCAAAAAGAATTTTTGGATAAAAAGCCCATTGTCGGTATTACAGAAGAAAACTTCTATCGTACCGAGGCTGATGCCATTGCAGCCGTCAATGCTGCTTATGCAACGCTGCAATTTCAACTCTCGCCTGCGGGGCATTTTCGGTGGTTTTGGGGTGATATCATGTCGGACGATACTGACAAAGGCGGGTCTGGCGACAATGATGCAGCCAACCTACTCCAACTGGAGACCTTTAAGGGTCCCACCAATACTGATTTGTTAGAATCGGAATGGAGTGCCAATTTTGAGGGCATTTATAGGGCCAACGTGGTACTAGAAAAAGTCCCAGCCATTGAAATGGATCCTAAACTGAAAGCCCGTATTTTGGGTGAAGCCAAGGTGATTCGCGCTTGGAATTTTTATAATTTGGTTACTATGTTCGGCGGCGTACCCTTTGTGGATCATGTATTGGCTCCATCGGAGTACAATTTGCCTCGTGTATCGGCCGATCAGATCTGGGATTTGGTAGAGAGAGACCTCGTGGAGGCCAGTGCTGACTTGTGGAAACGCAGCGATTACACCGAGGCCGATTTGGGGCGCATCACTTTAGGTACCGCCCAGTCACTGCTGGTAAAGACTTATTTGTGGCGCAAAAAATGGGCAGAAGCCAAGGCGACAGCCGAAAAAATCGTGACCTCCAATGAGTATCAACTCGTACCCAATTATGCCGACATATTTACCCTCGACGGCGAAAACAATATAGAGTCGGTATTTGAAATTCAATACATGAATGCTTCGGGCGGAAACTGGGGAAAAAACAATGCCAACGAAGGCAGTTTTACCAATGTTTTTCAGCGTGCACGCGGACAATTTGCGGGCTTTGGATTTAATATCCCAACCCAAAATTTTGTGGATGAGTTTTTCAAAGAAGGATTTGAAGATCCACGCCTGAAATCCACTGTTTTCCGCATCGGAGATCCCATGGGCGATCGTGGTATTTTTACCATTGCGGCTACGGGCGATCTGCCTTTTAAGTATTACACTAAAAAGTATTTCAATAACAAAAGTGAAGATGCACCCTTCGGCGATCCTAGCCCCAATGGTGGGTCAAATGACCGTGTCATCCGCTTCTCTGACGTATTGTTGATGCACGCCGAAGCGGCATTTCAAACGGGCGATGAGACAAGCGCAAAGACCTCACTGAACAAGGTTAGGGCGCGGGTAGGCATCCCTGATGTTACGGCAACTGGCCCTGAACTTTTGGAGGCCATTTATCGCGAACGACGGATCGAATTGGGATTGGAAGCGCACCGTTTCTTTGACCTTGTGAGAACTGGAAAAGCCCCCCAAGTGCTTAACAGCCAAGGTTTTAAATCTGGAACGCATGAGGTATTCCCGATTCCGCAGTCGCAGATATTGGCCACTGGTGGTATTTTGTTACAGAACCCTGGCTATTGAAAACAATCATTTCAAAAACGGTATCTCCTATTTTGCCGCATTTTCAAATTCCATTTGGAATTTGAATCAAAGGTGAGCAGAGATCAAATTTATTTTAACAAAGTATGAAAAATATCCTCTTTTTTTTGATAGTTCTGGGTTTGGCTTTCGTGGGTTGCGAGCCTAGCCGTGATGATGAAAATCAGTTGCCAACAGGATCTGGTACGCCCAATTTCAGCGTTGAAATGTTGGCCAGCGACTCTAACCGTATGGTGATTCGCGATCTTTCTGAAGGTAGTTTTCAGCGGCATTGGGATCTGCCTGGCGGTACGCCAAAAATCTCGAATAAAGCAACCGATACCGTTTTTTATGATTCGAGGGGCGATTATGTGATCACCCTTTTTGTTTCAAAATCGGATGGTAGTGGCTCGCCTTCGGCATCTAAAAAAATCACCGTTTTAACAGATGCTCCCGTCACTTGTACGCCTAAAATGGCCTTATTGACTGGAGACTGTAACCCCGCTGGAAAATGTTGGACACTTTCACGTGATGCAGGTGCGGTAAAAGTAGGCCCCACCTACGATGATTTTTCATGGTACGCCTCTCCTGTGGATGGATTGCAAAATGAGCAATACGATGATGGGTTTTGCTTTACTTTTGAAAATTTAGTTTTTCATAATAAGAGTAATAGCGCCGCCGTCAATCCATGGAATGGGTATCAGGCAGAAGCATACGATCCGCCGCCCGTAGATTTTTCCTTCGTAGAAGGTGCTGGGATCCTTGGCCGCGATCAAATTGTATTGCCCGATGACCAGTTCATGGGCGTTTGGGATAGTGATAATGTGCTTGATATAGTGAAACTTACGGCCACCGAACTCATCGTGCGAGGTCGGCAACGGGCACAAAATGGTACACCTTTGGCACAAGGCTGGTTTGAACTTCGATTCGTCCCTCAATAAATCGGCATTTGACATTGTATGAAAAAAGATTGTGGATCATTTTGTTTGCTTTTGTTGTTAATCATAGGAGGGTGTTATCCTGCGCAACAATCAAGATCAGGAAAGACCAATAAAACCCTCGTTTGGTCGGACGAGTTTAGCCGAAATGGCCTTCCTGACACCACCAAATGGGGTTACGATCTAGGGAATGGTTGCCCAAATATTTGTGGCTGGGGCAATAATGAACTGGAATATTACACGGCCAACCGCCTTGAAAATGCGCGGATAGAAGGTGGACTATTGGTAATAGAGGCTCGACGCGAAAATATGGGCACTCAAGGGTACACTTCTTCGCGGATGGTGACTAAAAATAAAGGCGATTGGAAGTCAGGATACATCGAAGTGCGGGCAAAACTGCCCAAAGGTCGTGGGGTTTGGCCCGCTATTTGGATGCTCTCGACAAAATGGGAGTACGGAGGCTGGCCCGAAAGCGGGGAGATTGATATTATGGAACACGTAGGCTATCTGCCCGATAGTATTTTCGGGACGGTACACACGAAACGATTTAATCACGTTCAGGGGACTCAAAAGTCGGGAAGTATTGCTTCCAAAACAGTGAGTGCAGATTTTCATAGTTATGGGATTGAATGGGACTCCGAAAAAATTGATTTTATGATGGATGGAAAAACATTTCACACCTTCAGAAATCGCCATGAAGGCCCAGACGCTTGGCCTTTTGATAAAGATTTTCACTTGATTTTAAACCTAGCAGTAGGGGGGAATTGGGGCGGAAAACTGGGGGTAGATGAATCGGTTTTTCCTCAAAAGATGTTGGTGGATTATGTTCGGGTTTATCAGTAAAGTGCTTGTTAACATCCTCCCCTTAGCCTCAGGCTAAGGTCAAGAAATTGATGATTGCTCTTCGGACTTTACGCTATCGTAATTGGTAAAAAGGCTGTTGCTATTTTCCCTACTTCAATGGCCTTATCGAAATTCCGACGTAGCGCTCAAAAAAAGCGGCCGCAGGCAAAATTTGTTTTTTTAAAAACTGTTTGAGCCATGATCAAGTATTGAGGCGCAGCCTCCGATCAGTCATTCGGCGAGTTTTTTTAAAAAGACAAATTTTAGCATTTTTTGAGCAGCGAAGTCGTGGAATTTCGATAAAGCCAAGTCTTTTTGGTTACTTTTTTGACGAAAAAAGTGACAAAAGCAAGGAGAAATGTAGTGTTCATTCTAAACTAGAAATCAAATGCGAATTTCAATTTTGCCTGACGGTTATGGCAAGAATACCAATAATTAAAAAAAAATTTAGGCTTTAACTGCCGATTTCGGCTCAACTATTTTCAAAATGAAACTTATCATTAACGCATGTTTTGTGACACTTGTAGCGGCTACCATTTGCTTTTGGGGCTGTACTAATGAAGATGACGGTTCGCCAGAAGACCGAAACCTACCCACCATTTCGGTATTGGATTTGGTGATTTCGGAAGGCGATATTGATCAAACCATTCAACTTGAACTCAACTTGAGCGGCGATCACCAAGCAAATGCTGTTGTCAAGTTTGCGGGGGTATCAGTCACCGCAGTATCTCCCGACGATCTGGAGATTTTGACCTCGGGGGGGCAGTTGGTTTTCGCGCCGGGTGAGTCAAAAAAATTCATCCAAATTAAGGTCATTGGTGATGAGTTGAGGGAGGCTAAAGAAGTATTTCAAATCAAATTTTATAACCCCTCGAATGTCAAATTAAGCAACGACGTGGTCAATATCACGATTGAAGATGATGACAACAATACCAGTGGTTTGGTGATTCCTTCAGGCGGTTATTCAACGCCTACAACCTATGCGGGCTATAATTTGGCTTGGGCTGATGAGTTTGATGGTACCACACTGAACACCGCCTTTTGGACTTATGAGGCTGGCGCAGGTGGCTGGGGCAACAATGAACTTCAGTACTACCGCGAAGACAATACCTCAATTGTAGATGGCCATTTAGTCATAACTGCCAAAAAGCAAAATTTTGGATCCAGCAATTACACCTCTTCAAGGCTGGTGACCAAAGGCAAAAAGGCTTTCAAATTTGGGCGTATTGATATTCGGGCGGCTTTGCCAGAGGGTCAGGGCTTATGGCCAGCACTTTGGATGCTTGGCACTAATATTGATGCCGTTTCTTGGCCATCTTGTGGCGAAATTGATATCATGGAATTGACCGGCAACCTACCCAATCGGGTATTGGGTACGGTTCACTATGGTGCCAATGTGGCGCAACACCAATACATTACCAACGCAAAATATTTGTCTGGAACCGATAATTTTCAGGATGAATTTCACGTGTTTTCGCTTAATTGGGTAGCCGACAAAATCGAATTCTTAGTAGATGATGTGGTGTTTCATACGATTACTCCAGCCAGTTTAAACGGAGCACAGTATCCATTCAACAAGACATTTTTCTTTGTTTTTAATGTGGCCGTAGGTGGAACCCTGCCCGGAAATCCGGACAACACAACCCCGTTTCCACAAAATATGATTGTTGATTATGTACGTGTGTTTCAGCAGTAAAAAAAGTTGAGTTTCTGGTCAGTTGTTAGTCATCAGATGACTCCAAGTCATCAGATGACTAACAACTGACCAGCAGCCTAAAGTAATTTACAACGTCGCTGCCACTTTCATGGCCACATTTTGGCCATCCATAGCCGCCGAGATAATACCCCCAGCGTACCCGGCTCCCTCGCCACAAGGATAAAATCCTTGGATCTGAGGGTGCATGTACGTCTGGGCATCGCGGGGGATGCGGATGGGCGAACTGGTTCGGCTTTCAGAGGCCACCACAATAGATTCGGAGGTGTGAAAACCGCGCATTTGTTGGCCAAAAGACTTGAATCCTTCGCGCAAACGCTTGTATATATGCGAAGGCAGCAAATCGTATAAAGGTGCAGTGTACAAGCCCGGTATGTACGAAGACTTGGGTAAATCCCTTGAAAGCGTGCCCGAAATGAAATCAGTCAATCGGAGGGCGGGCCCTTTCTGACTCCCATCTCCAGCCTGAAAAAGCCGTTGCTCCACCTCGGTTTGGAAGGCCATGGCTGCAAACACCCCGTGTTTGGCCCAAGGTTTCAAGTCGTCGGGTTCTATGGAAGTCACCATACCGGAGTTGGCAAATGGCGAATCGCGGCGGCTCATGCTCATCCCATTCACCACTATTTCGCCGGGTGCAGTCGCGGCTGGCACGATCAAGCCGCCTGGACACATACAGAATGAAAAAACGCCCCGGTCGCCCACTTGGCAAACCAAACTATAACTGGCGGCAGGTAGGTTTTCGTCGCGGTAGGGCTGCTTGTATTGGATACTGTCAATGAGGGGTTGAGGATGTTCCACCCTGACACCTAAGGCAAACGACTTCGCCTCAATCAAAATATGCCGCTCGTGCAAGAGGGTATAAATATCGCGGGCCGAATGCCCCGTGGCCAAAATAACGGCATCGGCCAACCACTCTTTTTCAGTGGCGGATTCATCGCCTACGTTTTTTGTCCTTACCCCCAACATGCGTTGGTCTTTAAGTATAAAATCAGTCACCAACGTATCAAAATGTACTTCCCCTCCGTATTGAATGATGGTTTCACGGATATTTTGAACCACATCGGGCAGTTTATTCGATCCTATGTGTGGGTGCGCTTCCACCAATATATCGCTCTTGGCTCCGTGCTCCACCAAAAGGTTCAAGGCTTTTTGAATAGAGCCACGCTTGACGGATCGGGTATAGAGTTTTCCATCGGAGTAAGTGCCGGCACCGCCTTCTCCATAACAGTAATTGGAGTGTGGGTGCACCTCCCCAAATTGTTGGATGGCGCGTAAGTCGCGCCGCCGCGCCCGTACATCTTTACCACGATCCAGCACGATGGGCTGAATGCCTTGTTCCAAAAGTTCCAAGGCCGCAAAATATCCGGCAGGGCCTGCGCCCACAATGATTACTTTCTTATCTGCCTTCGTTTTTTTGAATCCCGATAATATGGCCGCTTGAGGCGTATATTGTTCTGATTTTCCATATACTTCCGCCCTTACCCTGAAAATGGCCTGGCGCGAGCGGGCATCCAGCGAAGATTTCAGTATTTCAATGTGCGAAATATCGCGTTCGGGCACACCCGTCTGTTGCGCTGCCTTGCGGCGAATCACCTCCTCCGCATAACGCTCTCCGGGCAACAATACGATTTCGACTACTTGCATTTTTTTGGTACTACGGGAATTTTAAGACAACTGGATAGTTCCCAGTTTTCTCTTGATTAGTTTTAAAAAATAGAGGTGCAAAAGTAGCGGTATTTCTGGGAATCAATGTCTTTTCTGGAAGCCACCTTGAAAGTATTTTTCATACTTGAAAAAAAGAGAAAATTATATTATTTAATATTTAAATAAGTTGTACCTTTACAAATTGAAATATTTCACAATACAAAAATCACATTTTATGAAAAAAGCACTCATTTCAGGTTTGTTGATCACCGCCTTTTTTGCCGTTTCAGGCATTGCAAGCAACAATACCCAACAAGTTAATCAACTAACAACGATCACAAATGGTGATATACCTTCTTATTGGGTATTGATAGACAAGTGGACAACCAATGGAATAGTATATAAGAAATATTGGACTACTGTAGAGTTTATCATCATTAATGATGAAATAATGTAGCATATTTTAATTCATAAACGCTCATTAGGTTGATTCATCAACCTAATATAGGGATCAAAAAAAATGCCCCAAATGACCAAGGCCATTTGGGGCGTTTTTTTAATCCTTCTTTTGTTTTTACCAGAGTATTCAAGTTAAGAATCTCCTTGATCTCCTAAAAAAACAGTATTAAGGATTGAAAGATACCCGTGGGCCGCCGGGAGAAAACACTGCTTGTGCCCTTGTTTTTTGACCCGCAGAGAACATATACATACATGCATCGTTGGTATAATCCATATAATTCATAGTCATTTCTACTGGAGTGCCGCTACACGTACTCAAGTGAGGGTATGATGGGCAACCATAGTTTGCAGTGTTGTGGGTGGGTGTATCACTCACCAAGTCGCTGCCGCAAGTGGCATCGCCCCAGATGTGGCGAAGGTTCATCCAGTGACCTACTTCATGGGTGGCAGTGCGACCCAAATTGTAAGGTGCTGCTGCAGTACCAGTACTGCCCGTAGCATTGTCGTCCAAAACCACACCATCAGTAGCAGATGCACCACCGGGGAACTGGGCATAGCCCAAATAGCCACCAGTCAAATTGCACACCCAAATATTCAACACTGTGGTGGGCGAAGTAGGGTTGATACCTCCAGTAGATGACTTTTTCATCTGGTCATTGAGTCCCCAACTTGTTTTATTAGTGGATTTTCTGACAACACTTTGAAGCGTGAAACTAATGCCCGTACTTCCAGAAAGTACTGGCTGGAATAGAGCCGGTGTATTGCCGTAATCAGCATTGGTTGCAGCAAAATCGGCGTTCAATACATCAATTTGGCTTTGGATCTGCGCCAATGATATGTTTTGAGCATTGGTTTTGTACAATACATTCACCACTACTGGAATCACCAATGGAAACCCAGCACGATCATGTACTGTCTGCTGATACTGCTCAATAAATCTTTCTATTTCCTCATGCCTAATAGCAAGGGTTGGATCGGCAGCCATTTGTTCGAGCATCACCTCATGCGAAGCGCATTTGCGATCTCCGAAAACCTCTTGCGTTCGGGTTAATTCAGATTCAATTTTGGTATCCTTTGCACAAGAAAACAGGAGTACCGTAAGGGCAACTAAAGACAGCGTTTTTTTCATAAACTAAAAAAGAAATGAAGGTTAATAATAAAAATTGAAGAATAACAGTGGCGAAGGTAGCGAAAATACGCTATGATAGTATGGAAAATTTTGAATTTAGCAACTATTTTTTTAACATTTTTTTAAAATCGAAATATTATTCGGTGTAAAATAAAATATATGTTTTTGGGGGAATTAAATTTCAAAAAAGTCATATTTTTGAAATTTAATTAAAAGGAATATATTGTTAATAGTGGTGGGATTCTCTTGTGACGAGTATAAAATAGCAGGGCTTTTCTATAAAAGTTCGTTTCATTGAGTGCAGGAATGAAAATATTCAAACTCAGCCCCCAAGCCCCCTTGGCTTTCACCCGAAACTTCTTAAAACATATTTTATAAGTAAGCCCTGTCTAAAATAGAGCAAATAGTTAGGCAAAACCGTCACATTGTTGAATCGCTTTTTAAATAGCACCCTACTTCAGGGCCTTAGAAAAACCCCGGTTGGCTCCAAGTGGAGGCAGATCAAGTGGAAAAGTGTAGCAACAGGGCACGCCCTGTTGCTACTCATGGGCATGCCCTGTTGCTACTCATGGGCATGCCCTGTTGCGATCATGCGGCGAGTTTTTTCCACGCCGCCGGAGTTTGGATGGACAATCGCGGGTTTTTTCGACAGATAGGCCTTTTTGGGTTACTTTTTTCTTACTTTTTTCTTTCGGCGGGAAAAAGTGACAAAGCAGGATAAGGAACGGTTCCAGAATATAGGGTCAAAAGATGTGCATCAATTTGTACCTTTATTTCGGAACCGTTCCTTACTGAGATTTCGAGCAATATCTCCTGCTCAGTGAGCCGTGTGGCTTGAACGTATTCTGCTGGAATGGTAACTGCCGTGATGGATAGTATTGAGCCAATTAAAATGAATTCGCGCAGTGCGGAGACCACACCACGATACAAAAATACGTTTTTTCTATCAATTTTAATTATTTTTTTAGGGATATGGAACGGGGGGGCACAGTGAACAGTACATCAGTGAGCAATAAACAGTTCAAACACCATCATTGGTTATGGTTTCAATCCTACTTTTCGCGGAAATACGCGCTATGATGAAGGCACAAATCCTTCTGGAAAACCTAGTAATGTCCAATCTTCGACGGTAAGATTAGGGAAAAAATGATGATGTTAGTGTCTAACAAATATTGTTTCATAGGCTCTCAATGGTGCGGTTGAAATAACGATGTTGATGAATATCCTGAATGATCGCTTCTGTATCCTGATCATCTTTCCATGCACCATAAGTAACGGTAAAAAAATAACTTATCCTTTTTAACTGATTGCTTTTCACCCAAACTGTCCATCTTTTGGCTTAAATAGTACACTATTCTCGCAAAAAGATAGTTATTTGAGCAAACTAAATAATAATTGCCTTTTTTTTTATTGGGGTAGGTATTCATTCGTCCAAAGTCTAAAATTAATTCTCGCAGTAGTTACTTGATCTTTGACCTTTTGGGCCGACGGCGGGGATTGCCACGTGGTCGCTTTCCGTGTTCCTGTTCATGTTTGTCAATATACTCCATTTCGATCTCTTCGGCTTTCGCTCTACCAGGAATACCTGTTAAAATAATACGCCCTACAAAACGTACAAAATTGGCTACAATGTTGAATAACTCTATTTGTGTCCGCAGACGTTCAGGTAGGCCATCTTCGCCTATCGGGTCATCGGTAATGCCGTATTTCAAAACGTCCTCTTCCACGATGTCGTCAATCGCGTAAAGATGATGTAAATTCTTATTTTCGTGGGAATTGCCGTGCATAGAATATCACTTAGCCCAAGCCGCTTTGTTGCTGTATGTTTCGTAAGAGTATTTTGGGATATGAACAAAATGCTTGCCTGTTTTTGCGTGGTATGCTTGCCCTGACAGCGATAAAAGTCGCCCAAAACTATACCCAGCAGGCATTTTTGCCGGATCGTGCAATACTTTCCTGTAAAAATCTTTGCCATTGGCTACTACGCAACAGCGGTCGTACAGAAAACCATCTATGGATAGTTCCGCATCGGGAGGGCGGTTGATCAAAGATGCTTCTGCGTGTGTAGGGGTATCCAATAGCCAGAGTTTTTGGGCTAATAGGTCTTCAAACTGATGAATCACGGTTATGGGGAGTGCTGAT
Source organism: Saprospiraceae bacterium (assembly GCA_031373665.1). Lineage (GTDB taxonomy): Bacteria > Bacteroidota > Bacteroidia > Chitinophagales > Saprospiraceae > M3007. The sequence continues at coordinate 35,735 of JANMMZ010000119.1, read as the reverse complement.
AATGCCTGCACCGAGGGTGCTAATACTGCATCGTCCTGCCCCATTTTTTCCCAATCGAGCAGTGCAATAATTTGCCAAAATTGCTCTTCGTCCAACCAATCGGCAGAAGGAGTATGCACGAGAATTTCGACGCTCGTGGGTTCGTAGCGCTGCCGGAGTTCCTGTACTAATAGGTCATCGAATGAGGCCAAAGGAATATGTATAACGGTATTGGGCATGATCTTACGGCATTAGAAAGATGCAAAGATAGGACTTTTATCCGATATTTCCAATTTAATAGCATAGAGCAGTAAACAGTTCAAACACCATCATCGGTTATGGTTTCAATTCTACTTTTCGCGGAAATACGCGCTATGATGAAGGCACAAATCCTTCTGGAAAACCTAATAATGTCCAATCTTCGACGGTAAGATTAGGGAAAAAATGATGATGTTAGTGTCTAACAAATATTGTTTCATAGGCGCTCAATGGTGCGGTTGAAATAACGATGTTGATGAATATCCTGAATGATCGCTTCTGTATCCTGATCATCTTTCCATGCAACATAAAGCGAGTATAATAGCATCAATTTGTCTTTTTCAACAGACATGGAGGGCTGCTTTTCTACTTTTTTTATCTCAATGTAGTCCAACGTTTTTAAAAACATTAGCAGGGTGGATAAGTGGCGATTATCAACGCCTAGCGTAATTTCATTCATCAAGAAAAGTATTCAATTCATTGCGGTAAATTATCCTCTCTGGAGTATTAAACTGAAAAATTTTGACCGTTGCTTCGCCTATCTCTGTTTTTGCAGTAATTGTACCATTTTCTGTTGAAAAATGCTCAGCCCAAACATCCTTTCTGGGATTGAAAAAGCGAATGAGGCGGTCTGCTTCCAAGAATGTACCTAAATCTGAACCTTTAAAAAAATTGCAAAAAGCGCAGGAGAAAGCGAGGTTATGCTCTTCCGAGTCACCTCCGTGTTTTATGCTACGAATATGTTCGACATGGAATTGTATAAAACGTCCCAATTGCGGAACACCGCAGTATTCGCACCGATGACCAGCCCTGATTGCCACCTGAGCCTTGAGCGAGTCGGGAATATAACGGCTCATGATAAAGGTGACTGACCTAGCAATTTGTAGGCGCGTATCTTAGCCAGACTAATTAAATGATCGAGTACTAAATAATGCTCTAACTCGTTTTTTTCATCCGCAGAAAGCCCTTGTTCTTGATTTTTCTCCAGTAAAGTATCCACCCTGTTTTGTAACGGGGTAGATGCCTGATACTGTATTAATTTTCGCGGATCCATACCAGCAATGAAGGCCGCTATTTCATCGTAAGCTGTGTAGTGCGCAGTCATTTAACAAATGTTGAATTAAGGGCAAAGATAGAGGGAATGAGCGAAAAAAGCAAATTTTTTTCTAAACCAAGGCTTTTGATACCCATAAGTAGTGCACTTTTCATGATGCTCACTGTAAAACACACGCACACCCCACACTGGCCCACACTGAATTACGGAATGGGTCTTTTCAGTGAACAGTGAGCAGTACATCAGTGAACAGTTCAAACACCATCATCGGTTATGGTTTCAATCCTTCTTTTAACGGAATGGGTTTAGCAAGCAAAAAAGGGGCACTTTGGGCTTTCATCAACCGCGGGTTTCAATCCTTCTTTTAACGGAATGGGTTTAGCAAGACCTTACCTTTTTAAAAGGTAGTGGTACTACAACTAGTTTCAATCCTTCTTTTAACGGAATGGGTTTAGCAAGACCCATAGAGTATTACAATTTGGGTATCCAGAATCGGTTTCAATCCTTCTTTTAACGGAATGGGTTTAGCAAGCTGCAAAAGCACCAGTGGCTCCCGTGGCACCAGTGGTGTTTCAATCCTTCTTTTAACGGAATGGGTTTAGCAAGCCGATTGAAGCAAAAACTTCGGACAGATGCACCTCTGTTTCAATCCTTCTTTTAACGGAATGGGTTTAGCAAGACATTAAGTTCGGCCGTATCAAGAGCCTCCCTACGGAGTTTCAATCCTTCTTTTAACGGAATGGGTTTAGCAAGAACGTCCAGTCGTCCTTCATGGTGCCCGGTGCGCGGTTTCAATCCTTCTTTTAACGGAATGGGTTTAGCAAGCGTCCTCGTAATTTTATCACTTCTTGTCCACCCTGGTTTCAATCCTTCTTTTAACGGAATGGGTTTAGCAAGGAGTACAACCTGACAACAGGGGCACTCGTCAACACGAGTTTCAATCCTTCTTTTAACGGAATGGGTTTAGCAAGAAGGTGGAGGGATTACTCTCGTTTTTTTGAGACCCTGTTTCAATCCTTCTTTTAACGGAATGGGTTTAGCAAGAAGTATCTCAAGTTGCTGCTCGGGGACAGCGCAGCTGTTTCAATCCTTCTTTTAACGGAATGGGTTTAGCAAGACGTCACCCGTTTTTGGTTGGGCGCGATGAGCCCCGTTTCAATCCTTCTTTTAACGGAATGGGTTTAGCAAGAGCAAAATATGATGCAAAGGTATGAAAAAGAATGAATTACGAGTGAAAAAGCGGCGGATATTTTGCATGTTTTTAGTTAAAATTTTGTTAAAAAAAATGTTAAAATGACTCAAAATAAACGTAAAATCAGGGTAGAGCGGAGTTTTAGTTGCTTGATTATCAATGAGTTAGGAGGCAAAAAGCACTTGAAGTAATGATAATATTTAATATGTCTTAGTAGCGGAAATTCGCTGATTTTATTGGGCGATAGGGATTAGTACCCTTATAGCACTGATTTTTGGGAAAAGGGGACTGGAAGTTCCTTTAAATTTAGGGATAAAATGTGTTTGGAATGGGGGCAATCCTACTTTTAACGGAATGGGGTTTCACAGTGAGCAGTAAACAGTGAACAGTATATCAGTAAACAGTTCAAACACCCTCATCGGTTATGGTTTCAATCCTTCTTTTAACGGAATGGGGGGGCACAGTGAACAGTGAGCAGTACATCAGTAAACAGTTCAAACACCATCATCGGTTATGGTTTCAATCCTTCTTTTAACGGAATGGGTTTAGCAAGACGAAAAACAAGAATCTGCGGGCGAAATGCTTTTGTTTCAATCCTTCTTTTAACGGAATGGGTTTAGCAAGAAAAAGAACGCTATGGAAAGTTGTTCACCGAAATGGGTTTCAATCCTTCTTTTAACGGAATGGGTTTAGCAAGCCCAGAGAAAAGTGAACTCGAGAAACTGAATACCCAGTAGTTTCAATCCTTCTTTTAACGGAATGGGTTTAGCAAGCGGTATGCATCATCACCTACCTATGGTGCGTCTAGTTTCAATCCTTCTTTTAACGGAATGGGTTTAGTAAGGAACGAAAAGTTGAGCAAGAAGGGTATTGGACCTGTTTCAATCCTTCTTTTAACGGAATGGGTTTAGCAAGCAGAATTTGCAGGCAATGAACATGCAAATCACCCAGGTTTCAATCCTTCTTTTAACGGAATGGGTTTAGAAAGCCATCAACCGCATCACGAAGTATAACCCCGACGGGGCGTTTCAATCCTTCTTCTAACGGAATGGGTTTAGCAAGTAAGATTCTTGCTATATACCATATTAGCCGTCTCTGTTTCAATCCTTCTTTTAACGGAATGGGTTTAGCAAGACTTCAAACATACAAACACAGATTAACACAAAAGCGTTTCAATCCTTCTTTTAACGGAATGGGTTTAGCAAGCAGGAATAGGGTAGCGGTGTGGAGCGCAAATAAGGGGTTTCAATCCTTCTTTTAACGGAAAGGATTTAGCAAAAAAGGCCAATATGTCAAAGAGCGTAACTAAGGCCAAAAGTAAGCAATCTCATCGGGGTTGTTGCTATTATGCGCCAAAATATTTTTTGAATTCCAACAATTCGCGCAATCTTGCGTGAACAGTGATTTGACTACCTGCATTGGCGCATCTTTCAAACAAATGTTTATATGCTTTACTGTCACCCCATGGATTTTTTTTCCCTATGTAAAGCAGGTTTGCATTGGGTATTTCGGTAGCATAACGGATCATATCTGCTTGATTCATTCCTTCACAATAATCGCCTAAATCATCTAAAATGATGACATCTGCTTTTTGAAAAGCATCAGGGATCGCATCTCCATAACGAATCACTTTAGCGTGCGAAAAATAGGCATCGGGAAACAACCTCTCCCAATCCGTTGGACTTTGTTTACACGCAACGATGAGTATCATATCATGTATTCGTTTTAATAGGGAGACATCTTGGGGTCTTATTCGATTTATAAACCCAAGCATTGACGCTCGAACCTTTGAAAGTGATATACTATAGTCTTCTAAGGAACTCTGTTTAGTATTCCACAAGTATAAGACATTATTTAAGTTGCCCTGAATGAGTATGAATTCATTGTATGTGTCTTTTTCAGATTCGTCCAAACTGTTCTGAAGTAACTCAATACACTTTTCGAGTTTGTTTTGTGAGACAGCATGGTTGCACTCACTTTGGAGATGCTGGTATTTAGTTTGATTCATTATAATTTAGTTTAATCCAGACTTCAATTCTATGATGTATTTCTTCTGCTACTGCATACCAGTTATTGTCTTTTAATTTTATGGGTATGGGTGTACTATCTTCATGGAATTGTTTGATACCTTCCTCCCAATCGCATTGAGAGATTTCAACAGGTACTAGCAATATTTTATCACTTTTTAACCGAGTATTTGCTAATACAAGTCTCTCCCATGATTCTTGACGTGATGTTAGATCCGGACTTAGCAAGAAAATAAATATATCTGAGCGATAAAAATTGGTATTGTATTCATCTTGAATCAAGTCTCCGCCCCTAATATTTTCCTGACTCCAAATGACAGTATTAAATCCCCATCCTTTCCTAGGAAACATCTTCATTAGTTCTTTGTAATATTGCTCATTTGTTGAAACCCATTCAACAAAAATCTGAATTTCTGGCTGTTTTAATCCTAAAAATCTATTCAACTTCAGGTGTACTCCGCTCTGATGACACTGGATTTGAGGTACAAATTTCCTATGAAAGCCTTGAAGATATATATATGAAAATATAAATTGATTTTCAGGGTTTAGCAAACACCATCTACAGACACAAGGATGATTGATATAACCAAAACTGGGTGATGAAGAGAAAATAAATGAAAATATCTCTTGTGCTAAGTCGGTACAATCTGGCGAGAAAGAATGATCAGTTATTACTTTAACAAATTGATGATTAATATTATATATCAATTTTATTAATCCTGTTTCTTTTTGTAGTATAGCAATGTTGCTATCGGCATTAACATTCTGATAATATCCTATTTTTGGCCCTTGTGACACCTCATTGTCCTCCTCTTCACCTTCAATACAGTATTCAAATTTAGTATATTCATAAAAATGAAATATAAGTGTTTTAAACGTCACTGGATCAATTTTATCAACGCTTGCAGCAATAACTTCACGATTTGAAACTATTTGATTGCCGTTCAGGTATACCGTTTTCTTATGTGGATAGCCTTGGCTAATCTTTACATCGAAATTTAATGTTAAATCAGAAAAATCAAAAGTGTCCTCTATATTATTTGCTCTTAAATCTACTATTTCTATATTTTCTATTTCTAGCAATCGCGAAGGTATTTTTTTCAATTGCAAATTTTGCAAATAGATGTGTTTCCATCCATTTGCTATTGCTTCATCTATAATTTGATTCGCTTTTTCTTCCATAATTATGTTATAGCTTAAACCTCACATATTCAGCCGCCAAAATCTCTTCTTTCCCCTTCATATTTTTAACACGGATAGTTGCGATCCTTCCTATGTCTTCGGGTTTAAACCCGGCAGGATATTTTATCTCGATGATAGGTTTATAGTCTTCCCGAACATACAATAAAAAACGACCAGGGTTACCTGCGTTGACCAACTCTCCATCTAATTCTGCACCTTGTTTGAGTGTGCCACGCAGGTATTTGGGTACGGCAGGGGCAGTTGTAGCGGGCTGAGCGATGTTGGTAATGGAGTCATTAGTACCAAGGCTTGCCTTAGGGTCATCAGCCCACTCCAACCAGCCCATCGGAAATATTACCCCAGATCGAGTTATCAGACGACGCGATTTGGGAAATTGATCTGGGTTAGCCTTGTAGGTTTCATCAGGTTTTCTGTTTTTCCAGGCACTTGGGCTGTCTCCTATGCCAAATAGTTCCATGACTTCTGAAAATATAGGCTTATGAAATGCCAATAAATGCAAGGCGGCTGTTACGCCCTCAAAGCCCGTAGCAAACCCAAGGTGAAACCGGATACCAGTAGCACTGATGATGGGCATCAAACCAGCATCTAATGGTCTGGACATGCCCCCACTGTCATGCTTTTTAAAATGGATGCTCCATTTTGACAATGCGGTCGCTTGCGCATTAGTGAATACTCGACAACACTCTAAAATATGGTTGATGGCTTTTTCACGCAATGCCTTAAACCTTGGAAAATCACCATTTTGCTTCTCTCCTGCCACTGAATCAAAATCGGCTGCATCTAATCCAAAAATTGTTTTGCAACAATCTCTCCATCCAATAAAATGACTCTCCCTGCCAATCATGATGCCCTTTTCCGTGCTTTGTTGGCTTTTGTGTAGTTGCAACAACAACTCTATATTTACATCTACTTTAATGTTCAAGACTTGCCCGGGCAACAAAGATTCGGCTGCTGGAGCCTGTCGCTGCTTTTGTGCCTCCAATCCTTGGCCTTTGGGCAATTTTTTGACCAAGTAAAGATCAATGTTTTCGATTCCAACTCCTGCTGCATCAATAGTAGCGTCAGAAACCAAGAGACACTTGAGTAAATCATCCTGTGCTTCGCCATTTCGACGTTTGCCACGTTCATCTATCATCCCCGCAAAAAAGGCCAACTGTTCTAATCGGTCTGCAAACGCCTTTTTATGGCGATCCAAGTTGAATCGAACTTTTCGATTCTCGGCATCAGATTTTTCTTTGTGTGCTTGGTTTAAGTCTTCTTTTAGAATCCGCCTAACAGACTCATGTTCAGCGTGTTGCTCTAAAAAATGATAGAGCAAAGCCGTGCGAATGCTCCCTTTTACACTGCTCCCTGGCAAGTAAGGTTCATTCAAGCCATTCCGCTGAAAACCTCTTATTTCTTGTTTAGGGGCTTCCCCTTTTGCGGCATCAGGCATTGGCATAGAAGGCACTTTTGCCTCATTCAAAAACGACAAGAATGCACGATCTTGTCCCATCTTTTTAGCAAATTCTAATAAATTGAATGATCGCCTAAGGCGTGAAAGTTCCTGATTATAGTCTCGCCCACGCGGGTTATTTTTTTGGTCACGCTCTGCGTGATCAATTTGAGAGGCAAGGTCGTCAGACCAAGTTACAAATGCCTCCGTCATTTGTGCGCCCATAGTCGCCAAAAAATTTTCAAATACGCGTTGCGAAATGCGATAAAAACGGCTATTGTGCACCACATAATCAAAAGAATGGAGCGTGGATCCATCACCGACATGCAAGGGTGTTAAGGTACGAAGTTTTAATTCCATTATTTTTTCCAATTGAGGTTAACCATGAATCCAATTCCATTGTCCCATACATCATGTCCAGGATCATGAATGGCATCGAAAGTTTGTTTGCGGATAGAACCCATTTTTCGTGAGTTGTCATACTGCTGCGGCTTAGCAAACACAGCGCCTTCGGAAAAGTAAAGGCGTGGTTGTTTCATGCGTCTTTGACGGTAGAAACCAACATAGCCCTCTCTGTTCTCTAATTGATATTGCCAACCGTCTAAGTATTGAAGTTCGGCTTCTGTTGGTTGAAAAAGAGATAGATTGAGCAGTGCATTTGATGCTTGGGCAGGAGGTTCGGGCATATCAAAGGGTTCGATCACAAAATCAAACGATCCTTTGCCTGTAGTCCGATCCGCCCCCATGCCCCAGTCCCTCAAAAGTCGGAGAACAGCGGCCACTTTTTCGATATTACCTTCTACTAAAAAGAAAAGACCTGTGTTGGGTGTTCCAGTTTGATCTTCACTTGATGGATCTGACCAATATAGATCATCAGCATGAAATAATTGCCCTGCACTATCTCCCTCTACTTCCAACGACAAAGTGCCACCTCGAATTCGGTCAATAGTATTATGGGTCATACTGTTTTCCAATAAAATGGGGGTAGCCTTTTCTATCGTGGAGGGTAGCGGTAGGTATTCATCGCCCATTGTCTTCTTCCGTTGATATTCCATTTGTAGATCATCCAGCAAATCCGTTGCTTGGATATCGCCATGAAGCATCTTTTTGAAATCATCAAGGTTTAGGTATTTGATTGACTTTAGTTTTTTCCTAAGCCTATGTGAAGTCAACATAGTATCCATATCTTCCTCTGAGGTGTTTGATGAAGGCATCAACACCAAAGGATTTGGGAAATAAGGTATGCGTTCCTTGCCATGCTGCTTAAAGGGGAAGGTACTGCTGATGATACATTCTGGTTTTTTATCTACTTGATAAGAGTCAATAAAAATTTTAAGTTCAACATCGCCCCAAAGATGCTTTATGCCCCAGCAAATGTATCCCCAGAGCGTATCAGAACGCAGGTTTGTAACATAGCCACTACGTGGTATGAGGTATATTATATGCATATTTAGTTAATTTGAGGCTTTCAGTTCAGAGATTTCCCATTTTAAATCGCCCACGGCGTGAACAGGCTTTGGCGACACTTGCAGTGCTGCAAATTTAGCCCCTCCTGATTGATAGTCTTGTTTGGAAACCCACACAGGTGATTCAAATGAAAATTCAACCCGGCCGTAACCACGAGAGCCACTTTTGCCTAAAAAGTTATGCTCCAGCATCAATAATGCCATACGCAGATTGCCAAGGTCTTCCTCGACATCGTTTTTATACGAATCGTCTCGTGTAATGTCATAAACCGAATAGACAAACTCGAACTCAAATTGAGAGCCAGCCGCTACACGTTCTATAAAGCGCGGATTGGCAGCAGAAGTGATCCTGTTGATTCCATTTTCTGACTTATACTCGGTGTAAAGTAAATCTGTATCCATTGTTTTCCACCATTTTTTGGTTTCATCATCTGGATGACAATCTCGAACCACCAATCGAGAAGGGCCTATTTTATGCAGCGTACTCTCTTTGGGTTCTTTGACATCTGCGCCGATACCGAACAAGCGAACGATTTCGGTATTAGCAGAAACCTCACCAGTCGGTGGAACGGCTCCAAGGCCGTACTCAAGCAAAGAGCGTAACTTGCCTTTGAGCGAACTGCCAGGAACATAAGGAAATCGAGTTCGCGGGTCGCGGACTACTGGGGAGTCCACCCCGCCTATTTCCATTTTTTCTTTGCTGCCTCCAATATGAAGTCCTGTGAGGCATTTGAATTTACCGCGAAGTATGTAATTGCCTAAGAATTCGGCGTTTTTTTCATTATTTTCCATTGAATTTTAACTTTATTTGTGATTGTAATGATGAAATTATTCGCCGCCATAGTACTTATGGTACGCAACGATGCTTTCTACGAACAGGAAAAAGTTAAGCATCGCTTTTTCGTGATACCCAGACTTAATTATGCTGTCAATGGCTCCTTTCATGACTGGGTAAAATGTAGCCCGCACAGCACTTTGCCGTCCAGCAGCATAAGCCAATTTTGGCTTTAGCATCGTAATTTCACGTTTTATTTCATCTGTTGCGACTTCATTTGCGATAGCAAAATCTGTACGCATTCGAGTGATGGCCGAATAGAAATTTCGGATTTGGCCTGTTTTTAGTTTGTCACGAGTAAGTTGGCTGGCAACTTCCTCTGCTTTTCGGACAAGATCATCAGTTGTCCATTCTTTAATATCTTCCATAATGAATTAATTAGTTATTTTTTTTTGAACGAATTGAAAAAAGAGCAAAATTGAGTGCCACTAAGTAGTCGCGTACTTGTAGTGCACTACTCCCGAATGAAAAGGCTTTTAGGAAATCATTAATCAATCTTTTTTGAAGGCTTTCCTCAGCCTTTTCGATTTCTGCTTTGCTAAAGTTGTTTCTGGCCAAGAGATAGCGGAAATTGGCAATGTTTCTTGAGAATTTTTGAGCATTAAGCCCTCCTTGTTTGAATGGTACGCCATCATTCATGCCATTGTGATCATAAAAAGAGGTCTTTACCAACTGCAACAATCGAAAGGCAAAGGACATGGTAAATTTCTTTTGATCCTTGCCTTCCGTTTTTTTCAACAATTCCGCAATATCATTCCCAAGCACTATTTTACCAGCGAAAGATTCCCAGTGTAAGGCATGATTGAATACCTTGACTTGATTTTTATGATAATTGGCATCTTTTGCTTCATCTTGTAGCCTACCCGCATCACGATAAAATCGGCCAACGGGATAATGTGGTTTTCCCATAAATATTCCTGCACTGAAATGTAGGTTGGGATTTGCACGAGTAAAAGCCTTAAATTCTCGATGTAAAGCCTCTGCAAACGCTATGGTCTTGTCCCATTTGCCTACAACAAATGCATCGTCACCACCAGCATAGATGACATACATATCATACTCACGGGCTAAATTATCAAAAACCATAGAGAAAAAATAGTGCATCTCGCGGCTAAGTGCTGCGATCTCTGCTAAGGAAGCCTTATCTCCAAGCCCTTTGCTGAATATCCCCCCCAAGTCATCCACATCAAGCCGCATGGCATTGATCATTTCTATTTGATCGCCTTCTGCTTGGGCTATTTCTTCAAAACTTTGAGGGCCATTTCCTCCTTCTTTCATGGGTACATTTTTTCCTAAAAATCGAAACCCAAAACTCGTTTTCTTAGGATCAAAAGCAGCAATTGGTTGATCAGGTATAAACCCTTCTGTGCTGTTGATGCGTAAAATATCTGTGTGGACAATGAATTCGCCTTGAGAAAGCATTAGATCTTCTACACTATCTAAAGTCCTACATGCAAAAAGCCCATAGTAATGATCTCCAATTTGACAGCCCAATGCCTTGTGTCCGTGACCTTTTCCTTGAATCGGTTGTTTAGAATAGGTTTCTACCAAATACTCACACAAAGGAAATTCCTTTCCAAAGCCTTCCATCCTTAAATCTCGATTTGTACGCTTCTCTTCGCTGATCTCGGAAGTATTTGTTGCATAAAATCTTGATGACAGCGAAGACTTATGCGTTTGATATTTTTGATGGTTTTTTTCTGCATCCAAAAGTTCAAAATACCTGCCAGCATTAGTTTTTATATCTTCTCCACACTTTATTTGTGCTACAACCAATTGCAAACTATTACCAAAATTTCGTATTAATTCTTGATCTAATGCAGAAAAGACAAAAGCCAATTTGTTCTGCATCTCCTGTGTATCTGGAATGAGCAAGTTAAAGTGTCCTCCTCCCGCAAATAGCAGATTCCAATTTGAAAGCCCCAATTCTTTGAGTACGATATTGGCTAAAAAATCAGTTAATAATGAGACAATTGTGGAGCGTCCACGAAGTCTCTTCGCCAATTTGGATAGCCCACCTGCGGTATTTTGTTTGATGTTTTCATAAATATATTCCTGAATACCAGACAAGTCACCTTTTAATAATATGTAGCTGTCGCCAGATGCCTTTGTAGCAATTCTGATCCTTCGGTCATCAAACCAACTTACCCCGCTCACTTGAACATCAGTTGGTGCAACTCGCCACCCATAAATTTGTTGGAGAAAATAAAGCGTGGTTTCATCTTGATCCAGCCCCCAATCGGCCAGTTTTTTAAGGTCTTCGCCAAGAGAAAGCCGTAAGCCTTCAATTCCTTCGTCTTGATGTCCGCCAAGCCGTTGTGGGCGTAATAAACCTCGATTTATCCCAGTAGTTCCTTGTCCTATATCTACTTTAGTAAATATAGATTGGAGATTGGGAGGTGCATCTATGGCTTTTTTAAGGTCTTCTTTCCAGTTGTATTCAAGCATTTTCTATCTTAGGTTGTGTAAGTGATAAAAATTGGAGTGTACTCATTAAGTTCCCATGTATTTGCGCACGAGAGTTGGCATAGTTAATTTTTTTCTGAGTTTCAGTATCATCCTGAGCATAATCCCAGGTGCCAGCCTTCCCTAGATAAAAGATTGCTTTGTCCCCCGCGTATTTTCTTACTAGGTTTTTGTCCAGAAGCCCATCTTCATTGTTGGCAAAAACCAATTTATACTTAAAACCTTCAGTATCTTTTAATTCACTACCTATTTTGAGATATTTTAGGTTTTTAAATTTCTTGTTTTCAAAATAATTGGCGATAAATGCGTCATTCGTACTCTTTCCAGCGGCACTACTCAATACTAATATAGGCGTATCTTTCATCTCCATTAAGTTATCTGCTAAATCCTTTGCTTTCTCTTGGATATGATTTTTTAACCAGCCACTAAGCCATAATTTCCAGGTCAGCCCAAATAATAGGATTAAACCAGCAAGTGTAGAAGTCAGTTGTGCCCAATTGAATCTATATGACTTGTAATCATTTATTAAGGACTTAACATCAGCCTTATTGGCATTCAAAAATGCCAGTAAACTATCTTCTGAACTCGTGATATAAAAAGATGTAGCACTATCTTGTATAGGCGTATTTTGCCCCCAAGTTAGATTAACCAATAAAATCATCCACAAAGTAAGAACGTACTTAAAGTAATTCATATTATTTTTATTTAATTTTTTATTTCCCCCATCCCTGCCGCCTAACCACCCCCATCCCCAAAGCCACCCCTTTCCCCAATCCCACATAATCCGGCAGCGACACATTCACCTCAAAATCAAGCGTAAATACCTCATGGTGTATCCCTTTATAGGATATCTGCTCGCGTTTGCGGAGTTCGAGTATCTTGACAATGGCTTGGTCGGGTATCCGCCAGTTCAACCCGCTGGCGAAGACGAGGATATGCGTGGCCAGTAGTCGTTCGAGGTAAGCATATTGTTCGGCGATACCGCGCAGGGTGCGCCAGTGGTCGTGATTTTCTTCGTTAAATGGTCGCCATTTGTGGAGGCGATAGACCTGCGGCTTTTCACACATAGATAGGGTGTGCTGCTGAACATCCAAACGGTGGATGCGCAAGGGGACTTGGCCTGCGGAGACTTCTATAGACCAATCGGGTTGCGAAAAGAAATGATGTGCCGCTTCGATGCCTTCGCTCAAGCAAAGCAGCATAGGCAACATGCGACCGTTTTGGGTGTTGAACTTATACTGAATCAGGGGGTAACGCTGGTGGAATCCCCCATCGTCGTTGTTGTGGTTATGGAAAAGATCGTGTTCCAAACCTGCTTTGCGGGCAATGGCTCCGCGAAAGGCGTAGAGCTCCCACGGCTGTATGGCAGCATCAAATTGTACAGACAACATTCGGAGAATCGAAGACATTGAGGAATTTTGTTTTGAGGCTGTAAGATTGCAAAAACTATTTTACTTTTTCTAAAGTGTTGTAAGTTTTTTTTTTACCGTTACTCTATCACAAACACAACCCTCCGATTAAGCGGATTCTTACCAGCCACCAAAGGGCGGGTATCGCCATAACCTTTGTGCTGGATCCGTTGGCTATTGATCCCTTTTTGGATCAGGTAATCGGCCACGGCTTTGGCACGGAGTTCGGAGAGGGTTAGGTTTTTGGCTGGATCGCCTAATTTATCGGTGTGGCCTTCTATTTGGAGGGTCAAACCCTTGTTTCGGAGCAGAAAACTGGCCAATAGATCCAATTCTTTCAAAGAGTTGCCCACCAATTGGCTTTTGCCTTGTTCAAACTGGATGTTTTTAGGCGTGTATTTCTCCAAAGTATCCTTGGGTACGACGGTGTTGGTGGCTACGACGGGTGGTTTGGGTGGCGTTTTAGGCTTTTCTTTTTTGGGTTTCGGTTTTCCCGGATCGGGCAATTTAGTACCCGGTTTGTACAGGTACTCGGCACTGACGAGCTGCTCCGGCGTACCCGGAATCTGCCAATACAGGCGTATTTCTCCTTCTACCATCCCATTGAAATACTCTATTACGAGGTTATGATAGGTATCTGCGGTCAAGAAAATACTTCCTTCATAACCCTCCGAATCATTGAGTTTCCAAGCGTCAATGATCTTTTTACCATCTACCTTCACCACAATACCGTCATCTACCCTTGCCCTAAACTTGTAAATGCCCGTTTTGGGGGCTTTGAGCATCCCTTTCCACCGAATAGAAAACGAATACGGATCTATGCCCGGTGCGGGGGCTACTTTGTCCCAGTAAAAGTCAATCTTAGAATCGGTACGGGTCAATATTTTTTGATTAAAATCAGTGCCTGTATAATAATCGCCGACCAGTCCCGATTGAGCCATAAGGCACGAGGTGGAAGCGAGTATAAGGAGCAAAATGGATAGCGTTTTTTTAGAATTCATAAAAATAAAATTAATATGTTGTGCGAATCATGGGTTGATGTAATCCTTTGGTTTTCAATGCTACTCATCAGATGACTCCGAGTCATCAGATGAGTAGCATTGAAAACCAACTATTTAGAATGTTTAACCCATGATTCGCATAAAGGTAATAGACATGATTGGTTCTCTAAAACTAGCCTCGTGTTAGCCCCCTACAAACTAAACGGCAATTTCCTAAGCCGCTTACCAGTAGCATTATATATCGCATTGCCAATGGCAGGAGCCACGCCGATCAATCCTATTTCGCCCAATCCTTTGGCACCCATAGCATTCAAATGGGGATCGGGTTCATTGATAAAAATAACGTCAATATCAGGAACATCGGTTTGAACCGGGATATGGTAACCTGCGAAATCGCCATTGACCACGCGACCATAGCGGTCGTCAATCTCCAATGTTTCCATCAGTGCCATACCAATACCCATCACCACCGCACCACTGACTTGGCTGGCGGCTGCACTGGGATTGATGATTTTGCCAGCATCGGCAGCGCATACATACCGGCGTACCCGCGTTACGCCCGTGCGGGCATGTACTGCCACTTCCGCAAAATGCACGGAGAATGAGTTGGCCGAATATTTTTTGGACTCCTCGCTTTGATCCGACGAGAGGGTGATATCTATTTCGAGGTCTTTGTTTTGTTTAAAAATACTTTCGAATGAAATCTGCGTCTCAGGCCGATCTTTCAAGGCCATTTTACCATTTTCAAACAAAATATCCTCCATTTTAGCCGTTTTATAGGCGGAGCCTTCTGGAGTGGAGACCACTTCAAAGAGTTTCTTTTTAATGGCCTCACATACGTCGTGTACCGCTCCGCCCACCGAGGCTACGGTGACACTGCCGCCTTGGGCAGGTGAATAGGGTAGGGCAGAAGATCCCAATTCAAACTTTATGTTATCCCTTGGGATACCAGTGGCATTCATCGCAATTTGAACCATAGCAGTAGCCGTGCCAGGGCCCATATCGCTGGTAGCACTTTGTAAAAGTAGTTTGCCTTTAGCATCCAAAACACCCCTGACGGTGGCTTTAATCCGCCAAGCACTCCAAGCACCGATGGCCATTCCGTGGCCTATGTACCAATCACCTTCTTTGAGGGTACCGGGTTCGGAGCGGCGGTTTTCCCAACCAAATTTTTTAGAAGCACGGACATAACAATCTTTCAAAAAATTGCTCGACCAAGGCAAATCATTGCTGGGATTTTTTTCGGCATAGTTCCGAATCCTCAATTCGAGGGGATCCATTTTTAGTAGGTACGACAACTCGTCCAAGGCCGTTTCTAAGGCAAAAGCACCGGTCACTTCGCCAGGGCCTCGCATCCAAATGGGGGTGCTGACATCCAAAGGCAAAATTTTGTAAGAAGTGCCTACATTTGGACACGCATAAAGCATTTGGGAGATCCCTGTGATGCCTTCTGAAAAGGATTCGTAAGCGGAGGTTTGGCCCATCGCATCATGATTGATTCCGATGAGTTTGCCTTCGGCATCGGCACCGATGGCTAGTTTTTGCCACGACTTGGGCCTGTATCCGACCATCGCAAACGTTTGCGGGCGGGTCACCACCACTTTCACTGGGCGATTGATCTTTTGAGCACCCATGATGGCCGCAAAGGTATGTGGCCAAACCCTCAATCCAGACCCGAAACCGCCACCTACTATTTCAGCATTGATTTCCACTTGATCTTCTGTCAATTTGAGTGCCTTGGCAAGGGTGGCTTGCACGTCTTTGACGGCGTGGTTTTTATCAAATATCCGTAATTTGCCCGCCGTATCCCATACCGCAATCGTGGCGTGCATTTCCATAGGGCTGTGCACTTCGGTTTCTATCCAATATTCTTGATCTATTTGCACTGCGGCACTTTTGAGCAATGTTTTGTCGCCGCGTACTTGATCGCCTAGCCATGATTCGGGCGATGCGATAGCGCGGTGCATATTGGTTTCAAAATCAGTGATATGTGCTTCTTGCTCATAGGTCACGTGGATCAGGGTGGCGGCATGTTGGGCTTGTTCTAAGCGTTCAGCGATGACTAAAGCAATGGGTTGGCCATTGAAAAGTATCTTTTTGGTATGAAAAACGCGGAGCCCCAACCCCATTTTTTTGGCGCGTTTGCCCTTTTGCAATCCATATATTTTCGGACTGTTTTTGTGGGTAATCACCTGAATGACACCGGGGGCCTTCATGGCCTCTTTGATGTCTATTTTTTTGATCTGGCCTTTGGCAATGGTACTGCCCACCAATACGCCGTGTGCGAGGTTGGGCAATGCGTATTCCGCAGCGTATTTGGCAGTACCCATCACCTTGGCGCGACCGTCCACGCGGCCATTTTTGCCTTGAATTTCCATATATTCAGTGTAACTCATAATGGTAGTATTGATGCTTTAGCGTAGCACGGTTTCTAAAGCGGTGACAAGGGTATTTTGTAGCAATTTTATCTTAAAACCATTATTTTCCAAGGTTTTGGCATCTAAAATGGCAGATTCAGCGATGGTTTCAATCAGTTTTTCAAATTTACCATCCCAAATGGCTTGTGCATTGCGCAGCCGCGATTCCGCATCATATAGCCGCCAAGGCTTGTGCGCCACCCCACCCACGCAAACGCGAGCATCAGCGATCCGCCCATTTCCATCTACATACAACGCAATGGCTACCGATACGAGTGCAAAGGCGTATGATGCTCGATCCCGAATTTTCAAGTATTCGGAGTGTTGGGCGAAGGGGTTTTTAGGAATAAAAATTTCGGTAATCAACTCACCTTTTTCCAAGGTATTGTCCCGTTCGGGGGTATCTGCTGGGAGTCGGTGAAAATCTTTGAATGGGATCGTTCGCGTCCCATTGGTGCTTTGTACCAAGACTTCGGCATCCAAGGCCGCCAAAGCGATGCAAAGATCGCTGGGGTGAACGGCCACGCACTGATCACTGGCTCCAAATATGGCCGACATTCGGTTGAATCCTTCTTTGGCACCACAACCTGACCCGGGTTGCCTTTTATTGCAGGGCAAGGCGGTGTCATAGAAATATGGGCATCGGGTGCGTTGCAATATGTTGCCGCCTATGGTGGCCATATTACGGAGTTGGGGCGAAGCACCAGCCAATAGGGCTTTGGATAATAGTGGATAATCGCGCACCACATCGGGATGGGCAGCCACATCGCTGTTGAGTGCCAAAGCACCTACGTATATGCCTTTGTTGGTCGGTCTGATCTCGCGCAGGGGCAACCGACTGATGTCAATTAGGGCAGTGGGCGTGACCACATTTTTTTTCATCAAATCAAGGAGGTTGGTGGCTCCAGCCACGTATTGAGCACCCTCATTTTTTTGAAAATAATTGATCGCAGCCTGTGCATTTTCAGGGCGGTAGTATTCAAATAACTTCATGATGCGACCGATTGAATGGCTTTTACAATATTGGGATAGGCTCCACAGCGGCAGAGGTTGCCGCTCATGTATTCTCGAATATCTTGTTCCGTTTTGGCATGTCCTTCTGCCACGCAAGCCACGGCCGACATGATTTGTCCGGGGGTACAGTACCCGCACTGAAATCCATCATGTTTCAGGAATGCTTCTTGCATAGGGTGGAGGGTGTCGCCTTTGGCGAGCCCTTCTATGGTGGTTATTTTTCGGCCATCTTGCATCACAGCGAGGGTCAAGCAAGCGTTGACGCGTCGGCCGTCTATGTGTACGGTACATGCACCGCATTGGCCGTGGTCGCAACCTTTTTTGGTGCCAGTCAGTCCAAGTTGCTCGCGCAATAGATCAAGCAAAGTGACTCGGGGTTCTACCATTACTTTTTGCGAAACCCCATTGATGTCGAGTATGACAGGTATTTGCTCAAAGGCGTAGGCTATTTTTTCGTCTATTTTGCTTTCTGCGGCTTCTATCACCACGGTGGGAGTGATCGCAGCGGCCGTCAAAACGGCGGTTTGTTTGAAAAAACTTCGCCGAGACACCTTGTCTAAGGCTGATTTTGGATGCTTTGCCATATGTAGAGTACTTTAGGATCAAAGGTATTTATTTTATGGTAGAATCAAACTGAAAAATAAAAAAGCCAATCCTGACCAATTCGATAGAAATTTCATCGAGCAAACCAAGGGTTCTGTAACTTTGCACCTTCACTTATCCAAGTTTAATATGAAAAATCTATTTCTAATACTGATTATGCTACCCTTGATGTTCTCATCTATGCGGGCACAACAGTCAGAAAAATACGCCAACGTTGAAATATCGCTGATCGGCAAAGACATGCTAGAATTGGCCAAACTCGGGATCGAAACCGACCATGCTTATATTATACCCGATCGCTCATTGACTACTATATTGACTGATGTAGAGTTGGTTCAAGTGCAAAATCTCGGTTTTGAGACAAAGGTACTGATAGCCGATATGAGGCAACATTACCTAGATCAATTGAACAATCCGGCGGCGGTCAACCGCGATCCCAATTGTACGCCATCTGCGGCATCGCAATGGACGACCCCCGTCAATTACCAATATGGCCCTATGGGTGGTTACCTTACGTACGATCTGATGATGGCTGCCTTGGATGAAATGAAGGTAAAGTTCCCAGATCTGATCAGTGCTCGCCAAGCAGTGAGCGATACCATTGTGACACACGAAGGTCGGCCGCTCTGGTACGTAAAAATATCGGACAATGCAGATCAGGAAGAAGGGGAGCCAGAAGTGCTTTATACGGCTCTTCACCACGCTCGTGAGCCCAATAGTGCCTCACAAATGATTTTTTATATGTGGTACTTGCTTGAAAATTATGCCAGTGATCCAATGATTAAGTATTTGGTTGACCATGAGGAATTGCATTTTTTACCTTGTGTAAACCCTGACGGGTATGTATATAATGAAACGAATGATCCGCAAGGTGGTGGCCTCTGGCGATTGAACCGCCGCGACAATGGAGATGGCTCTTTTGGCGTGGATTTGAACCGAAATTATGGTTGGGAATGGGGCTATGATAACAATGGTTCGTCTCCAATACCCGGATCTCAGACTTACCGTGGCCCTTCTGGTTTTTCGGAGCCTGAAACGCGTTCTTTGCGTGATTTTCAACTGGCCCACGATTTTGTATTTACTTTCAATTACCATACCCGTGGCAATTTATTGATTTATCCTTGGGGCTATAGTGATACACCAGCCAATCAGATTTTTGTGGAGTATGCCAAACTTTTTTCTCGGGAGAACCGATACACGACTGGTACAGCTAGCCAAACAGTGGGTTATTCAGTGAATGGCACCTCCGACGATTGGATGTACGGAGAGGCAGGGTCATTTTCTTTCACCCCTGAAGTAGGGCTTTCTCAAAATGGATTTTGGCCTCCGGAAGATTTGATTGATACTTACAATAAGGACAATATGTGGCAAAACTTAACGATGGCTTTTTCTGCCTTGCAATTTGGCGAAGCCAAAGCCTCACCACCTGCCACTATTACTACTTTTAACTATGATATTCCGGTAAGCGTGTTCCGTTGGGGACTTCAAGAGGGGGCTTTTGTGGTTACATTGGCTCCTGTCACTACCAATATACAGTCGGTTAGTGGTGCTTTGAATTACTCAGTGGCACAATTTGGTACGGTGTCTCAAAATTTCAGCGTCAACCTAAGTCCTAGTACTCAGCCGGGCGATAAGGTGGTATTTCTAGTACAATTGAACCAAGGTGGTTGGATTAAAACGGATACCGTCCGTAGCGTATTTCTGGGTAGTGCTAGTGCCACCCTATTCCAAGATGATTGTACCAATACCCAAGCATGGATTGGTACTTGGATGCCTACCACCACTCAATTTGTGTCTGCGCCTTCGAGCATTACCGATTCACCTACTGGTCTTTACGAATCTAATGCCTATGATGTGTTTTCAATGGATAACCTCATCGAAATACCTGTCAACGCAAAAGTACCACAGTTGCGCTTTTTTGCTCGTTGGGATATTGAAGAGGATTATGATTATGTAGCGGTTCAAACCTTTGGACCCGATGGAAATTTCATACAATTGTGTGGCCAATATTCGGAACTTGGCACCAGCACTCAAATTGAATCTGAGCCAATCTATGATGGAAAACAAAGTACTTGGGTGCAAGAAAGCATGAGCCTTGAAGAACTAAAAGGTCAGACAATCCAGATTAGTTTTGTACTCGCTTCTGATAATTTTACAGAGCGCGATGGGTTTTATTTCGACGATGTAGCCATTACGTATGTGGATTCTGTATCAGGTACAGAGGTCTTGATACCTTTAGATCGCTTTAGTTTAAAGCAAAACAGGCCTAATCCTGCGGGCGATTTTACGACCATCCAATGGCGCACCTTAGACAATAGCCCCTCTGAAGGTCGGTTGATGATCTATAATGCATTGGGTATTTTGGTAGCCGAAGAGGCGATACAGTTGTCACATCAAAGTTATCGGATGGATACTCGATCGCTGGCACCTGGTGTTTATACTTATTTGATTAAAACTACTAATGGGCAATCATTGCCTGTTAAAATGACGGTTTTGAGGTAGGTGAAATGCGATATTGGAACGGGAACGGGAATGACATAACCGATTTTTTTCTCGTCCTGATAGATATGTATGCTGTAATAAAGAACTCGGTCGTATCCCCCGCCAATGCATGGGGATACGACCGTATAATCCGCGTTCCTATCTCCTCCCCTTGGCGGGAATACCAATACCAACAGAAAGGCTCACTTTTTAGATTCCGTTAAAACATATCATAGTACAACTTCAAGGTAGCGTCAGTTTCTTTCTCCTTGATGGTATCAATCATTTTTTGCAAGGCTTCCACTTTAGCCGTATTGCCCTTTTCGCGGTAATCGTTGCGCACGTCGGCAATTGATTTAGTGGACGCAAACCGCCGCCATTCACTGTTTTTAGTAGGATCGGAAGCAATAGCCTGAAATTTGGCCAAGGTAGCATCGCTGATAGCCTCATCATTTAAACCAAGGATAAGTTTGGTATAATTTTCAAAAAATGGAAATGAAAAAGCATTGTCCACTTTGTCTATTTTCTTTTCAAAATAAGACAAGTTGGCAATCTTAGGCTCTTTGGCCATCATTTCAGAGACCACTGGGATAAAATTCTCATTCTCATTGTCCATAAATGGTTGGATCGCCTCAGTAGCAATCACTGGATCAATCTCATTGAGTGCTGCTATAGCAGACAGCACCACGCTGTAAGCCTGCTCATCGCCAAGGCTTTTTTTGATCGTAGCCACATATTGCTTGTCTTTGGTTTGACCCAAAAGGCCAATCGCTTTGGTGCGCACAGAAGGTTCTGTCTCTGTCTCTGCAATTTTCACCACCGCACTGAGGGTTGTAGGATTGGTTAGGTCAGCACGTAAAAGTGCCTGCCCCCTGATGCCATGAAATTTATCATTCAACGCCGCCGAAAACACTGGTTTCTTTAGGTCATCGGCTGCATTTTCTAAGCCCTCCATCGCTTCCGTGCGGTCGCGATATAGGGGCGCATATTGATACATAAATGCGAATTCTTGGTGCGTATGGTTGTCGGTTTTAAGGCAAAGCAGCGATTTGTTGGCATCAAAATTGACCAAGGCCGGTTTTGCGGCACATTTGAAACGGAACGTTTGGTTGCGCTGGGTCATACGAATATTCTCGCGGCTAGCCTTTCCAGTAGCATCATAAATATCAACAGTCAAAGGCAAATTGAATACCCTAGTCACCTCGTTTCCTTCTTGGCTTTGGGCAACGGTCACCACCGATTCATTGGTGAGTTCGTCCCAGCCGTAATCAATATTAAGGATCGGATGACCTGCACCGTAGTACCATTGATTCCAAAACCATTTTAAGTCCTGCCCAGTGATATCTTCAAAGGCTATGCGCAATTCGTCGGCTTCTACATCAGTGAATTCATTGCGCTTCAAGTAGCGTTGCAAAGTAGCAAAGAATGCTTCATCGCCCACCATATCGCGCAACATGTGTAGCACTGCACCACCTTTATTATAAGAGTGCGCATCAAACATGTCTTCACGACTATTGAAACCATAGTGAATCAGCGGATGCCCGCCATCGCCAGCCGAGAAAATATAACCCTGTTGTTCGCCCATTTCATGTTCGTCGGCTGCATCGCGGCCATGCTTATGCTCTAGCCATAGGTATTCCGAGTAATTGGCAAAGCCCTCATTGAGGGTCAAGTTTGACCAACTTTCTGTGGTCACCAAATCACCAAACCAATGGTGAAACATTTCATGGGCCACTACTTTTTCGTTGGTCATGTGGTCATCCAGCAGTTCGCGTTTGGTTTTTTGCATAAACTCTCCAAATATCACCGCCGTGGTATTTTCCATGGCACCGCTCACATAATCGCGCACGATCACCTGCGAAAATTTTGACCAAGCATAGTTATATCCCAATTTTGTGGAGAAAAACTCCAACATTTCAGTAGTATAGGGGTATATATCGCGGGCATCTTTTTCATACTTAGGCTCTACATAATAGTCCACGTCAATACCGCGCCATCTGTCTTTCACGACCGCAAATTCGCCAATCGCCATCATAAATAAGTAAGGCGCGTGCGGTTTGTCCATTTTCCAGTAATCAGTGCGTGTACCGTCGGCGTTCTTTTTGCTGCTCATCATCAGGCCATTAGAAAGCGTCTTGTATTTATCAGCCACCGTAATGTACATCTCTTGAGTACACCGCTCATTGGGCTTATCAATGGTCGGAAACCAGAAAGAATTGCTCTCCGTTTCGCCTTGAGTCCATATTTGCATGGGCTTTTCTTTGTCGGCTCCATCTGGATTGATGAAATAAAGCCCTTTGTCTTGGGTGATGGCAGCACTGCCTCCATACGACTCGCGCTCGTCTGGTTTAGCGGTATAAGTTACCGTGATTTTAAACTCTTCGGTGCGTTGATATGTTCTACCTAATTGGATGACCAATTGCTCGTTATTATAGGTGTATTTCAATGGTTCTGTTTTGCCCTCGAAGGTGACCGATAAAATATCAAAGTTTTTGGCATCCAACGTCAGTTTGTCGGTTGCGTAAAACCAAGGCTTGAGCGTCAAGGTAGTTTTGCCATTGGCTCGTTTCTTGGCCCAATCAAAGGAGATTTCAATTTTGGTATGTAGGAGATCATGCTCGAAAGTATGGGAGGCATTGTAAGGCTTCAAGGAGTCAATATTGTAGCCTGGCCCAGACTCTGGAGTGATGTTTACTTCATCCAGAAAATTGTACTCTACGGGCTCTTCTTCGCCAATGACGGGTTTGCCCAGTGAGTCCCATTGTGCGGGCTCTACTGGCGGGTTTGGGGTTGCTGCAATCTGCGGTGCCACCTTGGGCGTGCAGGAGATGTAAATGAGCGTGGCAGCCAAAAGGGCTGCGGATAAAAGGTTTTTCATGTAAAATTAATATTTGAATTATGGCGCAAAATTGAGACAATATTTGCAAAAACAAAGAAAAATATGGTTCCTTTTCGTCAAATGTGACCCAAAGTACCCTAAGTAGCATAAGAAAACGCACAGTTCTGAAAATAAGTGCTACATTAGCATCTTTTTTTAGAACGCCAGTAATCAATAACACACATTTTAAAACAGGGTATAATCCCGTTTCTATTATTTTTTTATTTATTTCTCATGACGGCAAAAAATGCTATCCGCTTTGTCAGCAAGGACAAAAATCAGTTTTTCATAACCCTGAAAGAACGGGTAGATGCCCATTTTAGAGAACGCGGGCACTCGATCCATGCCAATTCTTCGGTATTCCTAAAAACCATCATTTTGATGTCGGCATACGTCCTTCCATTTGTTGCACTCATCGTTTTTAAACCATTGTTTTGGGGTGCCTTTTTCATTTGGGTATTGATGGGTATCGCCAAGGCTGGTGTTGGTATGAGCATCATGCACGATGCCAACCACGGGGCTTTCTCTTCCAATACTCGTGTCAATGATTTTATTGGTTATTCCATTAATATGCTGGGTGCATCGGGATTTAATTGGAAGATGCAGCACAATGTTTTGCACCACAATTTCACCAATATCGTACACCATGATGAAGATATTGACGACAAAGTAATATTGCGATTGTCCCCACATACAGAAGTGAAAAAAGTACACCGTTTTCAATGGGTTTTTGCTATGCTGGTTTACAGTATTGTTACGTTGTACTGGTTTGTCGCCAAAGATTTTTTACAGTATGCTCGCTATGTGCGCCTAGGCATCATCAAGCAAGATCGGAAAGGCCGCAATGTTATTTTGACTAAAATCATCGCTGTCAAACTGGGTTATACCCTCGTATTTTTTGGGTTGCCTATGTATTTTGGTATTCCTTTCATTCAGGTTTTTGGTGGATTTTTGCTCATGCACGCCATTGCAGGTATGGTGCTGACCACTATTTTCCAATTGGCGCATACCGTAGAGGAAACATCGCATCCAGTACCCAACGTAGAGGGTATTATTGAGAATGATTGGGCTATCCATCAAATGAATACCACCGTCAATTTTTCGCCACGCAATAAAATGCTTTCTTGGTATGTAGGTGGACTTAATTTTCAAGTAGAACACCACCTTTTTCCACGCATGTGTCATGTGCATTACCCCGGTATCGCACCTATCGTGAAAAAAACAGCCCAAGAGTTTGGAATTCCATATTTAGAGCATAAAACTTTTGGAAAGGCCGTAGGATCTCACATTGCTACTTTGCGCCGTTTCGGCAAATTTCCTGATTTGGATGAGGTAATGGGGTAGGCTTTTTTGCTCGTGGTTCATCCCTCGCTAGCCTCTTTGCCAACAAGGCATGGAGTACATATTTCATGGTGTTTTTGTTGGTATCTCCCCTAGTTTAGTTTATAAAGGCTATGGTAAGGATGCCAACAAGGGCAAAAAATATTTTAAAAAAATTAAGAAAACGCTTATCTTTGTCAGCAAATTAACAAATACATTTAGGGTATGAGTACATTTTCGCACACCGCCTATGATGATATTGTGTCATTTCTGGCAAGAATAAATCCCAGCGAAGTGCTGGCATTCCATTCATCCGATAAAACACAACAGCGCGTGGAATGGCTTCTTGAACGCAAACATAAGACTTTGCTATCGGCAAATGAGCAAGAAGAGTTGACCTATTTCCTCATGTTGGAACACATCATACGATTAGCCAAAGCCAGAGCACTTAAAAATTTGCACTGATGGCCTATGTTTCAAATGAAATCAGACGGCTTGTTGAACAGCGTGCGCTTCAGATTTGCGAATATTGCCTTGCGTACCAAGGATATTCGTATATCAAATTTCAAATTGAACATATCATCAGCCTCAAGCATGGAGGTCTTAGTATTCCTGAGAATTTAGCATTATCATGTTTAAACTGCAATGTGAATAAGGGGAGTGATATTGGTACTGTGGTTGAATATGATAATTTTACGAGATTTTATAACCCGAGAAAGGATCATTGGCTACAACATTTCGAGATAAGTGAAAATGGCCTTATTCTTTCGAGAACTTACATCGGTGAAGCCACTGCCAAAATTTTAAATTTCAATAGTATCGAGCAAGTGATTGAGAGGCGGGAATTTATTGAAACAGGAAATTATCCTCATATCAATGCTATTCAACTTCTGAGTAATCCTCCATCATAGACTAAGTTGAATTAATTTATCAGGAAAGTACAAATTACGATCTAAGAATACAGAATTAACCTGAGGACTATGGCATCCTCGCCAATAAGATACAGTATACGTACTTCATTATCAAATGAAACACAGTGTCAAAAAAAATTAATCGGCCTGCCGATTAAAAATCCAAACAAACCCATACCTTCGCCCAGCGAAAATACGCTATTATAGTAGAATCAATCGCAATTTAGAATAAACCGTAGTAAAATATGCTGAATAAACGCATCCGCAAAGTAGCCGTTCTAGGGTCGGGCCTTATGGGTACCGGTATTGCCGCACAACTCGCAGGCTGTGGACTTGAAGTCCTGCTCTTAGATATATTGCCCAATGACCTTTCTGAATCGGAGGCCAAAAGTCCTGCTGCTAGGAATAAAATGGCGAACGTGTCGCTTCAGACGGCTTTAAAAGCCAAACCCGCTCCTTTTTACGACAATAAGTATGCTGCGCGGATTACGACGGGCAACTTTGAAGATGATTTTGCTAAAATTGGCGATTGCGATTGGATCATCGAGGTGGTGGTAGAGCGGTTGGACATTAAAAAGCAAGTATTTGAAAAGGTGGACAAACATAGAGCCAAGGGCTCTTTGGTGACCTCCAATACTTCTGGTATTCCGATCTATATGATGGCCGAAGGCCGCAGCGAGGACTTCAAAAAGCATTTTTGTGGCACCCACTTTTTCAATCCAGTGCGCTACATGCGCCTTTTGGAAGTGATCCCAACTACGGATACAGATCCCGAAGTGACGGCATTTTTCATGCACTTTGGCGATGTAGTGGTGGGCAAACAAACAGTACTTTGCAAGGATACTCCTGCTTTTATTGCCAACCGAGTTGGGGTGTATGCGATGGCCAAAATATACCAATTGACGGAAGAATCAGGGCTTTCTATTGATACTGTGGATGCCCTAACCGGGCCGGCTATTGGCCGCCCCAAGACGAGTACTTTCCGTTTGGGTGACTTAGTAGGCTTGGATACTGCCGTGCATGTATTGAACGGATTGAAGCAAAATTGCCCCGACGATGAGCAGGCATCTACTTTCAAGATCCCGGCTTACCAGCAGTTTTTGATTGATAATAAGTTTTTAGGTAATAAAACTGGCCAAGGTTTTTATAAAAAAACTGGAGAAAAGGATGCTAAAGGCCGTCCAGTGATCCTTTCACTCGACCTCAAAACCTTGGAGTATGGCGCACCTCAAAAAGAGAAATTGCCCATCATTGATACCCTCAAGCAAATAGAAGAATTGCCACGCCGGATCAAGTCCATTTTTAAGGCCGATCCTAGCACCGACAAGGGAGCCGACTTATTGCAACGTTCGTTTTTAGGATTGTTTGCGTATGTCAGCAATCGAGTACCAGAAATCAGCGATACGGCTTATGCCATTGACGATGCCATCCGTTCGGGATTTGCTTGGGACAAAGGGCCTTTTGAACTTTGGGACATGCTAGGCGTGCAGGAAGGTGTGGCGCTGGCCGAAAAACAAGGAGAAAAAATATCTACGTGGGTGAAAGAGATGGTGGCCGCTGGCCACGATACATTTTATAAATCAGAAGGCGGTAAACGCCTCTGTTACAGCCCCGCATCAAAGCAATACGAAACCTTGCCGGGTGCCGAATCGTTTATCATTTTAGATGCTTATCGCTCTGCCAAACCCGTTTATACCAATGCCGAATGCACGTTGCACGATATTGGCGACGGGGTATTGTGTTTAGAATTTCACTCTAAAATGAACTCCATAGGGGAGGGCATCTTGCGTGGGATCAATGATAGTATCCTGATAGCAGAAGAACAAGGGTGGCGCGGTATTGTGATTGGCAACAATGCTCCCAACTTTACTGTGGGAGCCAACTTGATGATGATTGCTATGTTGGCTTATCAGCAAGAGTGGGACGAACTGAATATGGCTGTCAATTTCTTCCAACAGACCTCCATGCGTATCCGTTACTCGGCTATTCCTGTGGTGATCGCTACCCAAGGTTATGTCTTTGGGGGCGGGTGCGAATTCTCTATGCACGCCGATGCGGTAGTGGCTGCTGCAGAAAGTTATATTGGTCTGGTAGAAGTAGGCGTAGGCATTATACCGGGCGGTGCTGGCACCAAAGAGTTTGCGGTGCGCCTTTCGGATGAAATCAGCAAAGAAGGCGATGTGCAAATACCGCGTTTGATAGATCGGTTTAAGTGCATTGCAACGGCTCAAGTAGCCACTTCGGCACATGAAGCCTTCAATTTTGGATATTTATTGCCAAATAAGGATCAAATAGTGAACAATAGTGCCAGAAATATCAGTGAAGCCAAGGCAAAAGTGATAGAACTGGCGAAAGACTATATCAAACCGATACCACGGAAAGATGTATATGTATTGGGGCGTACGGGTCTAGGCGCATTGTATGCTGCCGCCCACTCTCTAAAACTAGGCAACTATGCCAGCGATCATGATATTAAAATTGCTAAAAAGGTAGCCTTTGTTCTTTGTGGCGGCGATCTGACCAGTGGTCAAATGGTATCAGAACAATACTTGGTTGATTTAGAACGCGAAGCATTTATGTCGTTGTGCGGGGAAGAAAAAACACTGCAACGCATACAGCATATGTTGGAGACGGGTAAGCCTCTGAGGAATTAGAGGTGTGTGTATTTGGATATTATCACAAATGCCCGTAATTTGCAGCTTCTTAGTAGTAAAGGTGTCCCTAATAAAAAATATTCAGATCACCTGCCCATTAAGTTTTCTATTAGATTAAATAACATATAATATGTCTGTTACGCCAAATCTTTGGCCTAAATTTGAGGAAAAGGCTATTGTGACACCGCTCTCCATATTGAGAGATCAGGGTAACTATTTGAATAGACTTACTAAAAATATTATAACTGCCAAAATTGAATCCGAAACGGGTTCATTCAAGGATGTGCATAGTAATGAGGCCTATTTTATGCATGTTTTTTGTTTGGTTGCGCCTTTTGTTGGCAACTACCGCTACCAGTTATTCAAAGTAGTACACAATATAGATTTATTCCCATTGGCTATTTATTTTGAAGATCGGGAATTAAAGTGCCAAACCCAAGATGAATTTTTGAAAGTACTAGGCGAAATATTGAATAGTCCCAGAACCCAAAAGGTGCTCTCCAACTTATATGCTCAGAGTAGGCCGCCTGCTCCAAGAAAAGAGCGGAGTGTTGCCATTAGTAAGTAACCATTTGCTTGTCTAAAAATACTTCCTATGACAGAAGATGATCCACTACTTACCCCTGATGAAGAATTGCGCATTGATAATGCACTCAAAGCACTCAATTTGGAGTTGAATCATGGCGGTGTTACCCACTTTTCAGATGAGTTGCCACCAGAGGTTGTCAACCAATGGTTGGCCAACGTTACGGCTTTTGAAGAGCAGTTCAAAACTGCCCCCAAGACGACCGTCTATGAAATGATGGGCAAACCCAAATATGCCTCACTTGATTTACTGGATGCCAGTACCTTGGTGGGCGAGGCCAATCGCGTTGAAAAGATGTTGCTGGATCATGGAGTGGTAGTGCCAAAGCCAGAAAAAATAGACTATGAAGAGTACTACAGATTCTTGATAGAAGATATTTTTGAACACGAAATGAGTGCTACTTCCTTAGAGGGTATGATCACGGTGTTGGAGTATGAAAGTTTTTACCCTGAACTGCATGAATTTATCCGCGATTTTGCCAATCGTGTTTTGCTCGATTTATTGAATCTCACTAAAACATTTGAAGGCGGTTACTTCAGCCAAAGCCTGCGTGACGATACCTCTATCATTACCTTAGAACAAGTGATGAAGACCATCACCGACTTCCGTAATAGTTATAGCGAGATAGTTCCCATTGCTTTTCAGGCCGAGCAGATGATGGGCGATCCATCTTGCCTATATTTAATGTTTGGCGTTAAGTGGGAAGGCGTGCTCAAGTCTAGCCAACTCAAAGAAGCACACGAGGGTTTGGGTGTGATGCAATTTGCCCAAGAAAATAAAGAGTGGACATTACAAGGCATTCAAATGCCGGGGTTCAAGTTTTAACATAGGCTTACAATTCCTTCGGTATGACCAACATGGTTTTCAATCCTCCATTGCGCAGTACCCAAATACTGACTGATCGGCCTATGGTCTCTTCATTCAAGGCTTTGTGAAGATCATCTATTGAATCCAAGGGCTTCCCTTCAAACTGTACCAGTACATCTCCCACGAGCAACCCTGCTAGCGCAGCCGACCCATGAGGTTCTACACTTTGGATCTGGATACCACCTTTGGTTTTGAGTTCTAAGGTTGCCAATAACTGTGGTGGGAGCGGCACCGCTTGGGCACCTATACCCAAGAACCCGCGCCGAACACGGCCTTCCAGTATCAGTTTTCCGACAATAAACCGAGCCAGATTAGATGCCACGGCAAAACAAATGCCTTGAGCAGGAAGGATTACTGCTGTATTGACTCCAATGACTCGCCCTAGGGAATCCACCAAAGGGCCGCCGCTGTTGCCGGGATTGAGGGCTGCATCGGTTTGGATCACGGCATCTATTAAACGGCCATTTTGGCTTCGCAAAGTACGTCCTAAAGCACTCACTACCCCAGCTGTTACAGAATATAAATACCCATAAGGGTTGCCTATCGCAATGGCGATTTGCCCTACTTGCAAGCGGTCACTATCGCCGAAGGCAATGGTAGAGAGACTATCGCCATCTATTTTTACCACGGCGAGGTCGGTGGCTGGATCTTCGCCAATCAATCGCGCCGAAAACACACGTCCATCGGGGAGGCTGGCTTCTATGTGGCTGGCTCCATTCACCACATGGCTATTGGTGACCACATAGCCATCGCTACTGATAATGAACCCACTGCCAGTGCCATCATTGGGCTGGGCGGAGCCTTGGTTAAGTTGCAGAGGCTTCATCACTTTAAGGTGAACCACCGCTTCACTGGCCGCTCGCGCTACCCGTGTGACGGTTTGGGAGTAGGCATCGAGGAGCGAATCATCGTTTTCTTGCATATTACTTGAGTGCGGCCACGATAGCGGCAAAATCTTCGGGCTTGAGCGATGCGCCACCAATGAGTCCGCCATCCACATCGGGTTGGTTAAACAACTCTGCCGCATTTTGTGCGTTGCAAGAGCCTCCATAAAGTAGGGGAATTTCGTCTGCTACGACTTTGCCGTATTTTTTGGAGATCAATACCCTAATCGCATGGTGCATCTCTTGCGCCTGTTGAGAAGAGGCCGTACGACCAGTACCAATGGCCCATATGGGTTCGTAAGCAATGATCACTTTCCTGAAATCTTCTTCTTTTAGGTGAAAAAGCCCCGCTTTGAGTTGTTTGGCTACATAGCCCACGTGGGTATCTACTTCCCGTACGTGCAAGGGTTCGCCACAGCAGAATATAGGGCGCATACCACGGGCCAAGGTCAGGTTGACTTTAGCGGCCAAAATGGCATTTTTTTCTTTGAATTGTTCGCGGCGTTCGGAGTGTCCAATGATGACAAACTCCGTTCCTACAGATGCCAAAGTCTCAACAGATACTTCCCCAGTGAAAGCCCCTTTGGTTTCGTGGTGGCAATTTTGCGCGCCTAAATGAAAATACTTGCGCACTTTGATCATTTTTACCACATCGCGCAGGAGCGGGTAAGGTGGTGCTATCACGATCAAGCCTTTGGGCTTTTCTACTTTTTCCAAAATGCCTTTTATGAGTTCTAGGCCATCTTCTAAGCCTTTATTCATCTTCCAATTGCCTGCTACTATTTGCTGACGCATACTTATTATTGATAGTTGTGAGTTGTGAATTATGTTGACCGCAAAGATATGGGTTTTGACAGAACAATTTCAGTGTATTATTTATGTGTTCTGATGGTGTTCAATGTCGTCAACTTAGAAGTTTTTACAAAAAAAATTAGACCCCATACAACGCCATATGTCGTATGTTGCCTCTTTGTTATAAATCATTGATTGATGGCTTACTTTATTTTATGCAAATGTCTGAACATGAGTTGATTGCGGGTTGCTTGGCGCAACAGCGTTTGGCTCAGAGCGCATTATACCAGCAATACAAAAATGCTATGTACACCCTAGCCTGGCGGATTACCAACGATTGGGGTTTGGCTGCTGAGGTTTTACAGGATGCTTTTTTGCTTGTTTTTCATCATATTGGTGACTTTCAAGGTAAAAGTACACTGGGTGCTTGGATCAAAACGATCGTGGTACGCACCGCTATCCGTAAAGTGAAGTATAGACCCATCCCTTTTGAGGCACTCGAATACAACAATGAAGAGGACATCATTGATTGGGGACATACGCTTGATACTGATTATTTAGAACAAGCGATTCAGGGCTTGCCCGAAGGTTATCGCGCTGTATTTATTTTGGCTGAAATGGAAGGGTATAATCACAAGGAAATAGGGGCTGCTCTTGGTATTGCGGAAGGGACATCTAAGTCGCAACTTTTTCATGCTAAAAAACGCCTTAGGGAGCAATTAAGTCTTCAAATAAATTCCTTAAATGTTTGATAATGAAAGAATTAAACATAGATACATTATATGCCGCACTGAGCCAATTACCTGAATACGAAGCACCGCCCACTATTTGGGAGCATTTGGATCAGGTATTGGAGACGGACTTGATACTGTCAAGATCGGCTAAAGACTTGCCCTTGTATAGTCCGCCAGATGCCGTGTGGGATGGGATAGCCATGAAAATCGCTCCTCAAAGGGTGATTGTGGGTCGCTCCAATATTCAGAAATATTATGTATTGGTTGCCCTGTTTGCAGGCTGTATTATGGCGGCTTGGTGGTGGGCCACCCATGCGAATCCTGATAATACCGAGCAAATTGTAGTGACCCAAGAAGTACTCAACCCTGGCTTAGTGGCTGCCATCAGAGACAAAGAAGATGATGCTTATGCCTTGGTGGCTAGTCTTTGTGCATCGCGGGCTATTGTTTGCGACCAACCCGAATTTCGGGCTTTAAAATCAGAACTTGATGAACTCACCGCTGCCAAACAACGATTGCATACGGTGCTTGGCCAATATGGTGACGATTCTGAAATGACCCTTCAATTGGTGCAAATTGAACTGGCTCGCACACAAGTGCTCCAAGAAATAATACAAATGATTTAATCAAGTGATTAAAATTCAATAATTTAAGAAATGAAAAATATATTATTTGTTTTGATACTCCTATTGGGACATATTGCTATGAGTGCTCAAAGCACCCTGCAAGTCGTCACGAAAACAGTGCAAAAAACATTGGATTGGAAGTTGGGCTACACGGTGGAGATTAATGGTGAAAAAGCCGAAATACTGATAGAATCAGCCCTTGCAGGCAGTAAATCAGTGCAGGTAAAGGCCGAAATGACGGCACGGCATCCCCAACTTGACAGTGCCCAACTCGACCTTAAAGCCTGGAAATTTGTCACCTCTACCATTGGTAAGAAAATCTATATCCGTGCTTATATAGGGCTGCCTTCGGGTCAAGCCTTGCCCAACTCCAACCTGAAAGTGAAAATAGTAGTGCAGGTTCCAGACCTCTGTCCGGTTATATTGGCCAACAAATTTGGTAAAGCACGGTTAGAGCATTTGACGGGATCAGTGTTTATATTAGGAGAATTTTGCGCCCTCACCCTAGTGGATCTAAAAGGTGGACTTCGTATAGAAAGCCAATATGGGAATGTGGATGGATACCAATTGGGTGGGCAGATAGACATACAAACCAAGCGATCGGCCATAAATTTGACCGAATTACGTGGTAATTGTAGCCTCCACAGCGAATTTGGTGCCATATCCATCAGTAACAGCCCTCAAATGGGCAATCTCTTTATCAACGCCAACAAAGGTGATGTTACTTTGTCAACGAGTACCCAACCGCCACACTATAATTTTACACTCACAGTCACCAATGGCGACCTAAAAACGCCTGTCAACCCCTCTTTTATTGTCACGACCGATGGTAATACCAAGCAGGCTTCGCTGCACCAAGGGGCAAGCCTTCCACAGGTGACGGTAGCCGTAACCCTTGGTAAAATCACGATTCAGTAAAAAAAAAATATATAATGAAAAAAATAACTTTACTTTCAATCTTACTTTTCAGCATAAATATGCTAATGGGGCAGACCGCCGATACGAGTTTTGTGGAAATTCGCCAAGAAACTGGACAAATAGAAAAACAGCGGTGGAGCGACCCTTATGAACACATATTTGGAACGATGGAGTCAACACGGTGGCTTTTCTCTATGGGTTCTCCCTTTTTATCCAATATTCAATCTAACCCTCGCCTCTTGGGTGCGGAAGTAAAAATACTGCCCGGATTGTCGGTTCATGGTAGTATTGGACTGGGGTTTGATCTATCTTATTTGTCTGACAAGTTTAACAGGATTGACAGGTATGAGCCCTCTTCTGTAATAACTCCTAGCGCCGCTATCGAGCCACGGTGGTACTATGACATGCCCCGTCGTATCAAACGTGGGAAAAGTGCCAATAACATGAGTGGAAATTATATTGGTTTAAGGGCTACATATAAGCATCGCATTTCTAATTTGGCTCCCGCTGATTTTATTCCCGGAACTTCCTCGGTAGCCTTGCGCTACGGGATGCAAAGGCGATTGTTTCGTTTTGGAGTCATTGATCTTGGGTTTGGTATTGGTATGCAAACAAATCAATGGATTAACTCGAAGCGCAAGTGGAATGTATTTGGAAACTCGGAAGTTGGGCTTGGGCTAGCCTTAGCACAACCTAAAACAAAAAAAACTGAAGGGGGGGTTTGCGAAGTATTACGTTGTTTTAGAGAAGAGCGGCAACTCTGGAAAGTGGACCTGTATAGGCTATTTGAAATTCAAGACAATAATGACTTCAATACAGGTCTTTCCTTGGGATATGAACGAAAAATCGGTGATTCCCCCTTTTCAATAGAAGTAACGGGAGGGTGGAGCTATCAATACTACTATAACGATGGTCGCAGTTATGGACCCTATGATCTTACCCTAAAAATAAATTCTTGGAGTGGGCTCATACAGCCACGGTATTATTACAGCCAAAAGCGTAGAATAGCAAAAGGTAAGTCCGGGAATAACCTCTCGGGTGCATATATCGGCGCGGAAATGATTTACATTAAAGCATTTGTGGAGTCTTCTGGCGGCGGATGTGGGGCTGGTGGGTGCTTTCCTTTTAATTTTCGAAATAACAGCGAAAGCCTAGGAGGAAGTCTCCTATGGGGCATTCAGCATCGCTTTTTTTCGCATGGATTCATTGATTTTAGTGTCGGCAATTCGATTTACGAGTTTCGCTATGACCAACCACGTATTAAAGAAATTAAATATATTAACCCTTTTGCTAGGCTTAGGGTAGGGGTTGCTTTTTAGGCATTGTTGGATTATCCTTATTGCCGTGCGAGGGTCTTACGACCTACGGTATCCCCATAAATGTACCGTTGTTTGACCTACTGTTACCTCTAAGCGCGAATCCCTGTGAAATTGCTCTGAATCGGACCAAACCATGAATCATTGTAATTGGCCCTGGGGGTCTTGCTATATTGTAAGGAGTCCATCCGCCTAATCGAGCGATGACCCCGCTGCAAATGCAATCGAACGGGCAGGATGCTGATTTTTTTGTTTTTCAGTTTTACCTTCTAAGTAGCAGTAAAAAAATAACTTAACGATTTTGTTTTAGGAATGAATAATTCCAATTAGGCAAAACAGGGTCAAAATAGACGTAATCGTTAAGATTACCTTTAAATTGGGCATCAACGATTCTTTTAGTTTGGTAGGT
>JANMMZ010000114.1:0-24569 GCA_031373665.1 Saprospiraceae bacterium | reverse complement strand
GATCGTCAACTCTACGCCTTCCCGTTCCGCTTCTTTGAGGATCATCATTTTATCCTCCCGGTTAAATTTTTTCTTTTCCATGTTGCAAAATTACAGTTTTGTTTTCGTAATTTTGTCTGGCTATTTAAGGGGGTGGTACACTTTTAATCGTACCTTTTGGGAATTGAAACTCGCTAAATGGGCAAACAACAACAATAGAGGTATTCACTTTTAATCGTACCTTTTGGGAATTGAAACCAAAAATTAATCTTCTAATGAAAGAACGTCCAATTTCTTTTAATCGTACCTTTTGGGAATTGAAACAAGGATTCCGCGTGCTTTTACAGCATCCGCTTTTGTCTTTTAATCGTACCTTTTGGGAATTGAAACAATTCAGGAACAACAGAAGAGGCTGTTATCTTTATGCTTTTAATCGTACCTTTTGGGAATTGAAACTTTGTTCCAGAAAA
The DNA here is from genome assembly GCA_031373665.1 of Saprospiraceae bacterium. Classification (GTDB taxonomy): domain Bacteria; phylum Bacteroidota; class Bacteroidia; order Chitinophagales; family Saprospiraceae; genus M3007. The sequence continues at coordinate 24,120 of JANMMZ010000114.1, read as the reverse complement.
CTTTTGAGTCGTCATCAATTGCTTTTAATCGTACCTTTTGGGAATTGAAACTGTACAGTTTTATACACTGTACAATAACCGGCAATGCCTTTTAATCGTACCTTTTGGGAATCAAAATATACTTCACCCCAAAGTGCTGGTTTCCCACAATAATCATCCCATGAGTTCTCGTTGCACTGTATCGGGTAGGATTGAGTTGGCTGAGTAGCGGTGAAATAATAACGGCTCTTTTGCAGTGTTCCTTAACTGTGCGGAGAATAACAGTATTATTCTCCGCATAATTTGCGGTGAATATCAGTATTATGCTCAGAAACCTGTATCTTTGCCTCCAGATTCACTATATTGCACATAAAAATGACCACCTTTATCCATCAACGGGAAGACTGGACTAATTTCTACTGGGACAGTGTGTTGCTGTTGCCCATCTTGAGCGAGGTGCGCAGGCTTCAGGGTTTACTCATGGGTAAAATGATGTTTCTGGGTTTCGCGCTTCAACAAGAGGCATTTTTAGCGACGATCATCCTAGATGTGTTGAAAACCTCAGAAATCGAAGGCGAATTTTTACAGCCAGACCAAGTCCGTTCTTCGATTGCGCGTCAATTAGGGATGGATATTGCTGGATTAATCCCCTCTGACAGGCATGTGGATGGTGTGGTACAAATGATGCTCAATGCTACCCAACAATACCATATACCGTTGAGTTTCGATCGCTTGTATGACTGGCATACAGCCTTGTTTCCGACTGGCAAGAGCGGTGTCCAAAAAATACGGGTAGGCCAATGGCGCAGTGATGAGAATGGCCCTATGCAGGTAGTTTCTGGCGTATGGGGACGGGAGCACGTACATTTTGAAGCACCTGATGCCGAGCGTTTGGAAGCAGAAATGACGGCTTTTGTAAACTGGTTCAATGCAGACCAACCGCTCGACCCGGTGTTAAAATCGGGTATAGCCCACCTTTGGTTTATCAGCATCCACCCTTTTGACGATGGCAATGGCCGCATAGCCCGCGCCATTACCGATATGCTACTCTCTAAATCAGAAAATAATCCTCACCGATTTTACAGTATGTCCGCTCAGATCAAGTTGGAGCGCAATGGCTATTATGCCATATTGGAACAAACCCAAAGAGGCGACTCCGATATTACGAAATGGCTTCAGTGGTTTCTCCTATGCTTGAAGGAAGCCCTTAACGCCGCAGATGTTGCGCTCCAAGGGATTTTGGAAAAAGCCCGTTTCTGGGAAAAACATGCCACTACTCCAATGAACGACCGCCAAATACTGCTACTGAACAAACTGATGGCCTCCTTTGAGGGAAAATTGACCTCCACAAAGTGGGCTAAAATTGCCAAATGTTCACCAGATACTGCCCTGCGCGACATTCAAGATTTAATAAGCAAAGGTGTTTTACGCAAAGAACAATCAGGCGGTAGGAGTACATCATATGTTATATGGTGAAATAGTTGACTTTATCTCTATTAGACCATCCCACAATCAGGGCTTTCACCCGAAACTTCTTAAAACAGGTTTTATAGGAAAGCCCTGATCCCAGCATTCATGTCGCACAGCCCACAAATTTTTTTTGAAAAAATACCCCCACCACTAGTCGGACATTTGTACCTTTATCCGATCATTTGTCATATTTATAATAATCTTCATAATGGAAAAACGTTCATTTCTAAAAACCGGCTTTTTTTTAGGCATTGCCGCTGCCACTTCTACGTTCATGGATGCTTGTACTTCGGCTACCAAAACAGCCAGCGGTGTCCCCAAAGTTCCTGTGTTGCCCGCTCCTAAACTCAAGCGGACAACCCCCTTTGAATTGCCCAAATTAGGGTTTGAGGCCAATGCCTTGGAGCCTCATTTTGACAAAATGACCATGGAAATACACCACGGAAAGCACCACAATGCCTACGTGACCAACCTCAACGATGCGGTGAAGGGAACCATCTATGCCGATTACGAATTGGATGATATTATAGCCCGGATCACGCCTGCCGATGCCGATAAAAAGATCAGAAACAATGGTGGTGGGCATTGGAATCACACTTTTTTCTGGCAAAGCCTTACGCCCGGTGGTGGTGGTTTGCCATCAGGTCAGTTGGCCGAAAGCCTCAATGCCAAGTTTGGATCCCATGATAAGTTCAAAGAAGAATTTAACAATGCTGCCAAAAGCGTTTTTGGATCAGGTTGGGTTTGGCTTTGTGTCGCTAAAGACAAAAGCCTGTTCATTTCTACCACGCCCAATCAAGATAATCCCCTCATGATGGGAGTCACCAATAAGATCGGAACCCCCATTTTGGGTCTTGATGTATGGGAGCATGCCTATTACTTGAAGTATCAAAACAAGCGTCCTGATTATATTGCGGCATTCCATAATGTCATCAATTGGAAAACCGTTTCAGAGCGTTTTGACAAGGCTATGTTTGGTTAATTAAAAGATTTTTAATTTTCCATTGGAGATTCTTTACCGTTCATTTGGTTTATAGTGGTGTTTGTACAAGCATCCGTATTTAATATGTAATAATGCTGCATCTTTGTAGCAATAGTTTCAATCTTTACATTTTAAAAATAATCTTATGCATGGTGAAGTTTCTTCAAATGGTTCAAGGCTTACGGCCGAACAAATTGATCGGGAGCAAGAAATCCTGAAGGGTGCTTTCAAACAGGTGGTTCTGCCCGATGATGCTCCCTTGGCTGACTTAAAAACCAAGGTAAATGCTTGGATTAAGGCACTCAATGCCGAAGCAGAAGAGTCGGGCGGTATGTCTGCTCCTGAAAATGACCACTTGCCAGTGGGATACACCTATTTTGGGCAGTTGTTGGCCCACGATATTACGTCTCACCGTTTTTTGGGAGTCGAAAAACCTTCTTTGCGTTTGCAGACCGTTTATGGGCTTGGACCAGCGGCATCGCCACAGTTTTATGAACATGCACCCGATTCAGAAACAGGTTATGCGTACAGGGGCATCAAGTTTGATCTTGACACCTACAAGCACCAAAAATCAGGCAAAACCGTACATGATTTCAAACGGATCAATCCCCGGCAATCAGAGACCCAGCCAGAGCGCACTTCGGGTGTTCCGTTGATGGCCGATGCCCGCAATGATCAGAACTTTATCATCGCTCAGATGACCGTAGAGATGATGCGGATTCATAATAAATATGCTGCCCACCACTATGCAAAAGATAAGAGCAACGGGGAAGTATTCAAAGACACAGCCACTGAATTAATACATCAATACCAAAGGGTTATCCTCACCGATTATTTGCCCAAAATCTTGTATAATGGAGCCAATTTGTTGCTAGACCTAGTCAATGACCCTAGTAAATTCAAAATTTACGATACCACCAATCCCTGTGTACTCTCAGAAATATTTTCCAAAGCAGCCCTGCGGTATGGACACACGCAGGTGCGCCAAATGTACCAAACGGAGATAGATGGAGGGCTGATCCATTTGTTTGGTTCTAGTTTTGACTTGAGGGGCTTTGTAAGAGATTTGCGCCGTAAAATTGATTGGGCTTGTCTGTTGGCTAGGGTTGATGGTGAAGCATTTCAGCCAGCCAAGGCATTTGATACCCGCATAGTGCTTACGATGGATAACCTGCCTTTTTTGCCCAATGGGAAAGATAGCCTGATTCAAAAAAACATAGAGAGTTCTGTGTATAACTTTACCCTATCAGATCAAAGTATCAAAGTCCTTTATGCTCAAATTTTTGGCAATAATCCAGCGGCTGATATCAAATCAAAGATAGATACATGGAACATTATAAACAAATGGCAATATGGCAATCCAAACAATTTAGAAACCCCGCTTTGGATCTTTATATTGCTAGAGTCAGAGTACTGGGGTGGCGGCAAAACCTTAGGGCCTATTGGAAGCCAAATCATAGCCGAACAGATCGTGTGGCTGCTACAAGAAGACTTGAATTCTGTGCTTTGGTCAGGGGGGCATAAGGTGGCTTATGAAAATATTGCTCAATTGACTTTGAGCCAATTGCTGATGGAGACTATTGGTCAAGACCTGAAAATGGATGGAGCCGTGCTAAAAGAAATCCATAGCACACGCCAATTAACCCCATCGGTGAAAGATACTTTGGCTCCTTCGGATCTTGATATATCAAATATAAAGTCGGCCAAAAGGCGCGAAATATACGATGGTACAGAGCCCGGTATAGACATGAGTATAGCAGAAGAGGCTTTGAAAGTCAAGACTTTTGTCGCGGGCGATCCGGGTAAATGGAGAAGATCCCATATTTTAGCCAATGGGTTTTATAGGTATCCAGCCAATGTCAATCCATCATCGTTGAAAAAAGAAGAAATAAGGGTTTATGCGAGCAATACGATGATCTTGAAGCACTGCAACCCGAGTTTGACCATTTCTAAGATGGCAAATCTGACCGACGTAACCGGGGTATTCTTTATTTTTGGTTTGTATATGGAAGATCAAAATGGAGTCCAGACCTTTTCAAAAGACAAGGCTGTAAGCAGTGAAATATTTCTATTAGCAAGGCGAACTGGATACACCGGATCATTGGGCGTGACAGTGGATGATGCTTGGCTATTCAGTAAATCTAATTTAAATATTGCCAACACAGAGGATGCTATGAAGTATTCGCTTGCGTTTGGTAAAGATGGATATGAGACCATGAGAGATAAAGGTATGGATCCTCAAGTTTTTAATTTGAAAGACCTTCTAGGCTTGATTGGCTATGATAAAACCCAAGAAGAAGTGCTTGAAAATGATCGCACTATAGCAATTAGTTTGATCGAGGTAAAAGGTTCTGATATAGCAGCGGCAGAAGGATTTACTTTAGATGCTGCTGTATTTGAAGAGGATGCTTTATCCGAAAACCAACAGTTTTTTGGTTTGAAGTTGTCATCCACCAATGGACAACGGGCTGTTGATTCTGCGCCGGGCCGGCCATATCCGCCATATTGCTATGCCAAAGATATTATTTGGCGTTAAAAAGGAAATTTAGTAATTTAGTAACGGTGAAAAAAAGAATAAGTTATTATTTTACCGTTACTTACATTATATTTTATATATCACGAACGTATATTCATAATTTACTTGTTTTTTATGCGTTCTGGTACTTATAATCAACCCCTAGCAAGATACCAAAAACCGACCACTATGAATAAGACTTCATTTCACCTGATTTTTGCGTTTGTTTTTGCCCAAAGCATGTTGCTTGGGCAAAAACAGCCTTTACTATTTCACCACTTGACCACTGAAAGTGGCCTTTCCGAGTCGTCTAATGCCTATATCAAAAGGGATAAATCTGGCTTCGTCTGGATCAGTTCGATTGAAGGCTTAAACCGCTATGATGGGATTAACATTAAAGTCTATCAAGCAGATCCAACCAATCCCAAAGCGATCAAAGGCAACTTGATACTCAGTGGCATTTTTGAAGATGCCAACCGAAATCTATGGTTTGCCACTGACAAAGGGCTGAATCGCTACGAACGAAAACAAGATGCTTTTACTAAGATCACTCTTCTGGGAGACCCTAATATTCTTGACCAACCTAATTTGGTTTGCCTTGATGGAGACGGATACCTTTGGATAGATAGGGGGCCTAATGGGCTTATCAGAATCAACACCAACGCCGATCCAACACTCCCTCCAGAACAATGGCAAGAGTCAGTAGGTACATTAAGTGCGCAAAAGTATTTTCCAGTATTGGATGAGTCAAATCAAAAATTGATTTGTATTTATACCAGCCATCCCGATAGCATAGGCTTGATGAAGTACACGTACGAAAATGGAAAAGTACTCCTCACTGAACGACTTTTTAATGAAAAAAATAATACGCCTACTTTAACACCCAAATCGGTACTTTCAACAGAAAATGGTAATACCCTTTGGATCAGCCATGAGCAAGGTATCCTTCAATATAAGGTGAATGATAAATCATATACCTCATTTGCAATGGTTCAAAAAATTCCATTGGAGGGCATCACCCAAATCACAGAACTAGCCCCCAATCAACTTGCCCTCGCCACCGAACAACGCGGGTTACTCATTTGGGATCTGAATACCAATTCCATCCAACAGTACGAGCACAAAGAATCCATGCCACTAAGTATAGCAACCAATAGGGTACGCAATATTTATTTTGACCGTGAACATAAAATTATTTGGCTTTCCTCTTGGGGTAGCGGGGTGGATTATGCTTCGCTCAATAAAACCAAGTTCAACACCATCCGATTACCCGATATTTCGGCCAATGAAGACAAGCCCATTTTCGTACCCGCTGTATTGGCCTACAGTAATGAAGGGGTATGGTGTGCCAGTTGGCAAAACAAGGGTCTTCGTCACCTTGACAATAAAGGAGATCTAATAAGGGATTATAGTAATATTACGGGACGTGTGGATGATATTCTAGCCTCTTCTCGGTTTGGTACTTTTTTTTGCAGTGCCAATGGGGTTTTTGAAAAAATAAACAATAGCCCCTCCTTAAAATTACTCAATAATTGCGAAGAAAATGAAACAGCCTATCTCACCAATATCTTTGAAGCCCGCGATAAATCTATTATAGGCAGCCTTCCAGATGGAGGATTAGCAGAGATCACCAGTATCAATGGTCGGCATTGCGTACGGCCGTTGAAAGTCGCAGAGTCAGATACCTTATCCCTAGGGCGTATGTTTGAAGATGCCAATGGGCGCGGATTCGCGGAAGAAATGGCTGGAAATATTATCATTTTTGAAGGCACTATCAAGTCTGGAAAAATGCTTCGCCGCATCAAAGTAAGTGGATTAATCAATTCTTTTTGTGAAAACAGTAACCATGTCTGGATCGGAGGGTCTTTTGGCCTGATGCGTATTGACAAAACCACCCTCAAAGATACCATTGTGGATATCTACAAAAATAGTCCAGAACAAAGTGTACAAAGCGTATTGGCGGCTGGCGACGAAGAACTCTGGATCAGTAGCACCCGTGGATTATTTAGGTATAATCTAGTGAGCCAACGGCTCGATGCGTTTGAACTTTATGATGGATTACAGTCAAATGAATTCAATATTGCTTCTGGGATGAAAAGCCCCGATGGACGCTTATGGTTTGGAGGTATCAGGGGGCTTAATGTTATTGATCCAAAGAATATTACGTTGGTTTCCACCGTGCCTACTATACAAATAACCGATATTTTAGTGCACGATCTTCCCCATGATTTCGAGCAAAATGTGTCTGAGTTAAGTTACTTCTCCTTATCAAATGGCAATAGTACCCTTACTTTCAAATTTGCAGCAATAGAGTTTTCAGATGCTAAAAACAACCAACTTTGGTATCAAATGTTTAAAGATGGAGCCCCTTTTGATACCGCTAAAGTATTCTGTCCAAATGCCTTTGGGCTTGCTAGGTATGCACAGTTGCCACCGGGCAGTTACCGGTTTGTGATCGAAGCCGAAAGTTCCGATGGGGTAAGATCTGAAATTCCTAAGGAAATAAAATTCGTAATTCGACCACCCTTCTATTTGACTTGGGAATTTGCCCTTTTCTTAAGTTTAATTGTCGCAGCCGTACTTAGGGGGCTTTACAAGAGGGCTATTGAGCAAGAACGCATGAAAAGCAAGTTGGCAAGTTCTAAATTTGAAGTACTAAGATCTGCCCTAAAAGCCCATTTTATTAGAAACATGGCTGCCGATTTGCAGGGATTGATGTCCACCAATGTTGATAAGGCCCAAGCCTATTTATACAGATTTACGGAGTTAATGACCAATATATTGGACAGTGTGTCCAATGCCTATGTTCGCATCGAAGATGAACTAGAGTTGGTTCGAAATTATCTAAAACTATCAGCCCTAAGTTTCCCTGAAGGCAATTTGAAATTTGACGTAACCCCACTGGATGACCTAGAGGCCGCTGGCCTCGAAATCCCCGGTATGCTGTTACAACCTTTTGTAGAAAATGCCGTAAAACACGGTTTAAAATCAAAGAATGGAGAAGGCGAAATCAGAGTATCTATAAGTATGGAAAAAAATTGCGTTCTTTGCATCATTCAAGACGATGGGGTAGGTCGAAAACCCAAGGCCGCCAATGATACCCACCGATCCAGATCTATAGAAATCAATGAGGAGCGATTACGGATTTATGATAAAGAACAAGGCGGAACATCGAAAATAGAGATTTTTGATCCAAAAACAGACGCAGGTGAGTCTTCTGGCACTCGGGTAGAAATCAGGATTGGGCTACCACAAGAAAAGAGCATGGTTAAAAAACTATGGAACTTGGTAAAGTAATAAACAGCACTGTTATATGAATAAGATCAAAGCCCTAATCGTAGAGGACAAAGAGCCTCAAATGAACAATCTGATCGCTGCCTTGAAGGAGCACTGCCCTGATGTAAACGTCATTGGGAAGGCTACTAATTGCGAAGAAGCACTGCGTTGGCTCAGTTCCGTCAAGCCTGATCTGATTTTTATGGATATTGAACTTCCCGATGGCGAAGGCTTTTCGATCCTCCAAAAGTACGACAATCCAAGTGTACCCGTCATTTTTGTGACTGGCATGACCGATCATTGGCAACGTGCTTTTGAAATGAGCGCAACCGCATATTTGATCAAACCTATTGATCCTTCAAAACTGAAATTGGCCGTCGAAAAAGCCATGATTCACCGCTCCATACCACAGGCTCAAGAGCAATTTGAAATCATAGAAAAAGTGATGCATGGGTCTAGTTCTAGGCCAAAAATCGGGCTGCGAACCAATGGAATCCTTCATTTTTACTATTTGGATGACCTGCTTTATGTAAGTGCCAGTGGTGAAAAAACCTTCTTTAGGGTCAATGAAGACGACTTGATTGAACAACCCGGTTTAATATCAGAGTACGAAAAACTGTTTGAACCTTACAACTCCCTCATGCGCGTACATCGCTCTACCATCATCAATATCCACAAAATTTCTAAGTACAACAGTGTGAACGGAGATATAGTCCTTGAAGGGACGAAAACCGTACTGAAAGTGGGTGATAACTATAAAAAAAGGTTTGAGGATCGGATGAAATTATTGGATATGATTATTCGATAGGTGGTGGAGAGTACTACCCCTGCCATCCACAAGCATAATTTCCCAGATCCAATTGTCCGAAGGCTTCTAATTGCTTCAAAGTGCGTTGGCGCAGATAACCCAGTTTTGGAGTGGACATGACCGGATGCCCTTTTATCAATAATGGTTGATATAGGTTCTGGAAACGAGTCATCTTGACCTCAATCGTGGTTTGCGAACCAATGTCTTTGAGCGAGGTCGTTTTTTTGCTAACACTCGCCTTTCCTTCCTGCTTATCAGTGAGCCAAAGGTCGCCCAAGGGCGCATTTATTTTGTAGAGGCGACGGATTTGATCCAGCGGCTCCCCATTGCTATAATTGATTTGGTGCAACAACTCGTCAGGATTTGGTACAGTGATCGCCGCACTGGTTTCAAATTGTTCGGCACCGCCTATGTAGGCCGCGCGGGTTTTCCAACCATCAATATTTTGATGGATCACAGGCAAGGGTGGGGCATCGTCTTCATCCCAATCTTTGTTATCCCACCGCGCTTTAGCGGCTTGGGTCGCCCAAAAAGAAGATTCAAAAATCAGTTTTCTAAAAGCCGATTCCATCAATTGTACTTGTATCAGTGGCCCTTTGACTACCAATAGCGGTTCGCCCGGAACTAATAAAGTGCCCTCTACGGCAGCATCAATATATACCCGCAATCGCAGCCGCTGCAAATGATTGAGGAAACTTTCTTGAAATATACAACGTCCACTTGGATCTGTGATCTGGCCAATGCGCTGAATCACATCAGGCGAAAACCGAAACCGTTTGATATGGTCTGCCAGCAAGGCCGCACCTGCTGCGATATTGAACTGATCCTTGTGCGCAGGTGGCAGGTGAAATACTACCTGCTCTTGATAAGTATTGCGTTGCCACATGTCTTGAGCGGTACGGAGTGGCCCAACATCACTAAGCCAATCAAATTCGTTATTTTTCATATGTATATTATTAACCCTACTTTTTTGAAGTCCTAAACGCAAAAATATTATAATTAATGGCAAAGAAAAGCATATTTCCCCTAAGATCTGGCACTTCTTTTCCAAACCTCATCCGATGATAGGTCAATTTCACCCGAAACCCATGATAAGACCCCTTGGGCGTATCCCATGCCTTATAGTTTTTCTTAAACAACTTGATGTCGGTATTGATGGATGCTGCCCAATGGCCATTTAGCAAGTAAAAGTTATCATAATAGTCTGGATAGGGTTCTTCGTCTTCATCGGGAGTAGTAGGGGCGAGGCTAGTAACGTATGGGCCAATAGAGGCAAAAATACGCGCCTCTGGCCGATCTATGATGTCTAGCCCCAACTCTGCACCCAGCGACCAAATAGTGGTAGGGTCATTCTTTGGCCAGATTGAAGTACCCACAAAAACATCCCGCGCCAGCGCGTTTCCACCGATCCCAAAGCGAAGATTAGCACTCCACCGATTGTACCAATAATAGGCTTCAAAATCAAGCGCAGCGTACGATTTTACATTGCGCTCCAAACGATCTGTCCAAGTACCCCTGCCAAATCCTCCCGAAAAACCAACAGCGTGGTGACTCGGTTTAAGTATTTTAGGCTTGATAGAACGGATATATGGGAGCATCCGCGAACTTGGAAATTTTACCTCAAATGCTTCTAGTCGTGCAAGCCACTCCTCTTCGTCCTTGTTCAATCGCAGCAAATACTCTAATTGTAAGGTAGTAAAAGCCTTTTCCTCATCCGTCAAAAAGGCTTTTTTGATGCTGTGAAAATACAAAAAACGATCTTCATATAACGAACTGTCAATATACTCAAATAGCAGATCATTACGGGCTTGTATTTTGTAGGATTGCAAATTCCATGCATTTTCACTATAATTGGCCACTTCCTCTAGCATATTGCCGTAAGAGTCATTCCAATAATAGAGCAACCACCGCTCATCCCAAGCCATAGCAGCAAAAGTTTCATCTTCCATACGGATCAATGAATCTATCCAAAGCCCAGCACTGGCATGGTCATTTTCTTGAAATGCGGTCAACAGATTTTTTCTGGTTTCTGAAATTTGTTTTGATTTGCCGCTCGTTTGAGCAACCAAACCTGTGAAGCACACAAACAATAGAAACGGTATTAAATACAATATTTTCATAGTATGTATTTGCTATGATGGGTAATGTAATTTATTAGTATATATGTGAAATATCGAAATTTCCTTCAAACACCCCTTGTGCAGGGCCGCAGAGCCAAATATTTGAATAAGACCCATCATCGTGTGCTTCAAACCTAACCGATAGTTGCCCTCCCAGTGCTTTCACTGGCGTAACAAATGCACCCGCCCCTTTGTTGTGTCGTAGGTGGATAGCCAGAGCCGCCGCTGTCACTCCAGTGCCGCAGGCCAAGGTTTCATTCTCTACACCGCGCTCATAAGTTCTGATATTCAATCCTTCTACGGAGTTTTCATCCACTATGTTCACATTGATCCCTACTGATTCAAATGGCGGCGAATATCGAATGTTTTTTCCAATTTCAAACATGTTTTCGACCAGTACATCTTCTACAAAACGGATATAATGTGGAGATCCCGTATTCAGCACAAAATCTTGATCCGCTCGAGTGATTTCCAGTACGTCACTCATCTTTAACTCCACCCAGTATGACGTTTTATGGCCATCTGTCACTTGGATATTTGCCTCATGTACCCCATCTATGGCCATAAATGTACAGTGTTCGGCTACTAATCCAAGCGAATGCGCAAACGCTGCAATACAACGCCCCCCATTCCCACACATACTGCTTTCGCCCCCATCGGCATTGAAATAAATCATTTCAAAATCATACCCTTCTCGGTGTTGGAGCAGAATAAGCCCATCGGCACCAATCCCAAAGCGGCGATCACACAAGGCTTCTATTTTCTTGGTATCATCTTTGCCTATCCATTGTTCAGACCGCTGATCGAGCATGATAAAATCATTTCCTGCGCCTTGATATTTGTAGAAATGCATGTATGAAAAGTTATGTTTTGCTAGAGAGTTACAAAGATATGAAAACCTGTGGTTTTCATATGTAAATACAAGAAAATAAGGTTTGTTTTGATTGATCACGTCGTGCAACCATTTTTTGAATGCCACGTCCCTTGTACTAAAAACATTAGTGCTTCGTTCTACGTTACACGTTACGTCTAATTTATTTACTAAAAATATGAGAAAATACCTGTCGCTTGCATTGGTTTGTGTGTTGAGTTCATTGCTTTCCGTATTTCTTTATTCCCGTTTTGCGGTTTCCAATCGTGTGGTCTGGGCAGATGATGAAGGAGCGGTCAAATACACTGGATTGGTGGATAAATTGTTTAATGCAAGAACCAATAATTCCTTTCGTTCATCAGCCCCTACTGATTTTATTGACGCTGCTGAGATTGCTACCCCCGCAGTGGTCAATATCAAGGCATTGACTGAATCAGGTGGTGGACTTTGGAGTGGTGGAGCCATGTCAGGTTCTACTGGTTCGGGAGTCATTATGTCGCCCGATGGTTATATAGTAACCAATGCCCATGTCATCGAAAAAAGTACCGATATTAAGGTCACGCTGGCCGATAAACGGGAATATAAAGGTAAGGTAGTGGGGTCTGATCCTTCCACCGATATTGCACTAATAAAAATAGAGGGTGGCAATTTGCCCTTCATCGTGTTTGGCAACAGCGACTCCGTTCGAGTAGGGGAGTGGGTGTTGGCAGTGGGCAACCCTTTCAATTTGGAAAGTACCGTCACCGCAGGTATCGTGAGTGCCAAAGGCAGAAATATCAATATACTTGGAGGTGGAGCCAGTATCGAATCATTTATACAAACAGATGCCGCCGTCAATCCAGGCAATAGCGGCGGTGCTTTGGTCAATACCGAAGGAGAATTGATCGGCATCAATACTGCAATCATCACAGAATCAGGTAGTTATGAAGGGTATTCTTTTGCAGTACCTTCCAAATTAGTCCAGAAAGTGCTGCGCGACCTTCGGGAGTTTGGAGCAGTACAACGAGCATTCCTCGGCGTAGGTATCCAAGACTTGGATAGCGAAACAGCCATTGCCGTAGGCTTACCCAATGCAGAAGGCATTTTTATCAATCGAATCACCACCGATGGTGCCGCTTCTGATGCAGGGCTCCAAGTCGGAGATGTATTGACCGCCTTAAATGGAACGCGCCTGAAAAGCACTTCCGAACTTCAAGAGTTTGTTGGCCGGTTTAGGCCCGGCGAAAGCGTGTATGCTGACTACTGGCGCGAAGGCAAAAAAATTCGCTCCAATATCACGTTGAAAGACATGAACAACTCTACCAAGATTGCTAAAGTACGTGGAAATGAACTGGAAAGTGATCTAGGTTTTGAAATTAGAGATCTGTCCAAAGAGGAACGCCGCCGCATCCGAATGCAAGGTGCATTTGTGTCGAGTATCCGCCGGGGTAGTTTGGTTTCAGAGACCAATATGCAACCTGGTTTTGTCATCACAAGTGTCAATGGTAATCGAGTTTATAATGCAGCAGAGGCCATTTTGGCCATTCAAAATGCTTATAACAGCCTCAATATTGATGGATATTATGAGGGCGAACCTGACTTGTACTCTTATCGGTTTAAGAAGAAAAGTTGATTACTTCTTGCTTGGTTCAGGTATTTTATTTACTTTTGTGCGTACGTTCATGGAAGTGAGCCATTGATAAGGTTGTGGTAAGGGCAAAACCTCAAAGTAGAACTAATATGTTGAACAATTGGTAAAAAAATAGTAAATTTGACACGATGAAAGTATTAACATTAAATATACCTGACAGTTTGGACTTGGACAATAAGCAGTTGACCATGATTTTAGCAAGCCGACTGTATGAACAGGGTAAACTTTCACTTGGCCAAGCCGCAGAAGTTGCAGGTTTGACAAAGCGAACATTTGCAGAAATCTTAGGAAACTATAATGTTTCTATATTTAATTTTCCACCAACAGATATTGCGAGAGACGTAGCCAATGCATAAAGTTATTGTTTCAGATACAAGTTGCTTTATTCTTCTAACAAATATTGGGGAACTTGAACTATTGGTGTCATTATTAAGGCAAAATTGAAAGGCATTATTCCTTCAATTAAACCTTTACTTGAAAAAATCAAAAAATCAAATTTTCGACTATCAATTGAATTAGAATTGCAAGCATTAAAAGAAGCAAATGAATAGATAAGATGCCTGCTATCATATCTCACTCTGGTTACTTTTAGTGTTTCGCCCGTTTTATTTTGTATGTCGAGTCAAAATCCAACTAATCGGCAGCACGGAGGTTAGAACCTCCAACTAGCAGCAGTATTACTTCTTACCCGGTTTTATCCCTTTTTTCTTTTCTTCCACCACGATCTGCTCTAAAGTCGGCCATTTTAAGTATTCCAATTCATCTTCCGAAACTCCGGTGATCCGTAGTTCTGTTCGTCGGTTGCGTTCGTGTTCCAGATCGGAACAAACCACCCCGTTTTTACAGCGATTGGTGATCTGTATTTCTCCATAACCTTTGGCGGTGATGCGGGTACTGTCAATGCCCTCTTTCACAATGTAGGCAACGGCTGCTATGGCCCTGTTTTCGGATAGTTTTTCATTGTAAGCATCGTTTCCACGGCTATCCGTGTGCGAACCCAATTCGACTTTCAAACCGGGATTATCATTCATAAGTGTCACTACCTTGTCCAACTGTTCAGATGCATCAGCACGGATGTCATACTTATCATAATCGTAATAAATATTTTCTAAGGCAATCCGTTTGTTGACTTTGGCCTTCACCAGTTCAATATTTCCGAGCAAAGTACCCATGGTGTTGCCCTCTGTTAGATTGTCGGTTACCCCTGGCGTGACCGACCGAATCCCATCAATACAAATAATACAACCCTTCACGTTCACATATACCTCTATCCTTTTGGCCAAAAAACCGGGCTTTCTAACCAGCATCGTATAGTGACTCCCTTGCTCAAAGGTATATTGAAAAAATGCTTCTGGATGCTGTTTCAGCGTTATTTCGGGGCGGTCTAAGGTTCTGTTATATACCTCTATGGTTGCGCCTTCTACCGCATCTACGATTTGATCTGGTGTTTCCCTTGCTTCCGCTATGGTAGCATCAAGCATATAGCCGGGCTTGCGGCGCATTTCAGTTTTTAAAAACACTTTATTGTCGCTCACTTCAAAGGTATCTAGGCGATCAAAAAATATGTCTTTTCTAGCAGACAACCTATACATACCCTTGGATAGACTGGCCACATAACGCCCGTCAGCATCCGATACTAATTCGCTCCTGACAATATTATCCGGCAATTCATAAATAGTAATTTTTACCTGTTGTAAATAACCCCTGTTATTGGATTCATAAACGTAGCCCTCTACGTTTGTTTGTGCTATTGCAGAGATTGAAAAGAAAAGTGAAAAAATAAATATTATATATTTCATACGTAATCAAATAGTTATGTTAAAATAAGTGTTGTTTTGATAGTTAAACAACGATCAAAAATATACGACCTTGGTGCAAAAATACAACTAAATAATGTGTTTTTAGGGAATATTCTTTTCCTCAGAAAATGCTGCTTTATTCATTTTTTCCTTGAAATCTCCCATCTATGCGCAAGACTTACCCCTCATCAGGGCTTTCCTATAAAAATTCGTTTCATTGAGTGCAGGAATGAAAATGTTTAAACTACGGGATAACCGAAATAAAATTTGTCCCTCATCGCTACCTTCCCGACCTACGGTTTCCATATCTGCGGGATTGGAGTCGGCGGCTCTTCGGGGGATGGGGTTTGGGCAGGGTTGATTGGTTCTAGCAAGCCAGCCTCGGAGAGGCTCCCCATTTGTAGAAATTTACATTTTACCACCATCTCGACCTCCGTAGAGGTCGCCCATTTGTACAAAAAAATACTAGGAATGATGCCGAAATCATCAATAAAACAAATAGATTTAACAAATGGAGGACCTCATCCGAGGTCAAAATTGGGCGTTTCGTGTGTTTTCTACAAATGGGAAGCCTCGCCGAGGCCAGATTTAGAGAACCAAATCCCCTTGGCTTTCACCCCAAACTTCCTAAAACAGGTTTTATAGGAATGCCCTCTACCCGCATAGCGGGAAAAAGTTATTCGATTCATCAAAAACTAATTGACCTGAAATATTGTTCGTACATTCGCAGTTGAAAAACAAACATCAACAAAAACGACTCACTTCCCATGCGTCCAACATTACTATTATTCTTGTGCGCCCTTTCCCTTAGATTGGCGGCTCAGCCCACTTTCACCGCCAATGATATTGTGCCGCCCCTCAATATTACCTTTGGGTATGGAGTCAACTTAGGCTATTTTCCGCCGTATTATCAAGACATGGAGTTGGCTACACTGGCCCACGGCTCTCCCGATGGCAAAGTGCCGGGTCTTGGCGCAACCACCATAAGGCCGGGTCTGTTTGAAGACTTTTTTGAATATTGGGGTTACGATATCCGCATCCCACATTTTAGTCATTACGACAGTATCGGTATTCGGAATATCGTAGCCATAGCAGGTTTTCCATCAGATGCACACCGCGAAAACGCGTTTTTTTGCCCTGATAATAGGAGTGCCGTGTTTAAAAACTTGTACGAACCGATTTGGGATAATGGAGAAAACGGAACACCTGTCAATGATGAAAATTACTACGCTTTATATATCTGGAAAACGGCTATTCGGTATAAAGGGTTGATCAAAATCTGGGAAGTATGGAACGAGCCCGATATTGACATTGGCCCTAATGGGTGGAAAGCCCCAGGCCAACCGGGCAACTGGTGGGAAAATCCACCAGAACCCTGCGAAACCCTCTTGTATTCCCCTGTTTTTTTCTATATCAGGATGTTGCGGATCAGTTACGAAGTACTCAAAACCGTAGATCCCAATGCCCAAGTAGCCGTAGGAGGACTGGGTTCTCCTGCCTATTTGGATGTGATTTGCCGTTACACCGATGAGCCATTTAATGGCGACGTGAGTACAAAGTATCCACACAAAGGCGGGGCTTATTTTGATGTCATGAGTTTCCATTCGTACCCACATATTGATAATTCGCTCCGCGAATGGGATAATAGCATCAATGGATTCCGCAATTTTAGGCATTCTGATGCTGCGACCAAAGGGGTTTGGACACTGCGGGACAAATTCAAAACCATCCTCGAAAAGTACGGATACAACGCTCAGACTTATCCCTTGAAACACTGGATTTGTTCCGAATTTAATGTCCCTCGCCGCGCCTATGCCGAATACCTTGGCTCCAATGAAGCCCAAGCAAATTTTATGATCAAAGCCTTGGTCACTGCCCAAGAGGAAGGCATTGCCCAAATGCACGTTTATTCGCTCTCCGACGAACGTCCTGAAGCCCAAGCCAACGGCGAATTCTCATTCATGGGGCTTTATAAAAACCTAAACAACGTCAAGCCCTTCGAGGGCGAAATGACCCCTGCCGCATTTGCCTATAAAACTACGGCAACCCTCTTGAAATCACACAAATATAACAGGGTACAAACCGAAAAAATGCAACTCCCCGCTGGGGTACGAGGACTGGCTTTTAAAAATAGTTTATCCGAATTTACCTACGTACTTTGGGCCGAAACCAACACCGATCACAGCGAAGAGGCTTCGCAAATCTATGCTTTCCCTGATGCCTTGAATTTGAAGTTTTTAGACGCAAAACCTTGGAATTTTTCCCAAACTGGATCCAAATACTTGGAAAATGCCAAGCAAGTGCGCCTCACTGGAAGCCCTGTATTTTTAACGCCCACCCAGATCACGGGCGACTATCCAAAACAGCCAAAAGTCTATCCCAATCCGCTCACCGAAGGCAACGGTGTTTACACTTTTTGGATGTTTGAAGAGGGATTTGCTCAAGTGAATTTGTACAATGCCGAAGGCCGACTTTTGAAAGTGTTGGTGGATGAACTCAGTCTGTTGTCTGGTCCCCATGCCATGCCCTTAGACCTGAGTATTTACCCTAGGGGTACCTATATGCTGCAACTGATTACCTTAGAAGGTGCGCAGAGTTTGAAGGTGGTTCGGGACTAAAATCTGCCTGGAGTAATCCAGATACTAAACCCATTGTAACACTATCATATTTTCACAACAGGCATTACCTTTATTACCCCATTCTGGACAACATGCAAGAAATAAGTACCTGCTGACTGCCCAATGAGCGATATTTGGATAGATTTACCATTCGTCTTTGATTGTTGAACCAATGCTCCATGCATATCATACAAATACAACAAGGCTGGCTGCTCATTATCTATCGTCACTTCGATGAAATAGTGAGCTGGGTTAGGCATTAATTTTACGGAAGTGCCTAGGCTTGGAGATGGAGTGTTGAGATAGGTATCATACTCGTAGTCAATAACCAAAAAAGTATAGTATTCAGAGGAAAAAAAATCCTTTGCGTCCTTAGTGACTTTTGAGAGCGATTGATCTGCATTATACGTATTCTCAAAATTAAAAGATAGTTCCCACATTGGAGGAGTAACGTTCCATCTTTCCCCTTTTTCTGAAAGGATTTGCCCATTCCCATCATAAGATATCGTGTTTCTAAACTCTAAAATCCAGTCTGAAAGATTATAATGTTCTTGTGTGTCAACTCTTTGATTAGGGGCATAAGTGATTGTACTACGATAGATAGGATCCTTCCAACTATCAGTAGATGCATCCCAATAACTAGTTGTAGATGTTTCGTAATCTTCTGCATTGCCAGCATACTGATAGGTAATTTTATTGGAGTTTTGGTAGATTCCGTTTACCCAAGATTGAGAAATAAGTGTACTTAGCCGATCATTCGCATCATACGTACTTAAATTGCGCCAACCGTTTATTTGCAAGCCGTTCTGGTTGCCTCGATAAGTCTTTTGTATTTCTTTGCCAGAAGGAGAATACTGGAACAAAAATACATATGATGCAATCCATATATTAGAGATTGAATCCCAATACTCTTGTATTTGTGAGGTTAATGAACCATTGTTATTATACTCATTGATATACTTATAACTATCAAACCAAGAAGAGGTATTTGGAGACCACTGTTGGTATAATACTTGAACCGTTTTTCCATTTGAATTGGTTGTATAAAATAATAAAAAACCTGGAGTCCACTCAGTGCCATTCCAAAAATTGATCTTTGATTTATATATAACGCCGTTACTGTCATAATAATGGTAGGTATCTTCACTATTGGCTAAAGGAATGGTGGATGATTGAGTACGTTGCGTAACCAATCGTGTCGGTTGGAGTGTACTCTGCGCAAAAACGTTGGAAATACAGCCTAGAAGTAAGAAATGGAAAAGAAGTTTCATAAAATAAATTGATCTGGTAAATGGTTGTAAAGCAATTGAGTAAGGCCAATTCGAGGTATTAGATGTTGAAGATCAATTGTTTATGAATAGTATGAAATGAATAGAACTGCTTCAATAGCCTGAGATTTTAAAGATGAAATTGTAAAAAAAAGGTGAAGTCTTATATTTGTGATTCTGATACACAAAAAAACTTCACAGATATGAAAGTTGAAATATTCATGGGTGCAATATTCAGCAAAATGTCTGGCATGAGCAAGGGGCAAGCGACATTTTCCATATTTTTAACAAAATTATTTCTAACGATCCCTTATTGAGGGATATTCCCTGTTTCTTTTACAAACAAAAATAAACTTTCCATACGGATCCAACACGTGACAAAACTCACCTACTCTTATATTATTCGCTTTCGGTGGGACGCTGAAATCAGTCCAAATCCGCCCGATCAATTCAATCTGGTCTCCCACCCTGCTACGACGGGAAATCTTACGCTAGATGAATAGCATCCACCCGTGATAGGACGCAAAATGGATCTAACAGATTTCACGGATAGGAGCGGATTTTTTTGAGATCCATACACTACCCATCACCCATAGCCGCCGCCCAAATCTCCAAAAGCCTACCCCGTTCCCACTCCCAATTCCATTCCAGTTTTGCTTGAGCACACTGATATTTCAAGCGTAAATATAATGTTTTGTTATCTTGGAGCCTTGTTATGGCTTCTTTGATCTTCAGTGGATGAAGGTCTGGAAGGAGGATTGCCACTTCGTGAACCTGATTGAGTGCAGTGTATTCCGGGAAATTCATGGTGACACAGGGCTTTTCGGCCTGTACATAATCAAAAAATTTATTGGCCAATGAATAGTAATAAGAGAGCCCCTTATTTTCCAAAAGATTGATACCGACCCATGCGTGTTGTGTCAGTGTTTTCAGGTCTGAGGGCTTCACAAAACCAAGAAATATTACTTTATCTTGAAGATTTGGATTGGAATCCACTTGCGCTCTCAAAGCCTGCGATAGGTCGCCCTCGCCAGCCAGCACCAGCACGACACCAGTTAAATCTTTGATGGATTCGATCATAGCCTCCAACCCTCGACCCTCATTGAGTGCACCTTGGTACAAAATCATTTTTCGATCACCAAGGCCGCTCAAGGCAGGTGGTAATCTAGTCTCAACGGGGATCGAACCCAAGACACCTACGTTTCTGATCACCCCAAAAGGGATACCGTGCTGTTTGGTAAAAATATCGGCCAAGGCAGGGCCTACGGTATAAGCATGTTTATAAAATGGAAGGCAGGTTTTGCCGATCAGGTACCAGATGGCCTTTACCATTTTTCTATGCGTCACCTCTGGCACTTCTGTGAAATATTCATGGGCATCAAACACTCGTTTTTTACCCCTTAAAAGAGTAGCTGAGCAGCCACCAGGCAAAGTATCAAAATCTACAGAGCAGACGGCATCATACTGGGCAAACAATAGATAAAAAAAGAGCCGAATATTATATTCAGCATAAAATAGCATACCTTTTTGAAACCAACACGATAGCCTTTTTTGTGAAAAAGGCTGATCGTCGAGTGGGGTAGAGTGGGGTAGCGTGCGACCCACCAAAGTGATGTGGTAACCGCCTCCCACCAACGATGCCGCTATCCGCTGCATCCGCTGATCGTAGGTTAGATCATTGGTGACGGTGCAGATTATATGTTTTTGCGGTCGGCCATTCATGCGATTATACCTCTACGCCAGCCGATGCGAACTGTTTCTCATACAATTCGCGGTATTTGCCTTGGTCATTTTGTAAAAGCAATTCATGGGAGCCGAATTCGGCCACTTCTCCTTTTTCCAATACCAATATATTATCGGCATGGCGAATAGTGGACAATCGGTGTGCAATGATGATACTGGTGCGGCGGTCTATGAGTTTTTCTATGGCGAATTGGATCACCGATTCCGTTTCAGGATCTATGGAAGAGGTCGCCTCATCCAAGATCAAAATATCGGGATTGAACACCAATGCTCGCACAAACGAAATCAATTGTCTTTGTCCCATTGAGAGTGCTGCCCCGCGTTCCATGACTTGGTATTGGTATGCCCCCGGCATCTTTTCAATAAATTCGTGGGCGCCGATCAATTTGGCCGCTTCCACGACTTCTGCTTCGGTAATAGAGGAATCGCGAAGCGTAATATTTTCCATGACAGTTCCCGAAAACAAGAATACATCCTGCAATACAACCGCGATGCGGCGACGCAGTGCGAAAATATCATAGTCGTGCAATTTGTGGTTATCAATCAAAATATCGCCCTTCTGAATCTCATAAAAACGGCTCAACAGACTGGTGATCGTGGTTTTCCCACTACCAGTACTACCCACAATCGCCAAGGTATCGCCCGGTGCAATCGAAAACGAAACACGCTTCAAAATAGCCTCGTTTTCAATATCGCCAGAGTAGGCAAAACTTACATCTTTGAAGTCTATTTTTCCCGCCAACTGGGTCGGTGCGAGTGTACCCGTATTATCTATTTTATCAGTATGCTCCAGCAATTTAAATACCCGTTCAGCCGCAATCATCCCCATTTGTAGCGTATTGAACTTATCGGCCAACATCCGAATAGGGCGATAAAGCATGGTAATATACATCGGAAATGCAATCATGGTACCCGTAGTGACTTCAGCAGACAGCACGCCCCTAGCACCGTACCAGACCATCAAACCAAGCGATAGGGCAGAAATAATGTCAACCACTGGGAAAAATATCGCATAAGCCAATATACTTTTTAGGTTTGCATCCGTATAATCCCTATTGATTTGTTTGAATTTTTCGGCTTCCTGAGTCTCAGCATTGAATATTTGCACAATCCGCATCCCGCTGATGCGCTCCTGCAAAAAGGCATTCATGGTAGCGATGTGATTCCGCACTTTTTCGTAACTT
The DNA here is from genome assembly GCA_031373665.1 of Saprospiraceae bacterium. Lineage (GTDB taxonomy): Bacteria > Bacteroidota > Bacteroidia > Chitinophagales > Saprospiraceae > M3007. Next base: position 1,857 of record JANMMZ010000114.1, on the reverse strand, counting down.
TTGCGTACACTTTCCTTAAACTGAATAGATCCCCAAATTAGGAGCGGAAACACCGAAAGCACCACCAACGTCAGTTGCCAAGAGGTGCTGAACATCATGATGAGTACAAACAAAATGGTGAGCAAATCAGCTAGTATGGTGACGCTTCCCTCCGTGAATACGGTATTGATAGATTCAATATCATTGATGGTGCGGGTACTGCTTTGACCTATGGGCGTTTTGTCGAAATAGTTGAGATTTAAACTAGATATATGATTGAATACCCGCACCCTAAGGTCTCGAATAGTGGCTTGCCCCAACCAATCAGCATAATATAGAAAAAAATACCGCAAGATCACATCCCCAATCAGGAGTACGGTAATCAGCATAGCCATCATGGTCATGCCCTGAATATCGCCCTTAAATATATACTCATCCACCATCTTTTGAACCAAGTGCGGACGATAGGTGGATAATAAGGCCAAAATCAGGGTTAGAAAAATAGTCAAATAAAGCGTACTTTTGTACGGCCTTACCAACGTCATAACTTGGCGAAAAAGGGAAAAATCGAACTTCTTTTGTTGTGTATTATTGTCGGACATATGTGGTCTAAACAGAATTTGCGCTGCAAAGTTCGATCAATTTAAGGCATCAATCGGTATTTTGTCGAATTATTTATTACAATCGTCGTAAGTATCGCGATCTGCACAGGCAATAACTGCTATTTGCGACCTATTATTTCATCTATGGTGCATTTTGCACCTTTTCAAACTTTCATTTATGGATATTATTGACAAACCATCTTTACCTGATCCCCAAAAAGTCTCTAACTGGAACCTAGTCATCCGCTACGGAGCTATTTGGGCAATATCAGGCTTTTTAATGACGATTATTGGTTTTCTGACCAATACAGATCCCGGCCATCCGGCTACCAGTACTGTATTCAAAACAATTTATTTCCTTGCAGGTATAGGTATTGCCATTTGGGCTATTCGAGCGGCCATTCTGGCTGATCGCGATGGCCAATTAGGCGGTTTTATCAGCATGGGTAGAGCAACAGGGATCGGTGCCAAAATGGGTCTTATCTGTGGTGGTATCGGCGGTATATTGCAGATCATTTATACTCAGTTAATTAATCCTGGATACCAAGAAACGGTCAATCGTGCTTTGCAAGAGCAATTTGCGGAGCAGGGCTTGAGTGAGGAGCAAATAGAAAGTGCCATCGCTATGACGGCTTCTTTTACTGGCCCAGTAGCCCTTTTCATCTCGTATATCATTGTGGCTGTGCTTATTGGTACCATCATTGGCCTCATTGCAGGCGCAGTACTGAAAAAAGACCCATATTAAAACCTGTTTTTTACCACAGTAGATTCTAATTGCCCTACATTTGCAGTTCAAAATGCCTTGCCACGTCACATCGGCAGGGCATTTTGCTGGTCTATGATGAAAATTCCTTCTTTCAAGTACGGTTTACTCGGCGGTGTCGTGGTAATGTTCTATTTTTTGATCTTATACGTGATTAAAACAGAACATTTTTTTAGTCCCTTTTTACAATGGGGCTCTATGTTTTTCTATTTGTTTTTCATGTACAAGGCAGCCCAAGAGGATTGTGCTGCACATGGTATTGACCGCGATTTTAGGGAATTGTTGAGGTCTCCTTTCGTGGTGTTTTTGCTAATCAATTTGGTCTATTGGCTCTTTTACTATGGGCTACACCTCTACGATGGAGGTCTTGTGTTGGCCGAGTTAGACATGGAGCGCAAATCCCTCCAGTCTCAACTAACTGCAGGCCTTGGCGACCCAGAGCAATCCAATCTGTTCAGAGAGCGCATTGCAGCATTGGATAGCCTAATGCTTAATCCCAGCACACAACCGCTA
>JANMMZ010000030.1:0-10677 GCA_031373665.1 Saprospiraceae bacterium | reverse complement strand
GGCCGACAAAAGGTGCAGCACACCGTAATATTGCATTTAATGTTCCGGTGCGCTGCACCTCATAACGCATTGATAACCAATATCTACAAATGTTCCGGTGCGCTGCACCTTTTTCTAAAATTCGGGATGACTCATGTTTATTTCATCATAACAAAAAACATCAAAAAATAAAATATTATGAAAGATAAAATGTTTATCCATTTTTTGGGTGCATCCGGTACGGTAACGGGTTCAAAGTATTTGATTGAAGCCCCTAATAAAAAATTTCTGGTGGATTGTGGCTTATTCCAAGGGTTGAAACAGTTGCGTATGCTCAACTGGGATCATCTGCCAGTAGATGTATCAACGATTGATTTTGTGCTGCTCACACATGGGCACCTGGATCATACTGGCTACTTGCCCAGATTGATTAAAGATGGATTTAGGGGAAAAATATACGGCACTGCGCCTACACTAAATATTGCTGAAATAATACTAAGAGACAGTGCTAAACTACAAGAAGAAGAGGCAAAACAGGCAAATAAAGAGGGGTTTTCAAAACACCATCCGGCTAAGCCGCTTTATACGGAGGAAGATGTGGAGGCTACGCTAACACATTTTAGCCCCATCCAAATAGATCAATGGATTGACTTTGGTGGCGATATTAAAGCCCTTTTTCAAACCAATGGGCATATCATCGGCTCTACTTTTATTGAAGTAATGATTCAAACAAAAAAATTGGTATTTAGTGGTGATATAGGCCAGACCGACGACCTTTTGCTAAGGCCGCCTAAAAAGCCCGAATCGGCAAATGTGCTATTTATAGAAAGCACTTACGGCAATCGCCTGCATCCTGAAGGCGATATCAGAGAAAGTTTGGCAACTATTGTGCTTGAAACCTTATCCAAAGGTGGCTCTGTCATTATTCCAAGTTTTGCAGTAGAGCGCACCCAGGTGATGATGTACCTTTTTTGGCAGATGCGCAAGGCCGGACAACTGCCTGATGTACCCTTGATTATGGATAGCCCAATGGGGGCAAGGGTATTGGAGGTGTTTGAAAAACACAAAGATTGGCATAAACTTCCGGCAGAAGACTACAACGCTATGTGCAATATGTTTCAAGTAGTGGAATCATATAAAGAAACACTCCAGTTGATTGAGACTCCTTATCCAAAGATTATCATTGCAGGGAGTGGTATGGTAACTGGAGGGCGGGTTTTGAGTTATTTGGAACGGTACATTTCTTACCCGGAGCATACAGTATTATTGGTCGGTTTTCAGGGGGAAGGCACACGGGGCAGGCAACTCTTGGATGGTTGTCATGAAATTAAAATACACGGTAAATATTATCCCGTCAAATCGCGGATAGAGGTGCTTCATGGGCTTTCTGCCCATGGGGATCAGACTGAATTGTTAGAATGGATGAGCAATATCAAAAAAGCCCCCGAACATATTTTCATCGTTCATGGCGAGAAACAGGCATCTGAGACTTTTTTGGTAAAAATAAGGGATACTTATGGCTGGAAATCTGTGGTGCCTAGCTTGTATGATATTGTAGAAATACCATTGAGTTGAATAAACAAAACGTCTAGTTGGGTTTTGCCAAAACTTGTTCCTTCGCAACACAAATTAAATAATTTCCTCTATTTTACTTGAACCTGACCTCTAAAATGGAGGAGGTCATTTAATTTTCTTCACTTAAATTAAAATCTAGCATAATTATGAAAAAAATACTAACATTAATCGCTTTTTTTGCTTCTGTTCTGGTGGCCAGTAGCCAGTTCATTTGTTTCTCTGACTCTACCACGATTTATGAAGCGAAGGGTACGACATTGCCTCCTATGATTGGAGAGGCTACACTCTACTCAGGACAATATAAAGTAATTATTGGGGGTAAATTTTTGGATGCCCAAAACCCAGAGGCCGAAGCCGTCTATAATTGTGATATGCTGATCTTGGATTTCACTGCCAAAAAGATGTACATACTGCCACTAAGTTATTTTCCACCTTTTGTGGCCGATCAATTTTCAGGTGTGAACTACTGTTACACTCAAGATAATGATACCGCATATATTATGGGAGGCTATGGATTTGATTTGGTGGGAGGCTATGAGACTACTTTCCCAACATTGACTATATTTCCAGTTAAATCACTGATAGATAGCGTTATACACAAAAAAGAATTTTTATCTTTGTTTCGGGTAGCCGATGATCCTAGGTTGGCCATCACAGAGGGCAATTTAGTACACATTGGGCAATATTTTTTGGTCTATAATGGACTTGAAATAACCCCAATCAAAGAAGAAAACACCGATCAATTTACGGTGAATACGTGGGATTTCAGGGGGCAATTGCGAAAATTCATGCTTAAAGATAGTGAAGGATATTTGGAGGTGGATGAATTTCAAATTTGCGGCCAATCAAAAGTTTTTTACCAGTGCACACCCGAAAAATGGCTACCCGGCACCGGTAAAAAACTAGATCTTGATGGTAATGATAAGTAATTCATTAGGAGTTGCGATGATCGCTGATTGGCGGTAATGGACAAATTTGTTACCATTTCGCTCAATCACGATCATCGCAACAACTCAATTATTCTGCATCACGCAAAATAAGCATCGGTACTGTTGTTTGTTGTGCTAAGTTTTTGGTGGTGCTTTGTACAAAAATCTGCCTCAACCAAGAGTGCTTATGCGCAACGGCTACCAATCCATTGCACTCTGTTGATTCCAAGAAATTATGGATAGCCTCTTCTACATTTTTGTTGTGTAGATAATGAAACTCGTGTTGGATCTTGTCAAGTTTTTCACTTAACTTTCTTTCTTCTTGGGCACTTGGCCTCACGGTAAATTCGTCAAGCACACATACAATATTGAGCCCAGTATGCTGAACGTTTAACAACTCGCGCATGATTTTTAGAGTCGTGTTGCTTACTTTCAATTTGAAATCTGTGGCAAACGCGAACCGAGCAAAATTACGAAATGTTGCCTTAGGAGGTACTACAAAAACTGGGACTTTGCTACTGCTCACTACTCCGCCAGTGGTGCTACCCAACAGCATACCGCGCAGTCCTGTGGCACCAACTGTACCCATTACTATCAAGGTAGTATTGAGATCAATGGCGGTTTGGCAAATAGAGCCGATCGGGAAACCGATGATACATTTTAGATCAATTTTAACCTCCTTGAGATGCGGGCTCTCAAATTTTTTGATCCATTGCTTCATTCCATTCAAGCGTTGTTGAACATAATCATCTATAAAAAAAGCGTCATACATATTGTTGTCCACCCCTTCATTGGGATATACAACGTATAAAACGGTAATGGTGGCACCAGTACGCTGTGCTATCTCAAGTGCATACTTCATGGCGTTACCGGCGCATTTTGAAAAGTCTGTGGGGACGAGAATATTTTTCATTGTTGAATATGATATAGTTTATAAATTTATTCTTGTTCTTGATAGTCCATTGGATCTATGATTTCTTCTTCGGTATCAGCGTCCAATGAGCGCGCCTGTTGTGCTTCAAGCGTCAGTTTGTCAGTCTCGGAGGTCTCTAGCCATATGTTTCCCGATTTTCTAAATACCTGTACGTGTAGCCCAAAATCTTCTTCAAACTTGCGTTCGACTTGCCAAACCGTCATACTGGGCTCCAAAAGCAAATAACCCGGCCTAACATCCAATGATATTTGTTTGAGGGGGATTTCCTTTTTTTGAATTATAAACTTGGCATTACTCCCTTTATAGATTTTGTGCGGTTTGCTAAAGAACACAAGTTTAAGCCCTGAAAATAATTCAGAAAAATCTGATTGAACCGCTCCTAATGTTTTATCTGCGTGGATGTGAATTTTCATATTATTGAATTTTAATTGGTACAAAGTTCGGAGGAATCCCACCACCCCACGATGACATGTATCAGTGTATAGGATGACATTGAGCAACATCATGGTTTTATGCTGAACAATATTTAAAAAAGCGGCCGTCCCATAAGTTCAACTTATGAGACGGCCGCTTGATTTAGGAAAAAAACAGATGGAAGGAATTAATTCGATACCATCAATTTGCCCCTAATCGCCTTGTTAGTATCTGTTGCAATGGCCTCTACCACACACATGCCTGTTGGCCACGAGGCAGTCTCTAACCGATACCTACCAGTGACCGATTGGGCATTTTTCTATCACAAAGATCATATCATTTTGATCGCGCTCGCAAGGGCACTTTTACGTTTTTGGGACATAGTAAATTGCTGTTGAATTTTCACATTAAATATATTTATACATTAATTTTTATTAGTAATTGAGATCGAAGCGGCCTTGAGTAATATGTACGGTGTCTAAACAGGATTCACCATAAGCACTAAACTCAAAGGTGCCAGATATTATACGTGAACTTGTATCTACCTTACTGAGTACAATACGCCCTCCTGATATGGAGATAAAATCATCGTTAAAACCAGCACTACAATCACGCATTCCATCTGTCCAAGTATTAATCACAGGTAATAGTTCATATTCCTTTGGGCTCTTTACATCACTTAATGTTAGGCCAATATACTGACGGTGCGGAAATTCTTTGAAAAATTTTTGAGCATAAATGTAAATTTCTCCTAAAACCACATTGTAACTAACATCGACAGCAGGATCAATTAGCCCACTGCCCTTCGCTATCCAAGCCTTCCCATCCACCAAACACCCAAAGGTTTTTTTACCCTCTTGGGTAGCAGGTGGGAGTTTTTCTTCTTCAGTTTGTGGTTGTTTTTGGCAGGCCCAGTAGCCTGTGCTTGCTATTATGAGCAGTAAAAGTAACAGCGGCGGTGCGCCGCGAGCGATGTAATTTTTCATTGTAAATAATTTAAATGTTAAAAAAAGTGTGATATAATGGACGCTTTAGTTAATTACGAATTTTTAATTACGAATTAAGAAGGGAGCGATATTTTCGATTTGCAAAGTTATTGGGATTTGGAGTTGATAATCAAGGGGAGAGTGTTAATTTATATGGGTGGCTTTGCCCTGAAAAATACCCGGCTCTGCAAACGAAAACTGCTGATTGACTAAATAACCCGTAGTCATAACCGACTTATTCAAGGGCGCAAAGACCTGTTGGAGTTGTTCATTGGGGGTTGGAGTGTTTTGCGTGCGTGCGCCAAAGTGTAGTAGCAGTATTAAAACTGCTATAAGAAATCTGTTCATTTTTGTTGGTGTTGAAATGGTGAAAGTTTATTGTTGGCTGTATTTGAAGTCGAAGCGGCCGTCGGAAATGATTAATGAATCTGATTTATCAAAGATTGTATTGTCAACTAATCGGTATAATATCATATTAAAACGACCAGAAATAATATTTAGATCATTATCTATTTTGTCTATGATAATTTTGTTTGTATTAATCTGTGAAGACGTATCTGGGTAATATGTTTTATATTGATTACCAATGCCCAACCTAAATCTAAACTCATCAAGGGATCTTATCCCAATTATAACAGATTTTGTAATAGTATGTGGTTCAAAATCAGGATTGGAGAAGGAAAATCCAATATCATGATGCACCCTATACTGATCTACAAAAGTATCCGCACTCCAAATCCTTGCGCGGATATTGGCTGTACCATAGCCGTCACTCTCCGATACAAAAGCATCCTGCTCGGGAGTCAATGCGAATGGCGGTATCCAAAAAGTCCATATCCTACCGTTGATCTTACAGCCGAGGGTGCCTGCGCCGGTCTGGGTGGCGGGTGGCAGGTCTTTGGGTGGCGTGGTGGGGTAGTTGGTGGTGGGTGGTTTGGGGTCGGGGTCAGACGGTTCGATACAACCCATGGCGCTTAGTCCTGCCAGTAGCAGGATGAGCAACAGCGGCGGTGCGCCGCGAGCGATGTGTTTTTTCATTGTAAATGATTTTAATGTTTAAAAAGTGTGATATAATAGACGCTTTATCTAATTACGAATTACGAAGGGAGCGGAATTTTCGATTTACAAAGTTATGGGGATTTGGAGTCAGTATGCAATAGGGGGCGTGTTAATATTGGGTCATGTTTTTGGGTGTGGGCGTATTTTGAGATGTTGCGCTAAGGTGTAGCAGCAGTGCTAAGATTGCGAAAAGAGATCTGTTCATATTTAGTTGTGTTGATTGGATGTGAAAGTCATTGTTGACTGTACTTGAAATCGAAACGACCGTCAGTAATCACTACAGTGACTAATATTACCCTGCGTGATGACCAAGGTCAGTACCTGTTTTAGGGATATGAAAGACTTTTGCACTCAAAATGTATGTAAGTATGCCCGTCCTTTTAACATTGCCTCCAAAAGTCGCAGAAAAACAAGCCTGTGCGCACTGCCAATCACTATGTATGGATGATCGCCTGCGCATTGGCGACCATCATTTTTGCTGTGAGGGATGCAAAATGGTGTTTGAAATATTGGACTCGCACAACCTGTGTGATTTTTATACTTTAGATAAAAATGCGGGAAAAAGCCTTGAAAAACCTAAATTCACTAAGGATTATGCGTATTTAGAGGATCCTGAAGTAGCGGAAAAACTGCTCACCTTTATACAAGATGAAACAGCACAGATCACATTTTATTTGCCACAAATGCATTGTGTGTCGTGCATATGGCTGCTTGAAAACTTGTATAAACTGGATGCTGGAGTTACCCATTCAAAGGTCAATTTTTTAAAAAAAACGACCACCATACAGTTTAATCCTAACGATATTACCCTACGAAAACTTGTTACCCTCCTCGCCAGTATTGGGTATGCCCCCGACCTCAACCTTGGCGATTTGGACAAACAGAAATTCCCTACCCTAAGTCGTCGTTTGGCCTATCAGTTGGGCGTGGCAGGTTTTGCTTTTGGCAATATTATGCTGTTTAGTTTCCCTGAATATTTAGGTATGAGTAGAGGGATAGATCCTTGGTTTTCTAAGGCTTTTGGCTATTTGAGCCTCCTGCTGGCTATGCCAGTGCTGTTGTTCAGTGCCAGTGATTATTTCAAGGCTGCGTGGAGAGGGCTGCGTGCTCAACAACTCAATATTGAAGTGCCACTTTGTTTGGCATTGGCTTCATTATTTATAAGAAGTGTATGGGAAATATGGAGTCAAACTGGCAGTGGTTACCTTGATTCGTTTGCCGGATTGACTTTTTTACTACTCATTGGAAAATGGTTTCAACAACATGTTTGGCATCAACTTTCTTATGAACGCGACTATAAATCCTATTTCCCAGTATCGGCCACGATCCGTAATGGAGACAAAGAAACTTCTGTGCCTGTCAGTCGCCTCATACCGGGCGACATCATTATGGTACACAACCAAGAGATCATACCAGCCGATGGTATATTGCTAAAAGGCAGTGCTTTGATTGATTATAGTTTTGTCACTGGCGAATCAGACCCAGTATTACTCCAATGCGGCGAGCGGGTCTTTGCCGGAGGCAAGCAGGTAGGCGAAAAAATAGAACTCACGCTGACCGCCAAGATTGCTCAAAGCCACTTGACACAGTTGTGGAACAACGAGGCGTTTAAGCCAAATGCAAAAGGTGATGTGACCCTCTTGGCCGATGCCGCAGGCCGCTATTTTACCATCATTATTTTGGCCTTTGGCGCGGGTGCTTTTGGTTATTGGTGGTTACTCCAAGGCAATATACAAATGGCCATCAATGCCTCTACAGCGGTGATGATTGTAGCCTGCCCTTGTACGGTGGCTTTATCTATTCCATTTACGTTGGGCAATATTTTGAGGATACTCGGAAGGCATGGGTTTTATTTGAAAAATATACAAGTGGTAGAGGCATTTGCCAATATCAATACCGTGGTTTGTGATAAAACTGGAACCATTACTCGGGTGGCACAGCGAGAAATGAATTTTCAAGGCCAATCACTGACCAACTTTGATAGATCGGCCATTCGCTCTTTGGTGAGCCACTCAGTACATCCCCTCAGCCGAAGGATATATGAATCCATGTTCGATGTGGAGGTTTTAAAGTCAGAAAAATTTGAAGAAATACCAGGTTTGGGGATTCAAGGAATGGTAGAAGGTAGGCTAGTAAAAATTGGGTCGGCCGCTTTTGTGGGCTCTAAACAGAACGAAGCAGGCGTGTTTGTCATGATGGATGGCGTACTATTAGGTCACTATGAAGTCAAAAATCAGTATAGAGAGGGGTTGGAGGGCGTGCTGGCTTTTTTCAGAAAATTGACGAATAGTCCAACGTCCAATTTATTTTTGCTGTCTGGAGATCAAGATCGGGATGCGGCCTCCCTCGCCCCTTTTTTCCCAGATAGTCAAATGATGCGATTCAACCTAAGCCCACAGGATAAACTTGACTTTATTAAAAAACTACAATTGAATAAATTCAAGGTGCTGATGCTTGGTGATGGGCTAAACGATGCGGGTGCGCTTAGGCAAAGTGATCTAGGGATCGTGGTGACTGAAAACACCAATAATTTTACGCCGGCTTGTGATGCTATCTTGAAGGCCGATGCATTTGCACAACTGCCTGCGTTTATCAGGCTGGCACAGAAAGGCGTGAGCATTGTAAATTATTCTTATTTCATCGCCCTATTTTACAATGCCATTGGTTTGAGTTTCGCCATATCTGGCGTTTTGTCTCCACTGGTGGCGGCTGTCTTGATGCCCATTAGTTCTGTTTCTATTGTATTATTTGGGGTTGGGATGAGTCATTGGGCTGCAAGGTCATTGATCAAAGATTTATGACCAATGGACTGCCATTTCAGTTAGGAATTTTCTTGCCTGTTGGGTTTCTACCACAAAAATTGTCAAAGAACACAAAAAATATTATCATACCTTTGCTAGATGCTAACTTTTCGAAGCGATACAAAGTGGTCGCGATTTATATGGGTTTTTGTGGCTATCAGTTTTGTGGCCGACCTATTGTTGCCTAGGCAATTCAATATGGTATTTGCCTATTTATTGGCTCACTTTTTGGCTATTTTTTTTAAAGAAAAAAGCGATGTACTGCTATTGGCAGTGGTCACCACTGTATTAACCATTATAGGAGCCACCATCAAGCCACATGAGTCCCCACTAGGTGATGAATTGCTGGCGCGGATTATTCCTATTTTAAGTTTTTGGGCCGCTGCATTTTTTGTGGTGCGTTTTATTTCGATACGTGATCAAGAAGGACAACAAGAAGAAAAATTCAAGGCTTTATTTCAGTATGCTACCAGTGGAATTTTGCTGACCAATCAGCGAGGCTTGATCATAATGGCCAACCCCGCCATCGAAAAACTATTTGGTTATGAACCCGATGGGTTGCTGGGTCAGCCAATCGAGATCCTTATCCCGACCCGACTGAGCCATCGGCATGTAGCACACCGCACACAATTTCATGAAAACCCTTACCCTCGTAGCATGGGCGTAGGACTGGATTTGCAAGGACTTAAAAAGGATGGTTCAGAATTTCCAGTAGAAGTAAGCCTCAGTCCATTCAAGAGTTTAGAAGGAGCATTTGTGGTAGCCTTTGTGGTGGACAATACCAATCGAAAAAAATACGAGGATTCCATTTTAACACAAAAAGAAGAGTTGGCTATTCTTAGCCGTGCTTTGCAAAATCTCAACGAAGACCTAGAAAATAAAGTGGCTGAGCGTACGGCTGATCTGGAACAGGCTAAGAACGAATTGGCTGCGGCCCTCAATAAAGAACGTGAATTGGGTGAACTAAAAAGCCGTTTTGTTAGTATCGCTTCGCATGAATTTCGCACCCCACTCACCTCTATATTTTCATCAGCCAGTTTAGTTAGTCAATATACTGACCGACAAGACGTTACAAATGTAAAAAAACACGTAGATCGAATCAAAAGTTCTGTAAATGGACTCAATACGATACTCATAGAGTTTTTGTCGTTAGGCCGATTGGAAGAGGGGTTGATCACACTCAATATTGAAGAAGTTAATATCAGGTCATGTATAGAGGAGGTACATGAAGGTTTAAAAAGTTTGTTCAAACCCGGCCAAACTTTTGAACACCGGCACACGGGCCCAGATTCAGTAACAATGGACTGCCATTTAGGTAAAAATATATTGGTCAATCTGATCACAAATGCCATAAAATATTCACCTGAATCTGCTCCCATTGTAGTAGAAACCCTGCTGGCCAATGGTATCATGCGCTTGAGCGTCATAGATCGGGGCATAGGAATACCAGAGTCGGATCAAAAGCATTTATTTAACCGATTTTTCAGGGCAAGTAATGCGATAAACAATACCCAAGGCACCGGACTTGGTTTACACATTGTGCAGCGATACGCAGAGATGATGGGTGGCGAGGTCGGATATAAAAGCGTATTGGATGAAGGTAGTGTGTTCTGGGTCGAGTTTAAGTACCTGCCTTAATCGTTCCTTATTTATCCGACAACTCCAATAATGAAACAGGCGGATACAGGGCTTTCCTATAAAAAATGTTTTAAGAAGTTTCGGTAAAAGCATGGGGTTTGGGAATTAACAAATATATAAAAGTCATTGTGTGATTCTTTTTTTCCACGTTTTCGTTTCTCTGCGAGTGCCAAAATAGTTTGAGCAATCTGTTCTAAAACTAAGTCAATTGTACTGTCCTTGCCGCTTCTCATTGCATCCCACAATTGTTTTTTGAATGTTCGCAATACGCTAAATGCTTTTAATTCGCTGATTTTGAAGCCAAAAAGATTCCAGAACTCGATTTTGAAGTACTGTACTAACTTGGTATCCAGCAAGGTTTT
>JANMMZ010000026.1:0-52891 GCA_031373665.1 Saprospiraceae bacterium | reverse complement strand
GTGCGGGCAACAAACCCCCTCTGACCAACGCAATTCTCTGACCCTCTCATAACAAAGACGGTCGTCAACTATATCTTGGATTCTGAGTAGTAGCATAATGGCACAAATGTACGTAACAACTTGGAATCATAATTGAGCCTTAATTTAATTGCTGATGGATAGAATTGGAGTTCTGTACCGGAATAAAGGTTCAAATTTCTCGTTCTTTGGTCATAAATGTTAAAAATATGCCTTCTTTCCTTCGATGCCTCCTCTTAGTTATCTCGTTCTTACTCTCAAAACCCTTGTTTGCACAAGAGGAAGATAGATACAACCACTATGGAGCGCAATTGAACGCCGTTTTTCAGGTACATGATCAGATTAAAAAGGGAACGCCTTGGCCAGTAGTTCTTTCGTACTTAAAAAAACAGGAAAGCAAAAAAGGAGACTGGTTTTATCTCGATAAGTCAAACCTAGTGGGAGCCATTGAAGCAACCATCCTTTATCGTAGCAGATTTTCTCAGGTAATCTGTCTTGATACCGCTTCCGTAGATGCTTTATTAGCTATTTTAATGGATACAGTTGTAACCTGTGCCCCTGATCCAAAGCCCTTAACCAATGCAGATGAGCCTTTTATGATGGAAGAACCAGATCAAGTTGAAATGATACACCATGAATTCGCCCGACGTGGAAAAATTGCCTTGCCCGATCTCATGCGCCATTTGACTGATACTGCCGCAACCCGGACGATTAGAGATAATGGAGACTCTTCTCAAGAAATACCTTATTCCTTGCGAGTCTGCGATTTTGTCTTGTACTTTATAGAACACATCACTCAATGCGATTTTTTGGATAACACACAAGGCCATATTCTTTCTGCGGAAACGCCAGACAGGCAACAAAAGGTCTGTCAACAGGTTCAGAATTGGTGGGCGGCCAATAAAAATACAACCAAGGCAGAAGGCATTTACTGGCAGTTGGAAAACCAGTTTTTTTCTATTGAAATGTGCGAAAGACTGGATAAGTTGGGCGAAAAAGACTTAGTCATCCAACTTTTGACAGCACAATACTCCAAAAGTCGAACGCCCCAAAGCACTTGTTTCCCTTATGCTCATAACCTAAATATTGCTCGTGCTTTGGAAGAAAAGTATAATATTGATCTGGCCTTAGAGGATTGTGCCAACGGAATGACTAACTATCGCTGCAATAATGGGGCTGAAAAGGCTTATTATATATTACGATACGATACCACGGGTTTCTGGTACATGGCATTAGCGGAGGTTGTTGCCACAGAACCCTATACCACATATCATCGCGGTGGAGAAGTCTGGAAATCTATCTTTGCTGGAATCATCTCCGTCGAAGCAGAGCACGCACTTCCTGTTTTAATCCAACTGATGAAACGAAAAGAAATTGCCCACGAGCCAAACAAGGGCTTTCCTGCCACTGTTTGGACCCGCAAATACCCCGAATCAGCGCAACATAACCTTCGTGTTTGTGACTTCGCTTTGTTACAATGGTTAGAAGTCGTCAAAAAAATAGGTTGGATGGAAAGGAATGGCGCACGTGAATTTGTTGAACAACTTGGCTCAATTAATTTGTCCTCTTCAGATACGCGAGATGCACAAATCGCGAAAATTATAGAAAAATATGGGCGGTCTCGATGAGATGTATTTTGTGATATATGTCAAACATCTTTTTTAGAAGGGTGATCTTATTTGCACCTGCGGAAAGTGGATTAAGAAACCCACTCTCCCAACAAAAAAAACCTGATTGCAACAACTGCAATCAGGTTTTTTTTATCAAAACAAGCAACTTATTACATATGTATCACTTCTCCATAAGCCGCAGCAGCGGCTTCCATCACCGCCTCACTCATAGTAGGGTGGGGGTGTATTGATTTGATGATTTCGTGGCCAGTGGTTTCCAACTTGCGGGCTACGACTACTTCGGCAATGATCTCGGTGACATTGGCACCGATCATGTGGGCTCCTAGCCATTCGCCGTATTTTTTATCAAATATTACTTTTACAAAACCTTCACTTGATCCTGATGCCTTGGCTTTGCCGCTGGCGGTGAAAGGAAACTTGCCAACCAATATTTCGTAACCTGCGTCTTTGGCCGATTGCTCGGTATGACCCACAGAGGCGATCTCTGGTACGCAGTAAGTGCAGCCCGGTATATTGTTGTAGTCTATGGGTTCTGGGTGATGGCCTGCTATGGCCTCCACGCAGGTGATGCCCTCCGCGCTGGCCACGTGGGCCAATGCTTGGGTGGCCAGTACATCGCCGATGGCATATACGCCTGCTACATTGGTTTTGTAGTGGTCATCTACTTTGATAAACCCGCGATCGGTCACGATACCAAGGTCTTCCAAACCGATATTTTCGATATTGGGCGTGACCCCTGCCGCGCTCAATACGATGTCACAAAGGATGGTTTCTGTTTTTCCATCTTTGCGATTTTTCATGTTTACCTTGATTTCTTTGCCAGTGGTGTCCACGCTCTCTACGGCCCAGCCGCCAAATATTTTCATGCCTTTTCTTGCGTAAAGTTTGCCCAATTCCTTAGAAATATCGGGATCTTCGCGTGGCACTAAGCCTTGCTCCATAAACTCTACTATGCTTACTTCTGTACCGATACTGTGGTAAAAATATCCAAACTCTACTCCAATCGCACCAGCACCTACCACTACCATCCGCTTGGGTTGGGTTTCGAGGCTCATCGCTTTGCGGTATTCTATGATTTTTTTACCATCTATAGGCAAGTTAGGGAGTTGTTTGGCTCGCCCTCCAGTGGCTACTATGATATGCTTGGCTTCATATTCTGTTACTTTACCTTCTGCGTCTTTGACGGCTACTTTGGGACCTTTCACCAATTTACCTTCTCCATTGATGATCGTGATTTTGTTCTTTTTCATCAAAAACTGAACGCCCTTGCTCATACCATCGGCTACGCCTCGGCTGCGCTTAATCATGGCATCGAAGTCGGCACTGACTTTCTCTACTTTGATGCCGTAATCGGCAGCATGGTTGAGGTATTCAAATACTTGGGCACTTTTGAGGAGGGCTTTGGTTGGGATACAACCCCAGTTGAGGCAAATACCGCCCAAACTCTCCCGTTCTACTACCGCAACGGTCATACCCAATTGGGATGCTCTGATGGCTGCTACGTAGCCACCAGGGCCACTACCTATGATGATTAGGTCAAAATTCATATCTTAAATTATTGTCAGTTTTATTTGCAGATCATAAATGTGGCAGCAAAGGTAAGGCATGATTGTGTACTTTTTGAAAGTGTGTTGATAAAACAACCAATTTTCTTTACCCACTTGCCGGAAATACTGCTACCTTTGCAGTCCTAAGTAGGTAAAGTGCGTTATTCAGTATGAAAAGCACGTTTTTTCTTTAAATTTTAGTCAAAAATCATGTTTGAAAGTCTTAGCGATCGTTTAGAGTCGGCCTTTAAAATCGTCAGTGGTACCCACAAAATCACAGAACTCAATGTTGCGGAAAGCATCAAAGAGATTCGCCGTGCCTTGGTTGGAGCCGACGTAAACTATAAAATCGCCAAAGAATTTACGGATAAAATCAAGGATAAGGCATTGGGTACTGAAAATGTACTCAAGAATGTCAATCCGGGTCAGTTGATGGTCAAAATCGTGATGGACGAATTGACCGAACTCATGGGCGGCCAGAGCGTAGGTATCAATGTGAAAGGCAATCCGGGAGTAGTATTGATTGCGGGCCTTCAAGGTTCGGGTAAAACTACTTTTTCGGGCAAACTGGCCAAACACTTATTGGATAAGCGTTCTTATAAGCCACTTTTGGTAGCCTGCGACGTGTATCGTCCTGCGGCGATAGATCAATTGACGGTTTTGGGCGAAAGCATTGGCGTGGCTGTTTATAAGGAACTGGATAATAAAAATCCGATAGAGATCGCTAAAAATGCGGTGGCTTATGCCAAAGCCAATAGCCATAATGTGGTGATACTGGATACTGCTGGCCGTTTGGCGGTGGACGGTGTGATGATGGATGAAGTGGCAGCGATCAAAGCCGCTGTCAACCCTACGGAGACCCTGTTTGTAGTGGATGCTATGACGGGTCAAGATGCGGTCAATACTGCCGAAGCATTTAATAGTCGCATCAATTTTGATGGGGTGGTGCTGACTAAAATGGACGGTGACACCCGTGGTGGCGCGGCCTTGACGGTCAAATATACGGTCGGCAAACCCATTAAATTTGTCTCCACGGGCGAAAAACTAGACGCCCTCGATGTTTTCTACCCAGATCGTATGGCCCAACGTATTTTGGGTATGGGTGACATTGTTTCATTGGTTGAAAAGGCTCAATTTGAGTTTGATGAAGACGAAGCCAAGCGGGTAGAGAAAAAAATCAAGCAAAATAAGTTTGATTTCAATGACTTCATCGGTCAAATGCAGATGATTAAAAAAATGGGCGATCTTAAAAGCCTAGTAAGTATGATACCTGGGGTGGGCAAAGCCTTGAAAGATGCCCCTATTGATGATAAAGCCTTGCTTCGGGTGGAAGCCATCATCCAAAGTATGACCCCTAAAGAACGCGCCAATCCAGAATTGATCAACCTATCCCGCAAAAAGCGGATCGCTAAGGGTTGTGGTCAAACACTGGAAAACATCAATCTATTCATGAAGAATTTTGATAACATGCGCAAAATGATGCACCAGTTTGCCAATATGCCTGCCGGCAAAATGGGAATCCCGGGAATGGGAATCCCAGGGATGGGCTTACCGAAGCGTTAATATTTCTTAGGCTTTACAAAATCTTCACATACAAGTAACAGAGGCTTAATTGCCTTGTCCTACGTGGTGGCCTACCTTTGCGTTGTCAAATAACTAAATCTATTTGCCAATGACATACCCGCGTTTTTTAGTTCCTATTAACTCCTTGGCATACAAGGGATCTCTCCTTATCGGGCAAGTATTCACTACTTCGACGATCCGCTCCATCAACTTGCCCTCGAAAGCGCGGTTTTTGACTTCATACTTTTCGATTCATAATTACCCTAAATTTTTGAAGGTTCCTCTGCAAGTCCTCGCATGGCTTGCAGGGGGGTCTATTGGTGTTTATGCGGCTATTTTTTACATGAAAGATATAATAACTTACACTATTCGATGAAAAGAACGCCTGAATTAGTGGTCATTTCGGACCTGCATCTTGGCACCTATGGGTGTCATGCCAAAGAATTGCTCAATTATTTGAAGAGCATTCAGCCAAAGACCCTCATCTTGAATGGCGATATCATAGATATGTGGTATTTCAAAAAAAGTTATTTTCCTAAAGATCACCTAGAGGTGGTGCGGAGGATATTGAAGATGTCTGTGAATGGTACAAAAGTTTATTATTTAACTGGAAATCATGATGATATGCTGCGCAAGTTTGGCGAATTGTCGTTGGGATTCATTCATTTGCGTAATAAACTGGTGTTTCAAGTGCATGAGAAAACCCATTGGGTTTTTCATGGTGACGTGTTTGATGCTTCTGTACACCGCGCCCGTTGGTTGGCTAAATTGGGGGGTGAAGGCTACGATTTATTGATCCGTATAAACCGATTCATCAATCGGATGCGGGGCTTTGTTGGCCTAAATCCAGTGTCTTTTTCAGCAAAAATAAAGAAAAAAGTCAAGGGTGCCGTCAAATATATCTCCGATTTTGAGGAGATTGCCATAGATCTTGCTGCTGAAAAAGGGTATGATTATGTGCTGTGCGGCCACATACATGCACCTCAGATTAAGGAAGTCGTTGCCAAAAATGGCAAAAAAGTGATTTATATGAACTCTGGGGATTGGGTGGAGCATTTGACTGCTTTGGAGTATGATAACCAAGCATGGTCGCTGTATCAGTATGATGCATCTGATTATGGCATAACCAACCCAAGGCTGGAGGTTAAAGAAAAAGAATCGAAGGTTTTTAGTATAGAAACGGCGGCATTTACTCCGCTGGAGGTTGGAACAGCGGCATTTGAGGCTGTATAAAGGAGTAATAAACATACCTAATCACATACTCAAGCAATAGATATGGTTGCACTTTTCCAAACACTATTCAATCAGTGGGAAAATCCATTTGGTTCCTTTTTGGAAGGCAGCCAAATCCGGTTATCGCCATTGGATCCATCACATTTTGCGACCTTGGTTGAACTCGGAAAGGATTCAAGAATTTGGACCAATTTTCCAAGTGACCGAGGCGATGCATCTAAGCACCTGAGCCATCTCTCTGAAATCAAGGAAGACATGGACAATGGATCGCAATTGGCTTTTGTCATTGAGGAGAAAGCAAGTGGCGCGATTGCTGGTATGACCAGGCTTTACCACCTCAACCAAAGCCATCGCCAATTAGAAATAGGATCATGGCTGCATCCCAATTTCTGGAGTTCGGGCATTAATACCGAATCAAAATTTCTATTATTGACCTTTTGCTTTGAGGCATTGCAGACCATTAGGGTTCAGTTTCGCACTGATGTTACCAACCAGCGGTCTCGCCAAGCCTTAGAAAAAATGGGGGCTACCTTGGAAGGGGTTATCAGAAATGAGCGAATTAAAGACGACGGCACTTATCGTCATGCTGCCGTTTATTCTATTATAGAACAAGAATGGGCGGAGGTCAAAGCCTTATTCGTTGAAAAACTCAGTCGTTATTCACCACTACAAATGGCATCATGATTAAGAAAAAAATATTTCAAAAAATACACGGCGGAAATTTAGTTTACAACACTTGTTGGGAAGATCCCCGTTGTGATCGCTCCTTGCTTCAGTTCGATCAAGAAAGCAAGGTAGTAATGCTCACTTCTGCTGGATGCAATGCCCTCGATTACCTATTGGATAGTCCCGCTTCTATTGATTGTGTGGATATGAATCCAAGGCAAAATGCCTTGTTGCAACTCAAGTGTGCTATTTTTAAGCACGGTGACCATGAAGCACTCTCTGGCTTTTTTGGGCAGGGGCGATTTGCTTCGGCACCTGCTATTTTGAAAGATGCCCTACAATATAGCATGGATGATTTTTCTAATGCGTATTGGAAAAAACAGATCGGCATATTCTCTGGGAAAGGGCTGCGCAAAAGTTTTTACTATCACGGTAGCGCAGGGTTGGTAGCATTTTTATTCTGTAATTTCTTGAAAACCGATCCCAAAGTAGCACGTACCATACATGCCATGTTTGAGACTGATGACGTATTCCAACAGCGGATTCTTTACTATCGAATTGAACCGGTGATCCTCAATCGTTTTGCATTGTGGGCGCTCAATACACACTTGATACAAAGTATGCTTGGTGTACCAACCTCTCAGCAAGATATGGCTCGTGAACATTTCAAAGATGGAATGACTGGTTATTTTCGCAAGTGTTTGCGCAAGGTGTTTACCGAACTGACCCTTCGCGATAATTATTTCTGGAGGTTGTACTTTTTTGGTAAATATTCGGAGGAATGCTCTCCAAACTATTTGAAATCAGCGCATTTTGGAGCCCTGAAAACTCAAGTATCAAAAATAAGCACCCACACTTCTACCTTATCTGGATTTTTAAATAACCATCCAGGGCAATACTCTCATTTTATATTGTTGGATCACCAAGATTGGTTGGCGGCCAATGATAAAGCCGCTTTAAAGGAAGAATGGGAATTAATTTTGGAGAACAGTAAGCCCGGTGCAAAAATTCTGTTGCGTTCGGCCGCTCCCAATCGGGAATTTGTGCCTGATTTTATAGAAAAATACGGTTCTTTTCACGACGAAAACATAGCCGAACAGCATTTTGCAGACCGTGTAGGGACTTATGCCAGCACACACCTTTTTATAAAAAACTGATGGGTAATACTCAACCAGAAAAAATGCAGCAATACTACCGCCTGCATGCTCAAATATATGAATATACGCGGTGGGCGTTTTTATTTGGCCGAAACAAGGTGATCACTAACCTGTCTCTACCCAAGTCTGCCAACGTGCATATCATGGAAGTAGGCTGCGGTACGGGGCATAATTTGGATACATTGGCTCAGTTGTTTCCTAAAGTACGGTTGACTGGAATAGATGTATCGCCAGAAATGCTCGCAGTAGCACACGAAAAAATCAAGCCATTTAAGAACCGAACACGCTTGTTTCAATTGATATACGGCACTGAAAAAATGCCGGCTGGTATTGTTATACCTGATATTATACTAATATCTTATTGCTTGACTATGATAAACCCCGGTTGGGAAAAGGTCATCACTACTGCGGCCAACAGCCTTTTGCCGGGTGGCAGGATTGCAGTCGTTGATTTTCACCAGTCATCATTCAAATGGTTTTCAAAATGGATGGCTTATAACCACGTGAGAATGGATGCGCATTTGGTGCCAGCACTAAAACAACAGTTTGAGGCAGAGTATTATCAAGAAATAAAGGCTTTTGGTGGACTCTGGACGTACTTTATTTTTATTGGTAAATATAAAAACCTCGTTTAATATGGTCAATAATATACAAAAAAACTTGATTGGCAATCTGCTGAATTCCAGTTTCAAGATGGCCAAAACTCCTGATACTCCTAAGGCTAATGCTTCGCAAAATCAAGAGGAACAACTAAAAAAACTCTTGCACAAAGCGCGGCAAACGGCATTTGGGCGGCATCATCAGTTCCAACGAATTTTGTTAGAAACCCAGACCACTAAGGCGTTCGCCAATGCAGTGCCGCTCACTGAATACGACGAATTTTATCAGCAATGGTTGCGCTTTGCGCACCAAGACGAACCCAATATCTGCTGGCCCGGTATTGTCCCTTTTTACGCGCTTAGTAGTGGTACCTCGGGGGCTAGTAGCAAGTATATACCGGTAACCCACGAAATCATAGCAGATATGAAAAAGGCTACCAAACGGATGTTTTTTGACTTAGCAAAATATCAATTGCCTGCTACTCATTTTACCCGTCAGATGCTCATGGTGGGCAGTTGTACCGCGCCTCAAATGGAAGGACTCCATCATACTGGTGATTTAAGCGGAATTATTGGTATGAATAGGCCGCTTTGGCTAGAACCTTACTACCGACCTGGAAAAATAATATCTGATATGCCCAGTTGGCAAGACCGTATTGATGCTATTGTAAAGGAAGCCCCCAAGTGGGATATTGGCTATGCTGTGGCTAATCCGATGTGGTTACAACTGATTTTTGAACAGATTATAGAAAAGCATCAGGTACAAAACATACATGATATTTGGCCTAATTTCAAGGTGTTGATACATGGGGGCGTGTTTTTTGAGCCCTATAGACCTGCACTTGAAAAAATGTTTGCCCAAACCGTACACTATGTGGACAGTTATGCGGCTTCGGAGGGCGTTTTTGCCTACCAAAATGGCCCAAATACCCGCGAGTTGCAGTTGCTTACTGATTGCGGAATATATTTTGAATTTATTCCATTTGACGATCATAATTTTGATGCAGACGGAAATCTCCGCACCAATGCCATGGCATTACCTATTCAAAAAATAGAGGCTGGCGTGTCCTATGCTATCGTTATTTCTAGTTCTGCTGGTCTTTGGCGGTATGTGATTGGGGATACTGTAATTTTTTCGGATGTTAAAAAATTGCGCTTTAAAATTAGTGGTCGCACCAAGCAATGCCTTTCCAATTGTGGCGAACACCTGTCTTTAGACAATATAAATGAAGCCGTGCGCCGTGCAGATAACATGACGGGGGTGCGTGTGCGAGAGTTCAGTGTAGCGGGTATTCGGGAAGGATCTGGGTGGTCGCACCAGTGGTGGATCAATGTAGAAAACCCTTGTGTCAGCCCATCAGCATTTATGTCTATTTTGGATCAAGAATTGATGAAACTGAACGACGATTATGCCACAGAACGCATATACGCGCTTAAATCTGTTCGAGCAGACTTTGTTCCTATTGATGTTTTTCACAATTTCTTGAAGAGCAAAGACAAGTTTAATGGGCAAGCAAAGATACCGAGGGTACTCAAGGGAGAGGCACTGGAGCGTTTTATGCAGATGGGTGCTACTGATTTGGCCATTATTGCACCATAGCATTACTAAACTGTAATTTTGCCAGACTACTATATGCACCATCTGTAATAGCAGAGAGTTCCTCATGGGTGCCTTGCTCCACGATCTGTCCATTCTCCAGTACATAGATGCAATCCACTTCGCGGATGGTGGCCAATCGGTGTGCAATGATGATACTGGTGCGGCCTTCCATCAAGCGATTGAGGGCTTCTTGCACTACTTTTTCCGATTCAGCATCCAAAGAAGAGGTGGCTTCGTCCAGAAGCAGGATACTTGGATTGCGCAAAATAGCGCGGGCTATAGCGATCCGTTGCCGTTGACCTCCCGATAGTTTTATTCCTCTTTCACCCACGATGGTATCCATTCCTTCTGGAAATTGGCTGATAAATTCCCAAGTATTGGCCAGTTTGGCGGCTTCTATGATCTGGTCTTCCGAGGCATCGGGATTTCCGTATAAGATGTTTTCTCGAATAGTGCCACCGAACAAGATCACCTCTTGGGGGACAATCGCAAAGTTGGATCGGTACGAACTCAATTCATACGCGCTGATCTCCTTTCCATCCATGCTTATTTGCCCAGAATTTGGGAAATGAAACTGCAACAGCAATTGCATGATGGTTGATTTTCCAGCCCCGCTTTGACCCACTACCGCTACTTTTGATCCTGATGGAATATTCAGGCTCACACCTTTCAATACTTGCACATCAGACCTAGTTGGATACGAAAATTGGATATTTTCAAAGGCGATATTGCCTTTAAAACGGCCTGCTGCTAACGTTCCCCTCACCCGATCTTCGGTCTCGGAAGGGGTTCTTAATATTTCTCGCAACCGCTCTGTGGCACCAATGCCGCCCACCAATTCAGTATAAAAATTGCCTAGACCTGCTATGGAAGCCCCAATAATAGCCGTATAAGTCACAAACGCAATGAGGTTGCCAGCCGTGAACTTGCCGGGCGTATCGGGTGGTAAGTTCACATCCAATTGTACCATGTACATCCCATAGCCAATCACAAAAAACAAGGCTCCAAACAACATGGTAATGATAAATACGACAAAAACAGCGCGGCCTTTGGCATAGCGCATGGATACGCCCACTACCTCTTTATTGGCTTTGGAATAACGGTTGGTTTCAAACAATTCATTGGTGAATGACTTCACCGCATAAATACTTTGGAGCGTTTCATCTAAAATAGTATTGCTATTGGCCAATATGGTTTGACGTTCACGGGAAAGCCCACGTACCCACCGCCCAAAAAAGAAGGCTCCTACCACAATGATCGGGAAGGTGGTGAGCATCACGAGTGCCAACCGAGGCGACATCCAAAGCAGTACCGCTATACCACCAACCAAAATGATGATTTGGCGCAAAAATTCGGCCAATACAAAGTAAAGGGTATTGTAGAGCTTTTCTACATCGTTGGTCAAGCGGCTGACCAATTCGCCCACTCGACTTTGTTCAAAAAACACCATCGGTAAGGATATGATTTTTTGGTAGAGCGACACCCTTATATCGGCAGTGACATTTTCGCTCACTTGGGCAAATAACATCACCCGGGTATAGGATACCACTGCTTGAAAAACAAGAATGCCTATCAGTTGTAGCCCAATGGTATTCAAATCCACATTGGAATGCAAAGTGCCTTGGGCTATATCGAGCGATTGTCCAATAATCTTTGGAAAAACCAGAAAAACACTGCTTCCAAGGAATAGTAAAACCAGTCCTCCAAAAAACTGCCACTGGTAAGGCTTGATGAATTCAAAGATTTTTATGGCCTCTTTGAGGCTTTCTTTGGATAATTTAGGGCGTGTTATTTCTTTCTCCTCCATAATGCTGCAAAGTTCGGCAATTTAACACAGTTAATCCACAAAAGTTTTCATCTTTGCTCCATGAATACTCAGACCGCTCCCCATTGTTTCCCTTATATTATTGTCCGTTCAGCGGGTTTACCCGTTGATGCTGCGCATGATGCAGAAGTGATATTCCCAAAAGCAGAATTACGCTTAGTTAAAATAAATGAAAAAATTAATATATGTAATGATTCTTTTTACAGGGAGTTAACTCATTTTTTTGAAATACTTCCTGTCGGAGATTTGAAGACGGCTACTTACAATGCGCGCAAATTATTTTTCCAAGATCAGAAATTAAAACCCACCTATACTAGCCTAGTGATGGGATCAGATAGACCAGAGGCAAGGGCTCTGTTATCAACTTTGGCGGACTTAGTAGCCTTGCAAAATGACCAAAAACAGACAGAAATTCAACTTAGGGAAGTATATGAAGCCGCACTGTCGGACTCATTAACAAGGCTTGGGCGCGATATTCAAGCGGAAGATTTTCAACGGGCTTTACTTTTTTCATCACATGATCTTTGGCGTGCTGCACAGCACCTGCCTGCGTTTATATCGTGGGGTGCTACCAACAAAAAAGATCGGCAAGTGGCCTTTTCACTGCTCCAATATCGGGAGCGGATGCGCTATAAAACCAGTCCTTTGAGCCGATTCACGACTCTTTTTGCTTGGCCATTGCCTTCAGAATCGGCGGATGAACTGCCTTTTATGTTGGGTTTGGACTCCAAAGTGGCGATTAGTCCCAATGTGGCTTTGTTGCCCTTGCTCTACGGGGTACTGCTCCAAGATCCCGTGTTTTATGGCTCGCTTACCCTGCGGTTGAATCCTTCTTTGACCCTTGAAAATGGCTCTTATACTTGGCTTTATCACGATGGAGAGACGGAGTGTTTCCAAAATTCCACGCCCAATCCAGCCTTAGATATAGTCATAGAAATCTTTCAAAAAAACGGATACCGATCCCAGTTTTCCATCGTGCTGCCTTTGATATTAACAGAAATTGAAGCATCGGAGGCGGATTTGAAGCAATATTTATTTGAATTGCTTGATCTGGGTTTGTTGGAGTGGATTCTTCCCGAACAGGGGTTAACGCCTTCTTGGTCTAGCAATTTGTATCAATATATCGGATTTTTGCCCCAAGCCTCTCAAACTTTGGTAGAAGCGGCTTTTTTGTTGCAGTGGTTGCGCACAGCCTCCAAAACAATGGGTTATCAGCCGTTGGCGGAGATGAAGGAAACCCAAGAAAATGCCCGTTCAGAATTCAAAAATTTCTTAGAACGACATGGGAGCGTTTTTCCTGAAAATCTAAAGGCGGAGCACTTGTTTTATGAAGATGTAGAGCAATATGTACACGTTGATCTGACGCTCGACGATATGGAACCAATGTTGCACAACCTGTTGGCTACTGTGGAATCGTGCCAGCCTAAATCAAGCGCGTTGCGGGCCAGATTTGTCGCCTTCGCCGAGGCTCATAAAGACGCTTCACCTTCTTTTATGGGACTTTGCCGCCATTTTTTAGATGCTGAAAAAAAGGAGAATATTCAAGGCGTTTCCGCTCAAAAGCCTTCAAAAGTAGGGTTTTTATTGCAGTTTTTTAAAGAAGGAAATGAGATAAAAGCCGTGGTCAATGCCGTATTTCCCGGCGGCGGCAAATTGATGGCGCGGTGGGTACACCTATTTCCAATGGGGCTGCGCCGAGTCTTGGAGACTTGGCCATCGGACACTGCTCTGACATACCCTTGGCAAGCATGGTCAAATGCCAACTTTCAGCCATCATTCTCAAAACAAGTATTGGCCGTGCCTCAGAGCAGGATCATTGCCCCTGACGCAAAAGACGAAATAAGGTTGTCAGATCTGGAATTACGATCTGATGAAAGGGGCGTGGCTCGATTGTATTGCGCTGATAAACAACAATTTGTAACATTCAATGACCTCGGTCTCGAAGATCCTGCGACTCGCCCGCCTGCCATGCAGTTGTTGGCTGATATGGGTACGCCTACGATTTCTCGTTTTGACTTATTTGCAGTTCCTGATTGGCAATCAGGTGGTGAAGGTTGGCAGTTTCGCCCCCGCGTGTCGCAAGGCCAATTGATTTGGTATCGGAAAACGTGGCGGATCGAGCCCACCTTTTGGAATACCTGCCAACCAAATACCGAAGCGTTCGTTGCCTTTGGTTTCATTCGTCAAAAGTTAAAGGAGATTCTAGTACCAGCGCATTTTTTCGCCACTGTATTAGATAGCCCTGAAAGGGCTAAGCCCCAGCATTTTGATCAAAATGACCCCTTGTCTATGGCATTGTTTCAAAAAGAATGCTTAGGCAAACGCCTTGAAATCACTGAAATGTTGCCCTTGCCACACCAGCAAGTGACGGCACGAGCGGGCGGTGCGGTGGTCGTGTCGGAAATGATGGTGGAGATGGAACTTTCTTTTTGATTTAGGTTGCGTTAGGATCAAACATTTTCAAGTCAACGCTCTGCAACCGTTGCACCATCAAAGCGATGAGGCGGCGCATCAAGGCAGGTTCATTGGCTTGGAAATTTGAGTATTCTTCCATCGTAAATTGTCCGATAATAGTACCTGCCAGCAATTGGCGCATTTTGTGATCCTTGCGTACTAGCCCAGCAATGAGCAACATCCGCTCTTTTTGCGGTAAATTCTGATACACATTGCGGTGTTTTGCGATACCATGCTTGAATATGCTCACCAAAAGCGCATGTTGTAGTTTTAAGATGGGGCGTAACGTAATATTTTGAAATTGCTCTTCTGGCGTAGCCTTTGTGGTATCAAGGTCGAGTTGGGGCCTGAGGGCTATGAGTTGTGGGTCGCGCATGGTTGTGTTGATTTCGATCCTTTCTGGATAGTTTTGATAATAATTTTCATGACTGCTTCAAGAATTTATGCCACAAATATAAGTCAAATTTCAATAAATCCAAGATTGTGGAGATTTTTTACTTTCGGTTGCATCTGTTGGCTTCCCGCCGCCAGCAAATGGTGAAGCGAAATACTGGACAAATAGTACTCCATCAATGAGGCTTACTATGCTGGGCACTCCCTCGGTTTGGTGGTTGGTGACTCCGCGATAGCGCCATGTCGTTAAGTTAATTTTACTTTATCACTTTAATGATGTTGAACGCATACCTTCCCCTCAATTTGTCATGTCAACCACGCTTTTGGGCGTGAGGAGACAACGACACAAGCCAAACTAACTGAAAATCAAGTATTTCTTTTGGTTGGACTTCCTCACAAATCCTTCCTCTCAAACATCCTCACCGCCAGCCAAATAGGCACCCCAATCCACACCAACAGCATGAAAATCGCAAATGCAATCCCCAAACCATTTCCCAAAAATTCCTGAAACAAGGCACCGGTATAACCCATCAGTGCAGAAATGTCCATCTGGAGCAGCACGACCACGCGAGCCAGGTCAATCGGATTGAAGGAAATAAAGGCGAGCATGGCTTTTTCCAAGGGATAATCCGCGAAGGCGAACATGAGGATCAACACCAGCGCATCGTAGAGCAAGGCGAAGTAAAACCAAAGCAGGAGTGCTACGCCGATCCCTTTGGCTTTGTCGCGGGTCATGACGGCTGCCAGCAATGCGATGGACACAAAAACGACGGAAAGTCCCGCAGCGACAATGACTAACGACAAGCCGATTGTATTGGGTGCGAAGAGCAGAACGGGGATCCCGATGCCAATTAGGACGGCCAACTTCAGGGCAACAGCCAAACCAATGAATTCACTCCATAAGATGACGCTGCGGCGGATCGGTTGTGCAGCAAGCAATTCAATAAATTCCGAGGCATTGTAAAAGTGGATGGTCGAAAAGACAATGCTCACCAAGGGCGTAACGATCAGTATGATGTTCAGAAGACTGGCCAAACCTTTGGTTGGATCGTCACTTAGATTGAATAGACCAATAGATACGAGCAGCAAAAACAAAGCATAACCAATAACAATGCGGTTTTGCAGGATGTCGTAGAGTACGTATTTGACAATGCGCAGCATAATTATTGGTTTTTCATTAAGTGTGCGATAGCACGGTTTAGTTTCTCTTCGCCCGTCTGATTTTTTAACATCTGAATGGGCTGAAAGAGTTTGATTTTGCCGTCCATAATGTACATTACATCGGTCGTCAGTTCGTCGAGGTCACTGAGAATATGGGAGGTGATCAGTACCAATTTGCCCTTGGCTTTTTCAGACAATACTTTTTCTTTCAATATCTCGGAAGCAATGGGATCCAGCCCTGCGGTTGGTTCGTCCAAAATCAGCACTTGTGGATCAAACAAGAAGGCAAGGCAAGCACTTACCTTCTGGCGAGTGCCGCCGGAGAGTGTGCGCATGCTTTTGTTTATAAATTTTTCTACTTCGAATGCCCGCATCAAATCATCATCCAAGCGGGGGGAGGTATCTTGGCGTATTTCCTGGATCATTTGAAATACCTGCCCGACCCGCATGTTGTCAGGATATCGCCCGATCTGAGGCATATAACCGATGTGCCGACGATAGTCCCATCCTCCTAAAATGGATGCTCCATTTAGAGTCAATGCCCCACTGTCGGGGATGACTAAACCGAGTAGGCATTTTAGAAATGTCGTTTTGCCAGAACCATTTGGTCCTACAAGCGACACAGCCTGCCCAGCACTCATGCGGACGCTGACTTCATCGAGGGCCTTGAGTTTGCCAAAGGATTTGCAGAGTGTGGTAGATTCTAGCATTTATTTAGGAAGTAGCACCGCGTCAATTACGTGGACAATACCATTAGAAGCAGGAACAGATGCGAGAATATTCGCGCCATTGACACTTATTTTACCGTCTTTAACTCCAATAGTCACATTTCCGCCATTGGCCATTGAAAGAACTTGTCCGTCTTGTAACATGTCAGTTTTGTAAACTGCTACAGCAACATGATATTGCAGAATATCCTGAAGTGCCGCTTTTTTGTCCGCTTTTAGTAGCCCTTCAACGGTTCCGGCTGGAAGTAAAGCAAAAGCAGCATTGGTTGGCGCAAATACTGTGAATGGACCAGCATTGGAAAGCACATCCACAAGTTCAGCGGCTTTCACGGCGGTGACCAACGTCGTATGGTCGGGGCTTCCGACCGCTACTTTGACCACATCTTTTTGAGAGTCATCGTCTTGTACCGCAGATTGTCCGCCACCTGCTTGTGCAGATTCTGTTGTTGCGCCGGTTTGTTGCGGAGCAGTATTGGTGCAGTTGGAAAGGCCGATTATGACCATTAATCCAAATAGAAAGAAAAATAGAGTGTTGCGTTTCATACGAAATTGAATTTTAATAATGGAAAATATTAGGTCAGAAGGGTATTATTCACAATGCCAAGGGCTGCATGGCTGGTTTGTCATCTGTTAATCCTTCGGGTGTGAGCGAAGGGATGATTTTTTCGGCTTTATCCATTAGATAGACCATCAGACTGCGCATCAGGATCAAACCATA
Source organism: Saprospiraceae bacterium (assembly GCA_031373665.1). Lineage (GTDB taxonomy): Bacteria > Bacteroidota > Bacteroidia > Chitinophagales > Saprospiraceae > M3007. Next base: position 35,598 of record JANMMZ010000026.1, on the reverse strand, counting down.
GGGCATTCGTTCCACGACGACGGCGTATAGGCTGACGGGTCTGAACGGTATGTCGCCCACGCCATCCCGATTGAGGTCATAGCCTTCATAGCGATCCCAATAGTTGCTTTCAAAATGATTGAGTACAAGGTGCCCGTTGGTGGATACGTCGAAAGAATTTCCGAAAAAATTGTTTTGTTGCACCACATTAGCATCACAACTGGCTTGTACCCGCAGTGCCCACCCATTTTCCCGAAACTGATTTTGCTCTAGTATGATTCGGCTGGCACCTTCCATATATACCCCGGCGGAGTTGTGCTCAAACGTATTTTTCCATATATGGCTGTCTGAAATATCTTTTAATAACAATCCGTAGGCACTGCTTCCCCAGTTGTACCCAAAATTGTTTTCTGTCATGTGTACCTGTCGGGAGTACATCACCGCTACGCCTGCACCATTGTGGTGAAATTGGTTGTGGTGGTATTGATTGTTGTGAGAAAACATGAAATGCAAGCCGTAGCGCATGTTGCGTTCGCTGTCATTGTAGCGAATTTCAGAATCGGTTACAAATTCAAAATAGATTCCATCCCGCTGCCCGGTCAGGTGGTTTTCTTCTACTAACATTTGGGAGCATTTCCACAAATGAATGCCGTTTCCGCTGTTTTGTTCCTCTTTGAGAATACCAGATACCTCGTTTCGGGAGATGCGGCAATTGTTTGCATTTGAAAGGTAAATGCCAAAATTGCAGTCGCTTAAACGGCAATTTTCAATGACCACACGATCCGCTGAAAGTACTTTGATTCCAGCCACATCCACCATACTCAGTTGGCCGCTGTTGCGAATGTCGAAACCAGAGATCTGAATATCTGAAGCCGTGATGGTGATGATCTCAAAACTGTGTTGACCGTCTAAAATCGGGAAAGAAATGCCAATAAGCGTTACTCTTTTATCAATGGCCAGATTGCCTTCCGCGTATGTGCCTTCGTGGACGATGATGCTATCGCCAGATTGGGCTATTGCCAAGGCATCATGGATTGTTTGGAAGGTTTGGTTTTGACCCACGGAAATGGATTTGGCGGATAGATGAAGTCTGACGAAAGTCCCCAAAAACAGAAAAAGCAACGGCTTAAATGTCATATCGGCGTATTAATTGTTTAAAAAAATTGGTGTTTCTCAATCATCAAAATTCAGCCTTGACATCAGCCCAAGTCATTTCCTTTCCACCACTCAGTTCACTTTTTACGGATTCTAGGTCTTTTTTATCAGAAAAACAGGCAATATCGCTGCGCATCGGACTTTTTATAGCATCATGTTGCAATAAAAAAGCCTTGTTGATATCTACAAATGTCCCCGTTTTTTTAAAGTCAACGGCCACGATTTGTGCTAGATCTTTTTCAACTATTTTTTCTTCCCGTAGGTAGGCAACGACGCAATTGAGGTCGTCAAATTTATACACTTTGCCTTTGCTTGTGATTATTTCTGCGCCAAAACGCTTATCGCTCAACGTCATTTTGCAGCGATGACAATTGTCTTTTCCATATCGGATGGGTTCTGGTCCAGAAGAACAAGCAGACAAGTGAATCATGCTAATCCCTATAAGAATTAAGGCCATTTTTCCCGATAAAACGCCTCCTATCTTTGCTGTTTTCTTTCTTTTGAAATACTCCCACCACCATAATACCGTTGCCACTAAACAAACGCCGATGATAATCCAAGCACCCGTATCTGGACCGGAAAAAGAAGTGAAATTCAATAAATTTTTATAGCCAATCAAAGGAGGTTGATAGGACATGTCTGGAACTTTGATCGCCGCATTTGGGTCAAGGTTGTGGCCATAATCATAGCCCCAGCGCCAAAAATCCCACATGGCTGCCACACCATAGACATAAGATAACAGGGTGAAAAAGAATAAAATACGTGAACTGCCCATCACAGCAGCGACTAAACCGACCAAAATCAGGAAACCGATGAGTAGGCCAAGGTATTTAAATTCGGAAAACATCTCGACGCTGATGTGCTTCATGCCGATGTAGTGGTTGAGGCCATTAATGATGTCCACCTCACCGCTGAGTTTACTCATCCATATTTTCATGGTCAATCCTTCGGGGTACTGGGGAGCCCAGAGCAGGATTTGCCACAAAGGAACAAAATAGGTTATGAGGAGCAATAGGCTTCCTATTCCAAGTATGATACGGGTCGTTTTGCTAAGCATATTAAATATTGAATGGTTGATGGCTGATTGCTTTGCTGGTGGCATCTTAAACTTGTTTTGCTATTAAGGCATAATCAAGCATCGGAGTACCACCAGTTAAACAATTCATTACTTCGTTGGCACCGCCGCCTCCGCTTTTTTTCCAGTACTAAAAGACAATGGCGTATTGGAACCACGCGGGGAAACCCGGACATATCCTTGCATTTCCTGATGCAAAGCAGAACAGAAATCGGTGCAATACATGGCAATTACCCCAACGCGATCGGGCACCCACTTGAGCGTACAAGTCTCGCCCGGCATGATCAAAATTTCGGCATTGTTAGCGCCTTTTATCGCAAAACCATGAGGTACATCCCAGTCTTGCTCCAAGTTTGTGACGTGGAAATATACTTCGTCACCAAGTTTTACGCCTTCAATATTGTCTGGCACAAAGTGAGAGCGGATGGATGTCATGTTTATATGCACCTTGTTGCCTTCTCTGAAAACTTTGGCCTCTTTTTCTCCTTTGGCCGCATAAGGATGTTGATTGTCTTCAATTTTGAAGAATTTGACAGATTTAGGGGTTATCAAATTTGCTGGAATCGCTTCCGCATAGTGAGGTTCGCCCGTTGTCGGAAAGTCAAGCAGCAGTTTCATCTTGTCACCACTGATGTCGTATAACTGTGCAGATTGTGTAAGTTCAGGGCCCGTCGGCAAGTAGCGATCTTTCGTGATTTTGTTGTACGCAATGACGTATTTGCCCCAAGGTTTACTCGTTGGGCCGCCTGGAATAGATAAATGCCCAATGGAATAATACGTCGGTACGCGATCTACAACCTCCAGTTTTTCGATGTTCCACTTGACGATCTCTGAGGAGACGAAGAAGGAGGTGTAAGCAAAGCCTTTTCCATCAAATTCAGTATGCAAAGGACCAAGACCCGGTTTCTTGACTTCTCCATGCAATACGGCATCATATTTTAGAACAGGAATGCCATCAAACATTGTTTCGAAGTTTTTGTCGGCGATGGCTTTTTTGATTTTGCTGAATGAAAAAACAGGAATGACAGCTGCCAATTTACCCGAACCGCAAATGTATTCCCCTGTTGGATCTACGTCACAACCATGTGGAGATTTTGGGCAAGGCATGAAATACACAATATCTGTTAGTTCTTTAGGATCCAGCACGATTGTTTCTGTTTCAATCGTCGAAGTTGCACTGTGCTTTTTGTCGTCATATACATTGTGTGCATAGCGAACTTTTGATTTTTTGCCTTTTCCGGCCTTCACGTATTCTTCGCATTTCTTCCAGTTGAGTGCCATCACAAAATCTTTATCTTTCTGTGAAGCATTTACTTCAAGGAGCGTGTTGGCTTGCTCTGTATTGTAGCAAGAGAAGAAAAACCAGTCATGCGAAGGGCCACGACCTCCACGGCTTAAGTCAAAGTTGACCCCCGGAAGCAATACTTGAAAACTAACGTTCATGTTTCCTGTCTCTGGATTGATGCCAATGAAAGAAACAGTTCCTTTAAAGTTCTGCTTATACGTGCTGATGCCAACATCTGGATTGGAATTTTCATCGTCCATTGGATAACTAAAACGCGTACCGGCGACGGCGTACTCCGAATTTTCAGTCAAAAAAGGCGAGGAGTGGTTGCCAGAACTGTTGGGTATTTCGATGATCTCTTCAGTGCGGAATGTGCTGAGGTTGATTCGAGCGATGCGTGGTGTGTTGTTGCCATTGACGAATGCCCAGCGACCATCGTGTTCACCATTGGTTGTAGAAAGCGCGATGTGGTGCGAATCATCCCATGGTACGACACCATGTGATGTATTAAGCATAGGTTTGGTTTCTTCACTAAACCCCCAACCATTTTCTGGAAATTGGGAAAACACGGGAATGATGCGCAGCAAGCGACCAGAAGGAATGCCATAGACGGATACCTGACCATTAAATCCGCCGGATACGATGTTGTAAAATTCGTCGTACTTGCCCGGTGCGACATATACTTTTTGAGCGGCATTGCCTTCTACTGCACTGCTTGGGCCTTTGGGCTTACAGCCTGATGTGTGTAGTAGGATGGGTAGCGCTATAAGTGCTGCCGATAGCAGCAAAAGATGTCTGTATTGCATAAAATTGTTGATTTTATAGTTACTTTTCTCCGTCATTGGAACGCATGAATTCGATAAGTTTCCGCGCGTCTTCTTGTGACACATTTTGGTTGGGCATGCGAACTAAGCATTGTTCGAGCATTTTTTGAGCCTCAGCATCCTTTTCCAGCATCATCTCTACATTGGTGATCATATTCATGATCCAAACGGGTTCGCGGCGTTTGGTTACACCCGCCCAGCCTGGACCCACAAGTTTTTCATCAGAGAGTTTGTGGCATGCCAAACATTTTGATTCGTAAATCACTTCCCCAGCACTCACCCATTCCTTTTTGAGGGGAGTGGTAAGTTCAATAGACTTTACTTCAATACCGTGGGTCTCGACCTGATTGGCAGCGAGATCAGATGGAGTAGGAGATTTTTTAGCGGCGTCATCCGCTTCTTTTTTGGAGGTGCAGGCGAATGTTAAAAACACCAGCACAGCAACGAATAGAGTTGTTTTTCCGAGCATGACAGAAAGAATTTTTATAGTTGTAAAGAAAAATAATAAAAGACCTTTATGTCTTTTATTGCAGCAAAGGTAAATGCCGTGCTTTAGCCCCGTAAATGAGTAAAATCATCTCGAATGATGATGTTCATCATGGATGAGAATGCTATTGATTTCACTATCTTTGCGCCATGTTTTCTAAAACGTTCGGATACGCGCTTCGATCCCTTGTCTATATCTCCCTGAATAGTAATGAAGAAGCAAGGGTGGGCTTAGAGCAGCTCTCTAAAGGACTTGATATCCCACATCATTTTCTGGGAAAAATCATGCAAAATCTGGTAAAACATGGCATTTTGGATTCGATTAAAGGCCCCAATGGTGGATTTTATGTCAATGCAAAGACGGCGGAAACACCCGTGCTGGATATTTTGATCATTACAGACGGAAGTTTGGTTTTTGATCAATGCGCTTTGGGAATCAAACGCTGTAACGCAACCCATCCCTGCCCAATGCATGAAGACTTCGCCACGTGCCGAAATGGTATGCTACAAGCCATGTCACATAAGACAGTGCGGACTTTGGCAGAAGAAGTAAAAGCCGGGAAATCCTTTCTTGCCTTATAAAAACGAGACACCGAATCGTTCGCTTAAAAAGCGCCCGCCAGTGCCTCGTTTATTTCTTTACAGTAAAATATAGAACTGCGCCTTTTTGGATGACAAAGGTACATTTGGCTGGCCACTAAGCGAAATGAGGAATGTCACTCCAATGTCTGATCTGCATCATTTGTGCACAATGATGGATACCTATACCTTGCAACTTCAATTTGAATGGAGTCGGCATGAAGGGTACTTGATGCCGAAACTGTTCCACGGCTGAAGAGCATTAAATCAACAACTAAAATTATGGATAATAAAACGATGCAATTTGACTATCGGGTGAAGGCCACGCAGGGCGAAAACCGAGTCAGTAAAATGTCCGCTGCCGAAGTAGAAACTACGGTGGACTGTGTAACGCCGCCAGAATTTCCAAATGGAATTCCAGGAATGTGGTCGCCAGAAACCTTTTTTCTAGCAGCCATTGCGGGCTGTTACGTCAATACGGTTCAATCATTTTGTGATAAACTTAACATGCAGCCAGTTTCTTTGGAATGTGAAGCCAGCGTTACAGTAGCCATAGTGGATGGAAAATATGCTTTTACGGGTGTGATGCTCAATCCACTTATTACCGTAGCAAATTATGAAGAGGAATCAGTTGCCTTGAAAATCATGGAAAAAGCACATCGCTATTGCCTGATTTCAAATTCAGTAAAATGTCCGGTCTCTGTCTCTCAAAACATTATGGTATTAATACAATCATAAATGCGGTACTTATGGCACTTTCCGTCCCTGCTTTGTTACTTTTTTCGGCGGGAAAAAGTGACAAAGCAGGGTAAGGTGTAGAGATCGTCATGACTGAGTATAAAATAGGCCAAATAGTACTCACTAATCAAAATCACTACATGCCTTCTATCTTTTGTCACTTTTTTCGGCGGGAAAAAGTGACAAAGCAGGGCGGAGAGTAGCGATCATTTTACACTGAGTATTTGATCCAAAAAATAGTGTTCACTAGTCAAAATCACTACATGCTTCCTTGCTTTTTAAATAGTGCGCTCTATTTACCCTACTTCAGAGCCTTAGAAAACTTTTTCGGCGCCCCATTTGAGAGCGGCTGAATATTTTCTTAAACAATTGATAGGTATTTGTGTTTAAGTTCAAGCATTGCAAAACAATCGCAAATGCGCCAACATACAACAATTATGAACTTAACTCAATTACATCATCATCACCATACTGGCTCCCAGGCGAGGTGATAGGTAATTGTATCTATATTTAAAAAACCCGTCTGAGTAAAAACAGACGGGTTTTTTATTTTTATCCCCAATGGTTTACTCAGGCATTATTGCAAAAAATGAGTAAATTAAAAATTGCCATTCAAAAAAGCGGACGATTAAGCGAAAAATCATTGTCGCTCTTGAACGACTGTGGTATCAAACTATCCAACGGTGATCGGAAACTAAAATCTGAGGCACTGAACTTCCCGATTGAAGTATTATTCATGCGTGACGACGATATTCCCCAATATGTCGAGCAGGGCGTTGCCGATATTGGTATATTGGGCGAAAACGAAGTTTGGGAAAAAAACAAAAAAGTCCGAACGGTCGAAAAACTGGGCTTTGCCAACTGCAAGTTATCATTGGCTATCCCCAAAGATGAAATATATACCGGTATCAGTTATTTCAACTACAAGAAAATTGCGACCAGTTATCCCAGAATATTAAGCCAATTCTGTGAAAAACACAACATTACCGTTGAGATTGAAGAGATCGGTGGTAGTGTCGAGATAGCCCCCAGCATAGGCTTGGCGCACGCTATACTCGATATAGTCAGCACTGGTAGCACCCTCCTGATGAATGGCTTGAAAGAGGTGGAATTGGTGGCCACCAGTACGGCAGTTTTGATTGCCAATGAACAATTGAGCGAAGACAAACAAGCCATCATGGAAAAACTCCTTTTTAGGATGAAAGCCGTGCGCACAGCCTCCGAACACAAGTATATTTTATTGAATGCGCCCGTAGCATCGGTCGCTCAAATCAGTGCCATCCTTCCCGGTATGAAATCGCCAACCATTTTACCATTGGAAGATGCAGGTTGGGTTAGCCTCCATTCTGTTGTGAAAGAAGATGAGTTCTGGGCAGTGGTTGACCAACTTAAAAGCCTTGGAGCACAAGGTATATTGGTAGCACCTATCGAAAAAATGATCCTTTAAATTATTATCATGGAATTAATAATCAATCCGAACCCAGCAAACTGGGTCAATTTGGCCCAACGGCCTACGGTGGATGCCGCGCAACTTCAAGAAACCGTGGCGGCTATCTTTGAAGCGGTCAAGACCGATGGTGATGCCGCTGTAAAAGCCTTTACACTGCAATTTGACAAAGTTGACCTTGATACATTGTTGGTGAGCGATCAAAGCATACAAGAGGCCATAGCCACAGTGCCAGATGATTTGAAAGCGGCTATTCAATTAGCAAAATCGAATATTGAAGCATTTCATGCGACACAAAAAGAAGTACCAAGGATCGTAGAGACCACTCCGGGAGTCACTTGCTGGCGCGAAAGCCGTGCGATTGAAAGTGTGGGTATATACATCCCTGGAGGTACTGCGCCCTTGTTTTCAACAGTACTGATGTTAGGCATACCTGCTACTTTGGCTGGGTGCCGCGAGATCGTACTTTGCTCTCCGCCTGATGCCCAAGGCCACATCAATCCTGTCATACTTTATACGGCACAATTGGTCGGTATCACTGCCATCTATAGGGTAGGGGGCATTCAGGCCATTGCGGCCATGACTTACGGAACGGAAAGCATTGCTAAAGTAAATAAAGTATTTGGGCCTGGTAATCAATATGTTACTGCGGCCAAACAATATGCCCAACAAAGCGGGACTGCGATTGATATGCCCGCAGGCCCTAGCGAATTGCTGGTGATTGCCGACGACAGTGCCATCCCGGCTTTTGTGGCCTCCGACCTACTGTCGCAGTTGGAGCACGGTACCGATAGTCAAGTAGTGTTGCTCTGCGATTCGGAGCGGATGGCACGCGAAACTTTAGCCGAATTGGAGGCACAGTGGGTGGTGTTGCCTCGAAAAAAAATCATAGAACATTCGCTTAAAAACAGCAAAGTCATGGTGTTTGATGATGTAGAAACCTGCCTTGATTTTAGTAATTTATACGCTCCAGAGCATTTGATATTGGCTGTGGAGCGCGCAGCAGAACGCTGCGCTAAGGTGGTCAATGCAGGCTCTGTATTTCTAGGAAATTATAGTTGCGAAAGCGCAGGCGATTATGCCAGTGGTACCAACCATACATTGCCAACCAACGGTTATGCCCGCAGTTATAGTGGGGTATCGGTGGATAGTTTTATCAAAAAAATAACCTTTCAATCAGTTACTGCCCAAGGCTTGAAAAACATTGGCCCAGCCATTGAATTGATGGCCGCAGCGGAGCAATTAGAAGCACATAAAAATGCGGTTACGCTGCGGTTAAATCACCGATAATACGCGCTCCAAATTCATTTTATTATGTTTGATTTACAAAAAATAGTACGCAAAAATATCCAAAATTTGAAGCCCTATTCGAGTGCTCGGGACGAGTTTTCGGGTAAAGAGGGGGTATTTTTAGATGCTAATGAAAACCCATTCGGGGTGCTCAACCGATACCCAGATCCGTATCAGGAAGCATTAAAAAAGGAGTTGGGACGGCATAAATCGGTGAATGTTTCTAAAATATTCATAGGCAACGGCAGCGACGAAGTCGTGGATCTGGCTTTTCGCGCTTTTTGTACGCCCGGACTTGACAAAGCCCTCACGTTTACGCCAACGTATGGCATGTACGATGTCTCAGCCGCTATCAATGATGTGGAATTGATCAAAATACCTTTGGATACTGGATTCCAAATGAATTTGGATCTTTTGGAGGGTTATCTTCAAGATGAGCACCTGAAATTGATTTTTATCTGCTCTCCCAACAATCCAACGGGCAATAATCTACTCAATATCGAGCAGGTGGTGCAAAAATTCAAGGGCATCGTAGTGATAGATGAAGCCTATATTGATTTCAGCGATCAACCATCTTTTATCACCAAGATGGATCAATACCCTAATGTCATTATTTCTCAGACCTTTAGCAAGGCTTGGGGTTTGGCTGCTGCAAGGGTGGGGGTGGCCTATGCCAAAGAAGATATTATTGCTATTTTTAATAAAATAAAACCACCATACAATGTCAGTGCATTGAACCAAAATGCCGCTTTGGCGGCATTATCACAATCAGATCAATTTGAATGCCAAAAACGCTTGATTTTAGAACAAAAATCTTGGTTGATCGCTGAACTTTCAACCCTTGAGGTCGTTCAAAAAATATATCCTTCTGATGCCAATTTTATATTGGTAGAAGTGAAGGATGCGGATGCTGTTTATGGCCAATTGGCAGCCCAAAAAGTTATTATCAGAAATCGAAATTCAGTGGTGCGCCACTGTGTACGCATCACGGTGGGGACTCCGGAGGAAAACCAAATATTGATCCAAACACTCAAACAAATTTCACAGTAAGCATGAAAAAAGTACTTTTTATTGATCGTGATGGCACCTTGATTATGGAGCCACCCATTGATTTTCAAGTAGATAGCCTTGAAAAACTGACGTTTTATCCAAGGGTTTTTCAATACCTTGCTCGTATTGTCAAGGAATTGGACTACGAATTGGTGATGGTGACCAACCAAGATGGGCTTGGGACGGACGCTTTTCCTGAATCTACGTTTTGGCCAGCCCACCAAAAAATGATGGAGGCTTTTGCTGGAGAGGGGATCGTATTTGCGGAAGTGCTAATAGATAAGTCCTTTCCGGAGGATCAATTGCCAACCCGAAAACCGGGGATCGGAATGTTGACCCATTACCTAAAAGGGGGATACGATTTGGAACAATCCTATGTGATTGGTGACCGTCTGACCGATGTACAATTGGCGGCCAATTTGGGTTGCAAATCAATCTATTTAGGCCCTGAATCCAGCCCTGATCCCACTTTGTCAACGACCCATTGGGCTGATATTTACCAGTGGCTGCGCGCTGAACCGCGCAGGGCTACCATACATAGAAAAACCTCTGAAACGGACATTCTCGTTGCCCTAAATCTGGATGGATCGGGCAAAAGTGCGTTGAGTACGGGGCTTGGTTTTTTTGATCACATGCTGGAGCAAATTGCCAAGCACGGCAATTTTGACCTCACCGTACAAGTGAAAGGCGATTTGCACATTGATGAGCACCATACCATCGAAGATGTAGCGATTGCCTTGGGGGAGGCATTTTTGACGGCGTTGGGACGCAAAAAAGGCATAGAACGGTATGGTTTTTTGCTGCCAATGGATGAGTGTTTGGCTCAAGTAGCCCTTGATTTTGGGGGGCGGCCTTGGTTGGTGTGGGAGGCTAGTTTCAAAAGGGAAAAAATAGGAGACATGCCAACGGAGATGTTCATGCATTTTTTCAAATCATTCAGCGATCACGCCAAATGCAATTTGAACATTAAAGTAGAGGGCGAAAACGAACATCATAAGATTGAATCTATTTTCAAAGCCTTTGCCAAATCCGCCAAAATGGCGGTGGCACTGTCCAATAATTTTTCTATACCTAGCACAAAAGGAATATTATGATCGCGATCATACAATACAATGCGGGCAACATCAAATCGGTTGAAAATGCCGTAAAAAGATTGGGTTTTGATTGCCTCGTCACCGACGATATGGATCAAATCAGGGCTGCTGACAAGGTGATTTTTCCAGGGGTTGGCGAAGCCAGTTCGGCGATGGCTTACCTGCGCCAACACCAACTGGATGGGGTGATCCGATCCCTCACCCAGCCAGTGTTGGGTATTTGCTTGGGGCAGCAGTTGCTGTGCGAACATTCGGAGGAGGGCAATACCGATTGTTTGGGCATTTTCAAGGCTAAGGTGAAAAAATTTCCGCCCCACGATTTGGTTCCGCACATTGGATGGAATAGTTTGACCGATCTCAAGGGCGATTTATGGAAAGGCATCAACAGTGAAGATGATGTGTATTTTGTCCACAGTTATTATTCCGAAATTTGCTCAGAAACCATCGGCACCTGTCAGTATATTTTACCTTTTAGCGCGGCCATGCATCGGGATAATTTTTATGCTACTCAGTTTCATCCAGAAAAATCGGCTGGAGTGGGGTCTGTTATTTTGAAAAATTTTCTTGAAATACATCTCATTTAATTCATTATCAAAACTATAAATGTTAAAAAAAAGAATTATACCATGCCTCGACATCAAAGATGGACGCACCGTGAAGGGGGTCAATTTTATTGACATCAGGGATGCTGGCGATCCAGTTGAGTTGGCTAAAAGATATGTCGCAGAAGGCGCAGATGAATTGGTGTTTTTGGATATTACTGCTACCATTGAGCAGCGTAAAACGCTGATCGGTTTGGTAGAAAAAGTGGCCCAAGAAATCAATATTCCTTTCACCGTGGGTGGCGGAATCCATGCTGTAGGTGATGTGGCGGCTATACTAAAAGCAGGGGCAGACAAGGTGAGTGTCAATTCATCGGCAGTGCGCCGCCCAGCACTGATCGCAGAAATAGCCCGTGAATTTGGGAGCCAATGCGTGGTCGTGGCCATTGATACCAAGTTTGAAAACAATGAATGGTCGGTATTTACCAATGGTGGGCGCGTCGCCGCAAACCGACTTGCTTTGGATTGGGCTTTAGAGGCCGAACAATTGGGCGCGGGCGAAATATTACTAACGTCTATGAACAATGATGGCGCAAAACAGGGGTTTGCGCTCGACATCACCCGACTGGTCAGTATGAGTGTCAATATTCCCGTGATTGCTTCTGGTGGAGCGGGGACAAAAGAGCATTTCAAAGCGGTATTTGAACAAACCAAAGCAAGTGGAGCCCTTGCTGCCAGTGTTTTCCATTTTGGAGAGATCCCGATTCCCGAACTTAAATCCTATTTACTCAGTCAACTAATTCCTATCAGATGCAATTAGATTTTAATAAAACAAACGGATTGTTGCCCGTTATTGTGCAGCACTACCTAACGGAGCAGGTGCTTATGTTAGGTTTTATGAATGAAGAGGCGTATGTTAAAACCCTTTCAGAAGGACATGTTACTTTTTTTAGCCGTAGCAAAAATAGGCTTTGGACGAAGGGTGAAACATCAGGTAACTACCTGGTAGTCAAAGAAATATGGCCTGATTGCGACTTGGATACCCTTTTGATTAAGGCTGAACCCCAAGGCCACACTTGCCATACTGGGCAAGTATCTTGTTTTGGAACGACCACCTCCAAAGGGACTTTATACGCTTTAGAGCAGACCATCGCAGAGCGTATAGAAGGTGATGATGAAAACTCTTATACCAAAAAATTATTCCAAAGAGGCATGAATAAAATCGCCCAAAAAGTAGGCGAAGAAGCCGTAGAATTGGTGATTGAAGCCAAAGACTCCAATGATGACTTATTTGCTAATGAAGCGGCAGACCTACTCTTTCATTTTCTGATATTGCTCAAGGCTAAAAATATGAAATTGGAAGATATTGAATCTGTACTGGAGGGACGGAAGCAGTGAACGCTCCAAAACCAAGTAATTTTACGCGATATAAACCACGTATAAACACCTGTTTTTCGCAAAAAGAATAGAAAAATGCTTTAAATGTAAAACATTAGGTATAAATTTGAGCCATCAATTAGGTTTTCTGGATTACAGCAAAATCTCATAACTGCTCATTTTTACCGCACATTACACATGGACATATTAATTGCCATAGCCGACGACGAGGCCCTTTTCCGCAGGGGAATGCGCCTGATTTTGGAAGATTATGCTGAAATAAAAGTATTGCTGGAGGCTGAAAACGGTCAAGATCTACTATCAAAAATTCGAGCCTCCACTGAATTGCCCGATGTACTCCTCCTCGACCTGAAAATGCCCGTCATGGGTGGGGTTGAGGCTGCCGAAATCATTCGTCGGGAGTTTCCATCTATTATGATCGTGGTGGTCTCATCACATTTTAGTAAAGCCTTCATTATCAATATGATAGAGATTGGTGCATCGGCTTATTTAGGCAAAAATGCCGACCCTGACGAGGTCGTAGAAACCATCAGGATGGTGCGTGAAAAAGGTTTTTATTATAGCAGTGCGGTGATGGAAGTCATTCGAGAAAACATCATCAATAAAATACCGATGAAGTCGCAGCGTGCCTTTGAAGTGGAACTGACCAACCGCGAAAAAGAAGTGCTACAATTAATCTGTGAAGAATATACTACTCAAGAAATGGCGGATCGGCTATTCATCAGTATTCGTACCGTGGAAGGGCATCGGAATAACCTGCTTTCCAAACTTGGATGTCGCAATACTGCCGGATTGGTGGTTCATGCGTTGCAAAGTGGATTGGTGAAAATATGATTTTGCAACATTCCATGCAAATCCTTATTTAATTGCTTGTTTGGCATTTTCTTTGTGCCTTTAAATCACTCTACTGGGGCGTTTCTCGGTGGCCAAACCATCAATCGTTAATCTTCTTTACTAATGCAAAAACCTGTTACATCCCTAAATTTTCTTTTTTTACGCCTGTTTTTTACTGTAATTCCTTTTTTTTCTAGTGCCCAACTCTCCAAACATGGCAATATTTGGCATTTTGGAGCTGGAGGTGGCTTAGACTTCACTAATGGTATGCCTGCCCAACTGACAGGTATTGTCATGGATTCTTACGAAGGCTGTGCTGTCTGGTGCGACAAAGACGGAAAACTGCAAATATATACCAATGGCGGCGGCTCTATAAACAATACTACAAATGGCCCACGAAACGGTTATATCTGGAACAAAAACCAATCAGTACTATACGATATGGGCGATAGCAAGGGGGGCGGTTATAGCGCTGCTCAAAGTGCTTTGATCCTGCCTAAGCCTGGGTCTGCCAATATATTGTATGTGTTTACAATGGATCATGCGCCCAATAATGGTGTGCGCGGCCTCTCCTATTTTTCGGTGGATATGACCCTCAATGGTGGATTGGGCGGTATCGTAGAAGAAGATGTGCGCATATTTACCCAAGCCGAAGAGCGACTTACTGCCATACCACACAGCAATGGTACGGATTATTGGGTGCTTACCTTGGATCGCGATACTCGTGATTTCGTGGTGGTACCTGTTACCAGTGCTGGTATTGGTACGCCTTTATTAAAACCCCGTGTCAGTTCTTCAAGTGAAGGTATCGTATTTAAAGCATCGCCCGATGGTAATTTCTTCAGTAGCGATAATGAAATCTACACTTTTGATAAAAGCACTGGCAATCTTACCTACAAAACGGAGGTGGCGACCAATAAATACACGTTTTCTTTTTCGCCATCAAGCCGTTATCTCTACGCAATGGATCCTTCCTTGTTCCAAAATATTGTCCGCTACGACCTACAAGCCGCCGATATTTCTAAATCATTGGACACCATTGTGTCTCCGATTCAACTGCCGTTTCCAGGACTCATGCAGTTGGCACCCGACGGCAATATTTATTTTATGGAGCAATTGGAGGAAGACTTTTTGACCCTTCCACCCACTATGAGTCTTTCTGTTATTCGGTGTCCTGATGGATTGATACCTAGCCTTGAACGTTCCTTTTTAAAGTTTGAAACCGACATTGAAAACGCGGGCGGTTTGTTTACTTCATTGCCCAATTTTGCCGATTATATATTTGCTCGTCCCCCGGCTACCGATACCATTCGTCAAAATTATTGTGAAAAAGGGATGCCCATGAGCCTGAAGCCTATAAAAACGGGTCAAAAATACAAATGGTCAACTGGAGAAACTACCGCCGAAATCTCTGTGAAAAAAGGCGGCACTTATTCCGTACAAATTGACGATGCTTGTAGCTGGGGCAAAACGGTGTTTGAGTTGGATACCACCGATTGCTGTAATCCTATTTATCCGAATGCCTTTACGCCCAATGCCGATGCTACCAACGATACCTTTGCCCCCGAAATTGATTACTGCGGAGCAGAGTATGCTGAGTTAGATATTTATTCTCGATGGGGCGAACTCATGTTTCAAGGCATAGAATTAAACGACCGCTGGGATGGTACCACCCTCAATGGTACACCCGCTACGACCGATGTATATGTGTATGTATATCGGTATAAACTCAAAACCGAACCAAGTGAACAAATGAGAAAAGGCGAAGTGAACCTGATTCGCTAGTAAAACTTATCTCAATTCAAAACGGATCCAATCCAAGGCTGCCACTGGTTGACTTGGATTGGATTCGTTTTTCAGCACAATGTACAGGTCTTGAAAACCACTCATTGCTTGGGTATCTAAAGGGATATAAATCTCTTCAAACTGCATTTTTTTACTGTTTTTGCTTGAAATTTTACCTTTTCCAAGCAGTTTTCCTTGTGGGCTTCCAGCATGTACCTCTGCGCGGCCACCATGAAAGGCGTATTTGGCATCGCTGGATCCAACACCGACCGAAATGCCGTGGATACCCCGCAAATCACAGTGTTTATACATCACAAACCCATTGTGTTTGAGGTCTTTTACCACCACCGTATCGCCCTTGAATGGGCGGTACGTGCCCAACCCCTGCGACATGCTATCTGCTTGCTCTGCTTGTTGAAATGCTGGACGCAAAGCCAAGGTTTCATTTCCATCCAAAGGCTTTTGACTGCGACTGCCCCGATCCGTATAAACAGCATTGAATATGTAAGTCCCCATGATTGGGTCTTTCTTTTTTTCAGTGGAAGCCTTGGTCGCCAATATATACTGCCCTTGGGTGGGGAAGTTTTGTTTTGGTTTAGGCGCGTCGCCTAGGGTGAGTATCCACCGCACCATGTCCCCCGCATCTGTTTCAGATATTTGTGGGTGGGCACTCATCACGGTTTGACCCCATACCCCTGCGCCACCTTTAATAATTTTGCCCGATAGGTTGCGCACCGCAAAATCATTGCCCCTATATTTAGTCGCAATATCTTGAAATGAAGGCCCATTGATCTTTCGATCTTCGGCATGGCAGGTTTTACAGTCAGATCGGTCAATCAGTGTCTTACCACGGGCGTATTCTACTTGTTTTTTGGCCGTTTGGTGGCCTTGGGTAATGGTGGTGATGTCGAATCCCGTTTCTAAAAAATCAATGGAAGTGGCAATCTGTTCGGTACGAATAGTACCCATCTCCAGCGACCCATCTTCGCGATCTATGATTTCTAAGGTATATTGTATGGTATCGCCCGCCTTGTAAAAACTGCGGTTGTGGCCACCCAGATTCCAAGCCACTTCCGGTGGTTCATTGCCCACACGAATCTTTAATTTGCGTACATTGGTTGCCTCACGTCCATCCGTGACTTTCAGCACGATCTCATACAAACCTACCTGTGTATAAGTATGCTCAATGCTATCGAGGGGATTTCGCCTCGCAAACGCTGGTTTACCTAATGCATGAGCAGCAGCAGTCTTGTTTTGATTCTCATTTTTCCATTTCATTTCCTTTGAAAAACCTTTAGTGCCATCGCCAAAATCTAGTTCATACCGCAATCTTGAGTCATCGTAATCCTTTGACTTAGAAACCGAAAAAAATACCTTCGTCGGTGCTGCTCCCGTAGTTTTAGAGGCCGATAATAGGGCTATGGGTGGGCGGTTGCCCTGCACATAATCAACCTTACTCAGGCGGGCATCTGAGTTTTTAGCAAACCATTGAGTGCCATATTCCAAGACCCAAAGGGATCCATTCTTATCAACAATCATATCCATTGGCCTCGAAAACCTTAGGCTATCTGCAAATGGCTCCATTCGACTAAAATCACCTTTGCTATCTATAGTGACGGCCATCATCCAACCCCTAATCCAATCATAAGTGATCAGTTTTCCATCATAATAATTGGGCAATCTTGTTTTTTCAGGGTATTCATCGCAGTAATAGACTGGCCCAGCCATTGCATTGCGTCCTCCCACACCTACCAAAGGAAATTCAGGAGAAATGCTGTAAGGATACCAAATAAAGGCAGGTTGTGCGGGGGGGAGGTTTGTCAAGCCCTTGTTGTTGGGGCTATTATTGATCGGGTGGGCGGCATCATATAATGCCCCTGATTTTTGCTGTTTGAAGTCATACTCATTGTAAGGCTTGTTGTTACCCACAAAATAAGGCCAACCATAAAAACCCGCCTCTCTGGCTCGATTCACCTCATCGTGGCCGGCAGGCCCCTTGGTCGAATCGGGTTCGCCCGCATCGGGGCCCACTTCGCCCCAAAAGAGTAGGTTTCGGCGATGATCCAAGGAAATACGGAAAGGGTTTCGGCAGCCCATGATATAAATCTCGGGGCGGCCATCCGATTCAGCAAATAAATTACCTTTCGGAATGCTGTACGTGCCATCGGCTCTGGGTGTGATGCGTAATATTTTACCGCGCAAATCCATGGTATTAGCCGACGATTTTTGGGCATCCCAAGCACTGCGTCCAACGCCTTCATCCGATGGGGAATACCCTTCGGAGGCAAATGGATTGGTGTTGTCACCTGTACTAAGGTATAAATTTCCAGCCTTATCGAAGGCGATACTACCGCCAGTATGGCAACATTCTTCACGCTGAACGGCTACTTGCAGGATGATCTTTTCAGATGCCTTTTCCAAACTATCGCCCCGAAACACGAACCGCGACAAATTATTGACCGCTACCTTGCCCGGAGGCGAATAATACAAATAAATCCACTGATTGGAAGCGTAATTGGGATCAATGGCAAAACCCATGAGTCCATCTTCATGTTCTGAATGTACAGAAAGGTGAGCCACGATATTGAGCAAACCCGTGCTAGGGTCGTACATTTTGAGGGCACCACGACGCTCAATCAACATGACCTTCCCATTCGGAAACATATCCAACTCCATGGGTTCGGTGAGTTCGTCGGCCAAGACCGTTTTCACAAACCTTGTTGGATCAGGTTGTTCGGGGGTTCGGCAGGCGGTATAGTTTAGTCGTTTTTTTTTACCGATGGCATATCGGATTCCGCCTAAAACATGTTTCATGAAATCTGGTTCCACATAACTCTCTTTAGTATGCCCAAGGGCTGTGTAAAACGCCCTACCGCCATCGTACTCATGGTACCATGACATGGGGTGGCAAGGCTGAGTGGTAGTACCGGGGGGACACATGGTGCCACCTTGATAACTGGACTCATCAATGGATAATAATACCTTTACGTCTGGGTTAAAATCCTTGAAATTATACCATTCGTCCCGGCGTTTCCAAAGATCGTCCTTGAGGTGTGATGTTGCAGGATGATCGTGGTTTTCTACCTTGAGTGTGGCATCTTGTTGGGCTGGATGCCCTAAAAAATAGGCTCCTACTAGGTCGCCAAACCATCCCCAACCATACTCGGTGTCGGTAGCAGAATGGATGCCCACAAACCCACCTCCGGCTTGTATATAGCGTTCAAAATCAGCCTCTTGTGTTGGATTCAATACATCGCCAGTCGTACACATGAACACGACAGCATTGTATCGTTTTAGGTTTTGTTCTGTAAATATATTGGCATCTTCGCTGCTGTCGGCTGCGATTCCATTTTCGATACACATTTTGCGGATGGCCGCCGTGCCTGTCGCAATACAATCATGGCGATATCCTTCTGTTTTTGAAAAAATTAGAATACGGGGCGGGGTATCATCGGGTTGGGAGCAATGAAGGCTGCTGAAAACAATGGCAGCGAGCAATATGAGTCGAAGAAACATAGGATACTTAGGTAATGATGAATGATGATTAGCGTTCGCCGATGGAATGAATAATTGCTGATCCAAATAACCCCGCAGGAGTCCAGAATCCTGGCTTGCCTTCGCCAGCCAATATTTTGGAACAAATAAGAAGAGCAGTGTGGGCGGTGAGGGTATAGCCTTCCAAGGTTTGCATACTTAATCGTTGTACTTCCCCTTTGGCGTTGGTTACTTCTCCCCAGATATACGATTTGGCTTTCGTTCTTTTTTCATCAGTTGGGCCAGCAGGTCGGGTGGCTATCTTGGATCGGAGCCGATTTTTTGACCATGAGGTGCGTAGTATCCAATTATATGCCCATTGCCAACGCAGCATTTTGAAGGCTTTGGGACTTGATTGAGTCATCACTTCTATGTTTGGAATCCCAGTAGTGTAGTAAGCGGTAGAAACGTCGCCCCAAGGAATACACATGCAAAATCGCTTAAATCCACCAAAATCTATGGTTTCTCCTTTGTGACCCAAGGGCACGTTGATGATCTTGCCATCCTTCCGTATTTTACCCGGTTGACCCAGTCCTTCGGCCATGGTCATGGAAGTGCCGTGCGATAGACTACCACCGCTATTGGCAAAAGCCAACCGTAAATGCGTGGCATCAGGCATGGCCTCATGTAGCATTTTGGCGATGCAATCTGTTGGTACTACATCAAAACCTACCCCTGGCAGTATCGTAATACCACGATCCAAGGCTTGGGTGTTCAGGCTTGCAGCCAGTTCAAACACGTCTATTTCTCCAGTAATATCCAAATAATGAACCTGGTTGCGGAGGCAAGCCTCCATCATGGGTCGGGCGGTGTATAAAAATGGCCCAGCACAGTGCAATACTACTTTTATATCTCGCAACCCAGCATCAGTTTGAGCAGGATCGGCAAGGTCAAAAATACGGTACTCAAAACCATATTGATCTGCAAGCGGCTTGATTTTTTCTTCCGAACGGCCAGCCAGAATAGGCGTAATCCCGTATTGATTGGTCAAACCAAGCATGATTTGAGCCGTATAGCCGTTAGCACCGTAGAGTAAGTATTGCATTGTCTTTTTATTTGTAATACGAGTGATGGATTAAATGTGTTTTCTATGAACGATCAAACAACAACCGCTCGCCCATTTTTTGTTCATTGAATCGGTCGTTGTGCCAAGCCAAATGGCCACTCACAATGGTGGACAATACTTTGCCCTTGAGGGTTTGTCCCATGAACGGAGACCACCCACATTTATAATACACATTTTCGGGTGTTACGGTCAATGCAAAGTTCGGATCCACGATGGATAGGTCTGCCCAATCACCCTCTTCTATAAATCCACGGTCTTGCACTTGAAATGCAATGGCTGGGGCATGGCACATTTTCTCTACGATGGTTTCAATAGAGATCAGGCCACGATGATAAAAATCGAGCATGATGTTCAACGTATGTTGTACCAACGGTACTCCAGAAGGAGCATTGATATAGGGCTGAGATTTCTCTTCCTGCGTATGTGGGGCATGGTCGGTGGCGATTACATCCAATCGGTTATCAAGGAGTGCTGGCAACAGCGCATCTCGGTGTTCTTTTGCCTTCACGGCTGGGTTGCATTTGATTTGGTTGCCATATCGTTCGTAGTCGTCGGCACAAAAAAACAAGTGGTGTACACAAACCTCGGAAGTGATTTTTTTATCTTTCAAAGGGGTTTGGGCATCGAATAGCGATAATTCATCGGCCGTACTGATGTGGAGTATGTGCAAACGAGTGCCATGTTTTTTGGCCAGATTGACCGCCATCGTAGAAGAAAGTAAGCAAGCCTCTACCGAACGGATTTGAGGATGGTGGGCTACGGAGAGGCTATCTCCAAACCGATCTTTGAAAAGATCCATATTGCGTCTCACTGTAGCCTCATCTTCACAGTGGGTAGCAATGAGCATGGGGGCTTCTGCAAAGATTCGCTCTAATACAGAGGGCGCGTCCACCAACATATTCCCGGTGCTGCTCCCCATAAATACTTTGATTCCACAGACCTTTCGAGGGTCAGTTTTTAGTACTTCTTCGAGGTTGTCGTTGGTCGTACCCATATAGAAGGAGTAGTTGGCCAATGAAGTCCTTCGTCCGATCTCATATTTTTCTTCCAGCAGGGTTTGGGTCACCGTGAGCGGTTGTACATTTGGCATTTCCATAAAGGAGGTCACCCCTCCAGCCACGGCTGCCCTGCTTTCAGTATATATATTCGCTTTATGCGTAAGCCCGGGCTCTCTAAAGTGGACTTGATCGTCTATAATACCCGGTATGATGAAATGCCCACCAGCATCCAATTCTTGGTGAGCATTGGCTTGTATAGAATGACCAATTCGGGCTATACGGCCTTGTTCTATCAGGATGTCTGATTCTATGATCCGGCCTCTATTGACGATTCGCCCATTTCGAATAAGTATGCTACTCATGTGTTAAACAGTTGTTTAGTCTTGACGGTGTTAAACAGGCTAAAAATTCAACAAAATTTGAATTTTAAAATACTGAATTTTAAAAAATAAAATAAAATAAAATTCAAATACCTTATTATCATTATTTTATGAATTATATATAAAAAAATATAAATAATTTTAACAGAATTTTTTTCAAAGTCTCAACACTTATTTTACCTTTGCCTTATCAATTTGAATAGAACAATTATCGCAAGATAATTTTTAAGATAAAATGAAGCGTGTTTTGATGACGTCCTTCTCTGAGAAAGCTTGGAGAGGGACTTTTTTATGCCTAATAGCCAAAACGCTGCAAGGCTTTTTCATCATCGCGCCAATTATCTCTGACTTTGACGGTCATTTCCAAAAATACTTTCGACTGGATAAATGCTTCTATATCTGCCCGTGCGGCGGAGCCTACTTTTTTGATGGCTAAGCCTCCTTTCCCCAATATGATTGCTTTTTGAGTTTCGCGCATCACGTATATGACTGCCTGAATCCTTGCAATGGGTTCGCCAGCATTGGTGTGGGTCTCCTTGTACCCTTCTATGCCTACTTCGCAGGAGTACGGTATTTCATCGGAATAGTTGAGCAGTATTTTTTCACGGATGATCTCACTGACAAAGAAGCGTTCGGGTCTATCAGTAAGTTGATCTAAGGGGTAATAGGGTTCTGATTCGGGTAGGTATTGCCTGATTTTTATGAGCAACTCGGAGCATTCGGCTTGGACACGGGCAGATATGGGTATGGCTTCCACAATGTTGATCCGTTTCTTCCACCAACCAGTTACATCGCTGACGCGTTGTTCAGCCACGAGGTCTTTTTTATTTAGGATCAATAGGATGGGGGCCTCCGTTTTTTTGAGCATTTCGATCACCGGATTATCGTCTTCCAACTCCTCCGTCATATCAAATACAAAGAGCATCAAGTCAGCATCTTCAGTGGTGCCTTCTATGGATCGGTTCATAGCCTTGTGCATCTTGTAGGTAGGGCCCTTTACGTAGCCCGGGGTATCCGAAAACACGATTTGGAAGTCTTCCCCGGTCAGGATCCCCATGATCCTGTGCCGGGTCGTCTGTGGCTTGTGGGTGATGATACTCATCCGTTCCCCAACCAAAGCATTCATTAAAGTTGACTTACCTGCATTGGGCCTGCCAATGATATTTACAAATCCACTGCGGAAATTTGTTGTTGTCTGATCGTTAGTATCCATATTATCGGACAAAGATACACAGAAAGTGGGCTTATACTACAACTTCTTTTTTTCGATCATTGCCAACAGTTCATCGCGGTAGTTTTTCCCGATAGGCAGGAGTTTGGGCTTGTCTCTTTCTTGTACTTCTATCATGTTGCCCTCTATGGCTACTATTTTGTCCATCGCCACGATGTACGATCGGTGTATGCGCCGAAAAAGTTGGCTTGGCAACCGATCTTCAAGGCTTTTCATGGTTTGTAATGTGATCACTCGGTTTGCAGTGAGCCTAATGATGACATAATCTTTGAGGCCCTCTATGTAAAGAATGTCATCAAAGTTGACTTTTACTAGTTTTTTATCCGCTTTTACGAAGAAAAAGTCAAGGTGTTCATTTGATGGGGTGGCGGATGGCACGGATGACCCTCCCCCTTCGCGTTGCGACAATTCAGCGTGTTCCACGGCCTTATTGACCGCTTTCATAAACCGCTCCAAGGATATTGGTTTCAATAAATAATCAAGTGCATTGAGGTCAAAACCCTGAATGGCATAGTTGGGGTAGGCCGTAGTGAACACAATCATAGGCGGATTGGTCAGCGTTTTTACAAAATCAATCCCCGTCAATTGGGGCATTTGAATATCCAAAAACATGAGGTCAATCGAATGGGCTTGCAGGGCTTCATTGGCTTCTAGGGCATTGCTGCAACGTTTTACCAAATTCAACTCAGACATCTGAGAAATATAGGTTTCTAAAACATCAAGAGCCAACGGCTCATCATCAACAATCAGTACATTAAGCATAATATGGATAGAGGAAATTTACAAAAATTGATCTTTGTTTGACTTTCGTATTGGGTGAATCAGGGTTACACTATACTAAGGTATGCGGTATCTGGAGGAAAATGACATAAAATTATTAATTAATTAACTAATAATGTGTATTTATTTGATTTTCATTGTTTTATCTAAGTGTTTAGACATGTTTTTTTCTTTATACAAGACTAAATATGCTATTGGTTCATGCTCAGTTGCAACGTGACGGCATAGCGGTGTGGTTCATCCTGAATGATGAGGTTGTGATTTTCAGGATATATAATGTTAAGCCTTTGCTGCAAATTTTGAAGCCCAATGCCCCCACTACGCGGATGGTTGTGGCGCGGCAGGTTGTCGGCCTTACTGTTTTCAATTGTAAATTCCATGTCTTCGCCTTGCACTTGCAACCGCAGCCTTACAAAACCTCCTCCTTGCGTATGGGTGTTCAGGCCGTGTTTGAAACTATTTTCTAAAAATGGCACAAAAAGCAAGGGTGCTACCATTTGTTCGCTGATATGGCCTTCTACCGTAAAATGAATATCGGCCTCTTTGGGTTGGCGCAGCCTTTCAAGGTCAAGGTAGTTGTTGATGTATTGTACCTCTTTGGAGAGCAGTACCCGCCGCTCATTGCATTCATACAACATGTATCGCATGATTTCGGAGAGTTTCAACACTATTTCCGGGGCTTTATCGCTTTTTCGGAGTGTTAGGGCGTATAAATTATTGAGGGTATTGAATAAAAAATGTGGATTGATCTGACTTTTTAAGAACCGCAATTCTGACTGTATGGTTTGGGTGAGCAGCACTTGTTTTTCATTTTGATACCGCCACCAATCCATGATTACGCGCAGCACTGTGGAGACGATTACTACGACAACATTGCCCATGAAAATATTCAATTGCTGCTCCACTAAATGTACTCTAAACTGCGATTGGCTTGGCAATTTTAGGTAAAGCACCAGTACTTCTATGGGGGTTAACATAGCACATGAAGCCAACACCAGCCCAAAATATATGATCGCATGACGCGCCAAATAGTTTGGAATCAGGTAAAGTAGATTGAAATAGACCAATACTGCATAAAAACTCAGCCCGATCAACTCATTGCTGATGGTAAACCACTGGCTTACTTGTGCTTGAGCACCGTTGTTGAACATCACCAAAAACAATACCAGCCAAAACAACCCGTGGTAAACAGGTCTTAGCGATAAGAAATGATATATGCGATCTAAAAGTTTTCTAGTCTTCATTGGTGCAAATGAACGAAAATTATGGGCAAGTATCGGTATTTTTTCGATAAAGTATGAAACTTCAAGGATGAAGCGGGTGTTTGAGGGAACTTCATACTTTGGCGGTCACTTCCTAACACTTTTCAAATACTGATAAAGAGCCAAAATTTCATCGTATTTTTGCGCTCGCTAAGCATAAGCATACTATTACAATGGTTTATATCACACGTATTGAACGATTTAATGCTGCCCACAAACTTTGGGTGGCTGATTGGACAGAAGAGCAAAACAAGGCCGTTTTTGGAAAATGCTCCAATAAAAACTGGCATGGCCATAACTATACATTGTACGTCACGGTGAAGGGCAAGCCCGATCCCTTGACTGGGTTTGTCATGGATGCCAAACATCTGAGTGCCATCATAAAGGAGGAGGTAACAGATCACTTGGATCATAGTAACCTTAATCTCGATGTCCCGTTTATTCCATCTCATTTGCAACCAACTACTGAAAATCTTGTTATCTTGATCTGGGAACGAATCAGGAATGGTCTGAGAGGACATAGTTGCCAGTTACATGCTATAAAACTCTGGGAGACGGAAACCATCTATGCAGAGTATTATGGTGAGTAATATACTCACATATTACAAGACGACTAGCGCAAATGGCTTACCAAAAAAAAGATATTTACGACGATGAACTTACGGCAAATCTCAAAGTAAATTTTGATGCTATCATCAGTGGAATAGGGGAAAATACAGGCAGAGAAGGGCTACTCAAAACACCCGAACGTGCGGCCAAGGCCATGCAATTTCTGACCCAAGGTTATGACCAAGACGCTGCCGCTGTGTTGAGGTCTGCCATGTTTAAAGAGGACTATAAGGAAATGGTGATCGTGAAAGACATTGAACTTTATTCGCTTTGCGAACACCACATGTTGCCTTTTTTTGGCAAAGCACACATCGCTTACATTCCCAATGGATATATTGTAGGTTTAAGTAAAATACCCCGCGTAGTAGATATTTTCGCTCGCCGCCTGCAAGTACAAGAGCGGCTTACCCTCGAAATCAGGGATGTGATCCAAGAAACCCTAAACCCACTTGGAGTAGCGGTAGTCATAGAAGCCCGCCACATGTGCATGATGATGCGCGGCGTTCAAAAACAAAACTCTTCCACCACTTCTTCTGCTTTCACTGGTGAGTTTGTCAACGATCGCACCCGCAGCGAGTTTTTGAGGTTGATTAATGCCAAACTATACTAAATATCCGCGCGTGGATCTTATTTTTAAAACGGAAAGGCTTACATTTAGGCAATTTGATTTGTCTGATACCGATTTTATCATTGAACTGGTCAATAGTGAAGGCTGGATCAAGTTTATAGGTGAACGAAACATCAAGACAACGGAAGCTGCCACCGCATACCTACAGAATGGCCCTATCAAAAGTTATGAAGACAATGGCTATGGACTATCTATGGTCATACTGACGGCTACCAATGAACCCATCGGTATGTGTGGGATCTTAAAAAGAGCCAATCTTGACCATCCCGATATTGGTTTTGCATTCCTTGACCAGTTTATGGGCAAGGGTTATGCCTTCGAAATAGCCAGTGCAGTATTGTCGTATGCTAAAGAAACCTTAAACATAGATACAATTCTAGCCATTACTGACCCCGTCAATGTATCGTCTATCCGATTGCTTGAAAAAATAGGCTTGCACTTTGAGAAGATATTTACTTTTCCTGACGGTACTGAAAAATTGATGTTGTTTAAGACCTAATAGGCCTCCTATACGATGCTTGTGAGGGGCTCCGACCCGAAATATAGTGTCCACAGGTCTCTGACCTGCCAATAAACACTGTTGTAATAGATTTCGGAAGTTTTTAGAACTTCCGAAATCTTGGCATGAGCCCCCACACCTATTGCTTATAAATAGGCACAATCGTAGGTATCAGATTGGTTTTTTGCTCAAATATTTCCAACCAATACATCCCAGATGGTACCCCATTCAGGGCTGTTTTTTCACCCGACACAAAACTACGCACCACCTGCCCTTGAGCATTACGAATCAAGGCGTATTCCCACTTTGAATCGCTTTTTATCTCAAATACATCGGAAATAGGATTTGGAAACACGGTAAAAGTGGTTGATTCCCATCGCACTACAGTAACATTGGTCAAAGTGGCATTTCCATTTTGGTCTATTTGCCTAAGGCGGTAATAATTATTTCCTACGACTGGCTTTTTATCCAAATACTGATAATTTACTATTTGATTGCTGTTGCCACGAGCGGCTACATTGCCGATGTTCTCAAAGTTCACACCGTTACTGCTGTGCTGTATTTCAAAGCGTTCGGTTTGTCGTTCGGTACCGGTGGCCCAATTCAGTGCAACGCCTTGTGAGGTGGCGCGACCTTGAAGGGCTGACACGTACGCTACTGGAAGCAAAGCATCGGCAGATCCCCAAAAGATGCCACGACCGCCAGTGCCTATATACACCAAGTCTTTGGTTTGTTGATCGGCCTCCATTACATTGATATTGGCAAATTGATTTTGGGCTGGATTGCTTAACTGAATCCATGTCTGGCCTCGATCTTCGGATTTGTAAATGGCATCAAAATTAGTACCAGCCCTGCGACCATGCACATATAAAAACGGGGTACTGTTGCTGTTACCTTTGCCAAGGGCAACGAAACTAGCCCATTGTATGCCCGTCAACTCAGTGAAATGGAGGCCGCCATTGGTAGAGTGATACAATCCGTGGTGTTGAGTACCGATGGTGTCAGCACTTCGGGCAAAAGTAGCCCATAATTCACCTTCTTGCCAAGGGTTGGACGTTAGGTTGATATTGACATGCCAAGAAGAAAATTGGTCATAACCTTTTGTCCAAGTCGCACCCCGGTCATTGCTATAAAATAACTCGTTTTGATCAATATAATAAAATTTATTACCATTGGCGCGGTCAGCGATGAGGTTGCGGCTGTTCCACCAAAAAGAACCCCCATGCTGCCAACCTGCCGCTATGCCTTGGCAGGCAGTCCAAGTATTGCCACCGTCGAGGGTATAAACTGGAGGTGCCCAACAGCATGGGGCCCACACCATATTGAGTGGGTCGTCGGCACTCATAGCAATGACACCAGCATTGCCGGGCGTTTGATTGGGCAATGATTGCCAAGTAGCACCATTGTCGCTCGTAACGCCGGAATATTTAGCATTGACATTGGTCTGGTCAATACCGACATAACAGGAGTATTGAGGTTGGTTTTGGCAGTAATCGGTGAAGCCACCAAAGGCTACATAATCAAAATCGGCAATGGTGGACGTGGGCGTTACCGTACGATCTGCAATGCGCCAACCCACCATATCGGCAGTGGTGGCGATCAAGTGAGCCCCGCCTTCGAGGGGCGGTACTTTAATATCTATGGTGACGATCTCTTCTAGGTTTTCCATCAAGGCATACCAGTCCGAATTGGTACCAGTACCTATATTATCTGTTTTAATGACTCCATACCCATTGGTCAGCCATACCTGATTGGGATTGTTTGGGTCGTATGTCAAGGCAGTGCTACCCCAATCAAAGGGACTAAAACTATAATTGTAAGTGGGGGCATAAGTATTATAGTAGGCTGGAAAACTACCCGCAGGGAAATTCATGGTCAGTTCTGTCCAACCAGTGCCGCCATTGGTGGATCGAAATAGTTTTCGATTGAAAGTACTGGCTAGTAAGGTGTTGGCATTGGTGGGGTGTATGCCAATGCCCATAAAATCTTCTCCAGACTGGCCAGGGGGTGTGATATTGGCCCAAGTGGAGCCATTGTATTTGCGGACTCCATCGGCATTGGCGAAGGTGACCAATAGGTTTCCGCTGCTGTTCAGTACCCCTCTGGTTGGGCGCATACCGCCCCCAATATTGGTCCAAGCAGCGCCGCCATTGGTCGTGCGCCAAATACCACTGTTCCAAAGCCCGACATAAATGGTTTGGGTGGCAGAGCCGATGGTACCGGTACTCTGATCAAATAGCACAAAAGTATAGCCGGGGTAATCCGAAATAGGATCGCTGGAAGAAGTCGGTAATCCACCTGTTACTTTCTGCCAATTAGATGCGCCATTTTTGCGCCAGAGTCCACTGGTACGAGTGCCATAATAGATCAAATCTGAGAGATTAGGGTCAACCGCCATCCGCTCACCCGTGCCGCGCCATTCACCATTGCCATTGATGAGGGAATTGGTTGATTTAAAGTTCATACTTTGCCAAGTTTGGCCACGGTCAGTACTTTTTAAGATGTCGCCTGGGCCAGGGTTGGGGTAGTAACTTACCCCCGACAATGATGCATAAATCGTGGTAGCACTTTGTGGGTCGAGGGCAAAACTTTCGACATCGTAGGTGGGGCCTCCATTGTTTCGGCCCACATAATAATCCATGAGGGGTATCCAACGCTGCTTGCTGTGATCCAGCCGATAAACCCCGCCAACATCGGTACGGGCGTAAACGGTATTGGGTGCCAATGTCGTGTTGGGATGAATGATCAGACCCGTCACATAACCCATTCCTTGGGTATTGACGGATTTAAAATCCCATAATTGGGCTGTAATGGTTTGGTTGAAAAGGACTAGAATTTGTAAAATGAAGAAGGATCTCATAAGCATAGTGTACCGTATTAAGTGCTGTTAATGGTATATGCTTAAATGCTGGGGTGCTTTAAAATGTTGTCAGTATTTGTTGAATTTTTGCTGAAATGAGACAAAGTTACTAGAATGTGGGTAGTTGTGTTTTTTATAGGCAACTGGGGGCAACTTAGGGACGGTTCCGAAATAAAAGTACAAATTGATGCGCATCTTTTGACTCTATATTCTGTGCTGGCGCGAGGTTCTACCTCGTGCTGTAATGCGCTCCCAAAACTGGACACTCTCGGCTGCCTGCAGATTGGGTAAAACTTACTAAGGTACAACTATATTTTGAGACCGCCAAATCCTTAATTTAATGGGTTTGATGCATTGTTGGGTGTTTTTTTTAATATCTCACGTTGCCTTTGGGTTTTCGGTCATTCTTTTCCTCATAATCTTTGATATGTTTCGTTTCTATCTCACGTGCAGCCTTCTTTCCGGGTATGTCAAAAATGATGATTCTCCCAAAAAAACGCGCCCATTCAAAAAGGCGATTTAGAAATGAGATTTGTTTTCGCATACGACCTGACATACCATCTTTGCCAATAGGTTCAAAACTAATGCCATATTTAAAAACGTCCTCACCCTCTTTATCAATAATCTCGTAAAGATGGTGCGGTTTCATATCTTGATTAGAATTGTTATCCGGCATAGTCAATTCCAGGCTTTTTTATTGCTGTAAGTCTCATAACTAACCGTAGAGAAATATTCGAATATCCTCCCAGTTTTGAGCTCGTAGGCTTGGTCAGGTAGATTTAATATAGATTCAAAACTAAGGTCAGCAGGAAATTCTGATGGATTTTCAAGTATCTTGTCAAAATATGCTTCCCCTTCTGCAACGACAGCACACCTGATATATAGGAAGTCGTCAACCGATAAGTAGTCGTCACCTTCATTCTTTAAATACGCTTCGCCATGCAAGCGAGTGTCTAATTGGTACAATTTCTCCGATAATTTGTCAGCAAAAAGATAAATATTGACAACTGGCATACCCGCTAATTTTTTAATCGCAGGATCCATAATCTCGTCTGATTCTTCCTTCGACCAGTCGAAAAGGCCGATAACCTGCCAAAAGTCGGCATCTGAAAAAATCTCAATTTTTGACTTTTTTTCAGGTATCCGAATTTCGATCTCGGCAGAATCCGAAATTTTTTGACTTAAGTCGTAGAAAAATTGACTATTTAGATCGTTTATATTGACTTTTAGAACCGTTGCCATATTTTTAAATTTGATGACTTAAATGATTTCCGGAATGTCGCTACCGGATATATTATGCAAATCTACGAAGTTTTTAGCCAACTCAAAAGAAAAACCTATTTCTCGACCAGCAGTGTTGTATACTTTCCGTGCCAATTGTATCCTTCATATAACGGTGAAAATAAAAAAGGATAGAAAGTGACATCGTCAATTATCATTTTTGGTGCATTTGTGTTCCAAATGCCATATGTATTCATTTCAAGTTTTCCGTTCCAATGCTTAAAAACTACTTACCTCAGGGTATATATTGGGATTTGCGATTAACTCGCCACCACAATTTTTAAATTCTGTATACAAGTTCTCCTCAATGTATGAGAAAGCAGAAGATATTCCTACTGTTGATTTCTTACTATTAGTATCTGTAACCCCGTGCTGGCGCGAGGTTCTACCTCGAGCCTATTATTGTTCGGGTTTTACCCGCTTGCTCTAGGTATGTCGGGTCGAACCCGACTGATCGACGGTACGAGGTTAGAACCTCGCGCGAGCGTCGGTGGTTTCTATTCTATTGCCCAGCGATAATTTTCCTTACAACCTCAACCGGAATATCAAGAAGTTTTGATATTTCTTCTGGTAATTTACCTTTTTTGTGAAGTTTAAGAACAGTTTCTATATCTTTATCTTCCCTCGCCTTCTTTATTATCTCTTTTGCATCTATCTCGATATTATGGTTTCGGCTTGCAATACTCATCATATGGCGTAGGTATGCATCGTATGCTTTTCGCTCCTTTTCAGGAAGTTTCATAGTATCTAACTTCTCGTTTGCTTCTTTCAAACCTTTGGCTGAAAAGGTGGATTTGATTTCAGCGTTCTTCAAGAAATATATCCATTCATCCAATTTATTGTTTACTTTATTTCTGAATTTTCCTGTTTTTATCACCCAATATTCAGGATAGATTTCATGGACACTACCTTTGTTATATACTTCAACTTGTTTCTCTGAAAGTCCTAAAATATCGCCTTTGTGGATACCTTTGAACACGGTTGTTCCATGATAAACATAGTCCTTACCTTGTCCTAAATCAAAGTAGGCAATTGTGATAGATATAACTTTTTTAACATTGGCATAAGCCTGACTTTCTCGGATGTGTTCCGTGATGGCTTTTGATGCTCCGAAAAGCATCCGATGAAAATAATCATACTCTTGGGTGTTTTGAACTTCGATGATTACAAGTTCGCCCTTCTGGTTTTCCACGAGTATGTCCACCCGATTGAACTTGTCGTCGGCTTCTTCTTTGTTACCTTCGCTATCAAGGATTTGTTTTATTTTGATTTCTTCCTCCAACAGTTCAGAAAGGAATCCTTCGAGGATGTCGAAGTTCGCTTTATGGCAAAGCATTTTCTTCATCGCCCAATCGAAACGGATTAGTTTTTTTGCCATTTTTAGTAAGATATGAGGCAAAGGTAAGGAATTTCTTACAAAAAGTTGTTTTAGTTAAGCCATCGCGTCATTGGTTGTCTTAAAAGTTCTGGGGGGGGGGCGTTTGTGTTGTGCTTGGGAACTATGCGTGCGAGTTTTGCTTTTGAAACGCTTCGCACGAGCGGGGCGTTCGTAGCGGGAACAGGCTGAGCGAGCGGAAACATCCTACAATTATTTGAAAAATACTTGGATGTTGGGCACCTTCAGTGGCTACTCCCAAAAAGTAATTATACAGGATATTTATTGAACATTGATTGCCCATAATTTACAGGTTTTAATTACCACAAAAAACGATAATTAGTTCATTGAAAAAACGTCCGATTTAATTTAACAACTGATACAGCGATGGGCGAAGCCTGCTCAAAATTAATAGGTGGTGACACAACCTGAAACAAAACCCTATTCACAAATTGGGCTGCCTGTGGACTGGGCAAAACCTACTAAGGTGCAACTATATTTTGAGACTGCAAAATCCTTAAATTAATGGGTTTGGTGCATTGTTGGGCGGTATTATATAGAGTCAGGGTTTAATCTTATTACCCAGCCCAAACCACTCTGATTGGTAAACCTTTTATAGCCAATTCCCCAGAAATTATTTTGAGTAAAGCAAAATTGCGAAATCCAAGTGCGGTACGTTGAACTACCAAAAGTTCTTTGGCTCAACAAGTCACCAGTTTGCGGATTGATTTTGCATAGCCAAGCATTTCCAATTGTAAACTCTTTTGAACATGAACTACAATATGATTGGGACGTAATTCCTGAAACATAAATATTTCCATTGTAATCGCCAATGTCATAAAATTTATCAGTAGTTTCACTTTTTGGATAAACTTTATTAAATATAGTATTGCCATTTTCCAAATCATAACAATTTAAAAAAGGTGAACTCCAATGAGTCCCTGAACTTGTTTTCGTTTTATTTAAATCTTCGTAGTAACCTGATAAGTAAATTTTATTATCAAAAATGTGCATACACCTCCTATAATGAAAGATTTCTTTTCCCGTGTCATAGTTTTTTATTTGTTTTCTCCAAACAGAATATTTAAAGTTTGTGCTATTGTGAACCGATAAATGAACGCCTAAATATTTTTCTTTGTTTGGATTTCCGTCGTTTACATAACCGCTTACAATATACTTTCCGTTGCTATATTCAATATTTTCAAACAATACATTTTCCCAATCTGGGTCAATTATTTGTGTTGGTGTAAAATCATAGATTTCAAATGTTGCTTTACTTATTTTAAATTCACAATAGGCTGGATAAAAATTGTATTCCGCTACCTTAAAAACAGAGCCGACTACTACTATTTTTATGTAATCCGAGTTGTTTTCAACAGTTATAAGACTATTTAATCGCAGATTGAAATCATAAGATAAATTTGATTTAAAAACTCCATTTTCATTGAAAAGCATTATTCTATTTCTATCTGGGTCAGAAGGATTGTTTTCGTTTTCGTCATATCCAGTTACTAAAATATATTCCAAATTGTTCAATATGCCCTTAGGAATAACTAAGTGTCGATAGATAGAAAAGCCAGGCTGGGTTTCCCATAACTTGTTTCCCGAGTTGTCAAATTTTACAAGTGCAGCGTCATAATAGTCAATTATTTCAGCCCCTCCAACAGAAATATTGGTTGAGGATTGTGAAGAATTTATACTGCCAACCGCATAAAAGTTATTTGAATTGGATTTTTCGGCAAAAATTAAAAGACTATTATTGATGTCGTTTCCAAAAGTGTTTTCGGACAATATCATACTGTTACTTTCTGGTTTTTGCAAGTTTTCATATTCTGGTGGTCCAACTTCTTTGCCTTCTTCTGGCACACAGGAAGTAAATAGTAGCGAGAATGCAACAAAGAATATAAGTGTAAAGTAATTTTTCATTTTGCAAATAATTAATCCCTATCCAAGAGTAAACTTCTTGGATAGGGAATGAAAACATGAGACTACCACAATTTTTTACTACCAAGGAAACTAACTTTGGGTAATTCGCCGGGCTGTAAATTTTCAGGGACGTAATTTTTTGAAGGGACGACTGTAACAATTACAGAATTAATGGGCTCGCTCATCTTTCCGTTCAAAGTACCATTTGACTGCCCACCGTTGTTTGTTTCGTTTCGTTCTGAAACGTTCGTTTTTCCGTCGGCAGAGCCATCAAAACGGTATTGCCCAGGCGTATTCATTTTAAATTCCGGGTCAAAACCAGTATCTTGATTTGGGTCAAGAGGGTCGGTTGGCACAAAAACGTCAAAAACCAATGAGCCACCTTGATTGAATTGCGTTCCTTGCCAAGGTGCGTTTTCATCTGGTCTGTACGCGACATTGTATTGGGTGTTGCTTGACGGGGCTGCTTCCGTCTCGCAAAAATTTGTTGATTCAGCAACATTTTTCACAACCGTAGTGATTGCAAAAGCGGTTCCTGTTTCAACAGTCGGTACAGCGACTGCCAGTTTTGAGCAAATCATATCTGCCAAATAAATGGCTTTGCAGATTTCCTCTTTTGTACAAGCAAAGAGGACAACGAGAGAGAAAACGAGAAACTTCGAGTTAACTTTTGTCATGATTGAAAGTTTAGTTATTAAATATTTTAGTTTTATTTTGATTGCCGCTATCGGTTGGATGTACGCCCGTGCCGCCGTGCGTTGGCTTTGAGTTAGGCTTTGGGCGGCACGGGCGTAGATGCATTGATAGCGATTTTATACAGAACTGGCCTGTTGTTAAATTGAATTAGGATTGAGTTTGATTAACCACCCAAGTCCGCTTGGATTTTCAAGGGTATACTGACGAAAGCCTACGCCCCATAGATCGTTCTGAATGATACAAAATTGTGAGATCCAAGTGCAATAATTTATACTCCCAAAAGTTTTTTTACTCAGTAGCTCGCCTGTATTGGGATCGATCTTACAAAGCATAGCATTACCTACCATGTATTCTTTACTACATGTTCTACAATTGGACTGAGAGGTAGTGCCAGATATAAGTATAAGTCCATTAGAATCGCCTACATCATGAAAAAAATCAGAAGTTAGACTCATGTTAGAGTATCTCTTCTCAAATATTGTCGCACCAGAATTAATTTCAGTGCAAATAAGAAAGGGAGAAAAGGATGCAAGGAAATCATAACCGTTAATAATAAACTTATTTGAATCAAGCCCAATTCCAGCGGTATAAATTTTTCCATCAAAAATATGCATATTTCGAATCCCATGGCTTCCCCAGCCACTACTAATATGCTTTCTCCAAATTGGTGCCCCTAAATTGGAACTTTGGTGGACTGAAATATGATCGCATTTTGAATTAAAATTTCCTTCAGTCCCAGTAACAATAAACTGACCATTTGAAATAGCAACATGGTTTAAACCCCTAAATATCAGACAATCTTACGAATGATAAAAAATATTGTTTTAGTTACCGTATCTATGAAGCGCAATCAACCGACCCAAAGTTGGTAGTTACACCTCAGACTTTACAAACAGTACGGTGCTGTCTGCC
>JANMMZ010000013.1:0-18484 GCA_031373665.1 Saprospiraceae bacterium | reverse complement strand
TTGCGCATTTTCATAGTATTACACAGGATAGGACAGACGCGGTATTGAATCCACTCCCTCCCCTCGGTCTGTCATGTCGTAGAGAAACGGAGACAACTACACAAGCCAAACTAACTGGAAATCAAGTATTTATCTTGCTTTGTCAGTTGGGTATCTTGTGTAGATGTCTTCACTACGTTACGACATGACAGATTGAGGGGAAGGGGAATTTAGTACAGTTTGATTAACCAAATTTTCGCGCCGCTGGAGTTTGGACGGACAATCGCGGGTTTTTTCGACAGCTAGGCCTTTTTTGGTTACTTTTTTCGGCGGGAAAAAGTGACAAAGCAGGATAAGGTGTAGGGGTCATATTAAGCTGGGTGAAGAAAACTAAGTAATCTCCTCCATCGTAGAGGTAAACAGCAAGTAAAATGGTGGATGTTATTTAATTTTCTTCACTTAATAATTGGTACAATTTAAGTCGTACCTGATCTTAATCGGAGAATTTACTGTTTTTTATGCTATAAATTGTCTCCTTATTTAGGGGACTTAAACAACATACAAATATTGCATAATTCAATGTTCTTTTCATGCTTAGAGTCTGATAGTAGCGTTATACATAGTTTCAGAACCTCAAAAGTACGGAACATTCACCAACTGAAAGCAAGATAAAACTCACCACGAAAACAGATATTTCATACCTTTGACCCATATTTTTATCAAATATGTTTTCACACGAGGTACAAGTGCGGGTTCGTTATGGCGAAACCGATCAAATGGGATATTTATACTACGGCAACTACGCTCAATATTTTGAAGTAGGTCGCGTAGAACTCATTCGTTCACTAGGTATTACATATAAGGAATTAGAAGAAGTACATGGTATTTGGTTGCCAGTCGTAAGTCTGGAAATGCGTTTTGTCAGACCAGCCTATTACGACGATCTCTTGACCGTTCGATCCGAACTTCGTGAACTTCCCGACGACCATATTGTATTTCATGTGGAAATTAAAAATGAAAAAGGGAAACTAGTGAATTCCGGACGGGTTCGCCTATGTTTTTTTGAGGCAAAATCGAAGAAAGTAGTACAAGCCCCTGATTATCTTTTGGAAAAACTTAGAAACTATTTCACCGTTCTTTAAATCTACTATCAATCGAAATAATATACAATGACTGACGCTATATTTACAGTACCACACCCGGTCAATGAAACCATCTTAAACTTTGCGCCCGGTTCTCCTGAGAAACTGGCCTTGAAAAAAGCATTGACCGAAGCAAAATCGGCACAAAAAGATGCCCCAATGTATATCGGAGGCAAGCATGTGACCACCCAAGAACAAGTTGCCATGCACCCACCGCATGAACGCCATCATGTATTGGGTCATTACTCCAAGGGCAATGCATCGCATGTCAAAGATGCCATTGCTGCGGCACTAAGTGCCAAATCTGGTTGGGAGGCTATGCCTTGGGAAGAGCGGGCTGCTATATTCTTGCGGGCTGCCGACCTGCTCACAGGGCCTTACCGCTACAAAATGATGGCAGCCACCATGCTTTGCCAGAGTAAAAACGCATACCAGGCAGAAATTGATTGCATTTGCGAATTAGCCGATTTTTGGCGTTATAATGTGTATTTCATGCAAGAAATATACAAACAACAGCCACTAAGCACCCGCAATACTTGGAATCGTACCGACTGGAGACCCCTCGAAGGCTTTGTTTTTGCCTTGACTCCTTTCAATTTTACGGCTATTGCTGGCAATTTGCCTTCTGCTCCAGCCATGCTCGGCAATGTAGCCGTCTGGAAACCAGCAGAATCTCAGATTTACTCAGCCTCCGTCATCATGGAGATATTTGAAGCCGCGGGCCTTCCTCCCGGTGTCATCAACCTCATTTATGTAGATGGCCCAACCGTGGGTGATATTGTGTTTTCGCACCCTGAATTTGCGGGATTGCACTTCACGGGCAGTACAGGTGTATTCCAGCGGATTTGGAAAAACATCGGTGAAAACATAGCCAGTTACAAATCTTATCCAAGGGTGGTTGGCGAAACAGGCGGCAAAGACTTCGTCGTAGCGCATCCATCAGCCGATCCTAAGGCCGTAGCCGTAGGCTTGGTACGTGGAGCATTTGAGTATCAAGGACAAAAATGCTCTGCCGCTTCTCGTGCCTATGTGCCCAAAAGCCTATGGCCTGCCATAGAAGCCCAGATGAAGGAAGATATTGGTTCTATGCAAATGGGTACGACAGAGGATTTCCGTAATTTTGTGAATGCCGTTATTGACGAAAAATCATTTGACAAAATCAGTAAATACATTGATGAGGCTAAGAAATCGGATAAAGTAAAAATCATTGCAGGTGGCACCTACGACAAATCGGAAGGCTATTTCATAGCCCCTACGGTACTAGAGGTGTCTGATCCTTACTATACCACCATGTGTGAGGAAATATTTGGCCCTTTACTCACTTTGTATGTTTATCCTGATGATCAGTTTGAGGCCATTTTAGATATTACCAACAATACATCTCCTTATGCATTGACAGGAGCCATTTTTGCCCGCGACCGCGATGCCATATTGATGGCTAATGATAAATTAAGACACGCCGCTGGCAACTACTATATCAATGACAAACCCACAGGAGCCGTAGTAGGCCAACAACCTTTTGGCGGTGGCCGCGCCTCTGGTACCAACGACAAAGCGGGCTCTATGCTCAACATGTACCGATGGTTGTCGCCACGTACTATGAAAGAGAATACTGTATCACCAACCGACTATAGATATTCATTTTTAACAGAAATATAAATGAAAACCTTAGAGCAGGAAATTAAAAACTCCAAACCTATCCCCCCAGGGCAAAGGGCTATGCTGAATATTCTGTTCACCGCCAGTTGGGTAGAGCGTACCATGTCGCATAATATGCGCAAATATAAACTGACCAACCCTCAGTACAATATTCTACGTATCCTAAAAGGAAGCCACCCTAAGGGTCTTTCTGTCTTAGATATCAAAGAACGTATGTTGGATAAAAGCAGCAACGTAAGCCGATTGGTCGAAAAACTAAAGGTAGCAGGATTGGTAGAGCGTACCGTCAGTGAGGCTGATAAGCGCATGGTGATCGTGTCTATCACCCAATCAGGACTTGATATGGTAGAGGCTATGGAAGAAGTACGCTTAGAAAGTGAAACCAGTATGGGTAAATGCCTAACCAAAGATGAAATTATCTTATTGGGAAATCTCTTAGATAGGTATCGGGCATCTAGTTGAGCCTACTGTCAGGGAGTTTCAGTAAGTACTATACATAAATTTAAATTGATATATGAAAATCATAAAATTTTTCTTGTACGTCACTATGGTATTGCTCGCTATACTAGCAGCAATGGGGCTTTTTGCAAAAAAAGGCTACAAAATAGAGCGTAGTATTGAAATAGAAGCACCTCGTTCGGTTGTTTTTGAGCAGTTGAGGCTCTTCAAAAACCAAAGAAAATGGTCTCCTTGGAACGACCTAGACTCTAATATGCAAGTTGTATATGGAGGCACAGACGGAGAGGCTGGAGCAACCATGTCTTGGTCAGGCAATGAAGATGCTGGGGAGGGGCGCCAAACCATCAAATCCATTGATTCAAACCACGTTGACATTCATTTGGACATCAAACGCCCCATCCAGCAATCTATGCCGGCCTCTTACAAGATCACCCAAGTAGGCGAAAAAACGAAGGTTTCCTTTACCATAGAGCCGACCTTTCCATTCCCGATCAACGTTTGGGCCATGCTCACCGATACCGATAAGGCGATGGGCAAAGATTACGAACGTGGGTTGGGGTACTTGAAGAAACTTTGCGAAAAAATCGTGCGTAAAAAATACCGCGGCTACGATGTCGAATCCATTGATATTCCCGTGAAATACTACGTGGGATCGCGGGCGGTAGTACCTTTTGCGGATATGGCTATGTTTATGGATTCCATTCATGCCAAGGCAGAGAAAGCCTTATTGGGTAAAAAACTAACGTTGGCAGGCGCTAAGTCTGGTTTGTTTTGGATGTACAACGATAGTACCAGCACGGCCGATATGGCAGCGGCTTATCCCGTTGAAGAAGAGAAAAAATTTGGGGATGGCGTGATGACCTTTACCGTGGGCGGCACCAAAGCCTTGGTAATCGAGCATTTGGGAGCACCCGACAAAACCATTGAAGCACATGGCGCTATGGAAGACTATATCAAAGAAAAGAAACTCAAGGCGATCACGCCCATTATAGAAGAATACGTGACCGATACCGCCAAAGAACCAGATACCGCCAAATGGCTAACCAAATTGATTTATTTCGTAAAACCGGATAGCATCATCGCTCCGAAATAATGAATTGATCACTATGTACGGCGAGGCGAGATCCTAGTATTTCGCTTCGCCGTGTATCTTTAGTTAAACAACCCCCTAACCTCCTCGTCATCATCATCATCTTTATCTAAACTACCCGCCAAAAGATCTTTGAATACCCACTTGGTTTGAATAAAATCCTTACTCAATACCTCAAATTCAGAAAGACCATGCAAACAAAGTTCCATAAAGATATATCGGTCATCCGCTGCAATATTCAACCCATCAATTAATTTTGTAAGTCCTGCTACGGCATCCAAAGAAGCCTTGTAGTCTTTCTCCGAGGCATCCACCATAATATCTGCCACTTGCGCGCCTGCAAACCAAGCCTTTATCACCCCAAACGGATCCTTATCTGTTCCGCCGCGCTTCATCTTAGTTGGGTTAGGGAAATGCTGTAAAAACATCTTTTTCAAGGCTTGACCGATGATGTTCAAAGCCACCACATATGCCCCCTCCTGTTCGCCTTCATATACCATTTCTACCTTTCCAGTCAATGCTGGGATCACGCCCCAAAAATCGGCGATACGAGCAATGGTTTTCTGTTCCCCATTGCGCAACATGCGCCGCTCGGCCGATGAATTAAGGTTTTCTAGTGCTGATATCGTCAGACGAGCAGAAACACCACTTTTTTTATCTACCAACTCACTTTCACGCGCAGCAAAAGCAATTTCTTCGATCAAATCTTTGAGTATGGACGACACCGCGACTTGCTCCCGTTGAGCCACCGCGATACGAGCCTCTTGCTCTGTTATTTTTCGGCCTATTTCTATACTGGTCGGGTAGTGGGTGGTGATTTGGCTTTCTATTCGGTCTTTCAGCGGGGTGATAATGCTACCACGGTTGGTATAATCTTCAGGATTGGCCGTAAATATGAACTCTACATCTAAGGGCAAACGCAACTTGAAACCGCGAATCTGCATATCGCCCTCTTGCAATACATTAAACAAAGACACCTGTATTCTTGCCTGTAAATCAGGCAATTCATTGATTACAAACAAGCACCGATGTGAGCGTGGAATCAATCCGAAGTGGATTACTCGTTCATCCGAATACGGCAAGCGCAAGTTAGCAGCCTTGATAGGATCTACATCACCGACCAAGTCAGCAATACTTACATCGGGCGTAGCCAATTTCTCAATATAGCGGGCATCGCGGTGCAACCATTCTACAGGGGTATCGTCGCCTTTTTCAGCAATCAGGTCTTGGGCAAAACGGCTGATGGGTGCCAAGGGATCATCATTGAGTTCGCTGCCTCCTACGATTGGGATATACTCATCCAAAAGGTGAACCAGCATTCGCGCAATACGCGTCTTGGCTTGACCACGCAAACCCAAAAGCAATATATTATGACGGCTCAAAACGGCACGCTCCACATCGGGCAATACCGTATCATCAAAACCAAAAATACCGGGAAAAATAGTTTCCTTTAGTTTGATTTTATCAATCAAGTTGGCGCGAAGTTCGTCTTTTACACTGCGAGACTGATAACTACTTTTCTTGAGTTCCCCTAAGGTGCGGATGCTTGGCATATTCTTCATGGGCGTTAAACGTTTCAGATTGGCCATTTGTTTAAGCAATGGTGAAAATAACTGTTCTACTAAAGTTGCGCCAGAATCAAAAACAATCCCCTAAAAAAGACTCCCGCCTATAATCCAGCCCTGATATAACCCCAGCCTTTATCCTGCTTGAGTACCACTTCCACTACCCCCGATGGCACCGTTCGGCACTCGGATACAAGTTCTTCCCGTTTTATTTTACGTTCACGCATGGTGTTTTCACAAGCCACAAAATCCACCCCCTTCACGCTAAGTTCTTTGATCTTAGCCCCTTGTTTGGTCGTAGCATTTTGTAGCAAAGTAATGCCATTATTATGGCATACCACCTCTATCTTCGCATTGGGTGCAGCCACCAGAAAATTTTGGATCTGTTTGGCAAGTCCTTTTTGTACCAACGTATCGTTGGTCGTAAGTTGAAACACTACTTTAAGTTTTTTGGTAGTCACTACTGGGGCTTCGTCTTGAGCAAATAACGCCATTGTACTGGCCAAGAAAAGACAAAAAATGATAAATTTTTTCATAAAATTGATGTTTGATATTATTAATGTGAATCATGGGTTAAACATTCTAAGTAGTTGATTTTCAATGCTTACTCATCAGATGACTCCGAGTCATCAGATGAGTAAGCATTGAAAATCAAAGGATTGCATCAACCCATGATTCGCATTATTACGGATTCCCATCCCAAGCCCTGACGTGTTCTCACCTAAATTCATAGTTCACCCCACTCACCTGAGTCAACAAAGTGCTCGGAGCATCCAATACCTTAGCCGCTCCCTTTGGGATAGGCGAAACTGGCGAATGAGTAGCCAAGTACTCTTTTAAAACTGGGTGCAATGAATAAGGTAAATTTTTCCCTTCCGTTACATTTGGAATCCGACAAAGCATCGTATCAGGATCACCATCGCGCTCACAAGCCGATACCGAATAGATCCGACTATGGTCAAGTGTGGCTCCTCCCACCGTAACTTTTTGGACTCGCTTCCCTTGCTCACCAAAGGCATTGAACGATACCTCCATGCCTCTAAATTTGACCACCCAACCCCCAAAACGCTTGGCGGCATCCTTGGCAAACACATTATTGAGTTCTTTTTCAAGCCATTTCAGGAGTTCCGCTCCGCTCACTTTAGCCGTGCGTACGGTGGCATCTACAGGCAGCATATCGAAGATATACCCTTCCGTAATGGGTATATTTCCTGTGGCATCAGGGGTGCTGCGCGGGGGGCAAAAACGAAACCCATTGGAAAGCACGATTTCAGTGCCAACCTTCCATGCCAGCGCATCTAAAATAAGGGTATCAATGGTATTTTCCACCACAAAATACCGATACAATGGAACAGTGCTATATCCCACCACCTTTTCAATATCTGCGGTATAAGGGCCTTCCATTTTCGATATAAGCGATGAAATTTGCTTTTTCGCCTTGTATTTTGTCGGATTTACCTCTATCAGGTCATACTGTTCGCCCACGACCTTACCATCTTTGATCTCCAGATCGAGCCGACCTACAAAGGAGCCGAAGGCTCCGGGTTCTACCACTTTCGCGTATTTACAAATGATGGGTTCGCGTACCCGCTCATGGGTGTCACCACCAAAAATATAGTGCACGCCCTCACATTCGGGCATATTGGCCAATGCAATCTGTTGTGAAAGCCCTAAATGTGCCAATATGATGATAAAATCACATTGTTCCTGTTCTTTGAGTAGGTTGATATAATAAGTCAGGTTTTCTTCAGGTTTTCCATATACAATACCTTTAGAGTAGTTGGGCGATTGCCGAATAGGTACCAAAGGATCAGTGTATCCCAAAAATCCAATTTTCACTCCAAGGCGAGACCATGTGTAATATGGCGGAAACACCAATTCACCTTTTTTCCCGTCGCCAGCATCGTGAAACATATTGGCGCAGACCTTGGGTGCATCAAGCCCGCCGAGCAAAGTTTGCATGGCTTTCTTGTAATACACCACCTCCCAATTGCCCGGTAGATACAGGTCATAACCCATCGCATTCAGGATCGGCGATATCGCCTTTCCAGTAGTTTTGACTGATAGTTCGCTGCCTTGAAACATATCGCCAGTATCCACAATAAAAGTATTGGGATTTGCCTTCCGAACCTTATCAAACAAAGTAGCAAGGTGTGCATATCCAGCAGTTTTCCGAAAAACGGCACGATCCTTTTCCCAAAACAACTCATCGTGCGGGTGGATCTGACAATGTACATCGGTGGTCTGCAACAGTGAAATAGTACCAGATAGTGGCAAGATTTCACCCGCTTCAATCTCCGATTGATCCAAGGGTATCTCGACACTGCCTGCGGCACCCATCGAGCCGATCCCTACTCCTGCTCCTGCCAAGAGGGTATTTCGTAAAAATTTACGTCTGTTAGAATGCATAGAAATGATTCGTTTTTAGCACTATTTTACTTTATTATATTCAATAATAGGCCCAAAAGGGCCATACTTGTGCTGTATTTCAGGAAAAGTATCCTTGTAAGGTCCGAATGGATGATCAAAAGGTTTTTTTTTAATTTTTGGCCAATCACTGCCTAAAAATGGATGCTTAGGGCGCGGATTTGAATTCACAAAG
Source organism: Saprospiraceae bacterium (assembly GCA_031373665.1). Classification (GTDB taxonomy): domain Bacteria; phylum Bacteroidota; class Bacteroidia; order Chitinophagales; family Saprospiraceae; genus M3007. Next base: position 9,988 of record JANMMZ010000013.1, on the reverse strand, counting down.
GCCGCCAAATCCCATGCTTCTGCATCACTCAATTGCGGATTTTGATACGTGGCTCCAAAGGGCATATTGGCCTTCACATACCCCGCAAACCGCGACATGCGAAACAACCCTGCACCTTCATTATAGCTCAGTTCCCCCCAAAGTGGCGGGTAATCCCTTGCACTATTAGGCATCGGCATCCCTTGGCCGTTTGTGCCGTGGCAGGAGGCACATTTTTCGGCATATATTTTTTGCCCCATACTAGGGTCGGCAGCCCGATCTAAAAACGGTACCTCCACCAAGCCCGCCCCCTTGGGTTTCTCCCCTTTGGGCACTCCCGTACCGAGCCAACGCATGTAGGCCAGCATGGCCAACATTTCGCGGCTAGTGGTATCCAAAGGTTCCCCATGGAGACTGCGCTGAAAACAATCATTGATCCGTTTAGGGATGGTTTCGAGTGCTCCCGATCTAGCCCTCATCTGCGGATAAGTACTATATACTCCAAAATAATTGTTGCCAAAAGGTTTGGTACCGGCTTCCAAATGGCAATTTTGACAATTCATCCCGTTGATGGCTCCCGCTTTGACCAGTCCATGAGTGCCAAAATAATCTTGGGTATGCACAATAAGATCGCGTCCATAAGTAATGAGGTCAGGATCACGGTCTGTATCAGCCAAATACTGGGCTGGTGCTATCCAGACCTTTTGTTTTTCATAAATAGGCCACAGTTGATTGCGCATAGCGATCATGGCTGCATGATTCGTCTTTTGATCAAGGTACATCACCATAAACCCACTGACAACTATAAAGACCATAAACCCATAAAGAAACTGCCGGACAATACCCAAAATCCGTAGTTGGCGGCCACATTGGTCACAAACCTTAGGGTCATTGACCATTTGCTTTCGGAAAAAATCAATGCCCCGACTGACACAGATCAAGCCTATGGATAAGGCTGATATTAACAACCATAAAATCGGATAGTATAAACTGTTTTGCATGCTTTATTGCCTCATCATACGCTGCACAAACCTTCCTTTTTTACAAATAAGCGCAACAACATAGATGCCTTTTTGCAGCTGCTCCGCGCCTAATATAACACCGCCAGAATTTTGCTCCAGAACTTTTTGTCCTTGCAAATCAAATACCTGAACAGATTGTATATTCAGGTCTTGTGCTGAAAAGATCGCTACATTACCAGTTGTTGGATTGGGTACGATACTGAAAGGACTTTCTGCAACCTGTTCAGAAGGATCATCGGTGGCTACAATGCTTTGAACGATAAAGGTTTTGGTAAAATGGCTCACATCATTGCTAACGACTACACTATAAGTGCCTGATATGTTGACAGAGATGCTATCCGTTGTCTCTCCAGTACTCCATAAATACTTGAAATTGCCAATATCCTGACCAGAAAATTGGATGCTCCAGTTGAGCAAATTGCCTGTAGAACCATTATTGTCATCCACAAGTTGCAACCGCCATAAACCGTTGATAGTGGTGCCTTCTATATCAGACCAAGGCCCTTCTGGTTGCCAATTCCCAGTAAAAGGAGCAAATGATGCTGGCGCAAATGGGAAATCGCCTTTGATGGATTCAATGGCAGTCGGCGTAAAACACGTATTGACGTAATTATCCCCATCCTCTCCATTGTCTGTACTCAATTCTAAAAAATGCCCATTGGGTGCTACCAAATAAAGATTCAGATCATCAATCCAAGTGTGCGTAATATTGACACAAACCGATTGAATCGAATTAACTCCGAATAAGGTATCTAATGGGAATCCAGTCACATCAATATCGGAAAAGACGGAAGTGTATGTGGGGGCAATAACAAAAGTATTTGGATTGCTAAATTCATAGGTCAATCCGTTGATGAATGTTGGCGTAACGGATAGTGAGACTGGTTCATTGTTCAAAGAAATAAGGGTATCCAGATTGGAAAACGGTGAACTTGGTGGATCTGCAATGTACAGGGTGAAATTCTGATAGAAACAACCCATAGAAGCCTCTACGATCAATTCGACCGTTTCGTAGCCCTCTGAAATAGTATCTGGGATCGCTTGAACCAAAAAATGGAGTATCTGATTGGCACTGTCCACTGTCCAAACAGAGTCTATTGGCAGGTAATCCACACCATTGATCGCCGAACCGCCAATGTGTACGCTCAAAGGCAAAAGTATATCTGGTATATTACTAAACGTCAGCGAAATACTATCTGCCATTGCGTGTTCAGGGAATATAGCCGCGCCTGGGTTGAAACTGGCCGTGACATTCACGGCTCCCTCAAAACTTTTGGCTTCCAGAAATACACCTGTATCCCAGACTCCATCTGCTACATCCCCAATCGCCAGTACCATTTGATATACAGCACAAGGAATCACCTTGGCTTTGGCTTCAAAAACAGTGGTCAAACCATCGTAAACAGGTTGATTCATTGAATTGATGTTGCTGATGTAGTATTCTGGGAACGCAGGGGTGTTACAGTTAGGAGGGTTGGCTGGATGGATGTTATTGATGGAGACGGGGAGGTTTGTTCCAGGAATCAGCGCGATGTTTTCATTAATATATTCTCCTCCATCTGGATTAGGACCAGATAAGAAAAAACCAAAAATATCATTGAATTGGGTACAGGCATATTCAGGGTATTCTTCAGAGCCAAATACGTATCTAAATTTGATCGAATCGCTGTAAGTACGAAAACTGATTCGAAAGACATTGACATCGAAAAGTACACTCGTTGATATATTAGCCAATTCAGCAGATCCAGCATTGCTATTTATATCATTGCTGGCTTGATTCATACCTATACCATCCACACCAAATTCATTAAATGGATCAGGAGAACTCACTGCCTGTCCTGTCGTTAAGACCAAGCCTCTTTGGAGGCCAACAGCATCTAAGCCATCTGTGAAATAACCAACAGATTGGGGGACTCCATCAAATTCAACATTCAGGACTTCAATACCTGCACCTACTAGGTGCTGTTTGATGAGTTCCGTCATATTGTCATAAGGGGGATGATCTGCTGAATTGACCGAAAGGCTCAAAGATTGTGCGAATGTCTGGGACAGCCCTAAAAGACACACCATGAACAGCGTTGCGAGGTTACAACAGGCGAAATTGATCATTTTTTTTGACATGATAAGGTTGTTTTTATTGAAAAGATGCTCAAATTTACGTAAAAGTTATTTATACAAACATTAATTTTCCTTGTAAAGGTCTGTACCCTTATTTGTGATCATAATCAATGGAAGAAATAAAGTAATCTCATGCGTACTCACATACGAAGATCAAGTGTTCATTTTGTCGTCAGAACTTTAATGTCAGCCAGAACTTTTTCGGCTTTTTCGATGGTGGTTTGATAGTTGACCTGAGCAAAATAATGACTGTACTTAATTTTGCTCAACCACGCATGCAAAAGTACTTGTTCTTGTTTCGGGAGTTTTGAAACAAACATGATATGCCGAGCGGCACCGGGTGGTTTTGAAAAATCGTAACATTTGCTCAAAATCTGGAGCATCGGCTGGTAATAGACATCCAAAAAGTCATTTGGTCTATAGTGATCCTCCATTTTTTCGATGACCTCGAAGTCAAAATCGTACAAATCGGCAATATGCAGCCGTAAAGAATCGTCCAAAATGGATTCAAGCCCCCGCGCTTTGATCGTTTCGTAAGCGGCCGTGTGCTGTATTGAGAGGAGATCATTGAGCAATATAAAAAAATGAATGGCCAGCGAGTCCATGTTGGTCGTATCATTCTGATAATATCGTTTTAAAAAATTCGCCGATTCAATTGCCCCTTTATGCCCAATAAAGTTGATACGGAGGTCTTCAACGTTGACCTGCAACTCGTGCTGTATTTCTTGAAGCAAGAATTTTTCCTTGGCTTGACTGTCACGACGGGCTTCCCATTGGCTGACCCAAAAGGCTAAAAATACTCCGATGAAGGTCTTTAATACGTCCTGAAAAAATTTGAGGGTAAAAATGTTGTTCGAAAAAAAAGAAAAGATATTAGAAAAAATCTGTGTCATGTTGACCAATAGTGCGTTAAAAAACTTGTATTAATTTGCTCAAAGGTACGCAGGTTCAAGAAAATGCTGATACGAATTACCACTCCGTCGTCTTTCATATTTAAAATTTATTGACTCAAAACAACAAAATTTTTTCAAAAAAAAACATAAAAACACCAACCGATCTATAAAAATATCAAAAAAGTGAAATGAAAATAGTGCAATATAAGTTACTCACAATCAATTAATTATAAAAAATAGCGGTAGTTTTTTTAAAGAATAGCCCCCTTTAAGCCTTAAAAAAGACCAAAAATTGAAATTGCGGGCAGCCTTGCCACACCCCCATCTTTGCATCATCAAACAGCGAAGGAGAGCATTAATTCAACCGATATTTAAATGAATCCTCGTATTTCACAATCAAACAAATTAGACATGGGCACGGCCGCAGCAAACTTAAATCACTCACAGATCACCCCAAAAATCAATCCGTTGCGGAAATCGCAACCCCACAAAATAGTGGTGCCTACAACGGATGGACTCTTATTCGCAGAAACCCAAGATATTGTGCATTGCGATGCCCAAGGCAGCCACAGCCGTATATGGCTAACCAGTGGAGAATCAGTGATCACCACCAAAAACCTAAAGGAACTTGAAATCATGCTCAACCATCATTTCTTTTATCGTTCCCACGCTTCGCACCTCATCAACCTGCTTCACGTCAAAAAATTTGTCCGCGCCGATGGCGGTATCTATATGTCAAATGGCCGCGCTTTATCCATATCACGCCATAAAAAGCAAGAATTCTTGCAAATCGTGTTGTGTTAATTAACCCATTCATATCCTATTCTCACTTTTCAAAAAAAATAAAAACATGAAGAATCCATCTTTCAAAATTGCATCCTTGTATAGCCTATTGCTAGCCGTATTCACCATTTTAGCATTTAGTAATTGTAAAAAAGAAAATGAATCCCTCACATTCAATCAATCGGAACTACAAAATATTGATATGTGTCTGACCCTCGATTCCGAGGCAACCGATGCCGATGACACACCTGCTATTCCGGGCAGTGTTGAAGATCGTGCTGCTGGCCACAAAAACAAATTCTGGCTACCCGGTCAGGTATTGCGCTTAAAATTCATAGGTGGTACCACCACCCTTCGCAACAAAGTCATGACTTATGTGCAGCAATGGGAAAGCAATGCCAACATTGATTTTCAAGTAGTGACCGCTGGCAACGCTGAAATAAGGGTAGCATTTGATATGAACAATGGACATTGGTCGTATGTGGGTAAAGACGCATTATTGATCGCACAAAACACAAACACCATCAACCTTGCTATCAATGACAATACCTCAGAGTCAAGTATCCGTCGGGTAGCATTGCACGAGTTTGGCCATGCTTTGGGCTTGGAGCATGAGCACCAACAGCCTTATGCCAACATCCCTTGGAATCCTACAGCAGTGTATCAATATTATGCTACTACCAATGGCTGGGATCAAGCAAAAGTAGATGCCAATATCTTGAATAAACAAGATGGAAAATTGACAAACAATACGGCCTATGATCCAACTTCCATCATGCAGTACCCAGTGAGTGCAGCACTCACCACTAATGGATTCTCCATACCTTGGAATACTGAACTATCGGTTACAGACAAATCCTTCATCAATAAGAAGTACAGCACTTCGAAAGTGAAGATCCGCCACATAGCAGCCAACTACAATACACCTATATTTATAAGTGTACAAGGCATCACCTATCCGATCAATAAAGGAGAGACATTTGACGTGTTTATCAATGCTGTAGGCCCTAACAAAATCTACATCTATGAAAAAACAGGCAATGCATGGGCATGGGATACTGGCACCCACAACCTAAGCCCTAATTTTGGATACCGCATCGTGCAAGATGGTGCCAATCCGACCAACTTCAAATTGGTAGCCGAATTGTAATGGCAGGCCACAATTAAGATCGTAGTCAAGACATCCATACACAAGTCACCCAACTGAATTTGATCAGTCAGCCTTGTTGTGTGGATGTCTTCATTTATAAAGCCCTAGTAGTTTAGCATTTATCCGTCAAAAATTGTAATTTTCCAGCACTTATCCAGTAGAATTCGTACTTTTGTGGCCTTTTAAGCATTTTCACAAATTGTATTTATGCGCTCTCTTTTTAATGTTCTATCTTGCCTTTGTGTTGCCGTCAATCTAACAGCACAAAGTTTTTATGATTCTGGCATCCTTCAAGAAATCAAGATCACCTTCTTTCAGGATAATTGGGATTTCAAATTGGACTCCCTCAAAAACATTGACGGTGGCGATTACCTCCTGGCCCGATCGGTAGAGATCAATGGAGAACTCTTTGACTCCGTGGGTGTAAAATACAAGGGAAATAGTTCATATAGTCCCGATAATATGAAAAACCCCCTTCATATCGAATTGAATTTTATCATAAAAGGACAAGACTACCAAGGTATCAAAGATATTAAATTGAACAATGGTTTTGCCGACCCCACCTTTGTGCGCGAAGCACTGTCTTACCAAATACTCCGCCAATACATGGATGCTCCGCTTGCCAACCATGCCAAAGTCTGGATCAATGGGGTCTATTGGGGCGTTTATGGAAATGTGGAAAGCGTTAATAAGCGATTTGTCAAAAATCATTTTTTCACCGATGGCGACAACCCATTTTTCAAATGTAATCCCGAAGATTTTGGAGGCCCCGGTACTGGCGGCAATTTCCCCGATTTAGTATATTCCAGTGCCGATAGTGCATTTTACTACAATAAATACGATATTCAATCAGATATCGGTTGGTTGGAATTGATGCAACTCATGGATACCCTTAAAAACCACCCCAATAGCAGCCCTTCCATTTTGGATTTGGATCGCGCCCTCTGGATGCTCGCCTTCAATAATGTCATGGTCAATTTGGATTCCTATACTGGAGCATTTGGCCAAAACTATTATCTATACCACGATAAAAATGAACGTTGGTTGCCCATCATCTGGGATTTGAACATGAGTTTTGGGGCATTCCCCTTGCTTACGCCTGGTGGCGGTGCTCCATTGACCATTACCCAAATGAAACAATTGGATCCATTGGCTCAATCTACCAACAATAGCAGACCGCTCATCAAGCAGTTGCTGGTCAATCCGCGCTGGAAAAAGATGTACCTTGCTCACCTCCGTACCATTGCCAAAGAAAATTTTTCTACTGAAGACTACAAGGCCAAGGCCTTGGCCTTGCAAGCCAATATCAGTGCTGCCGTACAAAGCGACACCAAAAAATTTTACCCCAATACCGCATTTACAAGCAATATCACCCAAACCTACACTGGCAGTGGTGCGGTTTTCGGCACCGTACCAGGTATTACCGACCTTATGAATTCTCGATATGCCTACCTCAATAATAATATCAATCTCCTGCCCCAGCCCCCCATTTACCAGTCGCCAGTAGAGACCATCAACGGAAACAATGTCACCCTCACTATCAACGTACAAGAAACTAGTAGTGTTTGGTTCAATATTCGCTATGATTCGGCAGCTGTATTTAGCAGTTTGCCCATGTACGACGACGGGCAGCACAATGATGGTGCCGCTGCTGATGGCGTTTTTGGAATATCATTCATCTTGGTTGAGCCACTGGCTCAGTATTATTTCTATGCTGAAAATACTACCGCAGGAGCATTCTTACCAGAACGCGCCGAACATGAGTTTTTCCTCTTGAACGCCTTACCAGCCATAGGCCAAGTAGTCATCAATGAGTTTATGGCCGAAAATACTATGGGTGCAGTAGATGAATCTGGTGAATATGAAGATTGGGTAGAACTGTATAATAACACTACGAATGCCATTAGCCTCAAAGGCGTTTACTTATCCGACGATGTAAGTAACTTGAATAAATGGACGTTTCCACAAGGTACCTCCATCCCAGCCAATGGTTTTATCATCGTTTGGCTCGACGAAAACGGGCTTCAAGGCCCCTACCATGCCAATTTCAAGTTGAAAGCCAGCGGAGAAGCCATCTATTTGTCAGGAGGCAACGCCTCAGCGATTTTGGATAGCCACATCTTTGGTGCTCAGGAGGCCGATAAAACTACTGGTCGCTATCCCAACGGCACAGGGCCCTATGTTGCTATGCCCCCTACTTTCGATGCATTTAATTCACTGAGTATTGGCACCCAAGAACCCCATGCTGCCAATACCATCAAAGTACATCCTAACCCTGCCAATGACTTACTATTTGTGAAAAGCACCAATCCTTTCGATCTTTTACAAGTGACAGATATATATGGTAGGGTAGTGCTAAGCCAAAACGTATCCAACACCACCGATGCCACTATTTTCGTGGGTCATCTGAACGTGGGTACTTACTGCCTACGTATTGGTGGCCAAGCCATCAGGGTTGTTAAGTTATAATAAAGGCTTCAACACCGACCATACATTCTCGGCTACTATTTTTTGGCCTTGTATATTCGGATGAATACCATCCTCCAAATTAAGCGTAGCAATGCCGCCTACATGTTCCAATAAAAATGGAATGAGGGCGGCATTGTTTGTTTTAGCCAAATCGGGAAACATAGATCGGAATGCTTTGGTATAAGTCCCACCTAGGTTCGGAGGTGCTTGCATACCAGCAATCACAATTTTGCATTGCGGATACTTGGCCTTCACTTGGTCGAGTATAGATTGAAGATTTTTCTTCGATTCCTCCACAGGCAATCCACGCAGAGCATCGTTACCACCTAACTCCAGCACAAAAATATCCATCTGTTGCTGCAATACCCACTCAATTCGATTCTTCCCATCTGCCGTCGTTTCACCGCTAAGGCCAGCATTGACACATATATATGGTAGGGCAAGAGAGTCAATCTTTAATTGGATCAAAGCAGGAAAGCCCTGAGACTGCGAAAGTTGGTATGCCGCAGTAAGGCTATTTCCAAAAAAAACGATATTTTTTCGAACTTCAATAACTTCTCCCTTTTGGGCAATATCACCTTCTTTCGATTGTTGTGCCTGCTGATTGCCCTCAGACCCACAAGATAAAAGCCCTAGCAATACAAATAAGGCAATATAAGGGACAGCAGCATGTGAAAAACGCATAAGACTATAATTTTTTAGTGTAAGGTACTAAGGTGTATAAAAACAAAAACCACCATAGCATATTCAACAACCGAATGCTAAGGTGGTTTGTGAGAAATGGATACTTATTACAGTATTGGGCTTTCCTTTACGAAAACATAAAATACATAACAAGCATCAACAAAATGGTAGAGCCAGCAACAATTAGTAAGAAGCGGGTATTTTCTTCGCTATCTTTAGATTTCTGCTGTTCTTTAGAGAGTTTTTGTTTAATAGACATAGTGTAAGTTATTTTGGTTAAAAAATCAAAAAAAGTGTTTGAGAACCCCCTAGTTCAATGCAAATATACGCACATCATTAGAATTTGAAAATAAAAAATAATAGATTAAAAATGGGAAAATACTACAACTGCAAGAATATCATTTTCGGCAAAATTATTTTATATTCAATAACAGTACCAATCATAACTAAAACGGAATTTTATTCTGATAATGAACCAAGATGAAACTTAAAAAGTACAAAATTTTTTCAAGAAATATTTGGAGGAATAAATAATGGTTGTACCTTTGCGGCCGCTTAGAGAAACAGGGCATGAAAATAATAGCACAGGTGGTATGAAAATACTAGAGCAGGAAAAGAGAGATGAATGGTAAAAAGCCCCAAAAGGCTTCTTGAAAAAAAGTTAGAAAAAAGATACGAAAAAATTTGGTGGAGTAAAAGTGGTGGTCGTATCTTTGCAGCCCGAAAACGATGAGACAAGAAATAAGGGGAAGAGGAAACAATAAATATGCTCGATGGGAGCCTTAGTTCAAAGGAATTAAGCAGGGTTCGAATCCCGAATATTGACAATAAGACATGGGGATATTTTTCGATGTAAATTGAGGATAGAAAAATGTTTGAAGAGTTCATTG